>DASZNA010000040.1:0-7800 GCA_035551655.1 Solirubrobacteraceae bacterium
GATCTCGGCTGCGGCGAGGGAACGTTTTCCCGGGTGGCCCTGGAGGGCGGAGCCGGCTCGGTGACCGGGGCGGATGTCGCTCAGGCGGCGCTGGACCGAGCCCGACAGGCACACCCTGAACTCGACCTCCAGCGCGTCGACCCGGATCGGCCCCTCCCGTTCGCTGACAACAGCTTCGACCTCGTCTGGGCCAGCGAGGTGATCGAGCACGTTGCCGACACCGGTATGTGGCTTTCGGAGGTTCGGCGCGTGCTGGCCCCGCGTGGCCGGCTGGCCATAACCACTCCGGACCACGGGCGTCTGCGGCTGCTGGTCGGGGGCGTGGAGCGATACTCCCAGCCTCTGGGCGACCACCTTCACCTGTACACGCGCAGGTCATTGGGCCAACTGCTGTCCGAGTTCGGCTTTGGGCAGGTGGCTGTGCGAGGTGAGGGCGGAATGCCGTTCGCACGCCGGGTGCTGCTGGCGCACGGGCAACGCTGAGCGACTTGCGGGTCCTGATCGACACGACGGTGGCACGGCGGGCTCCGCGGTCCGGGCCGGGGGTCTATGTGACTCGCCTGTCCGAGGCTCTGGGCGCCCGGCGCGACGTGGAGGTGGTGCAGGCCGAGAACCCGCGGATGCCGGCCGGGCCGGGCGGGTTGCAGTTGATGCGCGACCTGGCGGCGGACACCTGGTGGACCCACCACGAGCTGCCCCGGCGCGCCCACCAGGCGCAGGCCGACCTGCTCCACCACCCCCAGCCGGTGCGGATCCAGCCGGAGGCCGGGATTCCGCAGGTGCTCACGGTCCATGATCTGGGCGTCGAACGACGCCCCGGAGACTTCGATCGCCGGTTTCGCGCCTACGCCCGCCTGACCCACCCGTCCGCCGCTCGGGCGGCGCGGATGGTCATCGCCGTCAGCCAGCGGACGGCCGTGGACGTCAGAGAGCTCTGGGGGCTGCCCGCCGAGCGGGTGGTTGTGGCCCATCATGGTCCGGGCCAGGCCTTCCGGCCGGTTAGAGGTACCGGGCGCGCAGCCCCAGCCGGACCAGGAGCCGGAGCCGGCGCGGGCGGCCGGCGCGGGCGCTACTTCCTGTACGTGGGCAGCGAAGAACCGCGCAAGGATCTGCCGACGTTGCTGAACGCCTACTCGAGATATCGCCTGGCCGCCGGTGAGCGTCCGGCCGGGCTCCTGCTGGCCGGCTCGGCGTTGGGGGTGGCGGCGCCTGGGGTCTGGCGCGAGCCTGATCCCGACCCGGCCCGACTGGGGGAGCTCTACGCGGGCGCGCTGGCCCTGGCCCACCCGGCTCGCTACGAGGGCTTCGGCCTGACTCTGCTTGAGGCGATGTCCCTCAGGGTGCCGGTTGTGGCGGCACGCTCACCGGCCGTGGCCGAGGTGACCAGAGAGGCCGCTCTGCTGATCGAGCCGGGAGATCCAGTGGGGTTGGGCGCGGCTCTGCTTCGCATCGCCACGGAGCCCGCGCTGCGGGCGCGCCTCAGCGCCCGCGGGCGGGAACGCGCGACCAACTTCTCCTGGGCCCGGAGCGCCCAGCGCCATGTGGAGGCCTACGCCCTAGCGCTGGCCTGATTCCTGCTCGGCGCGCCTCAGCTGCTCGGCGGTCTGCACGTTGGTGACGTCGAGGGCCGCCGCGCGCCTGAGCGCGCGTAGCGCCAGCCCATACTGGCGCCGCTGCAGGTCGTACCTCCCCAGCCAGCTCCATGGCTGTGGGTTCTGGGGCTGGAGGGTCGTGGCCTTGACCAGTTCTGCCCGGGCGGCCTGAGAGTCGCCGACCGCCCCGAGGAACGCCGACAGCTCCTGCAGCGGCTCCAGCGACACCGGGTCGGCGGCCGCCGCCGAGCGGGCGTCGCCGATCGCCTGACCGGCATGCCCCGCGATCATCGCGTTGATCCCGGCGTTGTTGGCGTCGGCCGAGCGCAGCGGCTCCCAGATCCCCCACAGCAGTCCGATCGTGGCGACCAGGACCAGCGTGAGCGATGCGATGGCCGCCGGGCGGCGGCTGACCGGGGCCTCGCGGCCATCGGCCGGAGAAGCTTTCCGGCCGACCGGACTGGCGGTGCCTCGGCCGGTCAGCCAACCAGCGCAGATCAGGGCCGGTACGGCCAGGCCGGGGTAGAACCACGTCCAATCGAAGCTCGAGCTGAACCCGAAGGCCAGCACGATCCCCAGCATGACCCAATGGGCGTCTCGCTCCGGCTCGGAGGCCGCTGTGCGGGAGCTAAGGGTCACGCGGGTGGCCATCGCCCAGCCCAGCAGGAGCACCAGGCTGACCGCCAATCCGAGCACACCGAGATCCGACAGAGTTTCGAACACGTAGGAATGGGCGTGCTGGGCGTTGGTCGAGGTCAGCGTGGCGGTGGCGTAGCGGAGGTGGGCTATGCCGAAGCTCCCCGCCCCCGAACCGGCGAGCAGGTGGTGATCGGTTACCGATAGCGCCTGGCGCCAGTACCGGGGCCGACTGTTGGCCAGGTCAATCAGGCGGGTCGCCTTGTCACCGACGGTGGCCTGGCTGCTGGTCAGCGTGCTCCACACATGGGAGATCTCCCCGGTGAGGCCGCGTGATGAGGCGGCCAGCGCAGCCACGAGCAGGAACGGCACCAGGGCCACGGCTCCGAGCAGCGCCAGATTGACCCGACGCCGCACTCGCGCGCTGAGCGAGATCCGGTCGAGCGCCAAAGTCGTGCCGAACCCGACCGCGGCGAGCACGACCATCCCGATCACCAGCACGAGGCCGAACGTGCCGTCGGCCGAACGGCGAGCGGCCAAGGCGACATGGTCGCTGGTCAGGGCGCCGTCACCCAGGGCCCAGGCGCTGATCACCCCGGCTCCGATGACCCCCAGCCCGAGGAGCAGCAGCGCCCGCAACCGCCCCCGCATGAACAGCAGCGGCACGACCAGTCCCACCAGGGTGGCAGCCAGCGCGGTGCGCGAGTAGGACAGGATCACAACGGCGCCCAGCCACGACAGCGCGGGCAGGGCCAGCGCCCGGGTCAGCCTCCGGCCCTGCCGCCGGCTGGCAATCCACAGGACCGCCGGCATCCCCAGCCCGGCCATCAGACCGGTGGCGTTCCAGTAGCCGAACGGGGCGAGCAGCCGCCCATACTGAGGCTGGCCACCGGCCCCCAGCGTGAACACCTTGACCACCAGCGCCCACCCGGTGAGGGCCACCGCCGCCGCCGCGATCACCGCCAGCACGACCTCCCAGCGGTCAGGAAGCAGCCGCGCCAGGGCCGCGGCGGAGGCGAACGCGGCCAGATAGGCGGTGGTGCGGGCCGCCTCCAGCCAGGTCAGGTCGGGGGCGATCGACCAGGCCATTGACACGCCGGTGAGGAGCGCCAGGGCGGCGAAGGCCCCGACCGCCAGCGCGGCCCACCCGGTGACCGTCCGGCGCCGGATGATCAGTGCGCCGATCAGGATCGCCGCGATCGTGACCAGGGCAACCTCCACCCAGGTGTTGGGCGTCAGCTCCGAGCCGCTGGTGGCGGTTCCGGCCAGGACGGTCAGACCTGCTGCGCTCAGCAGGCCGAGGACCAGATCGGCGCGCCGACCGGCGCTCGCCGGCTTCGGCGCCAGGTCGGAGGAGGCCGGCCCGGACTTTCGCGGAGCGGAGCTCAGGGACGACAACGAGGCGAGGCTACCAGCGGGTGCCGAGCTCATCGGCCCCTCAGCGCGTGCCGGTACGCCTCCACCGTGGCCTGCCCGCAGCCGGGCCAGGTGAAGTTCTCGAGCACGGTCTGCCTGGCCGCCCGGCGCAGCTCCGTAAGGGAGCCCGGCTGGCTCAGCTGGTGGTCGACCGCCTCGGCCAGCCGCTGCGGATCCTCGGGCGGGACGAGCACCATACCCCCGCCGGCCCTGGCGATCTCCTCCGGGCCGGCCTCCCCTCGACAGCCGACGGCCGGGACACCCGCCGCCATCGCCTCCACATAGGCCACTCCGAAGGCTTCGTCCACGCTGGGCATCACGAACAGCGTGGCCGCCTGGGCCGCCGCTCGGGCCTCCTGAGGCGCCAGCGCTCCCCGAAAATCGACGCAGCCCGTCAGTCCGAGCTCTGCGCTCTGGCGCTCCAGGGCACCGCGCGCTGGCCCATCGCCCACCACCACGTAGCGCAGGCGGGGATGCCGGCTGCGCAGGCGGGCCACCGCCGCCAGCACGTCCCGGTGGCGCTTGCGAGGGGCCAGATGGGCCACCGTGACGAGCACCGGGTCGGCTGGAGCAGGTGGCGGGGAGTCTGGGATGTCGGTGCCCAGGTGGACAACCTCCACCTGGGGGGCGCCGGCCACGCGGCAGCGTTCGGCCGTGCCCTGGCTGTTGGCCACCACCAGCCGGGCGTGGCGCAGTACCGTCTCGACCCGGGGTCCGCCCGCCCCGGCGCCGAACACGTCGTGGCCGTGCACGGACAGGACGACGGGCACATCTGGACCCGCCCGGCGGACTGCGTCTCCCGCCGGAATCGCGTAGTGGGCATGCACCAGGTCGAAATCAAAGCTGCGCCGAATCGCGGGGAGCCGGCGGGCAAGCCACGGGGCAGCCCAGGCGCCCCAGGTGTCATACGACCACGGCCGGGGGGGTGAGAGGTAGCGCAGATACTCGACGCTCAGTCCCTGGGGCTGGGCTTGGGGTGGCTGCCCGAGCTCTCTCCAGGCCGCCCTCAGGTCCCCTCGTCGCAGCGCAGCCAGCGGCGGGATCGGCCGATGGAGGACGAGCACGCGGACCTCGGCGCCGGCCTCCCGGGTGGCCAGCGCCTGGCGGTAAGCCCAGACCCCTCGCACCGGGTCGCCCTGGCGCGGGAAGTATTCGGTCACCACCAGGACCTTCATCGCGCTACCAGCGCCGGTGGGTGACCAGGGTTCGGCCAGCCTCTGAGCGGCCGACATACGGCCGATCGGCCAGGAACGTTCGGGCCTCGGCTACCGCCTCGCCTTGGTCGTAGGAGGCGGCCACCGGACGCAGCACGTGCTCCACCGGCGTGGCGTCAACTACCCCGATGGGCCAACCGCGCTGTCGGGCCAGCGCCGACCAGTGGTTGTCCAGACCCCAGCCGGCCTTGAGCGGAGGGAAGGGCAGCAGGCTGGCAAACGTTCTGGCGTGAAACGCCACCACCGGGCCGATCTCCACGAAGGCCGTCTCCCGGACCAGGCTGGCCGGGTGTCGCCGGGTCACCTTCCAGGCGGCGTGGGAGTAGCGGCGGTGGGCCGGCTGGGTGATGGCCAGGTTGAAGCGCTCGGCCAGGAACAGGAACGTGTCCAGGAAACCCGCGGGAAGCCGAACATCGTCGTCCATCATCAGCAACCAGTCCCGTCCATCGGCGGGTGTCTGTTCGAGCATCCGGTTGAGGTTTTCGAACTTGCCGCCTCGGCCGATCTCCATGCTCTCGAGCTGTACGTCGTGTCGCGAGCTCTGCAGCTCAGCTCGCGCGTCGGCCAGCAGATTCGGCGCTTCGGGTCGGAAGATGGACAGGGCCAGGACCCGTCGTGTGGGCGGCCAGGTCTGCGCCGCGTTGCCCAGTGCGGTCTGGCGCCGCCCTGCCTCCAGGTCCCACACAGAATCGACCAGGCGGGCCACCGTCGAACGCCGCCGGCCCGCCACGTAGCCGCTCTCCCCGGACAGAAAGTCGTCCTGGTCGGCCGGGGGGCTCAACCTTCACGCTCCGCCAGCATCTCCCTGAGCCGGCCGCTCTCGTGGGCGGCGAAAAAAACTCCGTAGGCGCAGCCATTCCGCCCGGCATGCCAGATCGACCCGGCCAGCACCCGGAGCTCCGATCTCAACCGGGGCGTGGTCCCCTTTCGGCGGTCAAACCGCCGGGCCGTTCGCCCGAGGCGATAGGACGCCACAGTCATGGGGCCGAGCTTCGAATCCTGGTGGTTGCGCCGGTGAACCAGGCGAGCCGCCGCCACGTAGCGGACGCGCCCTCCGGCCTGCCGGAGCCGGATCTGCCACTCCTCCTCGTCGCCTCTCCCGCGCAACTCGGGATCGAAAGGTCCGATCCGCGTCAGCGCGCTTCGTCTGATCGCCATGTTGGCTCCCCATACGGCGTCCACATCACGATCATCCGATCCGCGATCGAGCGCCGTGATCGGCGGTGGTTCGTGGCCACATGACCGGGGGCCGCCCTCGAGGCGAGCGATGATCGGGCCGCCAAACGCTTCGCACTCCGGATCGGCCCTGGCGGCTCCCAGCAGGGCCTCCAGCCAGCCGTCGAGCACCTCCACGTCGTCATCGACCAGCACGATGAGCTCCCCGCCTGCCGCCGCGGCGCCGGCGTTCCTGGCCGCGTTCAGTCCGGAGTCGGCCGGCAGCTCCAGTCGCCGCAGCTTGTGGCGCCAGCACACCGCTTCGGTGGGCAGGTCCGGCCCGTCACTCACCACCAGGACATCGGCTCCGGCCGCCTGAGCCTGGGGGACGATCGAGCCCAGCGCCACATCCAGGTAGGAGGCGCGTCGCCGGGTGGGGATCACGACGGTGGCCGTCGGGGCTTGGTTCATGGTTCGAGAGGCTCAGCGGCCAGTCGTCGCGCGCCGGTGGCGCAGGTACTGGACGGCAAACGCCGCCACGAACCGCGGGTTGTAGCGCAGGTAGCGCCGCCACAGCCGGCGGGGTTCCCGGAACATCCGGTAGGCCCACTCCAGTCCGGCCCGCTGCAGCCGGGGCGGCGCCTGGGGCACCAGACCGGCGTGGAAGTCGAAGGCGGCGCCCACCCCAACCAGCATTGGCGCCTGCAGGCGGGAGCGCATCGCGGCCATCCACTTCTCCTGCTTGGGCACGCCGATGCCCACCCACACGATGTCCGGAGCGGTGCGGTTGATCTCCTCGGCAATCGCCTTGCCCTCCTCGGCCGTGAGAGGGCGATGCGGGGGGGAGAACCCGCCCACGATCTGCAGGCCGGGATGGTGGCGGCGCAAGTTTTCGGTCAACCGGGTCAGGGCCTCCTGATCGCGGCCGCCATACAGGTAGAACCGGGTGCCCGCCGTGGCCGCCCGGGCGCTGGCCCGCCACATCAACTCAGGCCCATAGACCCGATCGTCGAGCCGATGCCCGAGCGCGTTCAGTGCCCAGACGAGGGGCATCCCGTCGGGCACGTTGACGACCGATCCCGACAGGGCGCTGCGCAGTTCCGGATCCTCGCCCGCGGCCATCACCGTGTGCACATTCGTCACGCACACGTAACCGCGGTGGCCCTGAGCGATGTGCTGATCGATCAGATCGAGTGCACGCGCATAGTCGGTGACGGCGATCGGCACATTCACCAGCGCAACGCGCTCGGGCAGGCACAGCGCCGCGGCTTCGGGCCCTGAAGGCCCTGAAGCCCCTGAAGGCCCGGACGGGCCTGACGGCTGTAACGGAGAGGCGAACAACATCAGGGTTGGCTTCCCGGAGGACGAGATGTCGGGAGGCAGTAGATGTTAAAAAAGCGGAACGAAATAAGACAGAGGTTGTTGCGCAGTTAGGCGAAGTTTTCGCTAAGCGAATTGCCCGTGGGGGCATCCCGATCGCTATGCTGGCCGTGACACGGAGGTCACCTGGCTCGCGAGTATCGCCCCCTTTCTCGCGAGCCTCGGACGGCCCCCCAGCCCTACCAGGGTCGTCCTCGGAAGAGCCCGTACCGCACCAGCGGTGCGGGCTCTCCGACTCTCGGAGCTCCCTCGGGACGAGGCCGACTGGACGGCGCTGCTCTGGGCCTGATCGGCTGCCCTCACTGCTAGCTTTGAGGCCTCAATGAGCACGGTCGTCTCCCGTCGGGCGGCGGATGTCTCGCGCTCTGCCGGGGCGAGCGCCGCCGTTTCCGTTGACAGAGTGAGCA
>DASZNA010000041.1:0-12964 GCA_035551655.1 Solirubrobacteraceae bacterium
CGACGGGAAGATCTATACCGTATACACGGAGAACTCGACCGCGATGGGTGTCTACGACATCGCCAGCAATACCTGGACCACGATCGCCAATCCCTTGGGTCAGGGGACCGGGAATATCACCGCCTACGGTGGACTCCTGTATCTGGTCGCAGGACAGAGCTTTGTGTCCTATGACCCGGTTACCGGGACCACCAAGACGCTGGCCTCCGCCCCCGCCTTCAACGACTCAAGCCAGGACCCCACCAATGGGGGGCCGTTCAACTACTGCACCGGCACCGGATTTCAGGAATGGGGTGCGATTGCCGGCTACGAAGGCAAGATCTATGGCCACCAAGGCGACGGTTGCAACGGCTTCGCTGTCTATGACATCGCGTCGAACACGTGGACGGAATTGCCCTTGATGCCGGGCTATCCGGTCCTGGGTGGCACCATCGACCCGTCAACCGGGACCTACTACACCTACGGTAGCTACGACGAGGCGAACTTCTGGTCATACAGCGTCGCCACGAAAACCTGGACCACTCGGACGTTCCCGTCCAGCGTCAATGACGGCGGGATGGCGTACGTCTCCGCCCCAGGTCTGCAGGGCATCTACGCCGTCTACGGCGAGGGGTCGACAGGCTTCGCCCGGTACAACACGGTGGCCGGCGCCTACGTGTCGGTGAAGAAGTCCGCCAGCGCCAAGACGGTCGGCGTCGGTCAGAAGTTCACGTACACGCTACGGGTCAAGAACTCAGGCGGCGCCACCGCCACCAAGGTGACGGTGAAGGACAAGCTGCCCTCCGCCGTCAGGTTCGCCAAGCACAGCACCTCGGCCGGCAAATGCACGGGCAAAGCGACCGTGACCTGCAGTTTGGGCACCCTGAAGGCGGGCAAGTCGGCGACCGTGAAGATCACGGTGATCGCGCGGAAAGCCGGCAAGCCGAAGAACACCGCGACAGTCAGCACGACGGCGTTCAACGCCAACCTGAAGCCCAGCTCGAGCGTCACGGTGAAGATCACCGCCAAGTCGCTGAAGCTGAGTGTCACCCCGCACACGGCCGGCGCGGGTACCCGGACGTGCTACGCCTTCACCGGCACGTCCGGCGGCAAGGGCGTAGGGGGAGCCAAGGTGTCGCTGGCCGGTCGCAGTGCCACCACGTCGGGCTCGGGCAGCGCCACGCTCTGCCTGACCCTGAAGCAGGGGACCTACCACGCCCGGATTACCAAGTCCGGGTACAGCTCGGCGACGGCGGCGATCCGGGTGACCGCCGCCCCGGCGTTCACGGGCTGACGTTTGACGCGGGGAGCGCCCTCGGCCAGCTGGCCGAGGGCGCTCCTCAGTCCTCAGCGATCCCGTTGAGGATCACCCGGGCGATCAGGCCGGGGTCGTCGTAGGTGGGGATGTGACCGCAGTCCGGCAGATTGACCAGGCGGGCGCCCGGCAGCTCCGCCGCGGCTCGAGCCGCCTGGCGGGGCAGCAGCAGGCGATCCTTCTCACCCCAGGCGATCGTCACGGGCATCCCGAGCAGCCGGCCGTGCTGGAAGTTGCTTCTGGTGGTGGCTCGAAGGGTGGGCTGAAAGCCGGTGGCGTTGGCTAGGGCTCTGGTTGATCCCGCGACGTCGTCGGCAGGCACGTTCTCCGGGTGGGCCACCAGCTGCCAGTAGCCGAGGCGGCGGAACCAGGCATGTTGGGACAGCGCGTGCGCCCGCGGGCCGATCAGCCGGGCCGCCCGGTGGAGGGCGATTAGGCTGGACCGCGCCCAGACCGATTCGGCCCGGCTGGCGAACCCGGCCGGGGACAGGCAGACGACGGAGCTCGCGTGACCCAGCCGCGCCAGTTCCAGCGCCACCCATCCGCCCAGCGAGTTGCCCACCAGGTGAGGCCGTTCAACCCCCAGCTGAGCCAGGAACGCCGCCACCGCCTCAGCCAGGCTCCGCGCTCCGGAGTCGGCCTGGGGCGGAAGGGAGGGGGAGCTTCCGAAACCAGGGAGATCGAGGGCGATCACGTCACGGTCCGGGGGGAGGAGGCCCAGGACCGGCTCCCACATTTGCCAGCGGCTGCCGATTCCGTGGATCAGGACCACGGACCGCGAATCGCCAGCGACCGCCTGCCCACGGCGTTCGTAGGTCAGATCGACCATGCTTTTGCTCCAACCTGTACATCGAGTCTGCGCGGCTCCTGCCGTCGCGCACATGGGGGGCGCCTTCCGGGCCTCGCTATTTTGTACAAAACGGCAAGTACCTTTCTTCGAGGGAGTCGAATGTCCACCACCGAGGCCGTCCACACCCGCGACACCACGCTTCAGCAGCTGGGTCGCCGGCACCTGTGGATGCATTTCAGCCGGATGGGATCCTATGACCAGCACGAGATCCCGATCATCGTGCGCGGCGAGGGGCCGTACGTCTACGACGAGCACGGCAAGCGCTACCTCGATGCCCTGTCTGCGCTGTTCTGCGTCAACATCGGGCACGGCCGCGCGGACATCGCGCAGGCCGGCGCCGACCAGGCCAAGGAACTCGGCTTCTTCACGAACTGGTCCTACGCCCACCCGCGCGCCATCGAGCTGGCTGCCCGCGTTGCCGAGCTGGCCCCCGGCGATCTCAACCGCGTGTTCTTCACCAGCGGCGGCAGCGAGGCCGTGGAGTCGGCCTTGAAGCTGTCTCGCCAGTACCACAAGCTGACCGGCAAGCCGAACAAGTACAAGATCCTGGCCCGGGACATCGCCTACCACGGCACCAGCCTGGGGGCCCTGACCGCGACCCAGATCCCGTCCCTGAAGGAGCCGTTCGAACCCCTGACTCCGGGTGGCGTGACGGTGCCCAACACGAACATGTATCGCGCGCCGGAGGGGACGACCGCCGAGAGTCTGGCCAACGCCGTGGCCGAGACGATCGAGCGCGAGGGCCCTGACACCGTGGCGGCGCTGATCATGGAGCCGGTGCAGAATGCCGGCGGCTGCTTCCCCCCGCCCGACGGCTATTTCGAGCGGATCCGCGAGATCTGTGATGAGTACGACGTGATCTTCATCTCCGACGAGGTGATCTGCTCCTGGGGGCGTCTGGGCGAGTACTTCGGCTCGGACCGCATCGGCTACCAGCCGGACATCATCACCACGGCCAAGGGCCTGACCAGCTCCTACGCCCCGATGGGCGCCGCGATCGTTTCCGATCGGCTGTTCGAGCCGTTCCACGAGGCCGAAAACAGCTTCATTCACGGGTTCACGTTCGGCGGGCATCCGATGTCCGCGGCGATCGCCATGGCCAACCTCGACGCGTTCGAGAACGAGAACATCCTCGAGAATGTGCGACAGAACGAGGGCCCCTTCCGGGAGATGCTCGAGTCGATGCGCGATCTGCCGATCGTGGGCGACGTGCGCGGCGTGGGCTTCTTCCACGCGATCGAGCTGGTCAAGGACAAGGAGACCAAGGAGACGTTCAACGACCAGGAGGCGGAGACCCTCCTGCGCGGCTTCCTCTCCGGTGAGCTCTACCGACGCGGCCTCATTTGCCGGGCCGACGACCGGGGCGACCCGGTGATCCAACTCTCCCCGCCGCTGATCTGCGGGCCCGAGCAGTTCGCGGAGATCGAGTCGGTGCTCCGGCCGGTGCTCACCGAGGCGGGCGAGCGGATGCACGTCCACACCTAGGCGCTCGAGGAACTTCCGACCGAGCTCCCCATGCTGACCGTTAGAGGCCTCATCGAGGACCTGGACTTCCGGGTGCTCACCGGCGAGTCCAACCTGGACATGCCGGTGCGCTGGGTCCACCTGTCCGAGTGGGCGGACCCGACGCCCTGGCTGTCGGGCGGTGAGGTCCTGCTCACGGCCGGTATGCAGCTGGACAGCCCGGCGATTCAGCGGGACTACATCCGACGTCTGGCCGAGCACCAGCTGGCCGGGTTGGGCTTCGGAACGGGGCTGGCGCATGACGCCGTTCCGCCGGACCTCCTGCGGACGGCCGAGGAGCTGGAGTTCCCGGTGTTCGAGGTGCCGTATGAGGTCCCGTTCATCGCGATCACCGAGGCCGCGTTCACCCAGCTGGTCAACGAGCAGTACGCCGTGCTGCGCCGGGCGATCGCCGCCCAGGAGCGGCTCGAGCGCATCGTCCTGTCCCAGCGCGGGCTGGAGGCCCTGGCGGGCGCGCTGGCCACCCTGGTCGGCGCGGCCGTGCTGGTGTTCGATGGCCGGGGTGAGCTACTGGCCAAGCATGCCTTCCGCCGCCCCATCGACCAGGCTCTCCTGGACATCCTCCAGGGCGATCTGCGCGAGCGGGCCCGGCGGCGCGATGCCCGGCCGTTCATGCCCGGCGTGGAGGATCCGAGCCGGGCGCTGGCTCTGCCGGTGGCCGCCGACGGCAGCCCGGCCGGTCACGGGGCCTCAGCTACGCCGGGAAAGGTGGCCGAAGCGTGGCTCGTGGCGATCAAGGACGCGGAGCCCCTGTCGGACTTCGATCGGCTGACGCTGCGCCAAGCTGTGACGATCGTCGCGCTGGAGCTGCTGCGCGAGCGCGTGGCCGGCGACACCGAGCGGCGGCTAGCCGGCGACGTCCTGGCCGCGATGGTCAGCGGTGAGCTCACCGGAGCGGAGCTGGGCCGCCGGCTCGAGCCGTTCGGGCTGGCCGATGAGGTCGCGGCCGTGGTCATGTCACCTCCCAGCCCCGGTCCGCGCGCCGCAGCTGCGGCGGAGGCGGCGCTGGCCGGATCCCTGCGGGCCGAGGCCTGTCCGGCCCTGGTAGCCGCCAGCGGACGACTCGTCTGCGCGCTCATCCCGGGCGGTCGCGAGGATGACCTGGTGGCTCTGGCCGAGCGGGTGGCTGAGCGGGTGGAGACCGAGCTCGCGGCGCCGGTGCACGTCGGTCTGGGCCGGCCCGTATCGGGAGCGGACACTCGCCGGAGCTATCACGAGGCCCGCTGCACGCTGGAGGCGATGGCCCTCGGTTTTGACCGCCGGGGTACTCAGAACGGCCGCGCGGGCGCTGCCAACGGCAACGGCCACGCCGGTCCTGCTGTGCTCAAAGCCAGCAGGACCGCGAGTCGAGTCGCCACCTACAAGGACCTGGGGTCCTTCCAGCTGCTGCTCTCCCTCCAGGATGACGAGGCGCTCAAGCTGTTCTGCGACTCCATCCTCGGTCCGATCGAGCAGAGTGAAGGCCACTACGGCGGCGAGCTGATGCGCTCGCTGGAGGCATTTATCGAAGAGAACGGCCAGTGGGAGAAGGCGGCGCGCCGCCTGTATTGCCACCGGCACACGCTCCGCTACCGCATCAGACGGGTGGAGGAGCTGACGGGTCGCGACCTGGCATCCGCTCGCGACAGGATCGAATTCTGGCTAGCATTACGAGGAAGGGAACTGGTGGCATGAAGGTAGGAGTCCCGACGGAGATCAAGACGGACGAGTACCGCGTGGCGCTCACGCCCGCCGGCGTGCGCGAGCTGGTTGACGCGGGCCACGAGGTGTACGTCCAGCGCGGCGCCGGGGTCGGGTCCGCCATCAGCGACGAGATGTACGAGGCCCAGGGCGCGAAGATCCTGCCCGACGCTCAGACGGTGTTCGGCGAGTCGGAGATGATCGTCAAGGTCAAGGAGCCTCAGCCGGTCGAGGTGGAGATGCTTGAGCCTCGCCACACGCTGTTCACCTACCTGCACCTGGCCGCCGACGTCGAGTTGACCCAGGGGCTGATGCGCTCGGGTGCGACATGCCTCGCCTACGAGACGATCGAGGACGCCCGCGGGCGCCTGCCCCTGCTCGCTCCGATGTCCGAGGTGGCGGGCAAGATCGCCACCCAGGCCGGAGCGTTCGTGCTGGAGAAGCCGCTGGGCGGCCGCGGAATCCTCCTGGGTGGTGTCCCGGGCGTGGCTGCAGCCAACGTGATGATCATCGGCGGCGGCGTGGTCGGCATGAACGCCGCGTTCATCGCTCTGGGCATGGAGGCCACCGTCTTCGTGTTCGACCGCAACATCGACCGCCTGCGCGAGCTCGACGTGGCCTTCAGCGGGCGCGCCGACACCGTCTTCGCCTCCACGCTGGCCATCGAGGAGCGCCTGCCCGAGATGGACCTGGTGATCGGGGCCGTGCTGGTGCACGGGGCCAAGGCTCCCCACGTGGTCACCCGCGCCCAGCTGGGTGTGATGAAGCGCCACGCCGTCCTGGTCGACGTGTCGATCGACCAGGGGGGCTGCTTTGAGACCTCGCGGCCGACCACCCACACGGACCCCACCTACGAGGTGGACGGCATCACCCACTACTGCGTGGCCAACATGCCCGGCGCCGTGCCGATCACCTCCACCTACGCGCTGACCAACGCCACCATGCCCTACGTGGTCGATCTGGCCAACCGCGGCGCGCGGGCGGCAACTGACGCCAACCCGGGCTTCGGGCTCGGCGTCAACGTGGCCGGCGGCCAGGTGACCTACGAGCCGGTGGCCGAGGTGGCCGGGGTGCCCTACGTGCCGGTCGCCGAGGCGCTGGGGGCAGTGGCGGCCTGAGCGCCTGCGGTCTGCGCAGGTGGCGGCTTGCTGGCCCGCCACCTGCGGGGTAGCCGGAGTCCGAATGGGCCTGGGTCCTCCGGCTCCGCGGTTCACCGTAGGGTCACTAACGTCCATCAACCCCTGCCCTGGGAAGGGGGGTGTGGAGGTTTGTCACCCTATGCGCCCATTTCGTCGCTCACCCGCTCGGCCGACCGGGGGTGGTGGACTTTATGGTCGGTCCCCGGCGTGGTGGCCATCCCAGCCGAGGGCCGCCTGGCGGGCGCGGGACAGCTGGCTGACCACCAGGTCGTAGGAGTCCTCGATCAGCTCGGAGATCATCCGGTCGGGCAGCGATCCGTCGATCGCGACGGTGTTCCAGTGACGCTTGTTGAGGTGATACCCGGGAGTAACGGCGGGATGGGCTGCCCGAAGCTGCTCGGCCAGCTGGGGCTCGCACTTGAGGCTGATGCTCAGCGGGCCGGCGGGACCGCGGGACAGCGCGAACATCTTTCCCTCCACCTTGAAGACCGAGGTCTCCGGGCCGAACGGGAACGTCTCGGCCGACCCTGGCAGCGCCAGGCAGAGCTCCCGGAGCCGATCCCAGACCACCTGCCTATGGCGCCGGCGGCGCCAGAGTCAGCTCCAGGTAACACATCTCGACTCGCATCAGGTCGACACTGCGCTCGAAGGCCTCTCGGAGCGGGCCGTAGCGGCTGGACAGGGCTCGCTCGGCGGTCGCTTCCTCCTCGGCGGGCAGGACGCGCCCTCGAGCGGGGGTGCCGGGGGCAAGGGCCCGGCCGAACGCGTTACAGGGAGCCACCTCGGCCCGGCCGTCACGGACCAGACGCTTCACCTTCCCGGTGGCGCGCTCGCTGCGCACGTATAGCCGCCCGCGGCTGAGGGCCGCCCAGACCGGCACCGCCACGGGGGTTCCGTCTCGGCGAAACGTGGTGAGCAGCGTGTATGGGGTATCCCCGAGCTCGTTCGGGCGCCGGCCGGAGTCCCCCGGCGACGGGAGCGCCCGAGTTACGGCTCTTTGCAGCAGGACGCTGACGTGAGCCCCGGATCTGCCTCCCGGCAGACGGCGACCTGGCCGTGGGCGGGCGCCTGGACGGGCGGGCTGGCGTGGACCGGTGGCGCCCCGTCCGCGTGCCTCCAGCCACTGCTCGAACGTGACAGTCCCCAGCGCGGCCGCGGAGGGCGCGGTCAGCGCACCGCGCTGCAGCGCCCGGCCAGTTCGGCCGGCGATCGGCAGGGGAACGACCAGCGCCCGCCGCCCGGTCGAGCGGCGCCACTGGTAGGCCAGCTCTCTGGTCCTCAGCACTTCGGGCCCCGCGATCTCCAGGCGTGCTTTCGAGGGCGGGCTCTCGGCGGCATCAGCCAGGGCTCGGGCCACCGTTCGGGCGTCGACCGGCTGCAGCTCGAAGTCCGGGGCCGGCAAGACCCGCCCCCGGGCCGTGAGCGTGAACAACATGTCCACCAGCGCGTGGAACTGGGTTGCCCGGACGATGCTCCAGGGGGTACGGCCGCTCGTGAGGATCCGCTCCTGATCGATCTTTGCCCGGTAGTACGGATACGGGACTTCCTCGATCCCCACAATCGAGCAGAGCACATGGTGCCGGACGCCGGCGGCGTGGGCGGCCGCGGTCAGACGCTCGGTGCCGCCGACCAGCACCTCCCTCGCGCCCCGAGGGGACATCGAGTTGGCGGCGTCGATGACCACCTCCACGGCGCCCAACGCCTCCTCGAGCCCGGCGCCGGTCGTCAGATCGACCGGGTAGTGGACAGAGCCGGGGATCTCGCGATCAGCGCGGCGGCTCAGCTGACGGACCGCGTGCCCGCGGTCGGCCAGTTCCCGGACCACGCATGTGCCGAGCGTGCCGGTCCCGCCGGTGACGGCAACAACCACGTCCCGTATGTAGCCGCCATTCGTGGTCGCTGTCAAGGGCCACTCCAGTCAGGTGGCTGCTATCGTCGCCAGCCGATGCCGACCACAAGCCAGCTCGTCAATAAGGGCCGCAAGAAGCCGGCCAAGAAGCTTGCCACCCCAGGCCTGAAGTCCGGCAAGGGGCGTAAGAAGAAGGTCGCCGCGCCCCAGCGCCGTGGTGTGTGCACACGCGTGTACACCACCACCCCCAAGAAGCCGAACTCTGCGCTGCGTAAGGTCGCGCGTGTCCGTCTGACCAACGGCATGGAAGTCGGCGCCTACATCCCCGGCGAGGGGCACAACCTGCAGGAGCACTCGGTGGTGCTGGTGCGGGGTGGGCGCGTCAAGGATCTTCCAGGCTTCCGCTACAAGGTGATCCGGGGCACCCTGGATGCCGCCGGCGTGTCTGACCGCAAGAAGGCGCGCTCGCAGTACGGGGTCAAGGCAAAGTGAGCGCGGAGCGCTAATGCCACGCCGCGCCGCTGCGCAGATCCGGCCGGTCGAGCCGGATCCCGTCCACCGCAATCGGATGGTCCAGCAGGTGATCAACAAGGTCATGCTGGACGGCAAGAAGTCAACCGCCGAGCGGATCGTCTACGACGCTCTGGCCATTCTGGGCGAGCGCACCGGGCGCAATCCGCTGGAGGTGCTCGAAGCGGGCATCAAGGCGCTCACCCCGGTTCTCGAGGTGCGTTCACGCCGAGTCGGCGGCGCCACCTACCAGGTGCCGGTCGAGGTTCCCCCTCGACGGTCCCGCACCCTGGCCGTCCGCTGGCTGGTCACCTTCGCCCGTCAACGTCGCGAGAAGACGATGTCCCAGCGCCTCGCCAACGAGCTGCTGGACGCCCAGCAGCAGCAGGGCAACGCGTTCAAGCGCAAGGACGACATCTACCGCATGGCGCAGGCCAACAAGGCCTTCGCCCATTACCGCTGGTAACCGGACCGGCTCCGAGGGCGTAGACCTCCTCGGGTCCCTGACCCGGCCCGTCCTAGCCGGAGCGCAGGCTGGATGACAGCCGTACTCGGCGGTCTGGGAGCCGCCATCATCTGGGCGGCCGGCTCGACGTTCGCCTCCCGGGCCACCCGGGTGCTGGGGCCGCGGCTGACCCTCGCTTGGGTGATGTTGGTCGGACTGGTCGCGCTCGGGCTGATCCTGCCCTGGACCGGAGCGCCGCATCTGACGGCCGCGGCCGTCTTCTGGCTGGTCTTGAGCGGGGCGGGCAATGTGGCTGGCCTGCTGATCCTGTACCACGCCCTGCGGATCGGCCAGCTCGGGGTGGTGATGCCGATCGTCACCACGGAGGGCGGGATCGCCGCGCTGCTCGCCATCCTGGCCGGAGAGCCACTGCACAACGGCGTGGCCTGGGCCCTCTTGGTCACCGTTATCGGGGTCATCATGACGGCGATCGCCCGCCGTCCCGCGGGATCACCGTCGTCATCGCCTGCGACTTCCCCCTCGACCTCGACCTCGACCTCGCTCTCGCCTGAGGCGGAGACGGCGGCCGAGTCCGCAGGGGGGCGGCTCACGCGCAATCCGCCCGATCACCCAAGGGCCGTTCCCACCCCCACCGGTCACCACGACCGGCGCGCCGCCGCCTGGGCCATCGCCGGGGCGGTTTCGTTCGGGATCGGCCTGTTCGCCACCGGCCGCGCCTCGCATCTTCTGCCCACGGCCTGGGCCGTCCTCCCGCCTCGCCTGATCGGGGTGGCGGTAATCACGCTGCCGATGGCGCTGAGCCGACAACTCCGCGTGCCTCGTGGCGTCTGGCCGGCGCTGCTGGTGGCCGGACTGTGCGAGCTGGCGGGATTCTTCGCCTACGCCACCGGCACGCACCACGGCATCGCCGTCACCGCCGTGCTGGCCACCCTCACCGGGGTGATCGGGGCCGGATCGGGTCGGCTGTTCTTCGGCGAGCGTCTTCAGCGGACCCAGGTCCTGGGGATCGCCGTCACATTCGCCGGGGTGGCCACGCTGGCGGGACTGACCGCCTGAGATGCGCCTGGGCGCACGGCTGGGGCGGCGGTAGGCTAGGCCTCCTATCCCTGACGAGTCCTGGACGCGGAGGGCACCCTCGTGCCCGGGCCCGGCTGGGCACCCTGTGATCACTTCCGGCGACCGCCGCCCCAAGAACGTTCTCCTAGGAGCCTGATGTCCTCCACCGCCACCCGCCTGCTCGACAACTACATCGCCGGGAGCTGGACCCCCGCCCGGGAGGCCTCAGACGCCCTGGACGTAACCAACCCGGCCACAGGCCAGACTCTGGCCCGGGTGCCGCTGTCCGGCGCAGCCGACCTCGACGCCGCAGTCCAGGCCGCGCGCGACGCTCTCCCGGCCTGGCGCGGCGTTTCGACGATCGCCCGGGCGCGAAAGCTGTTCGAGCTGCGGGAGCGCTTGTCCGCGCGGGCCGACGAGATGGCGCGCTGCGTGACCACGGAGATGGGCAAGACGCTGGTGGATGCCCGCGCCGAAGTGGGCCGGATGATCGAGATGGTGGAGGCCGCCTGCGCCGTTCCCACAACCATGCAGGGCCGGATCCTGGAGGACGTGGCGCGCGGGGTGGATGCCGAGACGGTGCGCCAGCCCGTCGGGGTGTGCGCGGCGATCGTGCCGTTCAACTTCCCGGCCATGGTGCCGTTCTGGTTCCTGCCGTTCGCGATTGCCTGCGGCAACACGTTCGTTTTGAAGCCCTCCGAGCAGGTACCGCTGACCCAGCAGATCGCCTTCGAGGAGCTGGATGCCCTGGACCTGCCCGCCGGGGTGGTGAACCTCGTCAACGGGGGCCGTGAGGTGGTGGAGGCGATTCTGGATCACCCCGGGATCGACGCGGTCTCTTTCGTCGGCTCGGCGCCGGTGGCGCGGCTGGTCTATGAGCGGGCAGCCAAGGCGGGCAAGCGCGTGCAGGCGCTGGGCGGGGCCAAGAACCACATGGTCGTCATGCCCGACGCGGTCATCGACAGGACGGTGGACGGGATCCTCGGCTCGGCGTTCGGCGCGGCGGGACAGCGGTGCATGGCAGGCTCGGTGGTGGTCACCGTGGGGGACGCCCACGAGCAGTTGATGGGGCCGCTGACCGAGGCTGCCGGTGCCCTGCAGGTCGGCGACGGCCTGGACGAGAAGGTGGAGGTGGGGCCGGTGATCTCCTGCGCCTCTCGCGACCGGATCACCGGGTGGATCGAGCGGGGCGTGAGCGACGGCGCCAGCCTGGTGCTGGACGGCCGGGCGTCCGGAGACAGCGAGCTCTCGCCAGAGGGCGCCTTCCTGGGGCCGACGATCCTGGACGACGTCACCCGGGATATGGAGATCGCCCAGGAGGAGGTGTTCGGACCCGTTCTGTGCGTGGTGCGCGCCGAGTCGCTGGACCAGGCGATCGAGATTGTCAACTCGAGCCGATTCGGCAACGGGACCTCGATCTTCACCGAGTCGGGCGCGGCCGTGCGGCGTTACCGCCACGAGGTGGAGGCCGGCATGATCGGGGTCAACATCGGAGTCGCCGCCCCGGTCGCGTTCTTCCCCTTCAGCGGCTGGAAGGACTCGTTCCTGGGTGACCTGCACGCCCACGGGCCGGACGCGGTCGAGTTCTTCACCCGCAAGAAGACCGTGACCAGTCGCTACTTCTCCAGCGGTCAGGGCAGCGGCAGCTACTTCGTGGAGCGCTAAGGCCAGCCGGGCGCTCGGGCAGCCAATCGTCCGCAAGACGCCTGGCGGACCAGAGAGGTAAACGCGAGGGTCGCCCACCACACGGGACCGGGGGCTGCAGTGGAACAACCCTCGCCCGATCTAATCTACCCAGCACTGCGCCTTCAATCAGACGCTCAGGTAAAAATCTGATTCAAGGTAAGCACCATGACCACGAGGGTGACACGGATGTCATTTGGCCTCGGCTGGAGCGCCTGCCCGACCCGCCTGGGTTTCCGGGGGACCCAGCAGAACGAAGCCGCCCACGAACGTCAGCAGCAGAAGCAGGGCGCCCGCCGTTTCCGTGTACAGCCCGACTTCCGGGCGGTTGATGGCCAGCACGTAATGTCCGCCCAGGTTCCACAGGCCCTGCCGGTGGGCATAGGGAAGGTCACGAAGTAGCGCGATCAGCAGCGCGGCCAGTCCGAGCAGCCCGATCCCGAGCAGGGCCGGGCGGCTGCTCACCCTCCAGACCCCGTAGGCGAGAACCGCCGCCACGATGGCCACCGGAATTAGCGCATAGGCGTGCTGGGCACCGGTGGTGGCGGTGGCCACGACCAGGTGACGGGACCTGATGTGAGTTCCGTAGAGGTTCAGAAATTGCGACACGGCGAGCACCACGGCACCCGCCAAACCGCCGCTCATAAGTAGCGTCAGCAGAGGCCGGGATATCGGCCTCGCAGCCCCCGGTCGATCCCGGTTCTCAGCCATTCAGATCACCTTTCGCAGCCCCGGAAGCCCGGGTTTCCTTTGCTATATTCGGTGTCGGATCGGGCGAGCCGCTGCGCTTGCGCGCGGGCGCCCTCCACACCTGACCAATGGAGACCCAGACCGACTGAGCATCCTGCCCGTGGCGACACCAGCGTCGTGATCGGGGCCCGATGGGCCCTTTTTCACGCCCGCAGCCGACCAC
>DASZNA010000042.1:0-1796 GCA_035551655.1 Solirubrobacteraceae bacterium
GGTGAACTGGACCAGGTTGCCCGCGAGGGTGAACGCGCCCAGCCCGGCCACCCCGATCGCGTGGCTGCCGACGAGATAGATGGTCTGAAACAAGGCCAGCACCGCGGCGGCGTTGAGTACCAGGGGAGCCGAGAACCGGGCGTACAGTCCGAATGTGCCGCGGTCGTAGCGAAACCGGAGCTGGAACGGAGACAGATAGGCGATCACCGCCGCCGCGGTCCATGAGCCGATCAGCGTCCCGGCTACGAGGCTCCAGTATCCGGCGCCCGCGACAGCCAGGCCGATCGTCGCCGCTGCCGTGACGACGGGGTCGATCGACTGAAGCAGCCGCTGGCGACGAAACTCCATCCGCCGGTAGAACGTGGCCACAGGGAACTGCAGCACCATCGCCGGCACCATCAGCAGGAGTACGAGCCCGGGCACGAGGACCCCCGGGTTGCCGGAGCCCACGGTGATCCCCACCACGACCGCGGCAGCCACGGGGATCGTCAGGCAGCTGAAGATCACGTCGATCGTGAAGGCACGCTGGAACGCGTGCTCCTGGTTGGCCTCCGATTGCTGGATGTACTTCTCTCCGGCGCCGAACTGGCCCTTCAGCCCCAGAGCTGTCCACAGCGTGAGCCCGACGAGGCCCCAGAGGCCGTAGTCGGAACGGCTGACGAACGCGGCGACGGCCAGTCCGCGGGCAGCAGTGAGCGCCAACAGCCCGATCTGGAAGCCTCCGTTGGTCAGCATGCCTCTCGCCACATGCCCGCGGACGTCGCGGATCCCGGCGAGCCGGTCCCGATCGCCGGCGGCGATGTCGGGCAGGGCCGGCCGAACCTCCTCGACGGGCTGGGGATCGATTTCTGGCGTGGCGCTCGTCACGTCCCTACCGAACGCCCAGCCGAGTCAGAACTTGTGCTTCAGAGGCAGGCTCTTAGGCCTGCACGAACACCCCGTACGGCGTCGACCGCAGGGCCTGCCGAACCTCTGTGAAGTTCTCCACGACATCCGCTTGAGAGCGCGTCTGCAGCTTCTGCAGCGCGGAGCCCAGCAGCGAGGTGTCGCGCTCGGGAAGGCCGAGGAACCCGAGCACCGGCGCAAACGCGCGTCGATGGGCGGCGAGCGTCTCATACTCGACTTCGCACACGGGAGTTCGACTGGCGCGGAGCCAGGCCCGGATCCGTCGGCGCTCGCGGGTGAGGCGCTCGAGCTCATGGAGAAGACCGGGAACGTCGAGGCGGACGGTTGACTCGACCCTCTTTGACGGCCACCAGGGGACCGGAGTCCGGTTGTCCGCGGCCAGGTGGTAGAGGCCAGTCGCCGTCGCAAGCTCGGCGGAGATGACAGTGTCGAGCAGGTTGCCGCGGATCAGGTGTACGACCCTGACCCGCCTCGCCGCCGCATAGGCCAGGACATCCGGGCTGAGGCGGATCTGGTCGTACATGTACTTGAATCCGACCGCGGTCACGTCGGGTTGATCGAAGATCGACTGCAGGTACCTCCAGATCCAATACCGTCGACTCACGAGCGAGAGCCGGCTCACCCTCTCCTCGAGAAACGACTCCGCGAACTCGATGTCGGATGGCTCCCACATCGGGAATCCCCGTGCGCCGGCCAAAAACAACTCCGTGTAGACCCGCAGGGAGGGATGGCTGCCCAGCATCTCCTGAACCCAGCTGGAGCCGGTCCGCTGGGTGGCCAGCAGGATGAACGGCCTGCTCTCAGTCATCGAGCTTCCGGACCGCCCGAGCGGGAACGCCTCCGTAGACATGGCTGGGCTCGCAGTCCGATGTCACCACGGCCCCGGCGGC
>DASZNA010000043.1:0-46575 GCA_035551655.1 Solirubrobacteraceae bacterium
CTGGAGTTGCCCGACAACCCGCTGGCCGACTCCCGTCCCCTGATCCGGGTGGCCTGCCTGGCCGCCGAGTACGACGCCTGCGCGCAGTTCGGGCTGGTGGCGTCCCGCCTGATCTTCTGCGGCGGCTACGAGCTGGATGACTTCCAGATGGTCGTGGAGGCCGCCGAGATCGCCGGGATCCCGCCTGAGGAGGCGACGCGGGCCGGCGGCGATACCCGCTATGACGCTGCGCTGGAAGCCACCAGGCAGGGCCTGCTCCGCCGCGGGCTCAGGCAGACACCGGTGGTCCGGATCGGCCACCGCTGGCTAGAGGGCCTCCAGGCTCTACCGGGTGCGGCGTTCATGGGCGCGGCGGGAGAGATGCCGCAGACACATGCGCCCTCTCACCCTGTCGGCTAATCGTCATCGCGCACCGAAGGCCGTTCTCGGGGATCATCTGCCGGTATGGCGGACGACAGCTCTCCCGGTCAGGCGCCGCAGATCGATCCTCGGCCCCCCGCCGGGGTCGTTGAGTACCTGGATGGCACCGAGCTCTCGGCGAAGATCGGGACCTCGATCGACCTACTGACCGTGGATCCGGAGGGCTGGCCCCGACCGGCGCACCTCAGCGTGGGGGAGGTCGTGCTCAGCTCGAGCGGTGAGGTCAGGCTTGCCCTTCATTCAGGATCCTCATCCACCGCGAACGTGCGCCGCACCGGCCATGTGGTGCTCGCCCTGCCGCTGGAAGGGGCGATCCATGAGCTGCGATTCGAGGTCGTCGAGCGTACCGCCCTGAACGATCCGCCCCTGGCGCTGTTCAGCGGAATGCTCGTCTGGACACGGGAGCACCGAGCTCCGTACGCAGAAGTCACCGGTGGAACCACGTACAAGCTGCACGATCCCCGGGGTACCCTGAGGCGGTGGGAGCGCCAGATCGAGGCGCTGCGGAAGCTGGACGGATGACCGGATCGCTGGGCGTGACCCGCGGCGCGCGGCTTCAGTCGTCGAGGCGCGCGCGCTCGCCGGTGGCCCGGAACCCGACGTGCGTGGCGAATGTCCGCGCGTCCGGCTCGGCGTACTCGACCCGTCCCTCCTCCCGCAGACGGTCCACCAGCGCATCGAGATCCCGCTGGAGCTGGTCGGCGGGACCGGTGAGGCAGGTCACGGCCCGCTCGACGTAGTCACCGGTACCACTCAGGGTGGGCGGCAGCACCAGCACATCGATCCGCTCGGGCAGCGCCGTCGTCGGGGCCAGGCTCACGCGGGCGTTTAGCCCGCTGCGCTTGACCTTGCGCTTGAGTTGCTTGTACGTGCGAAACCAGGAGGTCGGAAGGGTGCCCTCGGCGTGGGCGCAGACCACCGTCAGCTGCCTGGCCGTCGAGCTCATGGCACCACCCGCGGGCTGTCCAGCGCGCGCAGCACGGTCCGCTCGATCAGCGTCTCCATCAGACGGAGCTTGAAGGCATTATGGCTCATCGGCCGGGCGAGTGCCCGCAGCTCCGAGATTGCATCGGGAAGTTCGGAGCGGATGTCCTGGCCGGCCAGTGCGTCCTCCACCACCTTGGCCCGGTACGGGACCGGGGCGACGCCCCCCAGCACGATCCGCCCAGCTTCCCAGACGCCATCGCTGGCCGTGATGGCGGCGGCCACCGATACCAGCGCGAAGTCCCACGTCGGTTGACCCTTCTCGTTGAGCTTGCGCCAGGCGTGATGAGTGCGGGGTGGGGTGGGGGGGATGACCACCTCGGTCAGCAGCTCGTCCGGGCCCAGCACCGTCTCGCGGAGGAGATCCTGCTGAGGACCGACGAAGTACTCGTCAAACGGGATCTCTCGGCTCGCCGCACCGCCTGGCGAGGCGACGCGCGCCCGGGCCCCCAGGGCCACGAGCACCATCGCCAGATCGGAGGGATGCACGATGTAGCAGAGGTGGCCGCCGATGACGGCGTTGTACCGGTTGTCGCCCTTGACCGCGAAGCAGACGTCGCCGCCCTTCTTGATGCAGTCGAAGTCCTTGTTCCGGAAGAACCAGCAGCGCGGGCGCTGATGGATGTTCCCGCCCAGCGTGCCCAGGTTGCGGATCTCCGGGGAGGCCACCTGGCTGGCCGCCTCGGTCAAAAGCGGCCAGCCCGCGGACAGCTCGGACGAGGCCGCGATGTCGGTCAGGGTGGTGGTGGCACCGATCCGGACCCCATCGTCGGCGACGCGAATCCCGGCCAGCTCAGAGACGGTGGTCAGATCGACGAGGTGAGTCGGGTACGGCATCCCGCTGCCGACCAGCTGGTCACGCATCACGCCGGCCACCAGGTCGGTGCCGCCCGCCAGGGGCCGGGCCTGGGTTCCGTGAGCGTGCAACTCGTCGACCGCCTCCTGGGTGCTCGCCGGCTCGTGCAGGGTGAACGCCCTCACGCCGTTTCCTCCAAGGCGGCCAGGATCCGGTCGCAGGACAGGGGCAGGTCACCCAGCCAGATGCCCAGGGCATTGTGCAGGGCATTGGCCAGAAGCGGGCCAGCGGGTGGGGTGGATGCCTGGCCGATGGCCACCGCCCCGTAGGGGCCGTAGTCCTGAGGGACCTCGACGAAGTCGACCACCATCGGCGGTACCTCGAGCACGGACGGCGGCTTGTAGTCCAAGATGTTGGGGTTGATCGGTAGGCCGGTGGCCTGGTCGACCAGAAGCTCCTCGTGCAGCGCCCCACCCAGCCCCATGACCACACCGCCCTCCACCTGCTGCTCGAGCATCAGGCGGTTGAGCACCCGCCCCACGTCGTGAACGGCCACGTAGCGCAGGATGTCGATCCCTCCGGTGCGGGTGTCCACCTCGATCTCCACGGCGTGAGCCCCAGTCGAGACCGACTCGGCGGTGAGGCGGCGGCGCGTGTCGCACTCGCCCCGGATCGGCTCCGGCAATCCGGCGACGACGTCGGCCACCGACATGCGCACGGACTCGTCGGTGGGCGAGAACACCCAGCCGTCGCGCACCTGCAGGTCCGAGGTGCCCAGCAGGCCGGCCGCTCGCTCGAGGAGCTGCTGCTTGACCTCCCGGCAGGCATCGACCACGCCCCATCCGGCGGTGTTGGTCTGGAGCGAGGAGTTGCTCGGACCGGTGTCGGTGTTCAAGGCGGTATCCACTCCTGGGGCGATCCGCACCCGGTCGAGGGTGATCCCGGTGGTCTGGGCAGCGAACATGGCCATCAGCGTGCGCTGACCCGCTCCCACCTCGGTGCTTCCCGAGAACACCTCCAGGCTGCCGTCGGGATGCAGCAGGGCCTGGCCGCTGGAGGGTGGAGGCGGGGCGCTCGGGGTGGCGCCCCCCTGGCGACCGCCGCCCCGGTCGATGGCCGAGACGATGGCCACGCCGTGGAACACGCCCGGCCTCACCGCACGCGCGCCGGCCGGATGCCACGTCTGCTTCCAATCGATCAGCTCGGCCGCGCGCTCCAGCGAGGCGCGATGCCCGCCCGTGCGCCCGAACGGCAGTCCCGGCGGCTCGCCGGTGATCTCGTCGAACACGGCGCCTTGCTCGTTGAGGTTGCGCAGCCTGAATTCCAGAGGATCCATGCCGATCGCATAGGCCGCCTTCTCGATCGCCGTCTCCAACGCCATCAGGCCGAACACCCGGCCCACTCCCCGCATCGGCCCGGCCCGGAAGTTGTTCGTCCACACCTCGGTGCCCTCGTAGCGCTGGTGCGGATAGGAGTAGAGGATCTGGAACACGTACCAGCCGCCCTTCACGCCGATCCCGGTCAGTCCCTTGGCCGCGGCGGCGCTGGCCGGAAGGCCGGCGTTCGTGCCTCCGTCGTAGAGCACGTCTACGTCCAGTCCCGTGAGGTCTCCCTGGCGGGTCACTCCGAGCTTCACCCGCGTGCGGGTTTTGCCGCGATGGGCGGAGGTCAGGAAGCTCTCCTCGCGGCTGAGCATGCTGCGCACCGGGCGCCCGATAAGCTTGGCCACCACAGCCGGGAGCACCAGCTCATCGACGATGTGGTCGGCGGATCCGTAGGAGGAGCCCATGAACCCGGTCTGGACGACGCGCACGTTGCCCGGCTCGAGGCCCAGCCAGCGCGCCAGCTCGCGCCGGACGTCGAAGGTTCGGTGGGTCGTCTGGTAGGTGACGAGCGTCTCGCCCTCCCAGTAATAGAGCCCGGTTCTCAGCTCCAAGGGCAGATGCTGCTCGTAGGGGGTGGTGGTCACGTTCTCCACCACCACCTCGGCGTCCGCGAGCGCCGCGTCAGGATCGCCCACCACGACAGGGTCCATCGCGTTGCGGATGGTGCCGGGCAGCGGGTTGTCCCACTGTTTGGCGGCCGCCGCCGCGGTGAGAAAATCCAGGGCTGGCTCCAAGACCTCGTATTCGACCTCTATCAGCGCCAGGGCGTCATCGGCGATGTGCTCCGATTCCGCCGCCACCACCGCCACCGGCATGCCGACCTGGATCAGTTCCTCGTTGAGCAAGTGGCGGGCCGGAGGCCCTTCGATCGACACCTGCTTGTACTCGTCGGGCAGGTTGAAGACGTGCAGCACTGAGACTACGCCTGGGAGGGCCTCGGCGTGGCTGGCGTCGATGCGGAGGATCCGGGCACGGGGATAGGGCGAGCGCAACATCCGCACGAACGCCATGTCCGGGAGGGTGATGAGCGACAGGTAGTCGCCCTCTTCGGTGATGCTGCCCATCCCCTGGATCCGCGGGACCTTGGTGCCCAGGACCTCCGAGGTGTGCGGCATCAGCGTATCGGGTGCCGGGCTGCCGTTGCCTTCCCGTAGCTCTGTCGCCGCTCGCTTGACGGCACCCAGGATTCGCTCCTGCTCGCCGCATCGGCACAGGATGCCCGACAGTGCGGTGCGGATCTCCTCATCGTCGGGATCGGGATTGCGGCGCAGCAGGGCCAGGGAGCTCATCAGGAAGCCCTTCGTGCAGATGCCGCATTGAAAGGCCCCGTCCTCCCAGAAGGCCCGCTGCAGTGGGTGCAGTCCGGCCAATCCCTCTCCGTGGCGCAGGCCGGCCACGGTCTCGATGGGACGGCCGCGGACGCGGGAGGTGAGAACCGCACAGCTGTTCACCGACCGGCCGTCCAGGATGACGTTGCAGATCCCGCATTGCGCGCGGTCGCAGCCCAGGTTGGCCCCGCGGAGCCCGAGCCGATAGGTCATGGTTTCCCAAAGAGACTCGCGCGGCTCCACGGCCACGTCGTGGCGAACGCCGTCGATGGTCAGGCTGACGTCGCGCAGCTCAGCGGTCGAGACCTCAGTCATACTCAGTCCACCCGCTGGTAGTCGGCCAGCCCGCGGGTCTCGGCGATGCTCGGCAGCAGCGTCTGGGCGATCCGGACGGTCAGGTCCTCAACCGACTCGTTGGGCCTCGGGAAGGGCCACAGAACCAGATGCTGGACACCCTGTTCCTGAAGCGCCCGGGCCCGCGCCGCCACCTGTTCCTCGGTGCCGACCAGGGCGAGGCTGCGGAAGATCCCCGGCGGGATGAGCGAACGCAGCTGCGCCATCACCTCCGGGCTCCACTCGTGGGGGGCCTCGTCCAGGAAGCGCCGGAACTCGTCGGTCACGTCGTCAGCGAAGTCGTCCAGGTGTGAGCGGAAGAAGTCACGGCTGGACCAGAATGCGTGGCTGACCCCGCGCAGCGCATCCTCGGGCACCGGCTCATCCTCGTCATCCAGGATCGCCACATACAGCCAGCTGGCCAGGGCGATGTCCTCCCAGCCCCGGCCGGAGTCCTCCAGACCTCGGCCGATGCGCTCCTTCGCGTAGCTGATGCCCGGCGGGGTGGCGAAGCTGCCGATGAGCACGCCGTCGGCGGCAGCGCCGGCCATCCGCAGCACCTGCGGGCCGCGCCCGGCCACCCAGATCGGCGGGACGTGCTCGGGGGTCCAGTCGAGCTTGGCTCCGGCGAGCCGGATCACCTCACCGTCGTAGTGGACACGTTCCCCGCGCCACAGGCCGCGCATGATCTCGATGGCCTCGCGCACCGCGCGCACCGGGCGCTCCCGCTTGAGGTCGGGCAGCGCCTCGAAGTGGCTCCCCAGTCCGATGATCGGGATCAGCCGTCCGCCGGAGGCGTCGTTCACGGTCGCCGTGGCCTGCGCGGTCAGCGCCGGGTGGCGCGTGAACGGGTCGGTGACGCTGATTCCCAGCCTGATGCGGTGGGTCAGCGCCGCGACGTACCCCTGGCGGACGTAGACGTCCTGGGTCCACTTCTCGTCGGCGTGGAACATCGTGTCGTAGCCGAGCAGCTCGCACAGCTGCGCCCACTTGGCGTAGCGGTCGGACGGCTCCTCCCCCAGCGAGGCCACCGACACCTTCAGGTGCCCCAAGTCCGCCTCAGTTCTGGGAGCGCGGTCGCCCGCCGTGGTTGCCCCGGCACTCACGCGGATCGCGGGCTCCCCGGCCCGCCGGTCCTCGGGGCAGATTCCTTCATGCCAGCCAAACCCTCCTCCTGGGAGAACTCGTTACCGCAGTACGGGCACAGCAGGTCATAGCCGGAGTCCCACAGGTCCTCCGTGTGGCAGGGGTGACGCCCGCCGCAGTTGGGGCACTGGACATAGAAGACCTCAGCCATCTTCGGCCTCGAGCTTCGACGGAACCGGAGGCGCGTCGGAGACGTAGTCCCGCAGCGGCATGCGCTCGAGCACGTCGGCCGGCACCTCGATGCGCTCGGCGAACGGCCTTCGCACCGGCCGCGTAGCATCGATGATCATCTTCGTGGTCATGATGTCATCCACCTGTGAGGGATCGAGCGTGTTGCCCTTGACGTTCTTGATGATGTCCACGTCCTGATCGGCTTGGACCCGAGTGGCGATCGCCCACAGCACCTGCTGTTCATCGAACGGGTCGATGTCGCCGTCGACGACGACGACGTGCTTGATGAAGTCGACCTCGCCCAGAGCGATCAGCGCCGCCTGCTTGGATTCTCCGTCGACGCGCTTGTCGATCGAGATGTAGCAGTGGAAGCGGCACACGCCGGACGGCGGCAGCGCCACCGCCTTGCAGGTAGGGACGACCCCCCGGATCCGGTTGTACAGCCGGCCCTCCTTGGGGATCCCGCCCTGGATGCGGTCATCCGGATGGCCAACGAAGATATCCTGGTAGATGGCGTCTCGGCGATGGCTGATCGCCTTGACGTCGATGATCCAGCGCAACCGCTGAGGACCGTAGGTGCCGGGGAACTCCCCGAACGGACCCTCCACCTCCCGGGCATTGGGAGGCACCTCGCCCTCGATGATCAGGTCCGCGTCCGCCGGAACCATGAAGTCCTCGCCCCAGGTCTCCGAGGGCACGACGCGGATGGGCTCGCCGGCGACCGATCCGATCACCTGGTAGTCATCCTCGCCGAAGGCGGCCACGTTGAGGCCACCCAGGAAGAAGGCGGGGTGGTGGCTGACCACGATGACCACCGGAGTCGGCTGGCCCCGCTCCTCGTGCTTGCGGGTGATCTGCCAGTTGTGCCGCGGGGACATGTGCAGCCCGAGCTTGCGCGGGCCCTTGTACATCATCCGCAGGTAGGCAATGTTGTAGGCGCCGGAGTCGGGGTCCCGCATCATCGGAGCCATGTCGATGTACGGCGCCGGATCCATATGGTGGTGTCGCACGATCGGCAGCTCCCGAAGGTCGACATCCTCGCCGGCCTTGACAACATCCTTGATCGGAGCTTCGTCCACGGGCACGCAGACGGGAGGCAGCCGGCCGTCCTCGCGGCGCGCGTATTGGAGGCTCATCTCGAGCTTGGCCTGAGACCGTTCCAGCCCCAGCGCCTGGGCGCATCGCTCGCGAGCCGCGAACACATTGGTGAGGAGAGGGAACTCGGACACCTCGCCATGCAGGTTGAGTGGGCGGTGGAACATCACCATCGGGTAGCGACCCTCGTTCTCCAGGTTCTGCAGGATCGCTGTGACCTCGAACTTGGCCGGATCGACCGGGGCCTCCACGTGAACCACGTCGCCGGCCTGCTGAACCAGATCGACGTATTCCCTAAGACTCAGCACGCGCCACCTCCGGCGTTCGTTTGCCCAGGTACAGCTCGCCCAGGTGCGGATGGGAGAGGATTTCCGCGCCGGTTCCTTCCAGCCGCACCTGGCCGGTCTCCAGAACCACGCCATGGTCGGCCAGCTCCAGACCCGAGCGGGCATTCTGCTCCACCAGCAGGATCGTCCGTCCGGACGCGTTGAGCTGGCGCACCATGTCGAACACCATGGTCCGGATCTTCGGCTCCAGGCCCATCGACGGCTCGTCCAGCAGGAGCACCGCGGGGTCGAGCATCATCGCCCGGGCGAACTCGACGAGCTTCTGCTGACCACCTGACAAGGACGCGGCAAGCTCCTCGCCGCGCTCGGCCACGATCGAGAAGGTGTCGGTCACCTCGGCCAGCCGTCGCTCGGTCAGGCCGCGGTCACGCAGGCTGAAGCCGCCGAGGCGAACGTTCTCGCGCACGCTCATGCTGGGAAACAGGCTGCGGTCCTGAGGCACCTGGACGAGACCGAGCTTGAGGATCGCGCGCGGGCTCAGCCCGCCGATCGATTCGCCCTTGAACCGGACCGCGCCGCGGCGCGGGCTGAGCAGACCGCTGACCAGCTTGAGCACCGTGGACTTGCCGGCCCCGTTTGGGCCGACGAGGCAAGTGATGCTGCCCTCGTCCACCACCAAGTCGAGGCCGCGCAGGATGTCCCCGCCCCCGTAGCCGGCCACCACGCCGTCGAGTTCCAGGAGGGGCGCCATCCTCAGTCCCCCAGGTAGGCGTCGATCACGGACTGCTGGGTTCGGACCTCGGCCGGCGGGCCCTGGGCAATATGCCGACCCCGGTCGAGCACCACCAGGTCGTGGCAGATGTCCATGACGAAGTTGAGGTCGTGCTCCACCACCAGGAACGAGATGCCCGTTTCGTTGAGCGAGCGGATGTACCGGGCCAGCCCGTCGACCACCCGCGGGTGGACGCCGGCCGCGGGCTCATCGAGCAGCACCAGCTTCGGATTGACCATCATCACGGTCCCCAGCTCGACCAGCCGCCGCTGTCCGTAGGACAGGCGGCCCACCGGCTCTTCGGCCATGTGGCCGATGCCCAGCTGCTCGAGCATGTCCCGCGCTCGTTCCGCCTGGCCGACACCTCGGAAGCCACGCAGGAAGCCACTCACTCCGGTGCGGCGCACCGGCACGAGCAGATTCTCCAGTGCGGTCAGCCGGGTGAATACACGGGCCATCTGGAAGGTCCGGCCGATCCCCATGCGGTAGATGGCCCCGGGCGTGCGTCCGGCGATCGTGTCGTCGTTGAAGCGGATGGCGCCGTCGTCGGGACGGACGAACCCGGTGATCATGTTGAACACGGTGGTCTTGCCCGAGCCGTTGGGGCCGATCAGCCCGGTGATTGTGCCTTTCCGCACCGTCAGCGAGCAGTCGTTGACGGCCACCACGCCGCCGAAGCGCTTGCTGATGCTCTGCACGTGGAGCAGCGTGTCGTCGCTCACTGAGCCACCGCCTCGGCCGTCGGCGGCTGCTGGGGTGGGGCAGCCAGTGGGGCGCCGTGGCGGCGGGCCCGGCGGGAGTCGATCAGGGCGCCTACGGAAGGCACGATGCCGCGTGGCATGAGCAGGATCACAAACAGGAAGACCGCTCCGTAGAGGATCAGATAGATCTGACCATTAACGTGGAAGCCGAGCTCCAGCTGCGCCGGCTCCAGGATCAGCGCTCCCAGGACCGGGCCGACCAGGGTACCCGACCCGCCCAGGAAGGCCATCAGCGCAGCACCGATGGAAATCAGCGGATCGACCACGAACTGCGGATAGATGTAGGTGGTGTAGTAGCCGTACACGGCTCCGACCATCCCAGCCACGAAGGCGGAAAGGACGAAGGCGACCAGCTTGTAGGACCAGGTCGGCACGCCGATCGCCTCGGCCTTGTCCTCGTCGTCACGAATCGCCAGCAGCCCCAGGCCGACTCCCGACCGGCGAACCATCCAAGCGATGATCACTGCGATGAGCGCCACCACCAACATCGCGAAGTAGAACGGCTTGTCGTAAAAGTTTCCCGTCCAAGTGGGAACCGGGTAGCCCAGGCCCGCGCTGCCGCCGGTGATGCTCGACAGGTTGGTGGCCAGCAGCTGGAAGACGAACATGATCGCGATCGTGGCCGTGGCGAATACGGCGTGGCGTGTGCGCAGGGCCACCCAGCCGAGCGGGATGGCCACAACCGCCGCGATCAGACCGGCCAGCGGAACCAGGGCGAACGGGCCGTAGCCGCCCGACATGTGGATCAGGTGCTCCAGAATCAGCCCCATGCTGTAGGCGCCGATCCCGAAGAACGCCGATGCCCCCAGCGAGATGTAGCCGGCGAACCCGCCCAGGATGTTCCAGGAGGAGGCCAGCGCGACGTACATCAGGGTCAGCAAGGCGATGTTGAGGACGCCCGAGCCGGGAAACAGAGTGGGGAAGGCCACGCAGAAGGCCAGGGCCACGACGCAGCCCCCGAGCTTGGCCCACCTGGGCCTGGAGCCGGTCAAGTGGCCTCCCGGACCCGCACGCCGAAGAATCCCTGCGGGCGTACGACCAACATGATCGTCAAGACCACGAAGAAGCTCAGGTCCGCCCAGTCGGGCGAAATCATCACCTGGGTGATGTCCTGGATGCAGATGATCAGAAGAGCGGCCAGGAACGCGCCACGCATGCTGCCGACACCGCCCAGCACCACGATCACCAGCAGGTGCCCGATCAGGTCATAGTGGCTGTCAGGGTTGAACGCGTTGACGATCCCGTAAACCGTTCCCCCGACCCCGGCCAGGGCCGCGCCGATCCCGAACGAGATCGCAGACACCCGCTCCACGTCGATCCCGATCAGCTGGGCAGCCTGGCGGTTGAGCATGGTGGCTCGGATCGCCGCGCCGAGGTTGGTTCTGTAGAGCAGCGCGGCCAGAGCGGCCATCGCCGCGACCGCCAGCAGGAACCCATAGATGTAGACGTAGGCGATGTGAACTCCGCCGACCACGAAGGTGGAGTTGCCGTAGGACACCGTCGTCTGAACCAGGTCAGTGCCGAAGAAGTAGCCGAGCACTCCCTCCAAGGCCAGGGCCAGGGCCCAGGTAACGAGCACCGATAGCTCCTCGCGGTCGGTCTTCAGGGGCCGGATGAACAGGACCTCCAGCACCACCCCAATCACGAACATCAGCGGCATCGTGATCACCAGTCCGGCAAACGGATCGAGGTGCAGGTGCCGGAACACCTCGTAGCTGATGAAGGCTCCGGTGATGACCAGGGCTGCGTGACCGACGTTGATGATTCGCATCACCCCGAAGGTCAGCGACAGTCCCGAGGCCATCACGCCATACACGCCACCGGTGAGTAGGCCCAGGACGAGGGCGCCGAATAGCAGTGACAGATTCACTGACGGCGATCCCTAGCCCTGGCCCCAGGCCGGCTTGGGATAGATCGGCTTGGCCTGGGCCGCGGCAGGCGGGTACACCCGCACCCACTTGTGGTTGACCCACTGCCCGAGGAACAGAGAACCGGTCGGCTCGCCGAGCTTGTTGAACCCGAAGTTCCCCTGCACGGTCTTGAAGCTCATCGAGTGCAATTGCTTGATAATCGCCGCGTTGCTGACGCTGTGCGCCGCCTCTACGGCCTGCTGGATGACCTGGCCGACGGAGTAGGCCTCCGCCACGTCGCCGCTCATCCCGGCTGCGTTGCCCCCGTACTTCTTGAGGTAGCCCGCCACCATCTGCTTGTTGCCATAGGTGCTCAGCTGGGGCAGCCAGGCGATCGGCGCGGTCATCCCGTTCAGATTGTTCTGACCAACCTTGTTGACCCAGCTGGTGCCCTGATCGGGTCCATTGGCGTAGATGACCGCCTTGGGGTTGTAGTTCTGCTGGATGAAGTCCTTGGTGAACGCCGTGCCGTCGGGGATGTTCACGCCGAGGGCGGCTACGTCGGCTTTGGTGTTCGAAATAGCCAGGGCCAGGGGCGAGTAGTCGGGGTTCTCGATGGGGTAGGTCTGGTCGTAGACCGTCTTCACGCCGCCTGCCTGAAGGACGCTCTTGAGCGCTTCGACCTCAGGACCGATGAACGGATCCTGCTCAGACACGTACGCCGCGGTCTTCGGCCGCTGGCCGGCCGGGAGGCTGAGCAGCCAGTGGCCGAATACGGTCATGTCCTTGTAGCCGGCTTGTGGCTCGGCCTCGAACACGTTGTGCAGACCTCGGGTGAACACCTGCTGGGATCCGCCGGCCGGCTCCACGAAGGCGTAGCCGTAGCGGGAGGCGATCTCCGAGGAAGGGATGGTCAGCAGCGAGCTGAACGGCCCGAACACCAGGTTCGCGTGATCGCTGGAGATCAGGGTCTGGTAGTTGGTGACCACCTGCTGGGTGCTGGAGGCGTCGTTGACGAACTTCATCTCGACCTTGCGGCCCAGCAAGCCGCCCTGCGCGTTGACTTGGTCGGCCCACAGCTGGTAGGCCTGCTTGACGAAGTTGCCGTCGCTGGAGAAATCGCCGGTCTGAGAGATGGAGGCGCCGATGACGATTGGGCCCTTGCCGGACCCGCCGCTGGCCGCGCTCCCGCCTCCTCCGCCGCCTCCTCCTCCACTGGGGGTACCCGGGCTGGAGCCCGAAGAGCCGCCACCACAGGCAGCGATGGCCAGAGATGCCGCCCCACAGGTGATAGTTGCGAGCACGGTGCGTCTCAAACGGCGGGGTCCGCGCGTCGGATCCGACGCACGGCAGGTTGAAGCGGACAAAGATCTCTCCTCGGTAGCGGTCCCGATCCATGCCGAAGGGCTTGGGTCACTGCGAGGGCGATCATGCTAACAAAAAATGTTGTTGTCAAGCCATTAGTTGCAAAGTCTGTATACTTGTGACCATGGCGCCTTCCGGGGAATTGAAGACTGCGGTGCCGGATCCGCGGCTGGCCGCCCTGGCCTCCGAGCCGCGGCGGCTGTTTGCGGCCGGCGAGTGGATCGCCACTGATACCGAGCTCGCGGTGCATCGTCCGGGGGCTCCGGACGAGCCAGCATTTGCCACCACCTATCTGGCCGGAGTGGCTGAGTACGAGCGGGCGGTAGAGGCGGCGCTGGCGGCCGAGGCGCCCTTGGCCCGGCTCGCCGCGTACGAGCGGGCCGACGCTCTCAGGTCGGTGGCGGCCGGAATCCTCGAGCGGGTGGAAGAGTTGGGACTGCAGCTGGCTGCCGAGGCGGGCAAGCCGATCAAGGACGCCCGGGTGGAGATCGAACGTGGGGCCCTGTGCTTTCGCGTGGCCGCCGAGGAAGCCGAGCGGATGTACGGGGAGCTTCTGCCCCTGGATATCAATGCGGCCTCACGGGGCCGGGTGGCCCTCGTGCGTCGCTTCCCGATCGGTGCGATCGCGGCGATCAGCCCGTTCAATCTCCCGCTCGGGCTGGCGGCTCACAAGGTGGCGCCGGCGCTGGCTGTCGGCTGTCCGGTAATTCTCAAGCCGCCGAGCAATACGCCGCTGACGATGCTCTCGATCGCCGAGCTGGTCGACCGCGCCGGGTTGCCGCCAGGCTCCCTCAGCGTCCTGCCCATGCCTCTCTCCGTGGGTAACCGGATGGTGGAGGACGAGCGCCTGAAACTTCTGTCCTTCACCGGTAGTCCTGCCGTAGGCTGGGATCTCAAGCAGCGCGCCGGCAAGAAGAAGGTGCTGCTCGAACTGGGGAGCAATTCCGCCGCGATCGTGGATGAGACCGCTGATCTGGACCGGGCCGTGGCTCGGTGTGCCTACGGCGCCTTCAAGTACGCCGGCCAGCTCTGCGTGAGCGTCCAGCGCATCCTCGTGCACGACAGCGTCTACGACTCATTCGTCGAGCAGTTTGTCGAGCGCGCCCGCAGCCTGAACGTCGGCGACGCGCTCGATGAGCAGAGTGACCTGGGACCGGTCATCGACGCCCGGGCCGCGCAACGGATCGAAGCGTGGATCGACGAGGCGCTGGCGGGCGGCGGGCGAGCCCTCCTCCGCGGAGAGGCCGACGGTGAGTATCTGCACCCGACGATCCTGGAGGACATCCCGCACTCAGCCGCGCTGTGGTGCGAGGAGGCGTTTGGGCCGGTGGCCACCGTCTCGCGCTTCTCCTCGTTCCAGGATGCGCTCGACACGGTCAACGACTCGAAGTTCGGCCTCCAGGCGGGAATCTTCACCAACCAGCTCGACCATGCCTGGCGCGCCTTCGCGGAGCTGCAGGTGGGCGGAGTGGTGGTGAACGACGCTCCCACCTACCGCGTCGACAACATGCCGTTCGGAGGCGTGAAGGATTCCGGAATGGGCCGCGAGGGGTTGCGGTGGGCCATTGAGGAGATGACCGAGCCGCGCGCCCTGATCATGGCCGGCCTGGCGTGACCTGGAATATCGAGGACAGGAGAAGCAGATGAGAGTCGTCGACGCAATCGCCGAATGGTTCGAGCAGCTGGGGGTTGAGCACTACTTCGGGTACGCCGGCGGCGCCGTCTGGCCCTTCATGGACGCTCTCATCGATCACCCGGAGATGGAGGGGATCCAGGCCAAGCACGAGTCTCACGCCGTGCACATGGCGGACATCTACTTCCGCACCCATCGGAAGATCGCGCCAGTGCTCGTCACCAAGGGCCCGGGCCTGCTCAACTGCGTCGGCGGGATGGCCTCGGCCATGCACGACATGGCGCCTGTCCTGCTGATCGCCGGAAGTGGGCCCACGCACTTCCTGGGCAAGGGCGGGATGCAGGAGCTCTATTACCACGGGTTCGAGGACTCCGTCAGCGTGTTCCGGCCGGTGACCAAGGGGGCCTGGCTCCTGGTCCGTCCGGATACCGTGATCGAGACGCTCAACCAGGCGTACAAGATCGCCATGTCGGGCCGCCCGGGGCCGGTGTTCATCCAGCTGCCGATCGATGTCCAGCAGGCGCCCGTCGAGGGGCCGATCGAGTCGCCTCTCAGTCGCACCATCACCTCGCGCAACCGGCCCGATCGGGAGAGCATGCAGCAGACCGTCGACCTCCTGGCTGCCGCCGAGCGACCGCTGCTGCTGGCCGGTGGCGGCGCTGCTCACTCTCACGGCGGCGCCGAAGCGGTTCGTCTGCTGGCCGAAGAGCTACAGATCCCCGTGGCCACCACGCTGACCGCCAAGGGCCTGCTGGACGAGACGCACCCCCTATCCCTGGGGCCGCTCGGCCGGTCCGGAACACCGCCGGCGGCCGAGGCCGCGCGCCAAGCCGACTTGGTGCTGGCCGTCGGCGCCCGGTTCAGCGACAACCACACGAGCAACTGGCGCGCCGGCAAGATCTACGACCTCGAGCGAACCAAGATCGTTCAGGTCGACGTCGATGTGGCCGAGGTGGGCCGCAACTATCCGGTCGCGGTCGGCGTCTCAGGTGACGCCGCCGTGTTCCTTCAGGAGCTGCACGAGAGCGTGACCGGGATGGACCTCGAGTTCGGCGCGTGGTCGGCCCAGACGGCTGAGTCCTGGCGGCGCTGGCAGGACGAAATCGAGTCGGTTCTCCATGCCAGTACCTCGCCGGTCCATCCGGCCCGTCTGTGTCACGAAGTCGGTGAGGCGATCGCGGCGGTGAACGGTCGCGTGTTCATCGACATCGGCGACGTCGTCCAGTATGCCGAGCCCTACATGACGATCCGGGGTCCCGGACGCTGGCACATCAACCCAGGAATGGCGGAGATGGGCTGGGCTTCCTCGGGCGTGCTGGGCGCGCTGGCCGGGGAGCCCGATCGTCCGGCGCTCTGCATGGTCGGCGACGGCGCATTCAACATGACCTCTCAGATCCTGGCCACCGCGGTCCAGTACCAACTGCCGGCGGTGTGGGTGATCCTCAACAACGGAGAGCTGGGGATCGAGCGCAAGGGTTCGGAGCGGGCCTTCCAGCGCATCCACCCGTGGTCGGTGTTCCAGCGCAAGGACACGGGCGAGCCCTACAACCCGGACTTCGCCGCGCTGGCTCGCGCCAACGGAGCCGAAGGAGCGCGCGTGGAGGATCCGGCCGAGCTCGCCGGGGTACTGGAGCGCGCTTTGAGCGGAGGACAGCCGTTCGTGATCGACGTGATCCAGGACACCACTGTGCCGACCTACTTCACGCCGGGGATCGACCGGGCCTACCCGGATACCTGGGCGGCCAGCTATCCCCACCACGGCTCGATGAGGATCCCGGCATGACTGCGGCTGGCGATCCGGCCGTCTCAGCGCTGGCCGCACCGGAGCCCTCGCAGGACGTCATCGGCGAGCTCCGCCACCGCTATGACGAGCTGACTAACTCCCAGAAGCGGATCGCTGAGACGATCGTGGACGATCCGGAGTTCGTCGCGTTTGCCACCGTGGACAAGTTCGCGGCGCGACTGGGGATCAGCCCCTCGACGATCGTCCGCTTCGCCTATCGGATCGGGCTGGGCGGCTATCCGGACCTGCAGGAGCAGGTCCGGGTCCTGGTGCGCTCAAACATGCGCGGATCCAGCAGCGAGATGCTGGCCGACCTCCCCGGTATCGCTGGCGAGTCCTTTCGCCACGACGTGAGCCTGCTGTCGCGGACCGGCGAGCGCCTGGACGAGGCGGAGCTGGAGCGGGCCATCGAGCTGACCGTCGGCGCCAACCGCGTGTGCGTGGTCGGAGGCGTGACCACGTTCAGCGTCGCGTACTACACCGCTGTCACGCTGGACCGGATCCGGCCCCGGGTGGCACTGATCCAGGGACCGGCCATGCCCCCAACGGGCGCGCTGCGGGACATGGACGTGGACGACGTACTGATCGGCTTCAGCTTTCCGCCCTACGCCAAGACAACCTTGGGTGCGATCGAAGCCGCCCGCCGGCGCGGCGCGCGGGTGGTGGGCATCACTGACTCGCCCATCTCGCCCATTCGCGGCAAGGTCGACGTGCTGCTCCTGGCCGCCGTGTCGGGAATCGGATCACAGAATTCGCTGGTCGGAGCCATGGCGATCGCCAATGCCCTGGTCAACGGCGTCACCGGTGCCTCCCCACAGGCCGCCCAGCGTTACGGGGAGTCCATGCGGCTGCTCGAGGACTGGGACGCCTACCTGCTGGAGACTCACAGCGCGGATGACTGAGCTGGCCCCGCTCAGTTTTGCCAACGGCGACGGGCCGCTGGCTGACCTCTCCGTGCTCGAGCTGGTAGGCGAGTTCGGGACCTATGCGGGGCAGCTGCTGAGCGACCTGGGGGCCGCGGTGAGGCGCGTGGCCCATCCGCTGAGCACCGCCGACGCCGAAGCGGCACTCGGCGAGCTGTCCGGCGTCGACGTCCTCATCCGTTCGGGCGGCGCGGACACGCCAGAGCTGCCGGGGTTCGATCCGGCCACCATCCGCTCGGCCCACCCTCGGCTGATCCAGGCGGTCCTGACGCCCTTCGGTTCGGATGGTCCGAAGGCCGGCTGCCCGTCCACGGATTTGGTTCGACTGGCGGCCGGAGGCTTGCTTTGGCTGGGTGGATATCCCGACGGCGAGCCGGTGGCGCCCTATGGCGGCCAGAGTTCGCTCTGCACGGCTATTTTCGCGGTCATCAGCGTCCTCCTGGCCGTCCTCGAGCGCGACCACACCGGCCAAGGGACGACGATCGACATCTCAGCCCAGGAAGTTCTGATCCAGGCCCTGGAGACTTCGCTGCCCGAGTACGAGCTCACCGGCAAGGTCCGCCGGCGTGCCGGCAGTGCTCCCCGGGAGGCCGGTACCGGGCTGTACCGATGCGCCGATGGCTACATCAGCATGGTGGCCGGCCGCCTGGGCACGGCGCGGGCATGGCGTCGCCTGCGCGAGTGGCTGGTGGAAGAGGAAGTGCCGGGCGCCGAGGAGCTGTTCGATGAGCGCTGGGAAACCCTTGAATTCCGTCAACAGCCGGAGGCGATCTCGCGCTTTGCCGAACTGTTCGGTGCCTTCGCGGAGACTCGGGGGAAGCTCGAGCTCTACCTGGAGGCGCAGCGGCGGAGCATCGCTCTGGCCCCGGTCAACACTCCGTCGGAGGTGCTCGTCGATCCTCAGCTGGCGGCCCGGGACTTCTTCCGTCAGGTGCCGGACGAGATCACGGGCGAGCCCCGAACGGTTCCCTCGCCCCCGTACCGGTTCTGGGTCGAGCGCGACCAGGTGGTAGCGCATTGAAGGATGTGCTCCGCGGGATCCGGGTGCTCGACTTCTGCTGGGTCGGCGCGGGGGCGTTGGTGACCAAGCTCCTGGCTGAGCACGGAGCCGAGGTGATCAAGATCGAGTCTCATGCCCGGCCGGACAACCTCCGGCTCTCACCGCCCTACGCCCCGGGCGTCGACGGGCTGGATCGTTCGGGCTACTTCGCCTCGCGCAACAACGATAAGCGGTCGTTCGCTCTGAATATGAGCTTGCCCCGGGGCCAGCAACTGGCGCGCGAGCTGGCCAGCCGCTGCGACCTCGTAACCAACAACTTCCGTCCGGGGGTCATGGAGCGGTGGGGGCTGGGCTACGAGGATGTGGCCCAGCTCAATCCGTCGGTCATCTACCTGGCCATGTCCATGCAGGGTGCCGACGGCCCCAATCGCCACTACGTCGGCTTCGGATCGACGATCGCCGCGCTGGCCGGCCTGGTCCAGCTGTCTGGCCAGCCGAACCGGGAGCCGGTCGGCACCGGGACCCACTACCCCGACCACATCCCAAGCCCGGGTCATGCCCTGGTGGCAGTCCTCGCGGCCATCCGCCGCCGTGAGCAGACCGGCCGAGGAGCCTTGATCGAGGTCTCGCAGCTCGAGGCCACCGTCAACATGGTCGCCTCCGCGATCTCGGCTGCCGCCCTGGGGGAGGAACCGAAGCGCCAGGGTAACCGGAGCGACCTGGCCTGTCCGAGTGGGGTGTTCCGCTGCCGAGGCGAGGACGAATGGTGTGCCCTGGCCGCGCGCAACCAGGAGCAGTGGCTGGCTCTGGCCGCGGTGCTCGATGGGAGGCCGCTCCGGGACGGCAGCCGGCCGCTGGCCGGCGGCCGGCTGCTCGCCGACGCCCGGTTCGTCACGCTGGAGGGGCGGCGAGCCCACGAGGACGAGCTCGAGCTGGCGATAGCCGCGCTGGTCGCCGACCGCGATCGCAACGAACTGGCCAGCTCACTTCAGGCAGCGGGCGTGCCGGCTTGGCCGGTGCTCTCGAGCGTCGACCTTTTGGAGGACGAGCAGCTGCGGGAACGCAACTTCTGGAGAAGCCTCACCCATCCGGTCCTCGGACGCATCGCCGCGCCGTCCGCCCCGTTCCGGGCGGGTGAAGATCGAACCGGCCCCACGCAAGCCGCCCCTACCCTGGGCGAGCACACCCGGGAGCTGGCCCACGAGTTGCTAGCGCTGTCCGATCAGGAGATCGACGTCCTGGCCGCCGAGCAGGTGCTGTGGTGAGCGCCGACCGTGACGGGCACGAAGGCGGTGGGCCCCTGCGCGTGGTCCGCGCCGAGGGGGTGGCCTGGATCTGGCTCGACCGCCCGGACCAGCGCAACGCCATTTCGATGGCCATGCGCCAAGCGCTGATCGATGCACTGGCCGAGCTCGGAGAGGACGACGATGTGCGGATCGTCGTGCTGACGGGCGCCGGCCCGGCGTTCTGCGCCGGAGTCGACCTGAAGGAGCGGCCGGACGGCGCTCCCCACGTGGAAGCGCTGCGAAGCAAACCGGTCGCGCTTCCGCTCTACCAGTTCGAGAAGCCGCTCCTGGCCGCCATCAATGGCGCCGCCGTGGGTGGCGGACTGGAGTTGGCGCTGGCGGCCGATCTGCGCATCGCCAGCACCACAGCCCGGTTCGGTCTGCCTGAGGTGAAGATCGGCAGCCTGCCCGGCAGCGGCGGCACCCAGCAACTGGTCCGGGCGATGTCGCCGGCTCTGGCCCGACAGGCGATCTTCACCGGCGAGCTGTTCGACGCCCAGACCGCGCTGCGCGGCGGACTCGTCTCGGATGTGGTGGAGCCGGAGCGTTTGATCGAGGAGGCTTCCAAGATCGCTCAGCAGGTGGCGGCCAACAGCCCGCTGTCCCTCCGGGCCGCCAAGCTGGCATTGGCGGCCACTCAGTCCAGCGGCCCCGGCCTAGCTCTGGAGCGGGCCCTGTGGGGCCTGCTGTCCGTGTCGGCGGACCGGGCCGAGGGGCGCTCGGCGTTCCAAGAGCGTCGAGCTCCCCGGTTCACCGGCCAGTGATGCCTGGACCGCGCGCGGTCATCTCCGGGGTCGGAGCCTCACCCCAGGGCAAGCTACCCGGCTCGACGCCGCTGTCCCTGGCCACCGACGCCCTCAAGGCCGCGCTCAGCGACGCCGGACTGACCAAGGATGATCTGGACGGCCTGCTGACCATGCCCGGCACGACCTCGCCCGAGGGTCCCAAGCACTACCTGTCCCTGGGCGGCAACCTGGGAATCAACCCCCGGATCACCGGCTCGATGTCTCAAGGCGGCGCCACGGCCGGGGTGCTTGTCCAGCAGGCCGCGCTGGCCGTCGACGCCGGCCTGGCCAGCGCGGTGGCCTGTGTGTTCTCCGACACCGCCCGTACCGGGGGCTCCCGCTTCGATGCCGCGGCGGGTCGCGGTGACTCCTGGGGAATCTGGGGAATGTTCGGCAACGCCGCCAACAGTGCCTTCACCGCCACCCGGCACATGGCTCTGTACGGGACGACCACCGAGCAGATGGGTTGGGTCGCCGTGACCTGCCGCAAGCACGCCTCCATGAATCCCTCGGCGGTCATGCGCGACCCGATCAGCCTGGAGGATCACGCCGCCTCACGAGCCATCGTCGACCCGCTGCGCAAGCTCGACTGCTGTCTGATCAGCGACGGCGCAGTGGCCATCATCGTCACCTCTCCCGAGCGGGCTCAGGACAGCTCCAAGCCGCCGGTCCGTCTGCTGGGCATCGGCCAGGGACACACCCTGCAGACCTTCGAGCACCCCGAATGGTGGTACCTGCCCCACCAGCGGGACTGCATCTCGCAGGCCTACCGGATGGCGGGGCTGAGTCCGGACGACGTCGATCTCGCCCAGCTGTATGACAACTTCACGATTTCGGTGCTCCTGTGGTTGGAGCACGCCGGATTCTGTGCCCCAGGAGAAGCGGGTCCGTTCGTTGAGGGCGGCGAACGGATCACGCACGGCGGCCGCCTGCCGATCAACACGGCAGGCGGCAACCTCTCCGAGTCCTACATGCAGGGCTGGCTGCATGTGGTGGAGGGCGTACGGCAGATCCGGGGCGAGTGCGGCGATCGGCAGGTTGAGGACGCCGAGGTGTGTCTGGTCACCGGTCGGGGCATGACGCTGAACACGGCCAGCTGCCTGCTCCTGGGCAAGCCATGAGCGGTTTGATCCTGCCCACCATCGACGAGCTGAACCGGCCCTTCTGGGCTGCCTGCCGCCGAGGCGAGCTGGTCCTGCAGTGCTGCTCGGCCTGCGGGCGGCGGCGCTACCCGATCGCGCAGCTGTGCCCGACATGTCTGTGCGACGCGTACACCTGGGAGCCGGTCAGCGGCCGCGGCAATGTCTACTCGTTCACCGTCTTCCGCCACGCTTACAACGACGCTTGGCGGGATCGCATCCCGTACGTGGTCGCGCTGATCGCGCTGGACGAAGGACCTTTCATGCTGACCGACCTGGTCAACGTGTCGCCCGAGGACGTCCGGGTCGACCTGCCGGTCACGGCGGTGTTCGAGGCCGTGACCGACGAGGTCACGATCCCGCGCTTCACTCCGGTGCAGTGAGCGGGCCCACGGTGGCGTCCGTGACCGCCGGGGGCATCCCGTTCCACCGGGCGTCGGATGCGATCTCGAGGCCGAACTGGTCCAGCAGGCGGATCACCGTCTGATCCACCACCTCCTCCAGATTGGCGGGGCGGTTGTAGAAGGCGGGCACCGGTGGGGCGATGACCGCGCCCATCTCGGTCAGCGTCAACATGTTGCGCAGGTGGATGGCGTGAAGGGGCGTTTCCCGCACCGCCAGCACGAGCCGCCGTCGCTCCTTGAGCGTGACGTCGGCCGCCCGGCACAGAAGGTTCTGGGCAAACCCGCCCGCGATCGCAGCCAGGGTCTTGACGCTGCAGGGAACCACCAGCATCCCATCGGTGGGAAACGAGCCGCTGGAGACGGCCGCAGCCTGGTCTCCCTCCGCGTAGTAGCAGTCGGCCAGCTCTCGCAGTTCCGCGAGTGAACGCCCGGTTTCGTGCTCGATCGTCATCCGGGCCCACTTGCTGACCACCAGGTGGGTCTCCATCGGCAGCTCGGCCAGTCGCTCGAGGACCCGAACTCCGTAGATCGCCCCGGACGCGCCGGTGATTCCGACGACCAGCCTCCGCGGTCGTTCGGTCACGAAACGCTCCGGGTCGCGCGTCTGATCACGCCACCTTGCGTGACAGGTAGGTCCAGACATTGCGCAGCCGGTCGGGCGAGCGCTTGCGCTTCTGCAGCGAGTCCTCGTGGCTGGCCGGGATGGCGTCCTTTCCGGCCAGCAGCGCCACCTGACAGGCGCGGTCAAGCTGGACCGCCGCGGCCACCGCGTCACCCAGGCTGGCCGCCGCCGTGGTAATGCCGTGATGGGGCATGAGGACGGCCAGCTCGCTGCCGATACTGTCGGCCAGCGACTCGCCCAGCTCCACCGTCTCCACGATGTCGCTGGTCCGGGTGAAGCGCGGGATGTCCGGCGGCACGAAGTGCTGCCCCTCGTGGGAGAGCTGAGTCAGCTCCCACCCGGTCGCCGCGAAGGCCACCGCGTAGAGGGGATGCGTGTGGACGACGGCGTTGACCTCGGGACGGCGGAGCATGATCTGGGTGTGGATCGGCCATTCCTGATGCCGGCGACCGGAGCCCTCCAGGATCTCTCCATCCCAGGAGAGCAGGATCACGTCCTCCACGGTCACCTCTTCGATGCCCAGGCCGGCGCCTTTCAGCCAGACGCCGCGACCGTCCCCCGCCCGCACCGAGACATGTCCCCACACCATGTCCCCCTGGTCGGCGGCATAGAGGATCTTGCACGCCTTGACGATCTCGGCGCGCGGGTCGCCGGCTGCCTCGGAGGGGGCGCCCATCACCTGCTCCACGGGGCGATCCAAAGCTGCAGCTTGTCGCTGAGCCACTGGATGAGCACGCCGATCACCATGATCAGCAGGATCGGAACGAACATGGCTGCCGTCTGGTAGTAGTCGGCGTAGTGGGTGAGCAGGCCACCGAGGCCCGTCTGGGTGGACAGCACCTCGGCCACGATGATCCCGATCCAGGACAGGAAGAATCCCTGTCGGGCGCCGACCAGCATGTAGGGCACCGCGGAGGGGAGCACGATCGTCCGCAACATCTGCCGCTCCGTGGCACACACGCTGCGTCCGACGTCGAGCATGCCCTCGTCGACATTGCGGGCCCCCACCATCGTGTTGATGATGATCGGCCACACCGCAGAGATGACGACGTAGATGAGCCGGAACTTCAGCCCGAAGCCGAACCAGATCACCATTAGCGGCACGAACGAGACGTGGGGGAGGGCATACAGGAACGAGACGTACGGGTCGAGGATGTGCTCCACGGCCTTCCACCGGCCCATCGCCAGGCCGACCGGGATGCCGATCAGCAGGGAGATCAGGTATCCCACGACCATTGCCTCCAGGCTGGAGAGCATCGGCGCGTAGATCGAGTGGTCGGTGATGAACTGGTGGTAGGCCGAGACCGCGATGCTCGAGGGGGTCGCCGTCAGCACCGTGGAGACGTTGCGCGCCCACAGCTGCCAGGCGCCGAAGATGATCACCGCCATGGCGATCCGGACGGTCCATACGCCCGTGCGGCGATACAGGAAGCCGGGTCGCGGCGCGCCCGGCGCGTCGGCCATCACGTCGGCCTGCGAGCTCAGTTCGGTGACCGTCACTGGGCTCCCAGCGCCATCGTCGCCGGCGATCCCTCATCGTCGGTCAGCTTGCCGCGCAGCCACGGCATCGTGGCCCACCGCTCGAGCCACTTGAGGATCACGGAGAGGAGCACGCTGAACAGGCCGAGCAGAATCAGCGGCACCCACATGTCGGACACCTTCAGTTCCTGGCCGAACAGACTCATGAGGTTGCCGATGCCCACCACCGACGCCTCGATCTCGGCCACCACCGTGCCGATCATCGCGTAGCCGATCCCGATGCGCAGCCCGGCGAAGATGTAGTGCAGCGAGCCGGGAATGATGACGGTGCGAATGATCTGCCAACGGCCCGCGTTGAAGGCGATCCCGGCGTCAGTGAAGTTCCGCGGGACTTCCTTGACGCCGATGTACGTGTTGAGAATGATCGGAAAGATCCCGAACAGCACCGCCACCGTGAGCTGCAGCTTGAAAGCCAGGCCGGCCCAGAGCATCACCACCGGGATCAGCGCCACCCGTGGGGTGGCGTACAGGGCGGAGACGTAGGGCCGTAGGGCCAGCTCCGCCAGCCGCGACTGACCCATGAGCAACCCGATCGGCACGCCCAGCGCGGCGCTGATCCCGAATCCAGCGCCGAACGCCTTGAGCGTCGAGCCGAAGGCGGGCAATACCTGGGAGAAAAGGACATGCCCGGCTGCGGTGAAGATCGCCGAGGGTTGGGTTACCGAGTAGGGCTTGCCGGCCCCGATCAGCTGCCAGAGCACGATCACCACCAGCAGCGAGGTGAGTCGCAGAACCATCGGCCGGCCGAGGTGGACCCGCATCCGGTCCCAGGCACCCAGCGTGACGGTTGCCGCCGGGGTTCCCGGCGTCTCGGTGCTCACCGACATGACAGGTTCCCTAAGACTGCCGGGCTGGATCTACCAGAGCTCCCGTGGAGCGGCGCTTGACTCATGCCGGAGCGCCGACCACGGCGGGGTCGTAGCGCAGCTCGTGCTTGAGCAGGCTCCACACCTCGGCTCGCAGTCGCGTGTATTCGTCGGTGGCACGCCAGTCGACATCATCTCGCGGCCGGGGGAGGTCGACCGCCAGCTCCCGGATCACCCGGCCCTGGTTACCCATCACGATGATCCGGTCCGATAGGAAGATCGCCTCGTCCACGGAGTGGGTGACCAGCAGCACGGTCAGCCTGGTCTGGGCACAGATCCGCTGCACCATGCCCTGCAGGTATTCACGGGTCAGCGCGTCAAGGGCACCGAACGGCTCGTCCATCAGCATCAGCTTGGGCTTGATGGCCAGCGCGCGGGCGAGCCCGACCCGCTGGTTCTGGCCTCCGGAGAGCTGGTGGGGGTAGTGCTTCATCCGGTCACTCAACCCGACGAGCCGGAGGTACTCCGCGGCGCGCTCCAGACGCTCCTTCTTGGCCACCCCCTGCATCTCGAGGCCGTAGGCCACGTTGCCCAGAGCGGTGCGCCACGGGAACAGGTTGAACATCTGGAACACGATGCCCTTCTCTGGCGAGGGCTTCAGAGACAGCTTGCCGTCCAGCAGCACCTCGCCGCGGGTGGGAGGAAGCAACCCGGTCACGGTGCGCAGCACCGTCGTCTTGCCACACCCGGTGGGACCGATGAGCGAGACGAACTCACCGGTCTCCACGGTCAAGTTGAAATCACTGACCGCCGGGCTGGTTGCTCCCTCGTAGACCTTGAACAGGTGATTGATCTCGAGCATGAGCGGGCGCGACTACTAGCAGGTGCTGGCCGATTGACCGTGTGACGTCAGATAGTTTTGCACGAGCGTGGGGTCGAGCCACTGCGAGGTAGCCGGCATGTTCTTCGGCAACAGGTTCACCTCTTTGCTCAGCGAGACGAACTTGTTCACGTAGGTCGGGCAGACGCCGCCGTTGACCCCGAAGTACTTCACCGCGTGGTAGTTGTTCCACGTCTCCTCGGCCTGTGAGGTGGGCAGTCCGCCGAGCAGGTTCTGGGACTTGGCGTAGGCGATGTAGGCGGATGCGCTCGAGTCCGCCCAGCGCTCGGCCTTGATGAAGGCGGCGATGACTGCCTTGGCCAGGGCCTTGTTCTTGAGGAAAGAGTCGTTGGCGATGAGCGCGCTCTGCAGGTAGGGCCCGATCGCCTTACCGATGTTGAGGATCTCGTGCACCTTGCCGGTGCCGAGCGCCGCGAGCGCTACGGGGTAGTGCACCGGCGCGATGCCGATCTTCCCGGCTACGACCGCGGTTTCGCGCGCGGAGGTGTCCCCGACGGTCACGTAGCGGATCGATTGCGGGTTGACGCCGGACGCCTTGAGCCCGAGCTCGGCCGCACCCTGCCCGGCCGACCCGGGGGTGTCAATGCCCAGCGTCTTACCGGAGGCGTTTTGCAGAGTGATGTTCTTCTGGGCCACCAGGACGTAGTCGCTCGCCTGGTTGTTGGCAGCGATGATCTTGATCGGGGCATGACCCTGGGCGATCGGCAGAATCGCGTCCTCGAGGTCGTTGATCCCGAGCTGGGCCTGGCCGGCAATCACGGCGCGCGTCGCCGAGCTGGCGTCGGCGATGGCGGTCAGGTGGGCGTTGATTCCCTCCTTCTTGAGAAGGGAGACGAAGTAGGGGACATCCGCGCTGGAGAAGTCAGAGCCTCCGGCCTGTACGACCGTCAGATTGGCTCCCTTGACGCTTCCGCCGGAGCCGGAACCGCTGTTGGACGACCCACCGCCGGATGACCCGCAGGCGGCTACGACCAGCGCGGCGAGACCGGCTGTACTCACAGACAGAAACGCTCTGCGCACGGATGCTGTTCTCATATTTCTCTCTCCTCGGGACGCTAACAAAAAATGTTGTCAGCTAGACCAACGGCGCAAAGACTGTATCAGGACAGGCCGAATCCCGTCAAGCTAAGAAAAGGTTGCGGTGAGAGTGTTGGCCGCCGCGCGCCCCCTGGTGGGGAGGTGTCGGTCGTATTTGCGGGAACCTTCCGGTGCATGCGTGCCAGGCGAGCGAGCGTACGTCCCGCGGTGCTGGAGTCGCAGCCACCGGCTGAGCCGATCGCGGAGCCGGCGGCTGAATCGGTTGCGGAGCCGCCTGCTGAGCCGGTCGCGCAGCCCACCCGCCGACACTGGGTGCGCCATCACGCGACGGCCACCTCGGGACGCATCCGCCGGTTCTGGGGCCTGGCCTGGGAGTCGAACATCACCGGCCTCTCGGCGATGGTGGCCTACAACATGCTCCTAGGAGTCATCCCCGTGGCTCTGCTGGGGCTGTTCGTGGCTGGTCACATCGTCTCGGACCAGAGCATCGCCCACTCGGTGGTCGGCGACCTGCGGGACATCTTCCCCGGCAGCACCCAGAGCACGCTGGACAACCTGCTCGACCAGGTCTCCAAGTCGACCACCAGCACCGGCGTGCTGGCCCTGGTGGCCAGCCTGTGGCTGGCCTCCTCGTTCTGGGGGGCGCTCGACACCTCGTTCAGCCGGATCTACGGCAGCCCGTCCCGCCCCTGGCTGGCCCAGAAGCGATTCGGCGTGGTGATGGTGGGAATCGTGCTGCTGTTCATGATCGCCACGGTGGCGATCCCCACCCTGCAGTCGCTGCTCAAGGCGGGCGCCCAGCAACTGCCGCTGGACCTCCAGCGGGTGAACGACCTCGTCTACGTGGTCTCGCTGGCCGGCAGCCTGGGCATCCTGTTCGTCTGCCTGGCTGCGCTGTATGCGGCCGTGCCCACCCGGCGCCTGCGCTGGCGGGCCATCTGGCCCGGTGCGCTCGGAGCCACCGTGGCCATCGGCGCGGTCGACGTGGCCTTCCCGGTCTACCTGTCCTCGATCTCCACGATCGCGCGGTTCGGGACCACCATCGCGTTCGTGGTGATCGTGCTCGGCTGGTTCTACGTGGTGGCGCTGATCATTCTGGCCGGCGCCGTGGTCAACGCCCTGGCCGCCGGCCCGGCCCAGAACTGACTCAGGGCCGGACGGGGAGCTGCCGGACGCTAGGGCGTGACCAGCCCGGCCAGGATCTCGTCGTTGAGTGAGTCAGACTGCGCCTCGTCGCCCACCAGCGGGGCGATATCGGGGCGGGTCGTAATCACCGGCAGTGGCTCGTAGTCCTCCACCCCGGTGCACAGGCTCTCGAAGTGCTCGTGCTCCTGCGGATCATGCGGAAAGGTCATGCGAAAGCTCCTTTCGCCTTGGGAGGGAACCATCAACCTACGGCCTCAACCTTCGGCGCCTGTTAATTTCTCGCCGCATGCCGTCCGGCGACAGCGGTGAGCAGCTACACGGAGGAAGACTGATTGCTCGCCGGCTGAAGGCCCATGGGGTGAGCAAGCTTTTCACCCTTTCGGGGGGGCACCTGTTCTCCATCTACGACGGCTGTCGTTCGGAGGGGATCGACATCGTCGATGTCCGCCACGAGCAGACGGCTGCGTTCGCCGCCGAAGGCTGGGCCAAGGTGACCCGGGAGATCGGCGTGTGCGCGCTGACCGCCGGTCCCGGGGTCACCAACGGGATGAGTGCCATGGCCTCGGCCGCGCAGAACGGCTCCCCGGTCCTGGTCCTGGGCGGGCGAGCGCCGCACATCCGCTGGGGGCAGGGCTCACTCCAGGAGATCGACCATGTCCCGTTCGTGCGCCCGCTGGTCAAGCTGGCGGCCACGGCGGACTCGCCGGCGGAGATTCAGGGCCTGGTGGACGAGGCGATTACCTCCGCGCTCCAGGCGCCGACCGGACCGGCCTTCCTCGACTTCCCTCTCGACCACGTGTTCTCGCCCGCCCCCGAGGCAGAGGCCCCGGCCGCCAGCGCCGATCCATCCGGCCGGCCGGCACCGGACGAGCCCGCCGTGGAGCGCGCCGGCGCGCTTCTACGAGATGCCGAGCGCCCCGTGATCATGGCTGGCACCGGCCTCTACTGGGGCCACGGCGAGAGCGCCCTGCGCCGGATGGCCGAGGACCTGCGCATCCCCGTCTTCCTCAACGGCCTCGGGCGCGGATGCCTCCCGGCTGACCATGAGCTGTACTTCTCCCGGGCCCGGAGCCGCGGTCTGGGCGACGCGGATGTCGCCGTGGTGATCGGGGTGCCGCTGGACTTCCGCCTCGGCTTCGGCCAGGCGTTTGCCGACGACGCCGAGCTGATCGTGATCGATGCCGCCGAACCGAGCCGCGAGCTGCCCCGCCCCGTGGCGGCCGAGCTCTACGGAGCGCTGCCCGCCACGCTGAACGCCCTGACGGCCAGCGCCCGCGGCGGCGGACCCGATCGCCAGGGCTGGCTGACCGCGCTGGGCCAGGACGAAGAAGCCCGGCGAGCCGAGGAGCGCGAGGGTCTTGAGGACCGGCGCTCGCCCTTACACCCGATGCGCGTTTACGCCGAGCTGGCCCCGCTCCTCGACCGGGACGCCATCGTGGTGTGCGACGGCGGTGACTTCGTGTCTTTCGCCGGGCGGCTGGTCGACTCCTACGAGCCGGGCTGCTGGCTTGACCCCGGGCCGTACGGCTGCCTGGGCTCCGGCCCGGGCTATGCGCTGGCCGCCAAGCTGGCCCACCCCGAGCGGCAGGTGATCCTGCTCCAGGGCGACGGAGCGTTCGGCTTCTCCGGGCTCGAGTTCGACACCCTGGCGCGCCACGGCGTGCCGGTGATCGGCGTGATGGGCAACAACGGCATCTGGGGCCTGGAGAAGCACCCCATGGAGTTTCTATACGGCTACTCGGTGGCGGCCGAGCTGACCCCGGAGACGAGGTATGACCAGATCGTCGAGGTTCTGGGCGGACACGGCGAACTGGTCCGCGCGCCGGATGAGCTGCGAGGAGCTTTCGAGCGCGCCCTGAGTTCAGGCCGGCCGGCGCTGATCAACGTGCTGACCGATCCGAGCGTGGCCTACCCCCGCCGCTCGAACCTGGCCTGAGAAAGAGGCGTCACCGGAACGAAAACCGCCCGCATCTCTGCGGGCGGCTTCCGATCCAGGTGTGGCCCAATCGGGACGGGCAGGGGTACGTGCCGGAATGGGCCGTTTAGGTGGCTCGGACGGCGGGAGGCGCCGATGTCTGCGGCTTCGCCCGAGCCTATGTGTTGGGCATTGGATCGCGCAGCGAGCCTTTGCCCACGCCGGATAGTCGCGCAGAACAGGGTGTATGGACAATCGGACATTCGTCCAAGGGGTAACTACTTATTCATGCTGTCCAGTACTACGCCCACGGCTTTGCCAATCCTGCGAAACCGGTCAGATCAGGCGAACCGGAGCGCTGCTCCGCGCAGGATGTCGTGCTCTGAGACCTCCATCGCGTCGAGCTCGAACACCTCCATCACCACCGCCAGGATCACGATCCCGGGCAGGATCACGGACGCCCGGTCAGGATGCAGCCCGGCCACGTGGCGGCGCTCTTCGAGGGTCATCCCCCGGAGCCGCTCGAGGATTTGGTCTCTCGTCACCGCGGTCAGCCGGTAGCCCTGGACCCGCTGAGGGTCGTACGGGTCCAGGGACTGGGCGATAGCGGCCAGCGAGGTGGGGGTTCCGGCCACCCCCAGGGCCCGGTCAATCCCCGAGCGCCGCTCGGGGGGAACCGCCGCTTCGATCGCCTCGCGCACGTCGGTGGCCACGGCCACCAGCTCCTGGAGGGAAGGGGGATCGGAGTGGATGTGCCGGTCGCCCTGGCGCACCACGCCGGTCTGGGTGGATACGTGGAACTCGGCGCTGCGCCCTCGGCCGATGATCAGCTCGGTGGAACCGCCGCCGATGTCGAGCACCAGGATGCGCTGGCGGGACTCCGGGTCCACGTCGTCGGTGGCACCGAGATACGTCAGCTGGGCCTCTTCGTCTCCGCTCAGGATGTGGACCTCGAGGCCGTAGCGCTCGCGGCACTGATCGGCGAACTCCGGGCCGTTGGCCGCGTCGCGCACGGCGCTGGTCAGCACGGCGACGCGGCGGTCGACCTCTTGCTCCTCGACGACCCGGGCGTAGTCGGACAGCACGGCGTGCACCCGGGCCATGGCGTCATCCTGCAGCCGCCCGTTCGCGTCGACGCCGGCGCCCAGCCGGGTGACCCGGCTCTCGCGGTGCAGCTGGCGGGCCACGTGGCCGTTCTCCACGTCGGCCACGAACAGCCGAGTCGTGTTGGTGCCGATGTCAACGACGGCGATGCGCATGTCAGTCGGTCACCCGGTGGGGCATGGGCCGGCCGTCGAGGGCCGCCAGGAGGTTCTCCACGGCCAGCTCGGTCATCTGCTCGCGGGCCCGATAGGTGGCTGACCCGATGTGTGGCGTGATGATCAGGTTGGGTGCCTCCCACAGCGGGTCGGCGGGGGGCAGCGGCTCCGGAGTGGTCACATCGAGCGCGGCGCCGCCGATCCGTCCGCCGGCCAGCGCGTCGGCCAGCGCCCGCTGGTCGACGACCTCGCCGCGGGCGGTGTTGATGAGAATCGCCGAGCGCTTCATCCGGCGAAGCGCGTCCGCGTCGATCAGGTTCTCGGTCTCCGGGGTGAGCGGGACGTGGAGTGAGATGAAGTCAGAGCGCTCGAACAGCCCGCCCGGGTCATCGCCGCGCCCGGCGGTGATCACCTGCATGTCGAAGCCCTGGGCCCGGCGGGCCACCGCCGAGCCGATCCGCCCGCTCCCGATGATCCCCAGGGTGGCGCCGGCCACGGAGGGTCCGAGAAAGCCAGCCGGCTCCCAGGTCACCCAGTCGGTGCGAGCGTTCTGGATCGCCTCGGGCAGGCGCCGGGCCGCCGCCAGCAGCAGCGCCCAGGCCAGGTCCGCCGTCGCGTCGGTGAGCACATCAGGCGTGTTGCCGACCTGCACGCCGTGCTCGGCCGCCGCCCTGAGGTCGATGTTGTTGTAGCCGACCGCCATGTTGGCCACCGCTTTCAGGTGGGGAGCGGCGGCGAGCAGCTCGGCGTCGATCCGGTCGGTCAGCAGGGTGAGCAGGCCGTCCGCCCGGGCCGCCTGCTTTCGCAGCGTCTCGTAGCTCGGCGGCCGGCGCTCGGGCCACACCTCAGTGTCGTGCCGTTCGCACAGGCGCTCAAGCGCCGGGCCGGGAATCCGGCGGGAGACAAACACTCGGGCCACGAGGGCATTGTCGCCGGTCCGGCCGACTTTGAGTTCGGCCGGACCGGGGTCGCGGTACCCAAGGTCCGCGACCCCGAGGGAAACCGTCAGACCTCGACTGCGACCTGCTGGCTCTCGGGTGCCTCGGCGGTCTGGGCCGGCACCTCGGCCGTCCGCGCTTTGAGACTCGGCATCCCGACCGCCGCGATCACTGCGCCCACCGCGGCCATCCCGGCTCCGACCAGGAAGGCCAGGTGGAAGCCATTGGTCAGCGCCTGGCTGGCCGTGTGGAGCGCCGCTGTGGGGTGGTGCAGGTCGTTCTTGGTCTGCGTGCTGGCCAGTGTGGCCAGGATGGCCAGGCCGAGCGCGCCGCCGAACATCCGCGAGGTGTTGATCACCCCGGAGGCCAGGCCGGCCTCGTGGCGGGGCACGCCCGCGGTGGCCGAGATCGTGGCCGGAATGAACGCGAACGGCATGGCGATCGAGGTGAGCAGGCTCGGCGCCAGCATGTCACCCAGGTAGCTCCCGGTTGGGTTCAGCTGGGCAAACAGGAAGAGGCCGACAGCCAGCCCGACCATGCCGGCGACCAGCAGCCGCTTGGCCCCGACGCGCAGGGTGATCCGGCTGGCGATGGTCGAGCCGATCACGATCAGCACGGTCATGGGCAGGAAGATCAGCCCGGCGTGCAGGGGCGAGTAGCCCCGCACGTCCTGCAGGTACAGCGAGAAGAAGAACCACATGGCGAACGTCGATCCGCCGACCAGCATCATGATCAGGTTGCCGGTGGTCAGGCTGCGGTTGGCAAACAGCCGCAGTGGCATCAGCGGCGCCTTGGCGAACCGTCCCTCGATGGCCACGAACAGGCCGAGCAGCGCCACCCCGGCGAGCATGAAGGCGAGCGTGGTGCTGTTGCCCCAGCCGGTGGTGTCGGTGCGCACGATCCCCAGCACCAGGAGCGACAGTCCGGCCGTGGCGCTGAGGGCCCCGCCGAAATCGAAGCCGCGGGCGGCGTTCGGGTTGCGGCCCTCGGAGATCATCCGCTGGGCCAGGAAGGCGGCGATCAGGCCGATCGGCAGGTTGATGAAGAGGATCCAGCGCCAGCTGAGCAGGTCGGTGAGGACTCCGCCCAGGAGTACGCCGGCCGCTCCGCCGGCGCCACCCATGGCTCCCCACATGCCAACGGCGCGGTTGCGCTCGCTCGGCTCGGTGAACGTGCTGGTGATGATCGACAGGGAGGCCGGGGCGATCACGGCGCCGCCCAGTCCCTGGATCAGTCGCATGATGATCAGCACGGCCTGGCTGTTGGCCAGCCCTCCACCCAGCGAGGCCAGCGCGAACAGAACGAGGCCGACGACGAACACGCGCCGGCGTCCCAGCAGGTCCGCGGCCCGGCCGCCCAGCAGGAGGAATCCGGCGAACGTGACCGTGTAGGCGTTGACCACCCACTGCAGGTCAGAGAGCGTGAAGCCGAGCGCGCGGCGGATCGACGGGAGCGCGACGTTCACGACCGAGACGTCGAGGATGACCATGAACTGAGCCAGGCAGGCCAGGATCAACGTGGCTCGAAGGTGTCGCTTCATCTGCTCCTGGGGGCTCATTGGATCGGTTCTCCCGGGTGACTGGCTCTAAGTACGATGGTTGTCGAACCATAGCATGGAGTTCGATAAGTGTCGTACAATGGTTAACGTTGTGATCACCGAGTCGGAACGCGCCGAGGTCGCTTCCTGTGAGACAGGCGAGCTGGAGCTCGCCGCCGTGCTTCACGCGCTGAGTGATCCGATCCGGCTGCGCATCGTCACCGAGCTGTCTGACGGTGTGGAGCGCTCGTGTGGGGCGTTCAACCTCCCGATCACCAAGTCGACCTGTTCGCACCACTTCCGAGTGCTGCGCGAGGCGGGCGTGATCTCCACGCGCGTGGAGGGCAAGAGCCGAATCAACGTGCTGCGCCGCGATCCCCTCGATGAGCGCTTCCCCGGCCTGCTCGACGCGGTTCTGCAGGCCCGATCCGACTGACCCGTACGCCGGGAGGCCTGCCGCGCCCCCACGGCATCGCGTCGCGTAGTAGAAGACTGTCCCCTCCGGGATCTGTCGTTCGTCTAGGGACGACAAGCCCCAACCAGTGTCGGAGGTGACACATGAAGTACGCGATGTTGATCTACGTCAATCCCCATTCGTGGGACGGACTGAGCGAGGATGAGGCAGCCGATATCTCGCGCCAGTACATGGACCTCGGCCAGGATCCCCGCTGCCTCGGCGGAGAGCAGCTGCAGGGTCTCGAGACGGCGACCACCGTGCGGGTGGCCGACGGGAAGGCGCTGACCACCGATGGGCCGTTCGCGGAGACTCGGGAGGTGTTCGGCGGCTTCTACCTTTTCGAGGCCGGAGACCTGGACGAGGCTCTGGACGTGGCGGCCCGGATCCCGGCCACCTGGATGAACGGCTCGGTGGAAGTCCGCCCGATCGTCGAACGGCCGGCTGTGGTCGAGAGCTGAACCCGCGCGCGGCCGAGCGGTGACTCGTCTCGACCACGTCTTTCGCGAGCACTGGGGCCGGGTTGTGGCCTCCCTCATCGGCTTCCTCGGCGACTTCGATCTGGCCGAGGAGGCCGCTCAGGAGGCGTTCGCGCTGGCCGCCGAGCGCTGGCCCACCGACGGCGTGCCGGCCGAGCCGGCGGCCTGGTTGGTCGTGGTGGCGCGCCGGCGGGCGATTGACCGGATCCGGCGGGAGCGGGCGCTGCGAGAGAAGGTGCGCCTGCTCGGGGTGCTCGAGCGGGTCGACTCGGGCTCGGACCGCGGCGGAGGTTCGGACGTGAACTTGGACAACCTTGATGAAGCCGCGGTGGGAGATGAGCGGCTTGAGCTGATCTTCACCTGCTGCCATCCGGCCCTGGCGCTCGAGGCACAGGTGGCGCTGACGCTGCGCACGCTGGGTGGGCTATCCGGCCAGGAGATCGCCCGGCTGTTCCTGGTCTCCGAGGACACGATGAAGCGTCGGCTGTCTCGGGCCCGGGTGAAGATCCGTCTCAGCGGGATCCCGTTCGCCGTCCCGTCGGCCTCGCGCCTGCCGGATCGCCTGGATGCCGTGCTGGCCGTGATCTATCTGATCTTCAGCCAGGGCTGGGAGGAGGAACGCCGGGTGCTGGCCGGGGAGGCGATTCGTCTGGGCCGGCTGCTGGCCCAGCTGATGCCAGACGAGCCCGAGGTGCACGGGCTACTCGGGCTGATGCTGATCCACGAGGCACGCCGTCCCGCGCGGGTAGCGGACGGCCAGCTGGTGCTGTTGGCAGACCAGGACCGCGGCCGGTGGAACGGGGAGCTGATCGCCGCGGGGAGAATGAGCGTCGACCGGGCCGTAGCGCTGAGGGGCTCCGAGGCGTACGTCCTGCAGGGCGCGATCGCGGTTCTCGAGGTGGAGGATCCCGTCGACTGGGCGCAGGTGGCCCTGCTCTACGAGCGGCTGTTTGCGCTGGGCGGGTCTCCGGTGGTGCGTCTAAACTGGGCGGTGGCGGTGGCGTGCGCGGGGGACGTGGCGCGTGCGCTCGAGATGCTCGATGACGTGGCCGGCTCGCTCGAGGGCTACAGGTACCTGCCTGCCGTCCGGGCTGAGTTGCTGCGCCGGCTGGGCCGGAATGAGGAGGCGGCCCAGGAGTTCGTGCGGGCGTTGGGCTTGGCGGCATCCGGGGCCGAGCGGAGGTTCCTCGAGGGCAGGTTGGCCCAGGCCGATCGCGAGATGGTTGATCCGACGACCCCGCGTTCCGGATGAATCCGATGATCAGCGCCGGATCGGCGTCCTCGGGCTCCAGTATTGGCCTCGCCCTACGTCCTTGACCGGCTTGATCATCGAATCCCGGCTCCGCGCGGCCGTCGGATCAACCATCTAATCTCGGCCGAGTGAGCACCGGGGACGGTTTCACAAGTGGGGTTGAGGATTCGCGCGGCCACTCGCCGAGCGCGGCCATCTCCGTGCGTGGGGTGGAGAAGTCCTACGGCGAGGTTCGCGCGCTGGCCGGCGTCGACCTGGACGTCGAGGCGGGGACCGTGCTGGGCCTGCTCGGACCCAACGGAGCGGGCAAGACCACCCTGGTGCGGGTCCTGACGACTCTCCTGAAGCCCGACGCCGGGCAGGCGTTCGTATCCGGACTCAACGTGGTTGAGCAGGCGCGCGAGCTCCGCGAGCGGATTGGTCTGGCCGGCCAGTACGCCGCGGTCGACGAGAACCTGACCGGCCTGGAGAACCTGACCATGGTCGGGCGGCTGTACGGCTCCACGCGGCGCGTGGCGAAGGCGCGCGGTCGCGAGCTGCTCGAGCGCTTCGACCTCGTGGAGGCAGGCGGGCGGCCGGTGAAGACCTACTCGGGCGGGATGCGTCGCCGGCTTGACCTGGCGGCAGCGCTGGTGGCCCGCCCGCCGGTGCTGTTCCTGGATGAGCCCACCACCGGCCTTGACCCGCGCAGCCGGCTGGGGCTGTGGGACGTGATCGAGGATCTGGTGGCCGAGGGTGCCACCGTGCTTCTGACCACCCAGTACCTCGATGAGGCCGACCGCTTGGCCGACCGCATCGCGGTGATCGATCACGGGACAGTGATCGCGGAGGGAACCTCCGACGACTTGAAGAGCCGGGTGGGTGGGATGCGCCTGGAGGTCACCCTGGAGGAGGGGTCCGACGCATCGGCTGCGGTTCGGTCGCTGGAGGGTTTCGGCGAGGACCGGCCGGTGGTCGAGAACGGCCAGGTGAAGGTGAGCGTGCGGGAACGGCGCGGCGCGATCGTCGAGGCCGCGCGCCGGCTCGGCGACGCCGGCATCGGCGTCGATGACCTGGTGTTGCGCCGGCCCACCTTGGACGACGTGTTCCTCACTTTGACCGGTCACGCCGCCGAGGAGGCGAAGGCTGACGAGGCGGCCGAGGTCGTCGGGAGTGGCGGCTGATGCGCCGCCTAGTCATCGACACGGCGGTAATCGCCGAGCGCAACCTGCTGCGGCTCCCGCGTGAGCCCAGCCTGCTCACGGCGTTCACGATCCAGCCGATCATGTTCGTGCTGCTGTTCCGCTACGTGTTCGGCGGGGCGATCCGCACCGACTACAGCAACTACGCGGACTTCCTGATCCCGGGCATCATCGTGCAGAACATCGCGTTCGGCGGGTTCGTCACCGCGCTGGGCCTCAACGAGGATTTGCACAAGGGGCTGATCGACCGGTTCCGCTCGCTTCCGATGGCGCGCGCCGCCGTGCTGGCCGGGCGCACGTTGAGCGATGTCGTCACCAATGCGCTGTCGATGCTCATCCTGCTCGTGGTCGGACTGATCATCGGCTTCTCGTTCAACACAAGCGTCCTGGATGCGATCGCGGGGATCGTGCTGCTGCTGCTGTTCGGGTACGCGTGGTCCTGGTTCTTCGCGTGGATCGGGCTGCTGGCCAAAAGCGCCGAGTCAGCCAACTCGGTGGGCTTCATCGCCGTGTTCCCGCTCACCTTCGTCTCCTCGGCGTTCGTTCCGGTCTCGACCTTCCCGTCCGCTTTGCGGGCGTTCGCGCGCGTCAATCCGTTCACGCTGATGGTCAACGCGATGCGTTACCTGTGGCAGCACGGCCCCGGGGTGGGGGTGAGCAACGTGTGGTGGTCGCTGCTGTGGATCGCCGGGATCTTCGCGGTGTTCGCGCCGATTGCCGTGGCACGGTACCGGCGGGCCACCGGCTGAACGTTCGTGGCTGACGCTCGCATCGGGCTTGACCGGACTCATGCCGACGCGCTCGATGCGGCCGATCCTCTGGCTCGGTTCCGCGAGCGGTTCGCCGGCCACGACGACGGGCTGATCTACCTGGACGGGAACTCGCTGGGCCGGTTGCCGCTGGTTACCGCGGCTCGGGTGGCCGACGAGGTGGGCGTCCGGTGGGGTCAGCGGCTGATCCGCGGGTGGGATGAGGGCTGGATGGAGATGCCGGTGCGCGTGGCCGACGCGCTGGGGGCGGCCGTGCTCGGGGCCGCGGCTGGGCAGACCGTGCTCGGCGATTCGACCACCGTGTGCTTCTATAAGCTCGCTTCGGCCGCGCTGGCCATGCGGCCTGGACGGACGCAGATCGTCACCGACGAGGACAACTTTCCCACCGACCGCTACGTGCTGGAGGGACTGGCGGCGGCGCATGGCCTCGAGATCGTCTGGCTAGCGGTCCCGCCCGACGCGGGCGTGACGCCTGAGCTCGTGGCTTCGGCGGTCGGCCCCGACACGGCTCTGGTCACGTTCTCGCACGTGGCCTACCGGTCGGGGTTCATGGCCGACATGGCGGCCGTCTCCCGGGTGGCTCACGACGCGGGCGCACTGGGGCTGTGGGACCTGTCGCACAGCGTCGGCTCGGTTCCGCTGGCGCTCGATGCCGACGGTGCCGACCTCGCCGTGGGCTGCACCTACAAGTACCTCAACGCCGGCCCAGGCGCACCCGCCTTCATGTACGCGCGCGAGGGCCTGCAGGACGAGCTGCGCCAGCCGATCTGGGGCTGGCTGGGTCGCCGGGATCCGTTCGAGATGGGGCCCGGCTATTCGGTGGCTCCCGGCATCTCCGGCCTGCTCTCCGGCACACCCCCGGTGCTGGGGATGGCCTGCGTGGAGGAGGGCGTGCGCCTGATCGCCGAGGCGGGAATCGACGCGATCCGGCGCAAGGGGATCGAGCTGACCTCGTTGGCGATGGCTTTGGCCGATTCCACGCTGAGCGCGCTCGGTGTAGGCGTGGGATCCCCGCGCGATCCTCAGCGGCGCGGCGCGCACGTTGCCCTGAGCCACGCGGACGCCCAGCGCCTGTGCCGGGAATTGACCGCCCGGGACGTGATCCCGGACTTCCGCCAGCCCGAGGTGATCCGAGTCGGTCTCTCGCCCCTGACCACCCGGTTTGTCGACGTGTGGGACGGGCTGGAGGTGTTGCGCGAGCTGCTGGACGGCTGACCGGGGCGGGCGTACGCTTCCATCTATGCCCAAGTGGCTGGGGCCGTGGCTGTTTCCCATCATCCTGGTGGTGGCGGTTTTGGGCGGGGTGGCCGAGTCCGGCGCCGGGCCGGTGATGTTCGCGGTTATCTGGGTGCTGCTGGTTGGCGGCCTGGTCGGCCTGCTGGTCTGGCTGCGGCTGCGCCAGCTCAAGGAGAATCCGCCCAACCCGGAGCTGCGGCACAAGCCGTTCTGGCGTTTCTGAACCGCTGGTCCGCGCCTGAGGTCGAACCGGCCTCGGTAAGCTTGGCGGGGATGCAGATCACTCGCAGCAGCGTCGACACCCAGAAGGGCCCGGCTGACTGGTTCACCGGCGACGTGTACATCGATGAGGTGGCCGCCCCGGCCGCCAGCTCGACCTTTGCCTCGGCCGCGGTGCATTTCACCCCCGGCGCCCGGACGGCTTGGCACACCCACCCCCATGGCCAGACGATCTTCGTCACCGAAGGCGTCGGGCTGTGCCAGCGCGAGGGCGGCCCGGTGGAGGTCATCCGCCCCGGTGACCGCGTGTTCTTCGAACCTGAGGAGAACCATTGGCACGGCGCCGCGCCCACCCGGTTCATGGTCCACATCGCCATTCACCAGAACGACGAGTCCGGCAGTCCGGTCAGCTGGGGGCGACACGTGACCGACGAGGAGTACGCGGCCGCGCCGAGTCTTACCGCCTGAGCCGTTCTGCCGGGCGCGGTTGAAGCGCCCATCGGCGGGGAGAGGGGAGACCCGCCGACGGGCGCGCCCCGCGGCCGCAGGGACCGGAATCGGTCGCGGGACAGCTGACCGGCTCACAGGGTCAGCCTGTCTGGGGCGTAGCCGCCGGCTGAATCGATCTCGTCGAAATCGTCCAGGTCGACGACCACCGCGACCTTGCGGTCATGCCACAGGAATCGCACGCACCGCTCGCCGTGCTGCACCTCGTCGGGTAGCGGCAGCCCGTACTCCCGTAGGAGGCTCCACATCCGCCGCTCGACGCGCTGCTTCTGATCGATCGGTGCCACTGAGCAAGCATGCGGCCGACCCCCGTTACGAAACAAGACGCGACGTGTGCCGATTCTGCAAACCTTCGGCTGGCCCGGTCCGGCGAGGCGGTCGGGCGAGGAAGTTCAGGCTACGGCGGTCTGGCGTCGACGCGCGCCGAGTGTGTCGCTCACGCGCCAGGCAAAGGCCAGCGCCAGCAGCGGAACGGACCCCCACAGGGCCAGATCGGCCACGTTGCACATGAGCACGCAGCTGTGGCCTGCCGCACAGGTCGGGTTGGCCAGCAGGTGGGGCAGCGGAATGAAGTCGGTCACCGGCTGGCCGATCAGGCGCTCGAACAGGTTGCCCGCGCAGCCGCCGATCAGGACCCCCAGCGCCAGCATCATCAGCCGGCTTTCGACCAGGCGCAGGATCAGGGGCGCCACGGCCAGGACGAAGATGAAGGCCAGCGGGTTGGGATGGGTGTAGTGGGGGGTGGTCGAGCTCGGTGAGACCTGCAGGAGCAAGGCCTTCGATCCCCAGTCGGCGGTCATCACGAGCAGCCCGATGATGACCATGCGGCGCAACCGAGCCACTCGTGTCGCCCGCTCCTGGCCGTCCCGCTCCCGGCTCAGGCGGCGCGACAGCGTCGCGCTCCTGTGCTGCGGACCGACCGGGAGGTAGCTCATGCCGCAATTACTGCCCGCGAGCTTAATAATCCAACCCTCGAGTTCTGGTGCATAAGGCCGATTAATAGAGATTTAGCATCGGCCGACTAGCTTCGAGTAGATGTCGGTTCTCGAGGCCACCGGGCTGGTCAAGCGGGTTGGGGCGGGCAGAGCGGCTCGACGTCTGTTCGAGGGGGTGGGCCTGACCGTCGAGGCGGGCGAGGTGGTGGCCATCCTGGGCCGTTCGGGGAGCGGCAAATCCACCCTGCTGCACTTGATGGGGGCCCTCGATCAGCCCGATGCCGGCTCGATCCGCGTGGCCGGGGAGGAGCTGGTCGGCCGGCGCAGCGCTGCGCTCTCGCGGATCCGCCTGCATCACGTTGGCTTCGTGTTTCAGCAGTTCCAGCTGATCGACGAGCTGACCGGGCTGGAGAATGTGCTTCTGCCCACCCGCCTGCCCGGCGCCCCACCCGGCGGAGGGCGCCGGGCTCGCGAACTGGTGGCCACACTGGGACTGAGCGTCGTGGCCTCGCATCTGCCCCATGAGCTCTCGGGCGGCGAGCAGCAGCGCTTCGCCATCGCCCGGGCGCTGGTCAACGACCCCGCGCTCGTGCTGGCCGACGAGCCGACCGGCTCGCTGGACGCCGAGAATGGTGCCGCAGTGCTGGACATCCTGCGGGACCTCCCGAGCCGCGCCGTCGTCATCGTCACGCACGAACCGGAGGCGGCGGCGATCGCCGATCGGGTTCTGTTTCTCCACCAAGGCCAGCTGGTCCCGGGGGCTGAGGCCGTCTGAGCGTTCGGGCAGCCACCGCGGCGGCTCGCCACGGACTGCGCGCCCGGCGGCGCCGGCTGGCGGTGACCGCCATCGGCATCGGGTTGGCCGGGGCGATGCTGTCCTCCGCGGTGGTCGTGTCCTATGGACTGGGCACCGGTTTCTCCCGAGCCGTTCGGGCGGCCGACCTGCCCGATCTCCTGGTTCGATTCTCCGAGCAGCCCTCCTCTCGCGTGGCGGCGCGAATCCGCCGGCTTCCCGACGTGGCGCGCTGGTCCCTGCGCCTGGAGGCCACCAACGTTGCGCTGTCCTTTGGATCGCATTCCAGCTCGAGCGGCGTGGCGGAGGTACTGGATCATCCCGGTCCAGGTCAGGGCTACGCCCTGGTGGCTGGTCGTCAACTGGCCAGCCGGGGCCGGCAGGTGCTGGTGGAGCGTGGCCTGGCCGCCGCCTGGGGAATCCATCTCGGGGACCGGATCGAGATCGGCGGCTTGGGAGTGGAGCGGGTCGTGGGGTATGCCGAGGGCCCCGATGACGTCGGCTTCCCCCTGGCCGCGCCGCGGGTCTACCTGTCCCGGAGAGCCCTCGATGCCACCTACGGGCCGGGGGCGATCGATCCCCGAGTCAACCTGGCCGGGATCTGGCTGCGCAATCCGGCTTACGTAAATGAGGTCCTGACCCAGGCCCGGACGGTCAGCTACGGCCTCAGCGCGATCAGGTTCGCCACCCGCTCCGGGGTCCGGGTTCTGCTCGATCAGGCGGCCGGGATCGTCATCGACTTGCTGGTCGCTCTGTCCGTGATCGCGCTGGTCACCGCCGGGGTCCTGCTGGCCGCCTCGGCTCGGGCCGAGGTGCAGCGGCGCCTGGCGGCCATCGGGGTGCGCCGAGCGGTGGGGGAGAGCCGCGGCCAGGTCGTCCTGGCCCAGACAGTCGAGGCGCTCGCGGTCTCGCTTCCCGCCGGGACAGTGGGAGTGGCCGCTGGACTGCTCGCCACTTATGGCGCGTCCTCACGGCTCTTGATCCTGCTCAACGAGCCTTCCCCTGGCTGGTCGCTGTGGCTGCCGCTCAGCGCCGCCTGGCTCGCGGCGGTGATCCTGCCTGCCGCCGGCGCAGGGTGGCCCGCCGGACGGGCCGCCGGCGGATCACTGGTTGGCCTCCTCACAGGCGGTGATCTGGCCGGGGGATCCCGGACCCGCGAAGGCCGCCGCCACCTACCGGCCGGGTTGGTGTCGCTTGGTGCCCGTCTGACCGCGGCTCGCCGCGCCCGCCTTCTGGCCACGGTTGTGACGCTCGGGCTGTCGGTCGGGTTCGTATTGATGGTGCTGGCGCTCGCCTCCGAGCTCAGCACGCTTCAGACGGATCCGGGCGCGCTGGGCAAGCGCTACCAGCTGACGGCAGCCCTGCCGCCCTCGGCGGCCAGCCGCGTCCGCCGGATCCCGGGCGTGTCCGCGGTTGCCCCGCGCTACCAGGTCGAGGCGGCCGATTCGTTTGCGCTGGGTGAGACGGTGGACGTGATCGCTTTTCCCGGCGATCACACCAAGTTCGAGGCGCCCCCGCTCACCGCCGGCGCGCGCCTGCGCGGAACCGCTCAGGCTGAGGTAGGGGAGGGCTTAGCCGAGGCTCTGGGGCTGGGCGTGGGCTCAGAGCTTGCCCTGGCACTGCCCGACGGACGTGAGTTCCGGCTTCGGGTCAGCGGCATCGTCAGCTCGCTGGATCACGACGGCCGGATCGCCTACGTACCCGCCCGCTCGCTACTGCGCGACGATCCATCCGCCGGCTCGAAGCTGGCCGTGGTGGTCGCCCCGGGCGCCGACGCCTCCGCGGTTCAGACGGCGCTGGCCCGGCTGGGCGGAGCGCCCGCGGCCGCCACCGGCGCGGCCGGCCGGGGCGTCCCCCTGGTGCGCGTGCTACGAGCGATTCTCCGGGCTGTGGCCGTCGTTGACGGCCTGGTTTGCCTGTATGCACTCATCCAGGCCTGCGGCCTGACCGTGCAGGAGCAGCGCCGGACCCTGGCGGTGGTGCGGGCGGTGGGAGGAGGCTCCCGGGCGGTGGCCAGCCTGCTGCTCGGGGCCGTGCTGGCGCTGATCATCCCCGCGGCCGTTCTCGGCCTGGTGCTCGAGGAGTTTCTGATCGGTCCCGAGATGTCCCGCCTGGCCATCAACTATGCCGTGCTCGACCTGGGTGCGGGACTCCTGGAGGTGCTGGCCGTCCTGGCCGGTCTCGGGGTGGCCGGCGCCGTGGCGATCGCCTGGGTCTCCCGCCAGGTGGGCCGGGAATCCGTGGTCGGGGGGCTCGCCCCATGACACGCTTGACGCGCCGTCAGTTGATGATCGGGTCGGCTGCGGGTATCGGGGCTCTTGCCTTGTCCAATTGTGGTGGTTCACCTCGCTTGTTCTCAGAGGCCGGCTCGACTCGGGAGAGCACCTGGGGTGACCCGACGGGCGACGGGCAGCTGCAGGTTGGGCCGGGCGAGCCGCTGATCCCGCGCGAGGATCTGGCCGCTCGGACTGAGCTCGGCCGCGTCCTCGTCACGGTCGGTCACCTCACCGACGCTCACGTGATGGACGCCTCCTCGCCCGCGCGCGTGACCTTCCTGGCCCGACTCGGGCCGCCGTTTCAGTCGACCTTCCGTCCACAGGAGGCGCTCACCGCGCAGGTTCTGGCCGGCGCGGTGGCTGCCGTCCGGGCGCTCGGGCCGGACGTGGTCGTGCAGGGCGGGGACCTGATCGACAACGATCAGCAGAACGAGCTCGACCAGGCTGTGGCCGCCTTGCGAGGCGGCCAGGTCAAGCCGGGCAGCGGACCCGACGGGTACCACGGTGTGCAGCTGGAATCCGATCCGGACCCGTTCTACTACCGGCCCGACGTCGACGCGCCCCGCCATCCGGGACTGTTGCGCGAGGCGGTCCGGGCATTTCGCTCGCCGGGGCTGGGTCGGCCGTGGCTGCCGGTGCTGGGCGACCATGACATCCTGGTGGCCGGCGAACTCGTGCCCAATCCGCTCACCGAGCATCTGGCGGTGGGTGACCGGGCCCTGTGGACGCTGCCGGAGGGACTGTCCCTGCCCCCGGGTTTGAAGGCCGAGGCGGTCAACTCTCCCGACGGCCCCCCGCTGGCCGGCCTGGCCGATCAGTTCCTGCTCCAGGCCCTCCAGGGGCCCACCGTGAAGGTGCCGGCGGATCCGCAGCGTCACGAGCTGTCGGTGGGCGAAGCGGTGGGCGGGTTGCGATCGGCGACCTCGCCGTCGTTCGGCTCGGAGGACCGCCTCGACTATGTGTATGACCTGGGCGACCGGCTGCGCCTGATCGTGCTGGACCTGGCCTCGCGCGAGGGCGGCTCCGGAGGCCGCGTGGTTCCAGGCCAGGTGGAGTTCGTGCGCTCGGCGCTCACCGAGGCCGCGGATCGGTGGGTCGTGTTCGCCTCCCACCAGACGCTTCGCCAGTCCGTCGGCGGCGACCAGCTGCAGACCGTGCTCGACGCCTCCCCGCGCGTGATCCTGCTCCTCAACGGCCACACCCATCAGAACCGCATCCGGGTTCGCCACACGCCGGTCGGTGGCCACTGGGAGCTCGAGACGGCGTCGCTGATCGATTGGCCCCAGCAGGCTCGGGCGCTGCGGATCCATGAAACCCACGACGGGGCGGGCGTGGCCATCGAGACCTGGATGCTCGACCACGTGTTCCCTGGGTCGCTCGGGCGCATCTCGCGGGAGCTGTCCTACCTGAGCGCGGCCGGGGGTCGGCCGGGCCACTTCGCCGGCGAGCGGGCGGACCGGAACGCGATTCTCTACTTGCCGCCGCGCTGAAGCTTCTCGAGCACGGTGCCCGCTTCCGCGAGCGCCGCCTCCGCCGCGTGCACCTGCTCGCCGGCCGCGTCCCGGCTCTTCTCGGCTTGGCGCAGCGCCTTATCAGCTTGGCGCAGGTCCTTTTGTGCCAGTTGCAGGTCCTGCTTGGCCTGGTGCTCCTGTTCGCGAGCTGCCTGGATCTGCTCCTGGCGCTGTCGCCGGGCCTGCTCGTCGGCTTTGCGCTCCCGGCTGGCCGAGCCGTCCGACGCCCCCAATCCGCCCAGGCCGCTGAACTGGAGCTCCCGAGTCAGGCAGCCGTCCTGCACCTGCTCGCGAGCATCCGGGTCGATCGCGGCGGCCCGCAATGTCTGGCCTACCCGCTCGAGCACGCCGGCGGCGGGCGCCCGACCCTCGGAGTCGAGTAGGCCCTCGGCCAGACTCATGAGATCGCCAAGCGCCTCGCGCTGCTGGCTGACGGCCGCTCGCAGCTTATCGGACTGTCCTTTTGACTGCGCCGTCGCCACCGCATCACCCGCGTCGAACAGGCGCTTGATGCCCTTCTTCTGCGTGCGCACGAGCCGGTTGACCGTCCAGGCCGGAAGCGTCGGCTTGCGCAGCTTGCCCACCCGCGCCGCCTCCTCCTTCTCGCCCTCGGCCCTGAGACGCTTGACGAGTTCGTTGCGCTCGGGTGTGAACTGGTCCAACGGGAGGCCGTAAAGATCAGAGGCGGTCTTGACCGTCGCCATCGAGTGCCACCGTACCCGCTCGCCGGGGCGCCGGGGCGGAACGCTCTGCGATCGGGGTGATCCGAGCGCCGGCGCAGTACAGCGAGCCGTCGCGGGAACTCGAGTCGCTTTAGCAGCTGCCGGTGGGCCAGGCATCGGCTGCTGCTGCCTGCTACCCCGGCCGCGCCGGCACCGGGATCAAGCAAGCAGGGCCTATCGTCTGCGAGACCGCCTACGTCCTAACTACCAGGTCGCCGCTGGAGTGAGAAGTAGTCAACGTTTGCCCTCGCCTCATCTAACCGCGAACCGGAAATCACCTTTTCCCGGATGAGCTGTTCGGCCGCTTCAATCTGCGTGACCTTCTCGATGACATCGTCTTCGTGACCGGCCGGTATGACGACGACCCCGTCCGCATCTCCCAGCAACACATCGTCCGCTCGCACTCTCACATCCGACAGGGTCACTGGCTCATTGATCGCGCTCAGCTGGACCCGATCCTTCCCGCTCCGCATCCAATGACCACGAGTGAACAAGGGGTAGCCTAGCTGCAGAGATCGCGGACTATCCCTGCAGACGCCATCGATCACGGTACCCGCCAGCCCCCGGCCGTGGGCGGCTAAGGTGAGGATGTCCCCCCAGACGGTGGCGTCCAGCCGTCCGCTGTTGTCGAGAACGACGACAGCACCCGGAGGTACGTCGTCGATGCAGTCACCTACCGTTCCCCCCTGTACATCCACGGGTTGATAGGCCACCGTGAAAGCCCTGCCCACCAGGTGCACCTGACGAGCCAAGGGATAAATCCCGGCTACCTGTCCGGAGATGCCGAGTGCATCTAGCGCGTCCGACACCGCAGAGGTAGAGAATTCAGCCAAGGCGGCAAGGTGTCCGTCACTCATGGGCTTCCTGGGCGCAGCCGCTGAAGGCAAAAATCT
>DASZNA010000044.1:0-23733 GCA_035551655.1 Solirubrobacteraceae bacterium
AAGCGTACGCGAAGCAAGCCCCTACTACCAAAGGGGAACCGTCATCCACCGTCCGGACCGCAGCTGCGGTGGGGCTGGCTGCACAGTGCCAGCCCCACCGACCCACCGCAGGCGGCGAGGTGTGACGGTTCCCCTTTGGTAGTAGGACCTGCGTTCGCGTAGGCTTCCGGTTCGGTGCCTGATCGGCGCCCAGCAGGGAGGATGAAGAACACGTGATTCGGACAGCGGTCGACCGGGCGTTCCTGCCCACCAAGGGCGTCCTCGAAGAGGCCGGCAACATGATGATCCTGACCGGGCGCACGATCGTCTCCTCGGTCAGGCCTCCCTACCCGTACGGACCGGAGTTCGTGGCCCAGTTCATGTTCGCCCTGCGCCTGTGCTGGTTCCCGCTGCTGATCTCCACGATCGCCTTCGGCTATGAGGCGCCGGGCCTGCAGGCGGCCAACTTCCTGGTCCTGTTCGGGGCTCTGGACCGGCTGGGTGGATTCTTCGTGCTCGCCTCGATCCGGGAGTTCGCCCCGTTCGTGGACGCGATTGTGCTGGCCGGCGTGGCCGGCACCGCGATCACCGCCGACCTGGGCGCGCGCAAGATCCGAGAGGAGCTCGACGCCCTGCAGGTGCTGGGCGTCGACCCGATCAAGAACCTCGTCGTCCCCCGGTTCCTGGCTCTGATGCTGGTCACCGGCCTGTTCGACATCTACGCGCTGCTGTTCGGCATCTTCGGGGGCGTCCTGGCCACCTTGGTCAACCACGCGCCGCTGGGCCCGTTCTGGGCCACGTTCTTCAACAACGCGTCCACCACGGACCTCTGGGGCTCGGTCGTCAAGACGACTCTGTTCGGGGCGATCATCGCGGTGGTCTGCTGTTACAAGGGAATGACGGCCTCGGGCGGAGCCGAGGGGGTGGGGCGCGCCGTCAACCAGGCGGTCGTGATCGCCTTCCTGGGCATCTTCGCCTTCAACTACGTGTTCACCCAGGTGCTGCTGGCCACGCACCCGGAGCTGACCACGATCGTCCGATGAGAAGGATCCGCCGACATGGGTGAGCTCGCAGCCGTCCCTCGCGGATGGATCGAAGCGTTCGGCGAGATGGTCAAGTTCGGCGGTCGCATCGTCGGCGAGGTCGCGCGCCTGCGCGTGCTCAAGTACTTCGGCGAGACGCTGCGCCAGGCCGGCATCCTGATCCTCACCTCGACCCTGGTGATCTGGGGCCTGGTGTTCATCATCGGCCTCCAGTGCGGAATCGAGGGCGCCTACTTCAACGAGTCGACGGGCACGCCGGCCTACTCCGGGGTGTTCGCGGCCTGGTGTGACCTGCGCGAGCTGGTGCCGCTGTGCTTCGGCTACATGATGGCCGCCAAGGTGGGCACCGGGATCGTGGCCGAGCTCGGCTCGATGCGGATCTCCGACGAGATCGACGCGCTCGAGGTGATGGGCATCAGCGGCATCACCTTCCTGTGCGCCACCCGACTGCTCGCCGCGCTGCTGGTCCTGCCGTTCGTCTACCTGTGCTCGATCGGTGCCGGCTTCCTGGCCAGCTACATCGCCGTCGTCCAGCAGATCGGATACGTCTCCTCGGGAGGCTTCTTCCTGATCTTCTGGGAATTCCAGAATCCACCCGACATGTTGTTCAGCCTGATCAAGGCTATGGGAATGGCGGTGGTAATCGTTCTAGTTGGCTGCTACTACGGCTACAACGCGAGTGGTGGGCCCGTCGGGGTAGGTACCGCCACGGCTAAATCCATGGTGGCCAACATCGTCGGCGTGCACCTGATCAGCATGCTGGGCACCCAGCTGTTCTGGGGCGCCAATCCACGAGCACCAATCGGAGGCTGAGATGGAGAGTTTCTACGGCCGCGAGAACGAAGAGCAGACCAGCGAGACGCCGAGCCAGCCTCGGGTCACACCGGCGGGGACGTCGTACGGCTCAGACGAGGCGCCCACCAGCGACATCGCCTCGGTGGCCGGCTCGGCCCACGAGCACGAGCGCCCCTCCGAGGGCCAGCCTTCCGACGGGGCCCAGCGTTCCGACGCCGACCAGCGTTCTGAGGGCGGCCAGCGCGAGGAGGAAGGGGACCAGCGGGAGAGCGAGGGTTCGCGTGTGTCCGTGGTCAACGAGCAGCCGCCCAGGCCGGAACCCCCGGAGGGTGCTTCAGAGGACGAGTACAAGTGGCACACCTACAAGGTGTATCCGTCGGGACGCCCCGACGCCGTCGAGTTCATCGACACCTATAAGGCGTTTGGCAAGAACCGGATTCTGCGCGGGCTCAACATGGGCCTGCCGGAGGGCATGGTCTCGATGATCCTCGGACCGTCGGGCACCGGCAAGTCCGTGTGCATCAAGCACATGGTGGGTCTGCTCTACCCGGACCAGGGAGACATCCTGGTGCACGGCACCTCGGTGCCGAACATGGCCGACGACGATCTGTTCGAGATGCGCAAGAAGTTCGGCCTGCTGTTCCAGGACGGTGCCCTGTTCGGGTCGATGAACCTCTACGACAACGTCGCCTTCCCGCTGCGTCAGCACACCGAGAAGGGAGAGGACGAGGTCGAGGACACCGTCATGCGCCGCCTCAAGGAGGTCGGCCTGGCCGAGGCGCGGGAGAAGATGCCCAACGAGCTCTCCGGCGGGATGCGCAAGCGCGCCGGATTCGCCCGGGCGCTCGTGCTCGAGCCCGACATCGTGCTGTTCGACGAGCCGGACTCGGGTCTGGATCCGGTACGCACCGCCCTCCTGGGTGAGCTCATCCTGGAGATCCACCGGGACATGATGGAGGACGCCAAGAAGGCCCAGAAGCAGCACCTGCCCACCTTCGCGGTGATCACGCACGACATCATGAGCGCCCGGCGGGTGGCCGACTACATCAACGTCCTGTGGCGAGGCCGGATCGTCGAGGCGGGCCCGGCGGAGGACATGCTCAACTCCGACAACCCGTTCATCCGGCAGTTCCTGGCGGGCGAGTCGCAGGGCCCGCTGACGATGGACTGAGCCGGCCAGCCTGCGCCGGTCCTGAGTCCCGGCGGTAGCCTGAGAACACGATGCGCGCGAGGGAGAGCCTGCAGCGGCTGGTGGAACTGGTCGCTCGCCGCCCCCGGCTGACGGTTCTCCTGGTGGCGGTGCTGACCGTGGGTTGCGGGTTGCTCGCGCTCGGCCTGCGGCCGTCGGCCGGCACCGACACGTTTGTGTCGAGTTCCTCAGCCGACTACCAGGCCACCCAGGCTGATTACCGGAACTTCGGCTCTGATCCCGTGGTCATCCTGATCCGGGAGCCCCTGACCGATCTGGTTGAGACCAGGGACCTTGGCACGATCACCGAGCTCGAGTCGTGCCTGGACGGGCAGGTGGCGGTGGCCAACACGAAGCTGGGCGCCTTCCAGCCGGCTGCCCCCGGAACCAAGCCGCCGTACGGAGGCTGGAGCAGTCCCTGCGGCAAGCTGATGAAGCACCGCCCGGCCAGGGTGGTCTACGGGCCGGGCACGTTTCTAAACCGAGCCGTCACCGCGGTCAATTCGGAGATCACCACCCTGGAGGGCTCGGCCGGGGCGGCGGTGCGCACAGCTGAGAACAATGCGTACCGGCTGGCTCTGGGCCGCCGCCTCGGGACCAAGCAGGCGCAGGCGGCGGCCACGGCGGCCGGGCAACTGGAGCAGCAGCAGCAACTCCAGCAGCTCGAGCAGCTGGCGCTCGACTCGGGCATCACCGGCCCGCCCTCGATCGATGACAAGAATTTCATACCGTCGGTCGTATTCGACCAGTCGCGGGGCGTGAACCAGCCCAAGGCGCGGTTCTCGTATCTGTTCCCCACGAAGAACTCGGCGCTCATCCAGGTGCGGCTACGGGCCGGGCTGAGCGACAACCAGACCGCCCAGGCCATCTCATGGGTTCGCCAAGCGGTACGAATGAAGATGTTCCGTCTGGGCTATGGCGAGACCTACACGGTGTCCGGAGAGCCGGTGGTGACGGGGGACCTGGCCTCCACGATCAGCGGGTCGGTGGCGGTCCTCCTGCTCGGGGCGATCGCCGTCATGGCCATCGTGCTGCTACTGGTCTTCCGGGGCCGGCTGCGGCTTCTGCCGCTCGTCCTCGCGCTGGTCGCCGCCGCGGTGACATTCGGAGCCACTTCCTTGGCCGGCGCCACGCTGACCATGGCCTCGATCGCCGTGCTCCCGATCCTCATCGGGCTAGCAGTGGACTACGCCATCCAGTTCCAATCGCGCGCGCGTGAGGCCCGCCGCGCCGGCGCACCCTCCGCCGAGCTGGCGGTCACCCGGGCGGCTCGGTCCGGGGCGCCGACGATTGCCGCAGCGGCACTGGCCACGGCCACCGGGTTCCTGGTGCTGCTGCTCTCCCCGGTTCCGATGGTCCGCGGGTTCGGGGTGCTGCTGGTGGTGGGCGTGGCGATCGCCTTCGCCGGAGCGCTCACCGCCGGCTCGGCGGCCATCGTGCTGGCCGACGGGCGCCGAGCGGCGATCCCGCGGCCGGGTTGGCTGGCCGCCTCGATCAGCGGCGCAACCGACATCCTGCACGATGCCGGCGCGCTCGTGACCGGTGGGGGGCGAGCCATCGGGCGTAGGTTCTCCCAGGTGGGCCGGGCGCGGGGTGGGCGTCTCACGGTGGCCGGGTCGCTCAGTGTCCTTACCCGCCATCCCAGCCGGGTGCTGGCGGTCGGCTTCGTGCTGGCTCTGGCCGGATGGGTGACGGACACCCAGACCGCTGTCCAGTCGGACGTCACCAAGCTCGTGCCGGCGAACATGCCCGCGCTACGCCATCTGAACACACTCGAGCGGGTGACCGGAGTGTCGGGCGAGTTGGATGTCCTGGTCCATGCGCCAAACGTCGCCACCCCGCAGACCGTGGCCTGGATGATCAGCTACGAGGACCGCCTGCTCGCGCACTTCGGCTACTCGGAGGCCAAGGGCTGCCAGGCGGCCACGCTGTGTCCGGCGCTGTCACTGCCTGACCTGTTCTCCACCTCGGGCGGCGGCACGGCCACGGCTTCGAGCGCGTCCAGCGCGGCACCGCTCACCGTGTCCTCGATTCGCAGCCTGCTCTCCGCGGTGCCCCAGTACTTCTCCCAGGCTGTGCTGACTCCCGACCATCGCTATGCGACGCTCGCCTTCGGCATCCGGCTGATGCCGCTGGCCCGCCAGACTCGAGTGATCAACTACATGCGCTCGCAGCTGCACCCGCCCCCCGGAGTCAGCGCCAAGGTGGCCGGGCTGCCGGTGCTGGCGGCCGATGCCAATGCGGCTCTGTCCTCCTCGACTCGACGGCTGCTCACGCTGGTGGCTGCGCTCCTGGCCGTGGGCCTCGTCCTGTTCGCGGTGTTCCGCTCGGCCCGCCGGGCGCTGGTGCCGCTCGTCCCGATCCTTCTGGCCACGGGCTGGTCGGCCCTGATCGTGTTCGTGATCGGCATTCCGCTCAACCCCATGTCGGCCACGCTGGGCGCGCTGGTGATCGCGATCTCCACCGAGTTCAGCGTGCTGCTGTCCGAGCGGTTCGGCCAGGAGCGGGCCGCTTCCGCGTCCGATGCCGAGGCGCTGCTGCGGGCGTATCGATCCACAGGCGCCGCCGTCCTGGCCTCGGGCATCACGGCCATCGCCGGCTTCGGGGTGCTGCTCCTGTCCAACATCACCATGCTGCGGGACTTCGGGTTCGTCACTCTGATCGACATGACGGTGTCGCTGGCCGGGGTGCTGCTGGTGCTGCCGGCGGTCCTTGTCCTGGCCGAGCGCGGCCGTAGCTCCCTGACCGAGTCAGTCCAGGAATGGCTGTCCCGGGCCGGGGCGTTGTCGCTGCGCCGGCGGCGGCGGGCCCGCGTGGCGTGAGCGACTCCGAGGGGCCTAGGCGGCTGGACCCGCAGCGAGCGGCCGAGGAGGCGCGCGGAGAGCCGGGACCCGGTCCGGTGGATGGCCCAGCCCGGCGGCTGCCCGACCAGCCGATCGACACCCGGCGCTATCAGTGGATGATCGGGGGGTTTGGGCTGCTGCTGCTGATCATCTTTTCCGTCTACCTGCTCACAGGCCAGAAGGGAAACACTCCCGGGGTGCCCGCCGGCCGATCGATCCACCGGTTTGTCGCGCCGTTGGCCACCAGCAACCTAAACGTCCCCGCCAACGCCCACCCGCGCTGCAACCGCTCGCGCCCGGCCCGGCGCGGGCTCAACGTGTGCGGGCGCGGGACGCTGGTCCTGGCCTTCTTCGTGACGGGCTACAGCCAGTGCGTGGATGAGGTGGACACGCTCCAGGCGTTATCGCACCGGTTCCGGGGCGTTCAGTTCGCCGCCGTGGCCGTCAACGCAGGCCGAGCCGCGACCGCGCGGCTGGTCCGGCGCCACCACTGGTCGATTCCGGTGGCCTACGACCTCACGGGAACCATCGGCCAGCTGTACGGAGTTGTCGTGTGTCCGATCATCGAGCTCATCCGGCCGGGCGGGGTTGTGGAGCAGCGGCTGATCGGCGAGCGGTGGCGAAGTCCAGCGGCGCTGGCCCCGCGCGTGACCCATCTGGCTCGAGTCGCCGGCTCGGCTCCACCCGCGGGGGCGTAGGAGGCGGAGCGCCGTGCCCGCGCGCGCGCCCGGCGAGAGCCGCCCTCGCCGGGGTGCGATCGCCCACCAGGTGGCCGCGGAGTTCCCCGGCCTGGCGCTGCACTGGGCCCAGCTGCCCGGCCGGGATGGCCACAGCCCGCCGGAGCTGGTGGCACGTCTGGCGCAGCTGGCCGACCGCCACCGGGGACCTTCGGTGATCGCGATGCGGACTAAGCCTGTGCCGGCGGCGTACCGGAGCTTCTTTCGCCAGATCGGGCTGGATCCGGACGTGACCCGGCCGCCTGGAGAGCAGGCGGCCCTCTCGCGTCTGTTCTTCGGCACGTTCAAATCCGAGGGCCGGCTGGCCGATGCGCTGCTGGTGGCGCTGGTGGAGACGGGCGTCCCGATCTGGGCGGGCGATGCCCGGTTCACGGACGCTGATCAGCTGCACGTCAGGACGGCGCGCCCCGGGGACCGCCTGGGCGCCGGGCGGGGCGGACCCTCGGTGGCAGAGGGCACCTTGGTGGTGGCGGACGAACGACGGGTGCACGCGATCCTGTTCGGGGAGCGCTCGCCTGATTCGGCTGTCAGCTCTCAGACACAGGAGCTCGTGCTATTCGCCGTCTCAGTTGAGGGTGTGCCGCTGATCCACGTGGAGGAGGCCTTCTGGATGGTCGCGGAGGCCCTGAGAGAACCGGTTTAGCCCGTCCGGCGGCTGGTAAGCTGACTCTAAATGGAGCTTGTCGAGCCGACCCTGACGACGGTGTCGGCCGGCCCGGACGGCGTCCTTCGCGGAGTAGGTGGGCGTGCGGGTCAGGCGGACGAAGCGGCTGCGCGGCGCACACTGCGGGCGCAGATCGCCAAGCTGGAACGCGAGCTGTCCGAGGCCTTCGTGACCGCGTTCCCAGATCGCCTGATGCCCGAGGCGGCCACGGCCGGACACACTCCGCGGCTGCTGAGTCTGGGCGAGCTGGAAGAAACCCGGGATTCCCTGGCCGGCCGATTGCACCGGCTCAGGTCCGCCATCGCCAAGCGGGCGGAGGTTCACGAGGCCAACCGGGTGGCGCTGGAACGGATACTGCTCGATCCGGCCGAGCATCGCTTTGAGGTGATGCCCCTGCGGGATCTGGGTGAGCCGGGCTGCGGGGCCTACCAGGTTCGGCCGCGGCTCGGTCTGATCGGAATGCTCCGTGGCTGGTGGCAGGTCAAGCTCTCCTCAGGCTGTCCGTTAGCCGGGGGTCACGGTCTCAGACCGTGACCCGCCCTCACCGGCTCCGACCGCGAGTCGCCCGGTTCGTCTTGGCCAGCCTCCGACAGGGAGGAGGCTGAGTCGTGCGAGGCGCCCTGCGCGCCGGGACTGGAGCTCTGCTCGTCGTCCTGATCATGTTCGTCGGGAGCTTGGGCCTGTGGATCGGCACGCCGCTGCTCTGGCTGTGGGTGGGATCCCAGATTCAGGGCCTCGGGGCATCGCTGGGTGCCGCGCTCATCGCCATGTTCGTCGGCGTGGTGCTCTCGATCGTCCTGATGGCCATGCTGCTGGCCAAGCTGAGCGACGTGTACCGAGCCAACTGCCGAGCCCGCGGGCTCGGGGACCCCGGCCACTTCGTCCTGGAGGCCGTCCTGGTGATTAGCGCCGGCCTCACGCTGGTGGCGTTCTTCGTGTGGTTCTTCCTCTTCGCCGGAGCCAGCCCGGTGCCGCTCGGTAACAGCCTGTGAACGCGTTTCGGGTTCCAGACGCGAAACGGACGATGTGTACCGGTCCTGCGCCGCGTCTCCCCGACGCAGGACCGGCAACCATCGTTCAGGCGTAAGCGAGCTGGAGCTCGAGCGCGGGAGTCGCCGACTCCGGCACGACCGTGGCCTCGCCGAAAACAAGCGGGCTCCGGGATTGCAGTTGGGCAGCCAGCATCCGTCGCTGGCGATCCGTCAGCGCGCCAATCTGCTTGATCTCGCTGATGTGATTGCGCTCCAGAAACTTCCGGCACCGGGTGACTCCCCAGCGCCGCTGAGCCACGAGTAGCTCAGACACCGTCCACCGGCGTGCTTCACACGGGCAGGTGAGGATGATCTCAGCTGCCGTCACTTCTCCTTCTGCGATCCGTCGCTTCAGCTCTGCTCGAGCCAATCTGACCGCGTTCGCCTGCTCCAGAGCCCTCAGCCGCTGTGGCTCCTGAGGCGTCTCTGCGGTATCCATCATTAAGTGTCCCTCTCCCTGTGGTCCGCCCGCCAGAGCGGACAGCGTTTTGACATCTCACCGCGGGCAGGGGCCATCGAACCGCCCCGACTGCGGTGTCTTACTGACTCATCCCAGCGACGTCCGAGCAGCAGCGATCTCGCGCAGTCGCGTAAGCCTCACCGCCCCTGGTGGGGACTTGTGCGCCACCTCGACCCGACCACTTCGAACGAGGGGGAAGCTAGCGCGGCTCACGGCTTCACAGCAAGGTCACATCTGGAGAAGCGTGTGCTTAACGCGGGAAATTTCGCAGTTGGCTGTTTCGCCGAGTCAGGGCCCGGAAATTGACGCCCGCCGGGAACTCCGGACAGGCCGCGGATCGGATCAGTACCTCCTGCGGAGGACGGGTCCGTAGGTCGTCCGGAGGTGGTCCGACCGATCGCGCGGCGGACTTCAGTCGCCCGTCGGCAGCGGCCCGTGCTCGCTTTCGAAGGATCCCTTGACCCCGGCGAACACCTCCAGTGCCTCGTCCAGTGTCGAGCGATCGTGCGTGGCCATCACGCTCGTACGCAGGAGCGCCCCGGCCGGGGGCACGGCAGGGTGGATGGCCACATTGACGAACACTCCTGCCTCGTAGAGCGCCTTCCAGAGGAACACGGCCTTCCAGTCGTCGCCGACCACCACGGGGACCACGGGCGTGACCACTTCGGTGCCGTCGGCCAGCTGCGTTGGGCGGACCACCTGGAATCCGAGCTTGTGCAGCCCGGCGTGCAGGTATCGGGCGTTGTCGAGGACCCGGGCGAACAGTTCCCGGCCTTCGGAGGATCGGCAGATGCGCACCGCCGCCAGGGCGGCGCCGACGGCCGCTGGAACCGCTGAGGCGGTGAACAGGAATGGCCGGGAGCTGATGCGCAGGTACTCGATCACGTCCGCGGGGCCGGCGATCACACCTCCGCACGAGGCCAGGGACTTGGAGAAGGTAGCCATGCGCAGATCGACGGCGTCCTCCACGCCGAGCAGCTCCGAGGCGCCCGCTCCGCGCGCGCCGAGCACGCCGAGCGCGTGGGCCTCATCCACCATCAGACGGGCCCCGTACCGGCGTGAGAGCTGGCTGATCTCAGGCACCGGCGCCACATCGCCCTCCATCGAGTAGACGCCGTCGACCACCACCAGAATCCCCCCGCCGTCGGCTTGGGCGGCCTGGAGGCGCTTCTCCAAGAGCTCGAGGCGGTTGTGCTTGAACGGCCGCAGCTTGGCCCGCGATAGGAGGATCCCATCGAGGATCGACGCGTGGTCGCCTGAGTCGGCAATCACCGTATCGGCCGGCCCGAGGATCGTCCCCAGTGCGCCCAGGTTGGCCTGATGTCCGGTGGTGAAGACGAGGGCATCCTCGGTGCCGAACCATTCGGTCAGCTCGCGCTCGAGCTCCACATGCAGGTCGATCGTCCCGTTCAGAAGCCGGGACCCGGTCAGACCGGTGCCGTAACGCTCCAGAGCGTTTCGAGCTCCCTGTCTCACCCGCTCATCGCCGGTCAACCCCAGGTAGTTGTTGGAGCCGAGCATGATCCGCCGGGCTCCCTCCATCTCCACCACCGGGCCCGCGGGTCCTTCCAGGACGTGAAAATACGGCAGGGCGTCGATCTCACGAGCGGCTTTGAGCTGCTCGATGCGCTCGAACTCACGAGCCTTGGCGAACACGTCGATCGGTGCAGACACCGGGCGTCATCGTAACGACCGCCTTTCACCCAGCCGCGTCCGCTGTCACCATAGGCCTCGATGGACGAGCGCCCTGACGCCTTCCCGCCCGGCCTGGTGGCCTCCGATCAGCCTGTGGTCGCGGCCGCCGACGAGCCTAGAGTCGCGGCCCCCGACGAGACCAGAGTCGCGGCCTCCGACGAGACCAGAGTCGCGGCCTCCGCTGGATTCGGAGTCGGAGCCTCTGCGCAGGCGCCGGTCCCGGCGGCCGCCGACACGGATCCGGTGGAGGGGGTGGATGCTGAGATCGAGGTGGTGGATGCCCTCCCGGTGGTCAGCTCCCGACGGGAGCTCACGCGAGCGGCCGCGGTATTGCCGGCCGTGCAGACCGCGGCGGCGGCCGCCACCGGGTTCATGGTGGGCGCAGCTACGCTCGCCCTCCTGCGCCGCCGCGACTCCCGGCAGCTGACCAGGGAGCTGCGCGACCTCCGCGGGAGGATCGAGCCCCGCCGGCCTCCCGAACCTCCGATGGGACCCGGGCAGTCATACCTGGTGCACGTTCGCGTGTTCAGCCAGCCCCCTCACGATCCACGGCACTGATGACTCCTGCAGCGTGCGAGGTCCGCGTCGAGGTGGAGCCTCGATGGTGCTACCGGCTGCCCGCCGGCGGCGGCATGGACGGCCTAAACCGGGTGCGGGACGGCGTCCTGCACCGGCTGGTGCATGTGGACGAGCAACCGGTTCTGGTTCGGGTAGCTCAGCTCAGCTCCGGGCGGGTGCTGTTCGGAGCCCAGGCGACCCACCGGGCGGCGGCGACTCAGGCCATCTCCCGGATGCGCGGGGCCCTGGGGGTGGACCAGGACCTGCGGGCGTTCCATGTGCGCTTCCGCTCGGACCCGCTGATCGGCCGGATCGTCCGCGATCAGCCTCAACTGCGGGTTCGCGCACACCCTGATCCCTTTCAGGCTCTGGCCTGGGCCATCTGTGAGCAGCTGATCGAGTACGAGCGGGCGGCGGCCATCCAGCGCCGGCTGGTGGGCGCTCTGGGTCGCCGCTGCCCGCGCACGGGCCTGCTCGACGCGCCCAGCGCGGTCAGCCTGGCCGGCCAGGCGCCGGCTCGCCTTCAGTCCTATGACCTCTCGGGTGAGCGCGCGATGGCCCTGATCCGGGTGGCTCGCGAGGTGGCGGCGGGCCGGGTCGATCTGGACGATGCCGATCACGAGCGCGGGTGGCGGCGCCTTCGCTCGATCCGGGGGATCGGTAGCTGGACCCTGCAGATGCTGGCCCTGACCGGCCAGGGCCGGCTGGACCAGCTGCCAGCCGGGGACCTCGCCTATCGCAAGCTGGTGGGACGCCTCACGACCGGCCATCCCTACGCCCGGGTGGGCGAGCAGGAGGTGGTGAGGTTTTTCGCGCCCTACGCGCCCTGGGCCGGGCTGGCGGGCGCCTACGCCCTGCGCCTGGCCGGACGCCCGGCCGGCGCCGGCGCGATCAACTAGAGCCCGGCCTGACGTTCAGACCGATTGGCGCACAGGCAGACGACTCCGCCGGTTCCGCCGGTCAGATGCCCTGACCAGCCAGCAGCTCGTTGGTGGACGAGTCGATGATTGCGTTGGGATTGGAGATCAGGTGCCGGCGCATCATCCAGGTCCCGAAGGAGTTCCACTGCGTGGGGTCCTGCCAGCCCCACGGGTGATTGCCGGCCGGGAAGAAGGAGGACAGGGTGGCCCGCACGCTGGCCAGCTGGAGCTTGCGATCGAGCCCGGGGTTGGCGCCCACGAGCTGGTTCACCGCCTTGCTCGGATTGGTGCGCGCCGCCTCGTAGCCACGGGCCACCGCCTGGACGAACCTCCGGATCAAGCCGGGGTGGTCGACGATCGTGGCCTTACGCACGACGAACACGAGCTCGTCGTAATTGGGGACGCCGGCCTGATCCATGTGAATCACGTTTGGACGCTTGTGCAGCTGGCGCAGCTCGATCGCCTCGTAGTTCCAGTACGCACCCAGGGTGGCGTCGACCCGTCCGGAAATCATCGCCGGCACCAGCCCCTCGCCCACGTTCACCTCCTTGACCGTGTGCGTGGGCACGCCGGCGTGGCCCAGGATCGTGTTCAGAAAGGCATGCTGGTAGGGGATCCCGGAGTCGCCCACCGTCTTGCCCCGGAGCTTGCCCGGGGAGGTGATGTGCTCCTTGCCCAGCGAGACGATCGAGGTGAGCGGGCGCTGAACGATCGCGGCCACCGACACCAGGGGCGTTCCCTGGTTGCGGGCCAGGAGGACCTCGGGCTCATAGCCAATGGCCACGTCGATCCTCCCCGCCGCCAGAAGCTGCAGGGGAGTGGCCGCATTGGTGGGCGCTTCGATGTGCACGTCGAGGTCAGCCTGGCGGAAGTAGCCGTTGGCCTGGGCAGCGTAGATGCCCACGTGATCGGCGTTGGGGAAGTAGTCGAGCATCAGCGTGAGCGAGTTGGCGCTGCCAGGGGTGGGGGAGGCCGTGTTCTTGACCTCGCCGCACCCGGCGAGCCCGACGCCAACGGCCAGCGCGACCAGCGTGCGCCCTAGACCCAGTCTCATTTGGCGGGTTCTCCCTTCGTGTGGTGGGCCCAGGGCACGGCCCGCCGCTCCAGCAGCGAGATCAGCGCGAACAGGGCAATGGCGAACAGCGACAGGACGGTAACCGCCGCCCAGGCCTCGGGCACGAGCAACTGGTAGACCGCGATCGTGAGCAGATAGCCGAGGCCGTGAGTGGCGCCGGCCTGCTCGGCGAACACCGCCCCTATTACCGAGAACACCGCCGCCAGCTTGGCGCCGGTGAACAGCCCGGGAAGCACGGCCGGCAACTCGATCTGGCGGAACGTGCGCAGCCGGGTGGCGTCGAAGGTGCGCATCAGCTTGATCAGATCCGGATCCACAGCCTCCAGCGCGTCCAGGGTGGTGATCACCAGGGGAAAGAACGCCACCAGCGCGATCACCACCAGTCGGGGGACGAACGAGAACCCCAGCCACAGGATGAGTAACGGAGCGATGATCACGATCGGCAGCGTCTGGGAGGCGATCAGCAGCGGCAGCAACGCTCGCCGCGCGGTCCCGGACAGGTGAATGGCGACCGACAGGACGAAGGCCACCGTGATGGCCACCGCGATGCCGGCCAAGATCTCTCCGGCGGTCGTCTTGAGATTGCTCCAGAGCAGACCACGGTCATGGAACAGTGCGCTGGCCACCGCGTGAGGGGGCGGCAGCACCAGGGGATCAACCCCTCCTAGGTCGACATACAGTTCCCAGGCGCCCAGGAAGGCGGCCAGCAGAAGCAGGGCGGGGAGCGGTCGCAGACCGCGTGACAGACCGGACAGCAACCTCATCCCGGCACTCCCAGCTCCCTGAGCGCCTGGGCGCGGAGTGCCACCAGGTCGGGATCGGTGCGGTGGCGAGGCCGGGGCAGCGGAACCTGAAGGTCGGCGATCACCCGACCGGGCCGGGCCGACATGACGACTACGCGGTCCGCCAGCAGAACCGCCTCCTCCACGTCGTGGGTGACCAGCACCACTGTCCGCGGCTCGGCGGACAGCATGTCGGCCAGCCAGCCCTGCATCTCGGCGCGGGTCAGCGCGTCCAGCGAGGCGAACGGCTCATCCAGCGCCAGCACCGGCTTGCCGGCCAGCAGCGAGCGCAGGAAGGACACGCGCTGGCGCATGCCGCCTGATAGCTCAGCGGGTCGAGCGCTCTCGAAGCCCTCCAGCCCCAGGCGGGTAAACCATGGCGCCGCCTGCGCGCGCGCCGACGCCTTCGATGCTCCTCGGGCGCGCAGGGCCACCCCGGCGTTGTCGAGCGCCGAGAGCCAGGGCAGGAGGAGATCGCGCTGAGGCATCAGGGCCGCCGGAGCGGCCTGTACCGAGCCCTCGTCCGGCGTCTGCAGACCGCAGATCAGCTCGAGCAGGGTGGTCTTGCCGCAGCCGCTCGGGCCGACGATCGCCACTATCTCGCCGGGTCGGACACGCAGCGAGACGCCGGCCAGCGCGTGGAGTTCGCCGCGGCGACCCCGAAAGACACGGGAAGCTTGGTCGATGTCGACCGACCCGCCGCCTGTGGCAGGTCGGTGCTCCTGGGCCGGAGCCTCGATCGTCGTCGTTGTCACTCCCTTCGCGGGCATTACCCCACAGGTTCCAAGGGTCAGCGCCGATGACGGGGCGCTATCTCAGCCGGCCCGATTCGCCAGCTCCCCCGATGTTTGATCGATGACTGGCCCGAATTTTACCGTTCTTCGGTCTCCTGTAGCGTGCGCAGTCCCTGGACGGACGCCGGAGCCTAGGCGCAGTATGGCTGCTTACGCTGGCCGTCTGTCTGCTTGCCGGCGCGGTACCGGCCGCCGCCGAGCCCACGGACCGCGACGGCGATATAACGCAGCGTGCTCACGTGCTTCGAGGAGGGCTAGCCGCAGCCCAGGAGGGGGGTATCGCTGGGGGCGCCGAGGATGTGTGGATCGAAATGACCCTATAGCGGCGTATCGATCCACAGATCGCCCCATGAATCCGCGACGATCGCTCCCTGGGTGGCCGTACGCGGGGCTGCTAGCTTGAGGTGTAAGGAGAGGGGTCCTGCGAGGGTTGAGCTGCGCATCGTGTTTTCATCACGACCAGCTCCGCCCGAAGGCGGCTACACGGCGGTGGCGCTTATGCGCGCATCCGCCTCAGCCGTCCGGTCTGAAAACACGAAACCCCGAGGTGAAGCCAAATGAAACGGACGCTCCAACGGCTGCGTAAGCACAGATCGGCGGTCAGGCCGCTAGTGCATTTCCACCAAGGCCCGCAAGGGCACCCTGCGGCGTGCGACGACACCGGCTGCATGCGCCCGCAGCTCGAGATCGGCGGCCGTAGCCGGTTCTAGACACGGCAGGTTCGGTGGCGCCCCAGGCGCGAGCTCCGACATCGGGTTCGCGAACGCCAATCCGGCATGCGCGGTACGCGAAGCGCCCGGCACCCCGACTGCCTGCCACATCTCAGCTGACCGGCTGATGCACGGGCGCCGCGGGTTGGTTGGCCGCTGCCGGGGGCGGCCGCAACGATGACGCAGGGCGATGGCTGCTCTATTGCCCCACGAGCATGGCGATCAGTTCCTTCCGGGTCCGAACCCCGACTTTGTCGAAGATCGCCTTGAGGTGGTCGTTGACCGTGTGGGGAGAGACGAACAGCCGCTCCGAGACCCGCCTCGTGTCGCTGCCGTCGAGCAGCGCGTTGACCAGCTCGCGTTGGCGAACGGTGAGGTCATAGCCGATTAGACGCAGGTCGAGCACGTCATGAGCCGCGGCAGGACGAATCGTCACGGCCACGGTGCGCTCGAGGGGGTCAAGCCGGTCAGCTTCGATGATCCCCCAGTCGCCCGTTGCAGCCCGCACCCGCGCACGGGCCGGCAGACCCTGGCCTCGTGAGACGGACGATGTGGTGGCGAGCGCGAAAACCCGGCTGGCCACGTTGTAGATCGGGGCCATGGCGGCGATCTCGGCGAATGGCAAACCGGCTGGGAGCAGCTGTGCGAGCCAGGCGCGAGCGCCGGCAGTTGAGGCGCGCACGGCGAGATCTGAGTCCAGCACGAGTACCCCCGCGGATGGGGGTGAGAAAGCGTTGCTCCTACCGGCGGCGGCTGCGGCCGCGCTGCGCCTGGTCGCGGCGGCGAGCAGTGGGGCAAGGGCGTCGAGAAATGCTATGTCCTGCTCCGTGAAGGGTTGGTCGTCGGAGGAGCGCATCAGATCGAGGCACCCCCACAACCCGTGTCTGTCGCGCAACGGGACGCGCAGCTCGTCGCCAATCCCGAGCGGACCCAGAAGGTCGAGGAAACGCAGCCCTGGATCACCGGCGTCTCTGGCCCGGGGGCGTTCGAGCGTCTGTAGCGCGCCGGGTTCGTTCAATCGCTGGTCCAACAGCAGGAGGCGCGGCGGCATCGGCCAGTAATCGTGCTCGCCAATCCCGGTCGTCCCGAGCCCGGAAGCTGGGTCGCAGACAGGCCAGCACCACCGGTCAAACCCAACCACCGGCCGCAGCAGTTCGATGATCTGAAAACGCTGCGCGAACGGATCGGCGGGCTGCTCCGCCAGAGCAGCGATCCGCTCCCGGCACCGCTCCCGAGCCTGCACGCTCACCACGTACGGAAGTGTATGGCCCGCACCCCCTTCGGAAAACCCCAACTACTAGGGATACCACGGGCTTGGCCGAGCCGAGATTTCTCCGCTCATGACGAACACGAACCCCCCCACAACCAGTCAGGCGATCATCCACCAACCAGGAGAAGGCGAACACGTTCTGCAGCTGGGAGCGTGCGTCACTGTCAAGCTCGCGGTCGAGGCCGCCGACGGTGCTCGCGTGAGCGCCGCCGAGTTCCTGATGCCTCCTCATTTCGGTCCGCCGCTACATGTCCACCACGCTGAGGACGAGCTGCTGCAGATCCTGGAGGGCAGCGTCCGAGTCGTCTGCGGCGCCATCGACGAAGTGCTCGGCGCCGGCGGGTTTGCCTACCTGCCGCGCGGCGTCCCCCACACCTTCTGGGTGCAGAGCGACCAGGGCGCGCGGATGCTCTCGATCTTCACTCCCGGCGGCGTGGAGCGCATGTTCGTCGAGTCCGGCGTCCCCACGAAAACCGCGCATCTGCCCGACGGCGAGGGAGCCCAACCAGGCGCTCTGGACGCCGTTATGGCTCGATACGACGTTGAGTTCGTCGGCTCTCCGCTTGGTGCGTGAGGGCTAGCCCCACGCACCCACGTGTCGCTGGCCCCCTATACGGCGGCCGGCTTGGTCAACGCCTTGACGAACTCCTCCAGCTGGTCGGTCCGCCAACACTCGAAAGCCTGGCAGTACTGCGCGTAGGCCGCGATCACGCTGTCCCCGTAGTTCCAGTACAGACGCGGTTCGGGGTTTAGCCAGAAGGTGCGTCCAGCCTTGGCGGCGATCGCCGCGAACACCTCCTCCCGCGGGGGGCGTCCGTTGGTCCGCGCGTCGCCCAGCACGATCACGGTGCTCCGCGGGTGCAGCTCGTCCTCGATCATCTCCAGGAACTCGGTCCACACCCGGCCGTAGTCGGTGTAGCCGGACACGTCGGCCACGCCGGCGTCGCGTGACACGGCGGCGGCCGCCGCACGGAAGTCGCGCTCGCGCTCGAACACTCCCGTCACCTCGGAGATCCGCTCGATGAACACGAACGAGCGGAGCTTGCGGAACGTGTCGTGCAGCGCGTGCAGAACACTCAAAAAGAACGTCGAGGCGCTGGTCACGCTCGTCGACACGTCGCACAGCACGAAGATCTCCGGCCGCCGGGGGCGCTTCGGGCGGTACTTGAGCTCCACCGGCACTCCACCGGTTTGCAGCGAGGCCCGCATCGTCGCGCGCATGTCCACATGCGCGTGGCGCTTGCGCCCCCGAACCTCATGCCCCTGGGTGGCCAGGCGCCGCTTGAGCTGGGCCACCACGCGGTGCACCGCGGCCAGATCCTGCACCGGCCCGCCGGACAGCGCCCGGTCGAGTTCGGACAGCGGACGCTTGGGCGGGAGGGCGGCCGTGCGCTCGATCAGCGCCCGTTCGAGCTCCCGGCGGAGCTGCTGTTCGAACTGGCGCAGCTGCTCGCGGGGCATCCCGTTTCGCCGCGGATCCCCAGGCGGGAGCTCGGGCTGGGGCTCGGTCCGTAAACCCAGGGCACGGCGGATCCGCTGCACATCAACCCCCAACACCCCGGAACCGTCGCCCTTGCCGAACGCGGCGATGGCCAGTCGCGCCAGGTCGCGCAGCTCCGACTCGGCGCCGTCCTGCAGCGCCTGGGCGATCTGGCGGCGCAGCTCATCCAGGTCGACCTCGCCACCCTCGCCGGCTCTGGCCTGGGGCTCTGAGACTTCGAGACGCACGGCCTGCGCCTCCGCGGCGCGAAAGAAGAACCGCTCGAACACCAGGTCGAACACCCGCCGGTCGTCCGGTGACTTGGCGATCGTGGCGGCCAGCGTTTCTCGGAAGTCCTGGGAGTCAAACCACCCAACGTGCCGGAGGGCCTCGAAGGCATCCAGGATCTCCGAGGTGCCCACGGCCACCCCCTCACTGCGCAGATCCTCGGTGAACGCCAGCAGCTCGCCGTCGAATGAGCCCGGGGCCTTGTCCGGCAGGGTCCCGTAGATCGGCTTCTGGGGCGGAGGCACGCGGCCGCTCGCGTGTCAGGCGGCGGGCGCCTGTTCCAGCTTCACGCCGACCCGTTCGGCCACCACGTCCAGGTCGGTGCGGTGCTTGACGATCACGCTCATCGTCTCCCGGAACAGCGTGGCGTCGATGTCCTCAGCCCCCAGCAGCAGCAGCGCTCTCGCCCAGTCGATCGACTCGGCGATGCTGGGCGGCTTCTTCAGATCGAGCTCCCGGACCTGGTGGACGATCTCCACGAGCTTGCGGGCCAGCGATTCCTGCAGGTCGGGCAGGTGCAGCCGGACGATCTCCAGCTCGTGCTCGAGGTCCGGGTAATCAAGCCACAGGTACAGGCAGCGGCGCTTGAGGGCCTCGGTCAGCTCGCGCGTGTTGTTCGAGGTGAGCAGCACCACCGGGTGCGTGCGAGCCTCGATGCGACCGAGCTCGGGCACGCTGATCTGAAAGTCGGACAGGAGCTCCAGCAGCATCGCCTCGAACTCCTGGTCGGTCTTGTCGATCTCGTCGATCAGCAGCACGACGGGCTCGGCCGAGGCGATGGCGGTCATCAACGGCCGCTCGAGCAGGAATTCCTCCCCGAAGATGTCGTCTTGGACGGCCTCCCACCCGTTGGTACGCGGACTGCTCTCGCCATCCGAGGCGCCGGCCTGGATGCGCAGGAGCTGCTTGCGGTAGTTCCACTCGTACAGGGCCTTGGCCTCGTCCAGCCCCTCGTAGCACTGCAGGCGGACCAGTCGCCGGCCCAGGAAGCGAGAGAGCGCCTTGGCCAGCTCGGTCTTGCCCACCCCGGCCGGGCCCTCGACGAGGACCGGCTTGCCGAGCTTGGCGGCCAGGAACGCCACCAGTGCCGTGGACTCGCCAGGTAGGTACCCGACTGAGCCCAGTCCAGCAGCGACTTCCTGCACAGAGGTGGGTTCTTCAGCCATGGCCCCACTATAGGGTTAGGCAGCTTTGCTACTCGCGCCTGCCGCCGTCACCCACCACCTCGGCACCTTCGTGATCGTGATCATCGTCGGCTTCCTGGTCGGGGCCACTGGGCACGCCACCCACAACCGCACGCTCGTGATCACTGGGATCATCATCGTCGCCGCGGTGAGCATCTACTTCGCGGCCTCCGGCGAGGTCCAGAGCTTCCACTGAGGGCGGCGACCGTGGCCCGCCTCGCCGCAGCTTCGGCGGGTTCAGGACCAGCGCTTGCTCCTACTGGTCGTCGTCCTCGGGCGGCCGGTCCTCGGGCGGCGCGGTAAGCCACCCCATCGGGCGCTCGGGGTCCGTCCAGTTGGGCCGCTCGGCCGGGCGCCAGGACGACCGAGGCTGACCCGGTGTCTCCACGGGAGCATCATCGGCGGCGGCCTCTGAGTCGGCCCGGGCAGCGGCCGCGGCCGTGAGTGGCTCGGCGGCCGCTCCCGCCGCACGGGTCGGCGCCTCCCCCGAACCCGCGGTCCGGGTCGGCTCCTCGCCAGAGTCCGCCACTCGGGTGGGCTCCTCGGGGGGGTCGCCCGGCCGCTCCGGGGCCGGGGCCCTGACCGGCGCCGGCGGCTTGCCCGGGGCCGGCGCGCCGTCCGGTGGCTCATCGCCCGGAGGTGGGTTCGAAGCGCCGGAGCGCCGATTCTCGGCCAGGAACGGGTCGTCCTCCAGCGAGCTGCGGATCCGATTGCCGGCCCAGGTCAGGGTGGCCGCCGACACGAGAGCCAGAAAGATCCCCCATTCGAGTCCGGTGCTCAGCACGTAGCCGCCGTGGGTCGCCGGCGAAGGGGCGCTGAACAGCCCTAGGAGAACCAGGAATGCGCAGAGTCCGCCGGCGCCCGTGACGGCCCAACCATCACCGCCGGGGAGTTCACCCGCGCGCCCCTCGGCCCGCAGGAACAGGTAGCCCAGGATCCCCACAGACAGGATCAGGATCAGCGCCTGGATCAGGCCGAAGGAGGCCCACCCGCTGATCGTGTCGCTCACCGGCGCGGCGCCCCGAGTGCGGAAGCTCCGGTTGACCACCGAGGCCTGGTACCAGGGCAGGAACAGGGTCAGCCACAGGACGATGGCGGCCCCGGCGGCCACGCGGCGCTCGCGGTTCAGGGCCTTCCAGGCGCGGCCCAGGCGGATGGCTCCGTCTACGGCCCGCTCCATGAGATCGCCTCCGCCGCCGCGTCCGGCCGCCGCACTGCGATCCGGGTCAGGGGCCACGTTCCGATTGTAGGGGCGGGCTCGGTGCCCTCAGCCCGGTTACCCGGTCTTGGCCCGGCGGCCCGGGGCCAGCACGAGCGAACCGATGCTGCGATGGAAGTTCCCCGCCAGGTCGGTGGCGGCCAGGTGCACGACGTAGCTGCCCCGGCGCAGCGCCGGAACCGCGAATCCGTGCCTTCCATAGGGGAACGAGGCACTGGTGGCCAAAACAGTCCGGCTGCCCCGGAGGATGACGATCCCCACATGGGAGACCTTGGACAGGCGGAAGCGCAGGGTCAGAGGGCGCTGCGCCGTGCCGCGCCCGGTCAGCTGCGTGAGCGCGGGTGGCGTACGTAGGTAGGCCTGAAAGTGTCGGGCGGTCTGGCAGTAGACGGGGGCATGGGTGCGGCTGCACAGCTGGCTGACGAATCCGGTGACCAGCTCGTGGTAGGACAGATCATCCTCGAGCCCCGGCTGGTAGAGAGACCAGGCGCCGGTGTCGAAATGGGGCAGCTCGGCTCGCGCCTGGGCGTCGCCGGCCGCGAACAGCCGCCACGCCGTCTGGTCCCCGCTGTAGGTGGCGTAGTCGTACAGCCCGATCAGGGTCTGCAGGAATGCGTTGATGATGTCCAGCCGTGGCGCGAAGGAGTACTGCAGGAAACGGGTTCCCGTCCGCTCCGGCACAGCCACGCCCGACCCCGGACGCCGACGCAGGATCCCCAGGGCCTGATGGGCGAGCGCCAGGTAGCTCGCGTCCCCGGTGGCTCGGTAGGCCCGGGTAAGGGCTTCCAGAGCGGTCCCCTGAGCCATCGCGCTGACCCACGGCGTCCGGCCGCCGTCGAAGCTGAAGTAGTACTCCCAGGCCAATCCGCCGGCCCGGTGAACGGCCAGGGGGATGAGCTCGCTCAGGAGCGCCTGCAGCTGGCGGTAATGGGCCCGGCCGGCCGTGTAGAGACCATCGGCCTTTCCGAAGCTGCCCAGCACCTGGAGCTCGATCCCCTGCCCCGAGTAGTACTCCCAGACCAACTGGGAGCCGGAGAACTCCACCCGCGAGCCCGAGCTCAGCAGCGGCCCGGTCCTCCACCATTGCGTGTTGCGCGCCAGGGTGAGGAACAAAGCCGGCAGGCGGGATTGCGTCAGCTCGTGGCGCGCCGTGATCGCCTGCAGCGTTCCGATCACGGCACCGAGTTCGGCGCGACGGGTGGCGTGTAGCCGAGTGTGGGCCCGCTCGGCGGCGCGCCAGGTACTCAGGTAGCCGCGCTCCCGCGCGGCTGTGATGGAACCGCCACGCTCAAGCTGAGAGAGCCGCTGCGGCACCGTAAGCCGTGCGGACTCCGCGCGGGCGGCCGCGGCAGTGACGGCGGGCGCCCGCTTTGGGGGCCCGGACCTCACTCCCACTCGGGGTACCGGTGTTTGGCCGGCGCGCGGCAGGTAGCGGTCGTTGAGCACTCGGGTGTGACCGTTGTCCAAGAGCAGCCTGATCCGGGCCGCCTGAGCGGTCCCGGTGCCCCAGGCGAAGAGCAGGAGACCGCCCAGGATGGCCATCAGCGCGTGGGGCAACCGGCGGCTGACCTGCGTCCCGCGCCATGGTCCGATGCTATTTTCGGCTGGTCGTTCCCGCATGTCTCACGAGGGGTCCCTTGCTTCATCACCCGAAACCCGCTCGGGTTGCGCGCGTTGCCTTCGCGTTGCTCGCCACCGCCGCCGCCTGCCTGCTGCTGAGCGCCTGTGGCTCGAGTTCGCCCGGCAACGCCCGGAGCCTGCTCCACCAGACCTTCAGCGGCGCGCACCGGGTCAATAGTGGCCGCCTCAACTTCGCCCTTTCACTTCAGCCGTCCGGATCCTCGACGCTGACCCGGCCGATCAGTCTTTCCCTGTCCGGCCCCTTCCAGAGCCGGGGCACCGGCAAGCTCCCGGCTTCCGATTTCACGATCGCCATCTCGGCTCAGGGTCATACGGGCTCGTTGTCGATCCTGTCCACGGGCACCAAGGGCTTCGTGACCATGTCGGGTGTCAGCTATCAGCTACCGGCCTCGAGCTTCCAGAAGCTGGAGTCGAGCTTCTCCTCGATCGCCTCCTCGGGCGGCAACAGCTCCTCCAGTCGCAGCGGCGTGCTGTCCAAGCTCGGCATCCACCCGCTCGACTGGCTGAACCGCCCCCAGGTGGTCGGGTCAGGCAGCGTCGACGGGGCCCAGACCACGCATGTCCGCGCCTCGGTGAACGTGCCGGCCCTGCTCCGCGACCTGAGCACGTTCATGCAAAAGGCCGCCTCGCTCGGGGTATCCGGGACGACCGGACTGTCGAACGGCCTGTCGCCGGCCACTCAGCAGAAGTTGGCCAGTGAGCTCCGCAAACCGAGCTTCGATGTGTGGACTGGAAACAGCGACAAGACCGTGAGGCGGCTCGAGGTGGGCCTGAGGCTGCCGATCAGCGGCCAGATCGCCACCCTGCTCGGCGGATCCAAGTCCCTAGGGCTTGGCTTCACGCTGCAGTACAGCCAGCTCAATCAGCCCCAGACGATCACGGCGCCCACCAAGGTTCAGCCCTACAGCATCTTCTCGGCCAAGCTGAACACGGTGCTGCAGGCGCTGGCCGGCAGCGTGTCCGCCGCCAGCGGCAGCTCGTCCGGTTCCAGTCTCGGCTCGGGCACCGCCACCACCGGCTCGGCGACCACGACCACGGGGACCAGCTCGAGCACTCCGGCGGGAGTCACGGCCGCCTACAGCCAGTGCATGCAGAAGGCGGGTCAGGACGTGGCCAAGATGCAGCAGTGCGCCTCCAAGCTCAGTAGCAGCGGCGGCTGATACCCGCCAGTCGCCCCGTGCCGCTCTGGGTGGCGAGCCGCTTCGCCGATCGTTAGTCTGCGGCGTCATGGCCGACGCACGCCGCATGGAAATCGAGGACTTGGTCAACCGGCCGGGCACTTACTTCAACCCGCAGACCGAGGTCCTGATCGTGGTGGACGACTCTCCCGAGATGGACGCGGAGATCTTCAACATGGAGGAGTACGAGGGCGCCGA
>DASZNA010000045.1:0-2190 GCA_035551655.1 Solirubrobacteraceae bacterium
GGCCCGGATCGCGACGGACACCGCCCGGCTCCAGCGGGTCGAGGCCCGGCTGGCCACGATCGCCCACGAGGGTTACATGCCGGCCGGCAGCGAGGTGGTGACCAAGGAGGTCGAGCCGGTCCGGATCGCGGCCCTGGCCGCGATCGCCGACAGCTACGCGGCCGAGACCCTGAGCCGGGTGATCCGCCCGCTCCAGTCCGCGCTGACCGACCGCATGACCGCGGCCGGCCTCAGCGCCGACGGGCCGGCCATGGCCTTCTACGACGCCATCCCCGGGACCGGCAGCGACGCGGTGACCGTGCACGCCGCCTTCCCGGTCCGGGGCGAGGCGGACCGGGCCGACGACTTCACCATCGAGGACCTGCCCGGGGCGGGCCCGGCCGCCACGCTGATCCACCACGGCCCCATGGACGAGGTGGGCATGAGCTTCGAGGCGCTGGCCCGGTGGATCGACGCCAACGGCTACACCAGCGCCGGGTATGTGCGTGAGGTCTACCTGGCCTGCCCGGCCGACGAGCCGGCCCGGTGGGTCACCGAGCTCCAGATGACCATAGAAAAGGCCTGACTCCCCCCGGAGGATCCCATGGCTCCCCCTCCGGGGATACGGGAGAAAAGGCCTTTCCCTCCGGGCCCGCGGGCACTGCCTCCTGCCCGCGGGCCCGGCTCTTTTTCTCAGGCGGATCGTTCGGTGCTTCCTATCCGCGGGAACGGGGTGGTGGAGAACACCACCTCCACCGGCACTTCGAAGTACTCCGCGATCCGCAGAGCCAGGTAGAGGCTCGGGCTGTACTCACCGCGCTCCAGGTAGCCGATCGTCTGGTAATGGACCCCCAGCGCGCTGGCCAGCTCGCGGCGGGAGATGCCCCGTTCCGTGCGCAGCACCGCGATCCGGTTGTGAATGATCTCGCTCATGGCCGCCTCATCTTCTCAGCCGAAGCGCTGCAGGGCGCGCTCGCGCCGGGCCTGCATGTCGGAGCCGGACTCCCGGCGGGCCATCCGGCGCAGCACGATCGGGGCGAGAACGAGGCCGATGACGGCCCATGCCCCCAGGACGGCGACGGTTTCCAGATGGCGCCATGACCGGCCGATCTCCACCGCGGCCGCGGAGCCGGGCAGGAAGGCTGAACGCACGCCGAGCCCGAGCCAGTAGACCGGGAACCCCTGGGCCACCCCCTGGACCCACCCAGGCAGCGCGTAGATCGGGTAGAAGATCCCGGAAATCGCGGTAACGCCCATGATCGGGAGCAGTGACAGGCCCAGAACGGATGCCGAGCTCTTGGCCAGCGAGCCGATGATCGCCCCCCAGGGCAGGGTGGCGAGCAGCCCAAGAACGAGCACCCAGACGAAGGTGAGCCATCCGGTCAGCCCGGTCTGGGCCAGCTGGGGGATCAGGAACAGTCCCGGAACCAGGATGATCACCACGGTCAGCACCGTGGCCAGGGATACCGACACGATCCGGCCGGTGAGATAACCCACCATGCCGTTCGGCACCGCCTTGGCCCGCAGCAGCGTTCCGTCTTCACGTTCGGCCGCCAGCGACGAGGCGGCGCCCTGGAGCCCGCCGAGGGCGACCATCATCCCGAGAATGCTCGGTAGCACGGCGAACGCCAAAGATACGTGCGTCCCTTTCACCATCGAGTTTCGCTGGAAGAACAGAACGATCAGGAACACCACGGCGAACAGTCCGTACCAGGCCAGATCCGCTGGGGAGACGAGGATCTGCCGGAACTCGCGCCATCCGCGCGACAGCCCCAGCCGGACCGCGTACAGGACCGGATTCATCGCCCGGCCTCCCCGAACTCGGCGACCGTCAGCTGCGGGCGGCCGGTTTCGCCGTGATGGACCAGCGCCATATAGGTGTCCTCCAGGCTCGCCCGGCGTACTTCCAGGTCGCCGATCTCGTCATCGTGCTGTGCCAGCAGATCGCGGACGAAGCCGGTGGCGTCATCGGTGGAGTGGACGTAGTGCTGGCCGAGCCGGCTCCAGCGCACCTGAGCCTGGCTGGACACCCGCCGGGCCAGCTGATCGGCGCTGCCGCTGGCCAGGATCCTGCCGCTGGCCAGGATCAGGATCCGGTCGGCGAGCTTCTCGGCCTCGTCGAGGTCGTGCGTGGTGAGCAGGATCGTCGTGCCTTCCAGGTCGGACAGGCGGTGGACCACGTCGTGAAACTCCCGCCGCGCCTGCGGGTCG
>DASZNA010000046.1:0-21213 GCA_035551655.1 Solirubrobacteraceae bacterium
CGGCGTGATGTTCCCCCGCCTGGATAGCGCTGAGGAGGTGGGGCGGGCGATCCGTCACCTCCGTTATCCCCCCGACGGACACCGGGGCGTGGCCACCTACAACCGCGCGTGCGGCTTCGGGCAGCGGCCGGAAGCCCTGGAAACCGCCAACGAGCAGGTCGTTGGGATCGTCCAGATCGAGAGCGCGGCCGCGCTCTCGGCGGTGGAGGAGATCGCCCGGATCCCCGGCGTGGATGTCCTGTTCCTGGGCCCGGCCGATCTGTCGCACGCCCTGGGGGTCCCGGGACGGCTCGATTCACCCGAGTTCCAGGCCGCGGTAGTGCGGGTCTCCGCTGCGGCCCAGGCGGCGGGCATCTCGGCGGGGATCCTCGCCGCGGATCGCGACCGGGCGGCCGACTACGTGGATCAGGGCTTCACGTTCCTGGCCGTCGCTTCGGACTCCGCCCTGATGGGAATCGCGGCCCGGGCCGCCGCCCGGCCGCTCGACTCAGTACGCCAGGCGGTGAGCGCGCGGTGACCGCCACGCCGGTGGAAGCCCGCTCCCGCTACTCGGCGCCGGCCGCCGGCTGTGCCGCCGACGTCCTCCTCAAGCTGGCCCGAACCGGCACCGCACTGTCGGTGGGGCAACTGGCCGCCAGCACGGGATCCACGAAGTCGCTCGTCTATCGCGTCCTGGCCGAGCTCGAGCGGCGCCGGTACGTGACCCGTCTGGATGACGGCGCCTACTCACTCGGGCTGGCAACCGTCGAGCTCGGCGGCGCATTCGCCGTGCAGATGCCGCTCATGTCCTCGGTCCGGCGGGTATGCCGCTGGCTGGCCGACTTCACCGAGGAGACGGTCAACCTGGGCATCCTGCAGGAGGACCACGTGCTCTATCTGATGCGGGAAGAGGGGGGGCGATCCGTCTACGCGCTCTCGTTCGTCGGCAAGCTGCTGCCCGCCAACGCGGTGGCGCTCGGCAAGGCCCTGCTGGCCACTCTGGCTCCCGAGCGGGTGCCGGAGATCTTCGCCGACCAGCTGAGCGCCGAGGGCCAGCTCGCGTCGCTGACCGAGAGCACGATCACCTCGCTGGAGGAGCTGGCCGAGGATCTGGATCGCGTGCGCGTTCGTGGATACGCGGAGGAGCTCGGAGAGGCGGTGGCCGGCCGGTGCTGCGTGGCCGTGACCGTCCCGTTCGACGCCGTCTCCCAGACCACGGTCGGCATCGGCGTGTCGATGGACGCCGTCCGACATGACGAGCTTCGCGGTGTGGTCCTGGACGGCCTGCGGGACGCCAGGGACCAGATCACGCGTGAGGTGAACGGACGAGCAGCGATCGGCGAGGAGCCGTCGCGCACCGAGCTAATGATCGGAGGCATGACACAGTGGTAACCGCCGAGATGGCGTCGGCGAGGCCGGGGGCGGAGACCCCCATACCGGCCATCGCGTTCAGCGGCGTCCGCAAGGAGTACGGCGCCCATGTCGCCGTGGAGCGCCTGGATATCGAAATCCAGGAGGGAGAGTTCTTCTGCCTGCTCGGCCCCTCCGGGTGCGGCAAGACGACGACGCTGAACATGATCGGCGGGTTCGCCGCGGCCACACAGGGCGAGATCCGGATCCGCGGCGAGATCGTCAACACCACCCCTCCGTACAAGCGGAAGGTCAACACGGTCTTTCAGTCCTACGCCCTGTTCCCGCACCTGACGGTGAGTGACAACGTGGGCTTTGGATTGAAGATGGCCAAGGTGTCCCGGGCCGACGCGGCCGGCCGCGTGCTCGAAGCGCTCAAGCTGGTGGCGCTGGATGCGTTCGCGGATCGCTATCCGGCGCAGCTGTCCGGCGGCCAGCAGCAGCGCGTGGCCGTGGCCCGAGCGCTGGTCAACCGCCCCGCCGTGCTCCTGCTCGACGAGCCGCTCGGCTCGCTTGACCTGAAGCTGCGCAAGCGCCTGCAGGTGGAGCTCTCCCAGATCCAGCGGGAGGTCGGTACCACGTTCGTGTTCGTCACCCACGACCAGGGGGAGGCGATGGCGATGGCCGACCGGATCGCGGTGATGAACGAGGGGCGGGTCGAGCAGGTGGGCACGGCTCGCGAGATCTACAGCCGCCCGGCCTCACGGTTTGTGGCGAGCTTCATCGGCGAATCGAACTTCATTCCGATCCAGGGCCGTGACGGACAGGTCGTGACCGCCCACGCGGGCATCCGGCTGCCGGCGCCGGGCGGGGCCCCGGCGGGAAACGGAACGCTGATGGTGCGCCCGGAGGCCGTGCGGCTCGTACCCGCCGGCACGGACGATCCCGGACTGGTGGGGCGCGTGGTGAAGCTGTCGTTCCTCGGGAGCTTCACCCGGGCGAGCATCGCGTGCCCGGAGGCCGAGGACCCACTGATCGTCGACATGTCGACGGAGCTGAACGCAGGGATCAGGGAGGACGCGCTGGTGCGGCTGAGTTGGGAGGACAAGGCCGCAGTGCTGTTCGGAGAGGAAAACCACTGACGCAACGAGGGGACTGGACATGGAGATGACTAACAACCTGATCACGCGCCGTCAGGCGCTTCGGACGGGAGTGGCCGGCGTGAGCGCACTGACGCTCGCCGCCTGTGGCTCCTCTAGCCCGAGCTCGGGAAGCGCCACCGGGCCGGTGACGCTGAACATGCTCACGTGGAACGACCACTACGACCCAACGAAGCAGCTTCCGGCGATTCAGAAGGAGACCGGCATCAAGGTAAACGTCACGCTTGGCTCAGACGACGCCGCGATGTTCATCAAGGCCAAGCAGAGCGGCGACTTCGACATCGTCTCGGCGGACGCGCTCTGGGTTCCGTACGACTACCAGCAGGCCCTGATCGAGCCTTTCGACATCGAATCGTTCCCGGTGGCCAGCCAGCTGTATTCGGTGTCCAAGGAGTTTCCGTTCTGGAAGGCCAGCGGCGGGTACCTCGGCTATCCGCGCGCGTGGTCGGCGCTGAGGATGTACTACAACCCGAAGTTCGTCTCGCCCGCCCCCACCTCGTATGAGGTGTGGCTGGATCCGAAGTACAAGGGGAAGGTCGTGATGGAGAACCAGCCGACGGACCTCGTCGCCCAGGCAGGTCTGGCGACGGGTTCCAAGGATCCCTACAACATGAACGACGCCGAGCTCAGCCGGGCCAAGGACTTCCTCACTCAGGCCAAGCCGGCGTTCCTGACCTTCGTCTCTCAGAACACCGGGGTGGTCCGCGCCCTGGCCAACGAGTCGGCCTGGTTGACGTCCGACAACCTCGGGATCGACATCCGCGTCAAGTCAGCCGGTGGACCGCTGATCAAGTCTGCCGTGCCCAAGGAGGGGGTCGTTGGCTGGATGGACTCAGAGATGAAGGTGAAGGGATCGCACGCCAACCGCTTCGAGCAATTCATCAACGCTTGGGGCGAGGCCGAGTGGGTTCCGCCGCTCTTCAAGCAGTACCGCGAGGCGTGGTTCAACGAGAAGGCATACAAGATGCTGGTCAACCAGGGGCAGGGCGAATTCGCCGACGCACTCCTCTACAACCAGCCCGAGGAGGCTGCCAAGGCCCATCTCAAAGGCCCGTCGAAGAACCCCAACGCCTACATCCAGGTGTTCAACCAGGTGTTCGGCGCCTAGGTCCTGATGCGTCAGGACGCTGAAGGAGAGAGCCGATGAGCGCCGTCGCGCCGGAGGCAGTGCCCGCGGTGGGAGGTTCGTCCTCCCACCGCCGGTCACCCCGCGAGCTGCTGCTGGCGGTGTCCCAGTACCTGGGGTTCGCCCCCGCCATGGCGCTCTTCGGCCTCTTCTTCTTGGCCCCGATGGGATTGATCGTGGCCTACAGCTTCTGGACGCAGGACGGCTACAACGTCGTCTCCACCTGGACCCTGTCCAACTACCAGCAGATCTTCAGCACCCCGGTCTACGTCAGCACGTTCCTGACCACGCTGTGGATGACCGCGGCCGCCACCGCGCTGACGCTGGCCGTGGCCCTGCCGTTCGCCTACTGGCTGGCGCGCTACGTAAGCCGGCGCTGGCAGCGTCCGCTGCTGTTCCTGGTCATCCTGCCGTTCTGGGTCAGCTACCTGCTGCGCGTGACCTCCTGGACGATCATTCTCGGGAGCCAGGGCGCGATCTCCCGGCTCCTCAGCCTGGTCGGCCTGAGCACCCCATCTTGGCTGCTCTACGACCGGCCGGCTGTGATCTTCGTGCTGATCTACCTGTATTTCCCGTTCGCCGCCCTGACGCTCTACGCCTCGCTGGAGCGGTTCGATTGGAGCCAGCTGCACGCGGCGATGGACCTCGGCGCCACCCAGTCGCGCGCCATTCGCCGGATCATGCTGCCGCAGATCAAGCCGGGCATCACGACAGCGGTGATCTTCGTGTTCATCCCGATCCTCGGCGAGTACCTGACCCCGGAGCTGGTCGGCGGCACGCGCGGGGTGATGATCGGCAACCTGATCGACAACTTCTTCCAGGAGGCCCAGTACGCGACCGGGGCCGCGGTCGCGCTGCTCATCGTCGTGGTCGTGATGGTCCTCCTAGTGATCTTCCGGCGCTCGCTCGAGGTGGGTGAGATGTATGGCCGGTGATCCCTCCACGGTCGAGATAGTCAGCCCGCACACCAAGCTCGTTCGCCGCAGCCTGGCCGGCTGGGCGACGTTCATCTACATGTTCCTGTTCAGCCCGATCGTCCTGCTCATCGTGCTGAGCTTCAACAAGAACCCGTTCGGGACGTTCCCGATCACCGGCTGGACGCTGCACTGGTTCAAACAGGTGGCCAACAGCCCCGACCTCCAGACCGCCATCAAAACCTCCCTGCAGGTGGGTTTTGAGGTGACAGTGATCGCCACGGTCGTCGGGACGGCGGCGGCCTTCCCGCTCGTGCGCAGCCGACTGCCGTTCCGCTCCGGGCTACGGATCGTCTTCATTCTGCCGATCATGATCCCCGGCGTGCTGATCGGGGTCAGCCTGCTGTCGTTCCTGCGCAACGCCCTGAACGTGCAGCTATCCGCCCAGACCGCGGTGATCGCCCAGGCCGTCTACACCACGCCGTACGTCCTGCTGATCGTGGCGGCACGCCTGGAGGGATTCGATCGGCGCTTGGAGCAGGCGGCCAGCGACCTGGGTGCGAACAAGCTGCGCACGTTCCGCTACGTGATCCTGCCGCTGATCGGCCCGGCCGCTTTCGCCGGTGCACTGTTCGCGTTCACCCTCTCGCTGGATGAGTTCGTGATCACCTACTTCGTGATCGGAGCTCAGGTGACGCTGCCGATCTACATCTACACGCAGATCAAGTTCGGGATCACCCCGGCCATCAACGCCGTAGCCACCCTGCTGATCATCGGCTCGCTCACCATCACCGGGCTCGGCCTGATCATCCCGCGGTTGCTGCGTAGCGGGGTGCGGCAGGTGCGGAGCTACCGCGTCCGCCGGCTCCAGTCGACCGTCCAGATCGCGTCCGGCCCTTGAGCGGCGTCCGCCGGCGCGTGGGCGTGATCGGGTGCGGGGTCATCGCTCAGGTGATGCACCTCCCCCACCTCGCCGAGCTGGACGACATCTACGAGCTGGTCGCCGTCTGCGACCTCTCGACCGAGGTGGCCGAAGCGTGCCGCGCCCGCTTCGGCGCCGAGCGGGCGGTCACAAGGTGGGAGGACGTGCTGGAGATGAACCTGGATGTCGTCCTGGTCCTGACATCCGGCAGCCACGCCCCTGCCGCGATCGCCGCCGCCGAGGCCGGCGTCAACGTGTTCGTGGAAAAGCCGATGTGCCTGAGCCCGGCCGAGGGCCGGCAGATGCTGGATGCGGCACAGCGGGCCGGGGTGCGGCTGATGGTCGGCACGATGAAGCGCTACGACCCGGCCTACGAGCGCCTCCTCGAGCTCCTGCCCGAGGTGAACGATCTTCGGCTCGTGCGCGTGACGACGCTTGAGTCCCCCTTCGAGCCCTACGTCAGCCACTACCCGATGGTGGCGCCCAGCGGGGTTCCCCAGAGCGTGATCGACGGACTGCGGGCCGAGGACGCCCGGCGCCTTGAGGCGGCCCTGCCCGACGCGGATGAGGAGACCCGCTTCTGCTACCGCTGGATGCTCTTGGACAACCTGGTCCACGAGTTCAACGCGCTCCGCGGCGCTCTGGGCGAGCCGGAGCGTGTCACCTACGCCGACCTCTCCCGCAACGTCGTGTCGATCAACATGACCTTCTCGGGCGTGGAATGCCATCTCTCGTGGGTCGATCTCCTGTCCGGGATCGCCCGCTACCGGCAGGAGTTCATGTTCCTGGCCCCGGAGCGGCGCCTGACCCTGACCCTGCCCTCGCCCTACCTGCGCAACATGCCCGGTGAGCTGACCGTCGAGGACGGCGTGCTCGGGACCGCCCATGCCTGGACGCGCCTCGAGACCGTCTCCTACGAGGAGGCCTTCAAGCGCGAGCTGCTTGAGCTCCACGCGGCCATCAACGAGGATCGCGCCCCGCGCACCGACGGCTCGGACGGTCTGCACGATGTGACGCTCTGTCACTCGATCGCCCAGGCTCACATGACGCGCCGGCCGGTCGACCATCCCAGCGTCTCGCCCGGCGGCTGAGCGCGCAGAGCCGCTTCTCCGCTCCGGTTACGGTGGCCGGACCGAACCGAGAGGATCCGGCCAACGTGACTATGCACGCCGTGATTTCGAAGGACGGAGCGCCGCGATGTAGTCCTTCGCCAACCTGCGGACCGTGTCGACGTTGATCCGTTTGGTCACGACGGTGTAGAGCGCGAGTCCGTCCATCAGGGCCGCGAAGGCCACTGCCTCGTCCTCCGCCGACGAGTTGAGCACAAGGGAATTGTTTGTGACTCCTTCGGCGAAGACCTTCGCCAGCATGCCGACCCATTCACGATGAGCCTGATCGTAGATCTCGCGGTAGGAGTCATCATGAGCAGCCTGGCTCCACCAGTCCACGAATACACGCCAGGCCAAGCCGTCAGCTTCCTCAACCGGAAAGCACATATCGACAATCCGTTCGAGCTTCTCGGGATATCCCTCCGTCGATTCAACTGCCCCTCTGATAAGGGCACGAAACCCCGCGTCAGTTTCCGTTATAGCGGCCCTCAGGAGGTCGTCTTTGCTCGGAAAGTAATAGTTGACGCTGCCAACGGAGGCGCCCGCCACACGCGCGATGTCGCGCACCGTCGCGCCGTCGAAGCCTTGTGTCGTGATTACGTGCACCGCCGAAGCTATTAGCTCTCGGCGTCGTAGATCCACGATCGGCGTGCGACCGTGTACGGGGCTATTCGCCATTGGTGCTTCGTATCGTTCGACCCGGATGGACCTCTGGAGTCATGGCTCCCGCACCATTCGTCTCCGCTCACGTCCCGCTCAGGGATCCGGCAGCACGAGCGAGGCGGTGGAGATCTACGCTGGGATCCGCGAGCTGGTTCACCGTGACCTCCGCTCCTCGCTCAATCAGCTTGTGGGCCGCCCGGATCACTCGGGCCACGCTGGTACCAACGGAGGCACCGCACGCGCTGACCAGCCGCCCGTCTGTAATGCAGAAATAGCTGATCCCGCCTCGCTCATGCAAACTGGTACCACGGACGACCTCAACCGTACCTTTGCCTAGACCCGTCGCTTGTATGTGGACGTCGTACTGGTCGGACCACATCCACGGTGTCTCGCGATAGCTGATCTCCCCGCCCAGCATGCTTGCGGCGGCCTGGCGCCCCTGCTCTCGAGCGGGCTCCCATTGTTCAATTCGGACGAACTGGCCGGCAGCACCATGGAACACTCGTGCTACGTCGCCGGCGGCGAAGATGTGGCGATCGCACGTGCGAAACGCCGCGTCCACCACAACCCCGTCGTTGACATCCAAACCCGAACCCTCGGCGAGCAGGGTGCGTGGCTTGACGCCAATCCCGACGACAACCACATCGGCTGGCACCGCCGCGCCGCTGGTGATGACTACCTCGCGGATCCGCCCTCCGGACCCGCGAAACGCGGCCGGGCCCGTATTGGTCCTCACATCGACGCCATGCGCACGATGCGCCTCCTCAAGCATGCCCGCGAAGCGCTCGGGAACGATGCGCCCCATTACGCGTGGGGCAGCCTCCAGCATGGTCACTCGGCACCCGCGTTGAATGGCGCTGGCAGCTACCTCGAGGCCGATCACCCCGCCGCCAACGATCACAACGTTGCGGGACTTGATGAGAGCAGCGCGGAGTTCTCGCGCGTCCTCCAGGTCCCGCAGGTAGTGGACCCCGGCCAGTGTGTCTCCGCGAAGTGCAAGTCGGCGCGGCTCGGCCCCGGTGGCGAGAAGCAACTCCTCGTACCCGACCTCCTCGCCCTCAGTCGTGAGAAGCGCTTGCCGCTGCCGCTCTATTGACAGCACCTCGACGCCCAGATCCAATCGGATGTCGCGCGCGTGCAGCGCGGCGAGCGATGCCAGGCTCGGTGGATCGCCGAGTGTGGGATCACAGAGATACTCTTTCGAGAGTGCAGGCCTTTCGTACGGAGTGGCAGGTTCGCCTCCGAGGACGCGGACTCGCCCGCCGTATCCCATGTCCCGCAGAGCCGCAGCGGCCGAGAGACCGGCGACACCGGCGCCCACGATGACGATCATTGGCGCTCTGGCTCTCGTCGCCGGGTCAGCCGCAGGCGGCTCACGGCGCGTAAAGCAGGGGCGATCGGGGTCCTCATCCGATGTTGACGAGTACCTTGTCGCCCACGATCTTCACGGGATACGTCCGCAGATTCACGCACACGGGTGCGCGCTTCGCCTCACCCGTCTTGTAGTTGAATCGCCCGTTGTGCTTCGGGCATTCGATGGTGTCTCCCATGACCAGACCATCGGCAAGCTCTGCGTGTTCGTGGGTGCACGTCCCGTCGGTTGCGTGAAAGGTGTCCGTAGGGCTGCGATAGATCGCAAAGGAGTGCCCTCTCCACTCAAAGCCGATCACATCCTCCACCTCCACATCTGACACACCGCAGGCCTCAACCCAAGAGCCATCGCCAGAGTCAGGCGTTCCTCGTGGAACAGGCAACATTGCGCTAGGTCTCGAATACGACGTCATGTAGTTCTGGGCGGAACGGTTGTGCAGTGGGTGGAAGTTCTCGCCTCGTGTAGAACTCGGGGTGCCTCGTCTGACGCCAGAGCGTCGGGATGATTTCCCGGTACGCCGCAAGGAAGCTCGGGTACGCAGTCGGCATGTCAAAGCGCACTTCTTCGTGCAGCGCCGGCAACGCGTGGTATGGAACCATCGGAAACATGTGATGCTCGACGTGATAGTTCATGTTTGAAAAGATGAACCGCAATACGGGGTTCATGTAGATAGTCCGCGAGTTCAACCGATGGTCTAGGACGTTCTCGGCTAGCCCCGCGTGCTGCGCAATACCGAACAGGTATACGAGCCAATAGCCATAGAGGCTCGGTAGGCCGACATACATGAGGGGCAGCCACGAGCCGAGGTAGATTGCCGCGCCAATAACAAGGGCATAGATCGCGACCCATACTCTGGCTTCGCGATATACGGCCGGCCGTTCGCTCTCCGGGATGAACGTGATCTCATCCGCGGTCATCCGCCCAGCTGCGTGTCTGGCAACACCCAGGGCTGTAGCCGAAGCCTCCGGAAGGCGTATTACGTTGCCCACAAGGCGCAAGACATCGGGTGGTCTCATCGCCGTGAACTCCCGATCGCGTCCGACGATGCATGTATCAGTGTGGTGACGTGCGTGGCTCCATCGCCACAGGGTCGGCTCAAACAGATTCATGAAGGACGCAACCTGATAGAGCGCGTCGTTCAGCCATGGTGTCTTGAAGGCCGTGCCGTGGCCGGTCTCGTGCCAGCGAGAGTCCGACGCCGACGCGTACAACAGGCCATATCCGACAAAGAACGGCACGCACGCCCAGGTGCCCCAGAGCCAATATCCGCCGAATCCAAATCCAGCCAGCAACGTAAACCAGAGGAGCGTGTCGCGGGAAGCGGGGCCGTCCGTGCGACGCATTAGCTGCTTCATCCGGGGCCGCGGGACTGTCGTGTGATACCACTCCGCGGCAGCGAGCCCCTGGCTCGCAGCTTGCTCTGCGCATGGGCCGATCAGGCTGTAGCGCCGTCTTACCTCCTTGTCCATGGCCAGCCACCTTCTGCGCGAGACGCGCCTCTTTCGGCCTGCACGCTGCGGCTAACTGAGCAAGGCACGCGTGGCACGAATGCCGAGATGAGCTCGGCTGGCGAAAGCGCGGAACATGAACAAGCGATCATCATGATGTGCGGGCGCCTTAGAAGTTGAACAGCTGTTCAAGCAGCCTACCTGCTAACCGCACGGCTGTCAATTTCAGTCCGTCCTGGGCTATCGAGCGCTGCCAATGGCAGTCCTTTGGCAGCTAGTCGGCAGCCCGGCTAGTAGCGTCCCACCGCCGGCGGACCAAGTCCTTGAGCACGAGCGCATCAACCCACCGGTCGGACAGCTCGAGACCATCAGCCCCGGTGATTGCGTACGGCGGCGGGCCCAGCTCGACGGTGAAGGTCATCGGATACTCGCCACTGGCACGCGACCTCCAGCGACGGAAGCCCTCCTCCCACCACTCAAGGAACAGATCGAGCCACTGTCGGTGGTGGGGAAACTGAAACGGAATCTGTACCTGCTCCCGCGAGGCCACGCGGCCATGCATAGCCTCAGCGCGATCGAGAACGCGGTGGATCAGCGCGTGGTTGCCCTCGGAGACCGGATAGGGGAACTCCCGGCCGACCAGATAGTGGGAGAGGTCAGCCACGACTCTGATCGGCGGGACCGCGTCGAGCAGCTGTAGCGTGAACAACAGATCGGTGGTCATGCGATCCCGATGCGTTTCGAAGTACAGGGGGATGCCGGCCTCGTCGGCGAGCCGCTGCCATCCGAGCACGTAGGGTATGCACTCAAGCACCGTGCTGGGTCGCACGTTCGGCTGGATGTCAATGTGATGACAGCGGTCGGCCCCGAAGTGGAGGACCGCCTCGATGGTTGATTCCAGCTGATCGACTGTCTGCGGGAAGGCCTCCATCACCCAGGGGCGCTTACTGCCGGCAAGCGCCTCGAGCGTCTCACGCGCCGGCTCGTAGGGCGGGATCTCGATCTGAACCCCGTCGAAGCCCGCATCGAGGATTGCGTGAACCTGTTGTTCGATGCTCCACTGACCGTGCTCGCCTGGCAGCTGCTCCATAGCCCACATGGACTGGAAGACGAGCAGCTCCAATTCAGGATCCCCCGCACGGGCCTTCTGAGCGTCAACAGTCATTCGATGCGCGGTGGTCTGGACGTGCACAGAGAGCCGCAGCTACGACGTGAGCGGGATCGCCGGGCGTTCATCGGAACGCAGCAGCGACCGGCGCGAGCGCCGCCAGTGTCGCGAGCACCCGTAAGTGACGAGTTCCGCTCGGGCCGGTTAGCTCCATGCCGCACACCGGCGGTGGCGCGGCAGCGAGTGTGCGCCGACGCGCAGATTGAATTGCCCCGTGGGGAATCACGTTCTGCCCTCGTCCTGATCTGGCCTCGCGGCGAACCCTATCTCAAGCCATATGTGAGACCCAAGCAACTCCGCCGATGGCGCTGACTTGCAGGCCGCCGACCTGTGGGTTCTAATAGGCCGACAACGGCTCATGATGTGTCGTTGCTGCGGACCTTTCCCATGGAGCTGTGCCTGTTCACCGATTCCGTTCCCGAGCTAACGCTCGAGCAGACCCTCGACCTGGCCGTCGAGAGTCATATCAGCTCGGTCGAGCTCGCCACCGGCGGTCAGTCGGTCGCGCCGCACATGGACATGGCCGAGCTTCTGGCGAGCGGATTCGCCCGAGCGCGATTCGCCCGGACGCTCGCCTCGAGGGGACTCCGGCTCGCGGCGCTCAACTGCTCGGCCTGGCCGATGCATCCGGTGCACGGCCAGCAGGACATCGCCTTCATCCGGGACTCGATCCGGCTCGCCTCGGCACTGGAGATCGACAAGCTCGTGACCATGTCGGGCTGCCCGGGCGACTCCCCGCAGGCGCGAGCGATCAACTGGATCTGGTTCCCCTGGCCCGATGAGGGGCTCGAGCTGCTGGAGCGTCAGTGGGAGGAGGCGATCGAGGTCTGGGCCGACCTGACCGAGATGGCGCGAGCCCACGGCGTCACACGGATCGCGTTCGAGCTCCATCCCCTTCACCTCGTCTACAACGTCCCCAGCCTTATGCGCCTCCGCGACGCCGTCGGTCCGGAGATCGGAGCCAACCTCGACCCCAGCCACCTGTTCTGGCAGCAGATGGATCCGCTGAGAGTGATCGAAGTGCTCGGGCCCGCCCTGCAGCACGTGCATCTGAAGGACACCGAGCTGTTCGGCGATCAGGTCGCGCTGAACGGCGTCCTTGACCCCCGCTCGTGGGAGGACACGGCGCAGCGCAGCTGGGTCTTCCGTGCCGTCGGCGAGGGAAACCCGGAGAGCTTCTGGATCGCCTTCCTGCAGGCTCTGCAGGACGCCGGCTACGACGAGGAGCTCAGCATCGAGAATGAGGATCCATTTCTGCCCGGCGCGGCAGGGGTCACGCGCGCGGCTGAGTTCACCCGTCCGCTGCTCGCAGATCTGCCCAGGCCGGCGGCCGAGCCGACCTAACCCCCATGATCTCCGGGGGCTGGTAAAACGTTTGCGCGATGGATCCGGAATCGGACAATGGCTCGGGGGCTCGAGGCGGGCGCCGGAAGCGCCCGGTAACGATCCGGGACGTGGCGCAGCTGAGCGGAGTCTCGGCCGCCACCGTCACCCGCGCGCTGCAGGGACATCCCCGGGTTCGCCTGTCGACCCGCGAGCGCGTCGAGGACGCGGCACGCCGGCTCGGCTACCGGCCCGACCACGCCGCCCGGGCGCTCGTCACCGGGATGACGCAGACGATCGGCCTGCTCGTCCCGACGATTCGGGATCCGTACTGGGCGGAGGTGGCCGCCGGGATCGAGCCCGCCGCCGCGCAGGCCGGGTTCAGCGTGCTGATCGCAAGCGGCTACGGCGACCCGGTGCGGGCCGGACAGACGCTGGATGTGCTGCTGGGGAATCGCGTCGACGGCGTGATCGTCACCGCCGACGCGGGCGTGGCCGAGCCGCGGCTCGCCGAGGCGACCGAGCTGCCGACCGTCGTGGTCGGCCTAGATCCACCCGTGGGGGAGCTCGAGTTGGCCGGGGCGCGCTCGGCCCCCATCCAGTCACTGCTGCAGGCGGCAGAGCGCCATCGCCAGGCCACCGATCTCTCGCAGGTCGGTTTCGATGACCTGGGCGCCGGCCGGCTCGCCGCCCAGCATCTGGTCGAGCTCGGCCACCGCCGTATTGCCTTCCTGGCCGGCCCCCCCACCCTGGCCACCGTCCTTCGCGTCGGCGGCGTCAGGGACGTTCTGGAGTCAGCCGGCCTGTCGCTGTCGGGGATCTTCAGCGGCGGGGACAGCGTCAAGCAGGGGCACGCCGCCGGCCTCGAACTGCTCGGGGCAGAGCACGACTTCACGGCCATCCTCACCTACAACGACCTGGCCGCCACCGGACTGATGCGAGCCGCCCGCCAGCTCGGCGTCGACGTCCCCGGGCAGCTGTCGGTGGTCGGCTTCGATGACGTGGTCCTGGCCAGCCTCATCGAGCCGGCCCTGACCACGGTGCGCGCCCCCAAGCAGGAGGTCGGAGCGCGCGCCACCGAGCTGCTGCTGGCGCAGATGAATGGCGAGGGCGAGGTCACGTGCGAGATGCTCGGCGGCGAGCTCGTCGCCCGCGACTCGACCGCGCCGCCGCCCGCCTGACACTCCGGCGCTGCCTGACGCTCCGCCGCCCGCACCGTCCAGCCGGACGCCAACCTACGCGTAACTTGCACTGCGTTCCCCCGGTGTGCAAACGTTTACCCTGTGCGAATGGTCATCGCCGGAGAGTGGACGCTGGGCAACCGCGAGGAGGAGCTCCGCTCTCCCTACAGTTGTGAGCTGATCGAGACCGTGCAGCTGGCCGAGGCCGCTGACGTGGACCGAGCGCTGGCCGCAGCGGTGCGCGGCGCGCGCCACCAGCGGCAGCTGAGTGGCCACGAGCGCGAGGCGATCCTGCGCCGAGCCGGCGATCTCGCCGACGAGCGGGTCGAGCCGCTGGCCCAGACGATCTCCAGCGAGACGGGCAAGCCGATCCGTGAAGCCCGGGGCGAGGCCTCCCGCGTGGGTGACCTGCTGCGACTGTCCGCGTTCGAGGGCTCCCAGCTCTACGGGGACAGCCTCCCGCTGGACGCCGCACCCAACGGCGGGACCACCCGGCTCGGATTCACGCTGCGTCAGCCCTGCGGGGTGGTGGTGGCCATCACCCCCTTCAATTTTCCCGCTCTCCTGGTCGTGCACAAGATCGGCCCGGCGCTGGCGGCCGGCAACGCGGTCGTGCTCAAGCCGGCCCGGCAGACCCCGCTGAGCGCGCTGATGCTCACCGATATCCTGCTCGAGGCCGGTCTGCATCCCGAGGCGATCTCCTGCCTGACCGGGCCGGGCGAGGTGCTGGGCGATGCGCTGTGCCGTGATCCCCGGGTCCGGAAGATCAGCTTCACCGGGAGCGCCGAGACCGGAGAGCGGATCACCCGGACGGCGGGGCTGAAACGCCTGTCGCTGGAACTCGGGGCCAGCTGCCCGGTGATCGTCCTGGCCGACGCGGACCTGGAGCAGGCGGCCAGCGCCATCGCGCTCGGCGGCTACACCAACGCCGGTCAGGTGTGCATCTCCGTCCAGCGGGTGGTGGCCGAGCGCCGGATCGCCGGCGACCTGCTGGACGCGCTCCTGCCCAAGGTGCAGGCGATCAAGCTCGGCGACCCCGCCGAACCGGACACCGCGCTCGGCTCGCTGATCTCCGAACGCGACGCCGCGCGGGTGGAGGAGGCTCTGAGGGAGAGCTCGCAGAACGGTGCCCGGATCCTCACCGGCGGGGAGCGCGCCGGGTCGGTCCTCACCCCGGCGATCGTCGCCGACGTCGATCCCCACAGCCGGCTCAGTCAGGACGAGCTCTTCGGTCCCGCGGTGGCGGTCACCGCGGCCGCCGACGTGGACGAGGCGATCCAGCTGGCCAACTCCACCCGCTTCGGGCTGGGGGCCGGCGTATTCACCGGCAACGTCTCGAACGCCGTCCGCTTCGCCCGCGAGGTCGACGCCGGCAACGTGCACATCAACTGGACGCCGCTGTGGCGGGCCGACCTCATGCCCTACGGAGGCCTGAAGGACAGCGGGTTCGGCAAGGAGGGTCCGCGCTACGCCGTGGAGGAGATGACGGACATGAAGACCGTGGTCCTGCACGGCAGCTCATGAGCCCACGGGTGCTCGGATGAGCCGGAGGCCGGAGGATCTGCGCAGCCAGAGGTGGTTTGCGCCCGACACACTGCGCGCCTTCGGGCACCGCTCGCGCATGAAGCAGATGGGCTACTCCCGGGACGACTTCATGGGGCGGCCCGTGATCGCCGTGCTGAACACGTGGAGCGGGATGGCCTGCTGTCACACGCACTTCCGCGAGCGGGCCGAGCAGGTCCGCAACGGCGTCTGGGCGGCCGGCGGCTTTCCCCTGGAGATTCCGGTCCTTTCCCTGGCCGAGCAGTTTCAGAAGCCCACCGCGATGATGTACCGCAACCTCCTGGCCATGGAGACCGAGGAGGTGCTGCGCAGCTACCCGATCGACGGAACCGTGCTGATGGGCGGCTGCGACAAGACGACTCCCGCACTGCTGATGGGCGCGATCGCCGCCGATCTGCCCGCGATCTTCTTGCCCGCCGGACCGATGCTGCGCGGCAACTGGCGCGGCCAGCCGGTGGGCAGCGGCACCGACGTGTGGCGGCTGTGGGCCGAGCGCCGGGCCGGCCAGCTGGAGCCCGAGGCTTGGGATGAGCTGGAGGACGGGATCGCGCGCTCGGCCGGGCACTGCATGACCATGGGAACCGCCTCCACGATGACTGCCGCCGTCGACGCGCTTGGCCTCACCATCCCCGGAGCCTCGTCGATCCCGGCGGTCGATTCCGCTCATGCTCGCATGGCGGCCCTGTGTGGCCGCCATGCGGTGGAGCTCGTCTGGCAGGACCGCCGGCCGAGCACGCTCCTGACGCCGGACTCCTTCGACAACGCGGTGGTCACGGTGCTGGCGCTCGGCGGTTCCACGAATGCGGTGATTCACCTGATCGCCCTGGCCCGGCGGGCCGGCATCGACCTCACATTGGACCGGTTTGACCAGCTCTCTCGGGATGTGCCTGTGCTGGCCGACATCCAGCCCGGCGGCCGCTTTCTGATGGAGGACTTCCACTACGCGGGCGGACTCCTGGCCCTGCAGGCGCGGCTGGGTGAGCTGCTGGACTCGGACGCCCGGACGATCACCGGGACCACGCTCGGCGAGGCGCGCGCGGGTGCCGTTGTCCACAACCCCGAGGTGATCCGGCCGATCGAGCGCCCGGTGAGCCCCGCCGGGGCGCTGGCCATCCTGCGCGGCAGCCTCGCCCCGGATGGCGCGGTGATCAAGACGGTGGCCGCCGACCCGGACCTGCATCGCCACCGGGGGCCCGCCGTCGTGTTCGAGGACGAGGCCGACCTGGAGGCCCGGATCGACGACCCGGCTCTGCCCGTCACCCCGGACTCGGTGCTGGTGCTCAAGCGGGGTGGGCCGGTGGGAGCACCCGGCATGCCGGAGTGGGGCATGCTCCCGATCCCCCGGCGCCTGCTCGAGGCGCGCGTGCGCGACATGGTGCGGATCTCCGACGCGCGCATGAGTGGCACCAGCTACGGGACCTGCGTGCTGCACGTGGCGCCCGAGGCGGCCGTCGGTGGCCCGCTTTGCTTCGTCCGGGACGGCGACGAGATCGAGCTCGACGTCCCGAGGCGCCGGCTGGATCTCCTGGTCGAGCCCGAGGAGCTGGCCCGGCGGCGAGCCGGGTTCGAGACCACGATCCGCCCCGGCCTGAGCGGGTTCGGCGAGCTTTTCGTCCGTCATGTCACCCAGGCGAACCTGGGCTGTGACTTCGACTTTCTGGAGCGACGTTCCGGTGTGGCGGAGCCGGTGATCCACTGAGGTGGAGTGTCGTGAGCGGATGGTCCGGGCACACTCCGCAGCTGGGCATGCTCAAACGCAGAAAGCACCCTGCCCACCCCGCATTGTGCGCGCCTCCCGTCCGATTTGTGCCTTTAAGCATGTCGCTGCACCCTGGTGGCAGCGGCCCGCGCTCTGCAGCCCGGGCGCACCCGCACCCGCGCCCACCACGCCCCTCTCTTGACACCTTGATGCAAACGTTTGTACACTGCCGCGCATGGCGGTGACCGGGACCCTCGCGCTGTACGGCGGCAGCCCTGCGGTGGACGCTTCGAAGCACGCGCCGTGGCCCCAGATCACCGATGAGGACCGGGCCGAGGTGATGGCCGTGCTGGACCGGGGCGTGCTGTGCGGGGTCAACGCTCCGGCGCTGGTCGGGCTGGAGCACGACTGGGCCGAGTACCTGGGGATCGCCCACTGCATCGCCACCAACTCGGGCACGGCGGCACTCCACACGGGGATTGCCGCCCTGGGGATCTCCCCCGGCGACGAGGTGGTCGTCCCTGCCCACACCTACATCTCCACCGCCGTGGCCGTGGCCCATCACGGGGCCGTGCCGGTCTTCTGTGACATCGACGAGCGGACGTTCAACATCGATCCGGCCCGCATCGAGGAACGGATCACCAACCGCACCCGGGCGATCATGCCCGTCCACCTGGATGGGCTGCCCGCCGACATGGACGAGATCCAGGCCATCGCCGACCGGCACGGGCTGGCGGTGATCGAGGACGCGGCCCAGGCGCACGGAGCCACCTATAAGGGCCGGCCGGCCGGCACCCTGGGCGACTGCGCCGGATTCAGTCTCAACGCCACGAAGAACCTGATCGGTGGCGAGGGCGGGCTGTTCGTCACCGACGATCCGGAGCTGTTCGCGGTGGCCCGCCGGTTCTCCAATCGTGGCGAGGATGTCCCGAAACTGGGGCCGGGAGAGTTCCGCGTCGCGTCGTACGTCTCGCACGGACTGGGCTATAACTACCGCACTCAGGAGCTGCCGGCCGCGCTGGCCCGCTCCCAGCTGCGACGCCTACCCGGATACACCGCCAACGCCCAGCGCAACGCGGCAATTCTCACCCAGGGACTGTCTGAGCTGAGCGGGCTGGAGCCGCCGTACGTGCCCGAGGACCGCACCTCGGTGCACTACAAGTACCGGGTCCGGATCGACGCGGCTGGGCTGGGCTGGACCGGTCCAGCCAGCGAGCTGCGGGACCGGCTGATCCGCGCGCTGCGGGCCGAGGGCGTGGAGGCGCTGCTGTGGCAAATCGAGCCGCTCCCCGCCTACCCGGCCTTCCGCCACGCCGCGCTGGGCCCCTGGCATCCCGCGCTGGACGACGCCCCGCTCAAGCCCTGGGAGCCGGGCGAGTTCCCGGTGGCCAGCCAGGTCCTTGACTCCTCAATCATCGTCGGCTCTGAGCCGCATCCGATCATCATCCAGAGCCAGTCGCTGATGGAGGACTACCTCGAGGCCTTCGCCAAGGTGATGGCCAATCTGGATGCGGCGCTGGCCGGCCCGTTCGAGCCGCTGAACTTCGACTGAGGATCCGGGCGGGAACGGTCGCCGCGGCCGGTCGCCGCCTTGCAATCCCACCACGGTTGTGCAAGCGTTTTCACAAATGCGAATCGGGGTTCTTGGGACAGGTCGGATGGGCGCCTTTCGGGCGCGGGCGCTGGCCGAGCATCCCGAGGTCGGCGAGGTCATCGTCGGCAGCCACCACCTTGCTCGCGCCGCCGCCCTGGCCGGTGAGATCGGCGGCCGCGGCGCCACCTTCGACGAGGTTCTGGACGCCGATCTGGACGCCCTGGTGATCTCCACCGCCACCGCCGAGCACCCGGAGCAGATCGCCGCCGGGGCCCGGCGGGGGCTGCCGATGCTGTGCGAGAAGCCGATCTCCATCCACGTGTCCGACACCGAGCGCGCGATGGCGGTCGCCGAGGATGCTGGCGTCGAGCTGCAGATCGCGTTCATGCGCCGCTTTGACCCTGGCTTTCGCCGGGCTCGGCAGCTGATCGGCGAGGGCTCACTGGGGACGCTCTACTCGCTGCGCATGTGCGCTCACGACCAAGCGCCGGCCGACGAGCGCTACATCGCCACCAGCGGAGGGATCTTCTGCGATCTACACGTGCACGACTTCGACATGGCTCGCTGGCTGACCGGACGCGAGGTTCGCGAGGTCTATGCCACCGGGACGGTGCGGGCGTGGGCGCGCTACGGCCGCCAGGACGATGTTGACACCGCGGCGATCGTCCTGACCATGAACGACGGCCTGCCGGTGGTGGTCACCGGCGCCCGCCACGATCCCCGGGGCTACGACTTCCGGACCGAGATTCTCGGCTCCGGCGACTCGGTGGTCATCGGCGTTAACGACCGCACCCCAGTCCACCCACTGGACCCGGAAGCCCCGCCGCCGCCTGCCGATCCATACACAGGATTCCTGGACCGCTTCAGCGCCGCCTTTGCCGCCGAGACCCGGGCGTTCATCGAGCTGGTCCGAGGACGGGGCGAGAACGCCTGCCCGCCGCAGGAGGCACTGACCGCACTAAAGGTGGCGGTGGCCTGCGACCGGTCCTGGCGCGAGCGTCGCCCGGTCGCCCTCGAGGAGGTGCCCCAGGTTGGCTGAGACCGTGGGAATCGGCCTGCTCGGGGTGGGCTGGATGGGCCAGCTGCACAGCGTCTCCTACCGGCGGGTGCACGACCACTACCCCGACTGCGGGGCCTCACCACGTCTGGTCATCGCCGCCGACGCCACCGAGGAACGGGCTCGCCTGGCCACCGAGCGGCTCGGCTATGAGAGCTGGACGACCGACTGGCGGAAGGTGCTGAGCCACCCGGACGTCGACGCGGTGAGCATCACCGCCCCGAACTTCCTGCACTGCGAGATGACCCTGGCCGCCGCAGCGGCCGGAAAGCACATATGGGTGGAGAAGCCGGTGGGACGCTTCCCTGAGGAGACTCTGAGGGCGGTGCAGGGCGCCACGGACGCCGGTGTCCGGTCGATCGTCGGCCTCAACTACCGCCACGCCCCCGCGGTCCAGTACGCGAGAGAGCTCGTCGAGTCCGGACAGCTGGGCGAGCTCAACCACTACCGCTCGCAGTTCGTGGCGAGCTACGCCAGCGACCCTAAGGGCGGCCTGTCCTGGCGCTTCAGCCGGGACCTGGCGGGCTACGGGATTCTCTACGACCTGATGTCCCACGAGGTCGACATGGCGCAGTTTCTGCTCGGGCCGATCCGCCGGGTCAGCGCGCGCTGGGCCACCCTGATCCAGGAGCGCCCCCGCCTGGAGATGGGCACGGGCACGCACTTCTCGGTGGCGACCGGGGAGCCCGGACCTGTGGAGAACGAGGACCGGGTGACCGCCCTGATCGAGTTCGACTCCGGGGTGCTGGGCACGATGGAGTCAAGCCGAGCCGCCGTCGGCCCGGACGCCCGCTACCAGTTCGAAGCCAACGGCACTGACGGGGCGGTCATGTGGACGTTCGAGCGGATGAACGAGCTCCAGGTGTGTCTGCCGCTGAGTAACGGGGATCGCGGCTACGCGGCGGTGCAGATGACTCCCCGGCACCCCGAGTTCGCGCACTTCCAGCCCGGCCCCGGCATCCCGATGGGCTACAGCGACCTCAAGGTCACCGAGGCCTATCTGTTCCTGCAGTCGGTGAGCGACGGTATGCAGCGGGCGCCCGGACTGGCCGAGATGGGAGCGGCCGCTCGGGTGCTGGATGCGGTCGCCCGCTCCTGCACCTCGGAGGCATGGGAGAACGTCGGCTCCGCCCCGAGACCAACCTCCACTCCCACCTCCGAACCAACCCCAGAACCAACCCCCACCACCACCCGCGCCTCTTCGAACGGAGACCGATGACCACCCAGTTGATGCCCGCGGCGGTGTTCGCCGGTGACGGCGTGCTCGACATCACCGAACGTCCCCGCCCCGAGTTGCAACGATCGGATGACGTGGTCCTGGCCGTCGAGCGGTGCGGGATCTGTGGAACCGACCTGAAGATCCTCGAGCGCCCGCAGGCCCACCCGGCCACGCCCGGGGTGATCCTCGGGCACGAGATCCTTGGTGTCGTGGTGGAGGCCGGGCCCGAGGCCCAGCTCGAGCTGGGCGATCGGGTCGTCGTCGCGCCCAACATCGGCTGCGGCCTGTGTGCGTACTGCCGGCGCGGGTTGCCGAACCAGTGCCCGCGAATGACCACGATCGGCATCTACATGGACGGCGGACTGG
>DASZNA010000047.1:0-2555 GCA_035551655.1 Solirubrobacteraceae bacterium
CGACTCCATCGCGAACCTGCTCGACTTCGGCGGGGCCGTCGCCAACCCCGTCCAGGGCTCGATAAACATCGCCACCGGGAACAGCATCTCCGGCGCCTACACCCGCTGGGCCGCCCGCCACGGCGTCAACACCAGCCCGAATAGCACCTACACCGGCGGCCAATGGGCCGGCGCCGTCCTCCAGATGGCCCTCGGCGGCCTCGCGGGTGGCCTCGGCGCCCCAGAAGCAGACACCGCGGCTGGCGCGGCTCGGACGCTGTTCAGGGCGGATACGCGGGGTCCTGCGGACATCTTCAGCCAGGGCTTTGCGCCTAAGGGCAGCAATATGAACCTGCTTGAGCATGCGACCGTGAATCCTGCGGACTCGGGTTTCGTCTCGACGACCCATGACCTGGGGTCGGCGCAGGATTTCGCCGCTACCATCAGGGCGGACTTCATATACAAGCTGCGCGGCAGCGGCTTCGACGTGAACGCTGAGCTGGGTGCTGCTTCGCCGTTCCCGTGGGAGAACGAGATCGCTGTTCCCGGTTCCATTCCGGGCAGTTCCATCGAGGGCGCGTGGGGTCCGGGCGGGTGGATCGGCAATCCCTGGTTCAGGCCGTGATGCGGGAGGAGATCGTGATGCGGGAGGAGATCGTGGTGCCGGCGGCTCGCCGGGGCGAGCCGGTGACGTCCCGCGTGCGGTTCGCCGCTGGTGACGTGTGCGTTGTGGAGGTCAGGGTCGGCGGCGATCTTGAGGCCCGGGGCGAGGGGCGTGACTTGTTCGAAGCTCTGGCGTCGGCTCGCCGTTCCCTGGAGGCCGACGGCGTGGTTTTGGCCTGCAATGGTGCCCGCCGGGACGTGTTCCCGTCGGCGATGCAGCGCCAGGCCGCCGGGGGGCGTTATGCCTATGTCCTGGAGATGCCGCGGACTGCCTCAAGGCCTCCGGTGGTCGATATCTTCGCTCTGGCGCCGGAGTCGTCGGTGCTGGCGACGGTGGATGAGCAGCGGGAGTGGTTCGACAGGTGGCGGCAGACTGGGCCTGGGGAGGGAGGGTCGCCGTGACGAGCCGTCGCGATCTGCCGCCGGCGCTGATCGCGGAAGCGAAGACGCGGCCAGGCGGCTGGGTTTACGAGATCGCGGGCGATTACGGCCCTGATGATGCGGTTCCGCCAACTGCTATCCGGGGTGCCTGGAAGGTCGACGACGAGGGCCAGATTGTGGGCGACTTCCTGCCGAACCCGGTATTCGAGCCGCCGGCGGGCTGAGCGCCGTCAGCTGGCGTTGCCGGTGATGAGGCGGAGCTTGGCCTTGGTGGTGATGGTGTCGATGACGCCGAGGATGATGGCGCGCTCGTCGTCGGTGAGCTGGCCGAGGTCGGCGAGCTTGGCGTCGAGCGCGTTCCCGGGGGCGTGCAGGGGCCGGCGGGGGGCGTCGGGGGTGACGAGGTAGTCGAGGCTGACGTTGAAGGTTTCGGCGATGCGGATGACAGCTTCGAGGCTGGGGGCGACCTTGCCGTTCTCGTAGCGGCTGACCTGGCGGCCGTCGCTGCCGATTTTCTCGGCGAGCTCGGCCTGGGACCAGCCGGCTTCGGCGCGCAGGGTGTTGATCACATCAATTCGCTCAAGGAGGACTGGGAGTCCAGCGGCTGGTCGGATGAGCAGGCGGTCCGCACGGCGAGGGTCAATGATCCGGGGAATCTGACCGGCGCATGTGCGTCGTGCAACGCGTCCAAGGGCGCTAGCCCGATCGGAACTGGTCCTGGTGAGTGGTGGCCGCCAGGCTGGCCACTTGGCGAGTGGTGGCCATTCGGAGGTCCGTAAGGATGATTACCGGCGCGGTCCGTGATCTCTATGTCGCCCGCTGGGGAGCACCTCAAGGCGGCGTTCCGCGTGGCTGGCCTGGAGGTAGAGGTCTACAAGTGGGACGCCACGGCCACTGCCGAGGGTGTCGTCCTCTACGCCACGATCGGAGCGAGCGCCTACCCGATGGCAGGGCGTGATCCTGAGCATCGCATGGAGTACTTCCTGGGGCTTCTGCCGCCGCAGGACGCGGTAGCAAGCCCGCTGGCGGCGCTGTCGCTGAGGCCCGGCACGGCGCACGTGAGCTGCTTGAGCACTGGCAGGAATCCGGGGTGGCTTTCTGGAACCCAGAGCGACTGCCAGAGCCTGCTCTTGCCTGATCGGCTCGCGGATGCCGGCTAGCTGAGGATGTTGACGACGAGGCGGATCTTGTAGTCGGCGAGGCGGCGGCGAGCCTGCTCGATCAGCGTGGCGGCCTGGGCGCTGGGCGGGCTGGCGCAGTCAAGCTGAATGCACAGCGGCTTGCCGGCTGCCTGGGGGTAGGTGCGGGTCATGCCCTCGTCGATGGCGAACATGGCATAAGTGCTGATCTTCTCCCGGAGCTGGGAGAGCTGCTCGGGCGTGTCCGGGTCCACGGTGCTGCAGACCAGCACCTACGACGGGTTCGACAACATCACCGCCCACGGGCAGTACAACTCCTCCACCCAGGCGATGGACACCACGACCTCCACCTTCGACCCGCTGAACCGCAAGGCGACCCAGACCACCTCGGCG
>DASZNA010000048.1:0-2460 GCA_035551655.1 Solirubrobacteraceae bacterium
CATCGAGTGGGCGTGGCCTGACTCGATCGCCTGGCGCAAGGGCAGACGGCTGCCCGGTTCGCCCACCAGGCGCCGCTGACCCACGAACTCGTCCAGGTTCCGCGGCCGCATCCGCGTGGCCAGCGGCGCGTCGGGCGCTGCGGTGGGCGGAGCGTCGTCAGCTTCGAACAGCCGTTCCACAAGGGTGGAGTATGGACGCGGTCCGGCCGGCAGCAAAGAGGGGGCGCCGGCCGTCAGGCCGGCGCCCCCTCGAAGGACTGCTCAGGCTCGGAGCTCAGGCAGCGGCCCGCAGGCCGGCCAGCTCGTCGTTGTCAGCCAGTCGCCGGAGCGCCCGACGCTCCAACTCCCCGGCCTGGGCGGTTGAGATTCCAAGATCCGCACCGGTCTGGCGGACGGTTCGCGGCTCGTCACCGTGGAGGCCGAAGCGGCGCCGGATGACCTCGCGCTCGAGCTCGGGCAGGCGATCGACGACCTCGGCGACCTGACGGTCGCGCAGGGTCACCGCCACCTCCTCGGAGGGCTCGGGCCGACCACTGGGCAGCAGATCGCCCAGCGAGGCCTCGCCGTCGTCGCCGATTGGCTGATCCAGGCTGGACAGGCCCCGGCTCAGCTCCCGCGACTCGGCCACCTGCTCCATCGGCAGTTCGGCCACCGCCGCGATCTCCTCATCGGTCGGCTCACGGCCCAGCTTCAGGGCCAGCTCGGCCTCCACCTTGCGCACCTTCACCTGTCGCTGCGCGACGTGCACGGGTACGCGGATCGTGCGCCCGGAATTCTGCAGGCCACGCTGAATGGCCTGGCGGATCCACAGGGTGCCGTAGGTGGAGAATTTGAAGCCCTTGCGCCAGTCGAACTTCTCGACCGCACGGATCAGGCCCAGCATGCCCTCCTGGATGAGATCCTCGAGGGGCAGGCCATGTCCCTGGTACCGGCGGGCCTGGGAGACGACCAGCCGCAGGTTGGCGTTGATCATGCGGTTCTTGGCCTGGAGGTCGCCACGCTCGATGCGCTTGGACAGCTCGATCTCCTCCTCGGCGGTCAGCAGCTTGTGCATGCGGGCCTGCCGGAAAAACAGATCCAGCGACTCCAGCGAACCGTCGACCGCCTGAAGGTGCGTCCGTTCGGCCAGCTCATGCCGGCCCTCGGACGCCACCGGACGACGGCGCGGTGCAGCCGCGCGGCGCGGCCGCTTGTTGGATCGGGCCTCGGCGTGCTCGCCGCGGACCCGGCTCTTGACAGTTTGCTTACTCAATTCAGTTCCAATGTTCTTTAGTTCGAAGATGATCGAATTATACGACGAACACCCGTTCTCGTCAAGGGCCAGGGTGAGGACCCGATCGTCCCGCCGCCGCAGTTTTCGGTTGAAGTTTCGTGTGCGTCTTGTCCCGCACTCTTGGCTGTCTGCCGCGAGCGGCGGGTCGACCGGATCCTCACCCTTCAGCGAACGGCGGGGTGCGTGGCGGGATCCCTTTGGCGAGAAACATGCTTCTGCTGAGGGTTCCCTGCACTTCGGCGCCGTCCGGTCCGGCGCCTGCTCGCGGCACGGGGCTGCGAGCGGAATTGCATTATCCAGAGCGACCGAGGCCGCGTCCAGCAAGTCTTATCGAACTGTTACCCGAAACCGGAGGGTCGGTTACGACCCGCGCGGCTACGGAACACCCGCTTGTGTGTTACCCGGCTCGTGGTGGGCTAACACGCACGACAGAAGACCGGGAAAACGGGCCTCCACATCGTCCTCGCGGAGGGACACCAGGCGCTGCACGCCCTGGCAGCGGGTCTGGGTGACGCCGGCGTCGCGCAGGACCTTCAGGTGGTGGGTGAGGGTCGACTTGGAGACCGAGACCCCGAGGCCCCCGCAGGAGGTCTCACCGCAGTGGCCCAGGGTGCGGACGATCTCCAGGCGAACCGGGTCGCTGAGGGCGTGAAGCAGTCCGCTCATGGTGATCTGATCGGTGACTGGGTGGGCGATCGTCCTCATGACGTCGTTCGATCCATGTCGTACAAGGGTAGCGGCGGGTCAGCGGGTCACCGCCTTCAGCCGACGGGCGGAACCCCGATGTACCCGAGCGCGGCCTGGTGCAGCACGCCATTGGTCGCCAGGCCGCTGCCGCCCCCGGCCGTGACCACGCCGCTGAGGTCGGTGAAGGCGCCACCGGCCGCTTCCACGATGACCTTGACCGCAGCCAGATCCCACAACGAGACGCTGGGGTCAACGGCAATCTCCGCGGCGCCCTCCGCGACCAGCATGTACTGCCAGGCGTCGCCCACGCCCCGGGTGCGCCAGCAGGCGCGCGACAGAGCGAGGAGGGCGTCCAGACGCCCCACCTCGTCCCACTCCTGGATGCCGCTCCAGCAGAGCTGCGCGTTGCCCAGCTCGTCGACCTCGGAGACATGGATCGGCTCGCCGTCACAAAACGCGCCCGCCCCGCGCAGCGCCCACCAGCGATGTCCGAGCGCCGG
>DASZNA010000049.1:0-18033 GCA_035551655.1 Solirubrobacteraceae bacterium
TGCAGATCGCCCAGAACGGAACTCGCCTGTCCGGCCGCGCCGCGGTGCGCACCGGCGTCCCCGCCGGCACGGCTTTCGTGGCCACCGGGATCAGGACCGAGTCGGCCAACGCGCTGACCGAGCCCGAGGTGGAGGTGAGCAAAGCGTGATCGTCCTGGCCGACGTCAACTACTTCGAGCCGTGGTGGGCTCAGATTGCCAAGACGATCGTGATCTTCGGGGTGATCTTCGGGATCCTGCCGATGCTGACGATCTACGAGCGCAAGCTGCTCGGGCGCTTCCAGGGCCGCTACGGGCCCAACCGTGTTGGCCCCTTCGGGCTGCTGCAGCCGATGGCCGAGATCGTCAAGTTCGCCACCAAGGAGGCGTTCCGGCCGACCACTTCGGTCGGGTTCCTGTTCCGGCTGGCCCCGATGATCGCGATCCTCACCGCGGTCTCCGCGCTGGCGATCATCCCCTGGGGCGGGGTCAATGACATCTTCGGCACCAAGTTCGGCCTGTACGGAATCGATGTGTCGATCGGGCCGCTGTACGTGTTCGCCCTGGCCGGGATCTCGTTCTACGGGATCATGCTCGGCGGCTGGGCTTCAGGCTCCAAGTACTCGTTTCTGGGCGCGATGCGCGGGGCTGCCCAGCTGATCTCCTACGAGGTCTCCCAGGGGCTGGCCCTGGTGGGCGTGATCATCTCGGCCCAGACGCTGTCACTGGTCGGGATCGTCAACGCCCAGACCGGCATGTGGTACATCATCCCCCAACTGGCGGGCTTCCTGATCTTCATGGTGGCCTCGTTCGCCGAGACCAACCGGGCGCCGTTCGACCTGGTGGAGGCCGACGCCGAGCTGGTGGCCGGCTACTTCACCGAGTACGGCGGCACCGGGTTCGTGGCCTACCTGTTCTCCGAGTACGTGAACATGATGGTCGTCTCGGCGATGGCCGTGACGCTTTTCCTGGGCGGCTGGCACCTGCCTGGCAATCCCTATGTGCCCGGCTGGATTGACCCGATCATTGTGTTCGCCAAGATGATGATCTTCATGACCCTGTTCATCTGGATCAGGGCCACTCTCCCCCGCCTGCGCTACGACCAGCTGATGTCGTTCGGCTGGAAGGTGCTGCTGCCGCTGGCCACCCTGAACCTGCTTGTCACCGCGATCGTCGTCGTCGCCTGAATTCATGCCCTACGACCCGTCCGCAGATGTCATCGAGGTGATCCGCCACCCGGCGCCGAACCGGGCGGCGGGCGCTTACCGGGTGTTCGGCGAGACCCTGCGGGGCATGAAGACCACCTTTGCCCGCGTGGTGGAGGGGCCGCACACGATCCAGTACCCGGAGGAGAAGACGCCGGTCTACCCGCGCTTCCGGGGCCGGCACCGTCTGAACCGCTTCGAGAGTTCGGACCCCACCCACCCCGGTCTGGAGAAGTGCGTGGGCTGCTCCCTATGCGTAGCCGCCTGCCCGGCCGACTGCATCCGCGTGGTGGCCGCCGAGAACACTCCGGAGAACCGGGTGTCGGCCGGCGAGCGCTACGCCGCGGTCTACGAGATCAACCTCAGCCGCTGCATCTTCTGCGGCTACTGCGAGGTGGCCTGTCCGTTCGACGCCATCACCATGGGCCACGACTACGAGCTGTCTGACTACACGCGCTCGGACCTGATCTTCACCAAGGAGATGCTGTTGGCCGAGCCAGTCGAGCGCACGCCGCTGCGGGGCGAGGGGGAGTAGCGGCCGATGGTTTTCAGCTCGATCCTGTTCTTCATCGCCGCGATCGCCGCCATCTCGGGGGCGATCGGCGTGGTCATGCTGCGCAACCCGTTCTACAGCGTGCTGGCGCTGGTCTGCCACCTGATCGCCCTGGCCGCACTGTTCATGCTGCTGCGGGCCGAGTTCGTGGCCGCCGCCCAGGTCGTGGTGTATGCGGGCGCCGTGATGGTGCTCTACGTGTTCGTCGTCGCGTACGTGGGCGGAGGCCAGGAATATCAGGCCGGATCGGCGCTGCGGATTCTCGGGCCCCTGTTTGCCCTAGCCGTAGCGGTGGAGCTGTGCATCGCCATGCTCGGCACCGGACTAAGCGGCGTCTCCAGTCACGGCGCCCACTATGTGCTGGGCTTCGGAACGCCCAAGCAGATCGGCCGCCTGTTCCTGACCGACTACCTGTTCGCCTTCGAGGTGGCCTCGCTGCTCCTGCTGGTGGCCGCCGTGGGCTCGGTCGTGCTAGCCCGCCGGCGGCGAGGCCTCGAAGCCGAGGAGGCCGAGGACCACGACTTCCAGCGCCGGCTACGCCAGCCCCGCCCGGCGTTCACGGGAACGATGGCCGAGGCCGCGGGCCTGCGGATCGCGGTTCGGGAGATCGAGGAATCCGGCCCGGCGGTCATGGAGCAGGAGCCCGCCCTCCCGACCACGAGCAACGATTGATGAGCGGCCGGGGTCTGTTCGGATGACGATCGGCTGGTACCTGGCCGTGTCGGCGATCATCTTCTCCGTCGGCGCCGGCGGCGTGCTGACCCGGCGCAACCCGCTGGTCGTCCTGCTCTGCCTCGAGCTGATGCTCAACGCGGCCAACCTCGCCCTGGTGGCGTTCGCCCGCATGTGGGGCAACGAGGCGGGTCAGATCTTCGCGCTGATCATCATGGTCATCGCGGCCTGTGAGGTGACCGTCGGTCTTGGTCTGATCGTGGCCATCTACCGGCGCAACCTGCCGATCGACGTCGACGAGCTCCACGAGCTCCACGGGTGAGGCCTTCATGACCACCACGACCTGGGGCTGGCTGGTGCTGCTCTTCCCGCTGATCGGATCGGCGGTGATCAGCCTGGGCTTCCGCTTCTGGGGCCGGACCGCCGGTTGGATCGGCACCCTGGCCATCGCCCTGTCATTCGCGTGCGCTGTGGCCATGCTCATCTCGCTGCAGAGCCATGGGGCCACGCATCGGGAGCTGACCTCCAGCCTGTGGAACTACGACGTTTCGACCGGTGTGGATGCGCACATGGCCATCCTGGTCGACCCGATCTCCGTGTTCATGGCTCTGGTGGTCTCGGGCGTGTCGACGCTCATCCATCTGTACTCCATCTCCTACATGAAGTCCGACCGGGGCTTCGCTCGGTACTTCGCCTACCTGAACTACTTCGTGCTGTCGATGCTGATCCTGGTTCTCGGCGGCAACTTCGTGATGCTGATCATCGGATGGGCGTTCGTGGGCGCGGCGTCCTACCTGCTGATCTCGTTCTGGTACCGGCGCACCACGGCCACCGGCGCCGGCCTCAAGGCGTTCGTGATCAACGTGGTGGGCGACGTGGGACTCGTGCTCGGCACCTTCTTCCTGTTCCGCCACACCGGAACCGTTGGGTTCCTGAGCAACTTCAACGCCATTCACCACGTGTTCCACACCGACAGCACCGACCTGGTGGTGGCGTGCCTGCTGTTCCTGGTGGGCGCCTTTGCCAAGTCGGCTCAGGTGCCGCTGCATACCTGGCTGCCCGACGCCATGGAGGGCCCGACCCCGGTCTCCTCCCTGATCCACGCCGCCACCATGGTGACCGCCGGTGTCTACCTGATCGTGCGCCTCCACCCGCTGTTCGAGATGGCGCCCACCGCCGCCGATGTGGGCGCCTGCATCGGTTGCGCCACGCTGCTGATTGCCGGGTCGATCGGCGTGGTGGTCACCGACATCAAGCGGGTGATCGCCTACTCGACGATGTCCCAGATCGGCTACATGATCATGGGCGCCTCGGCCGGCGCCTACTCGGCGGCCCTGTTTCACCTGATGACCCACGCTTTCTTCAAGGCTCTGCTGTTCATGGCGGCCGGCTCGATCATCGGCGCGATGGCCGGCAATCAGTCGCTCGACCGGATGGGCGGGTTTCGCAAGGCGCTGCCGTTCACGTTCATCTGCTTCATGGTCGGCGGGCTGGCGCTCTCAGGCATCCCGCCCTTCTCGGGTTGGCTGTCCAAGGACGACATCATCGGCTACATGTACCACCGGGGCGGGGGCTTCTTCGTGCTGGGAATCCTGGGTGAGGTGGGCGCATTCATCACCGGTCTGTACACGTTCCGGATGATCTTCCGGGCGTTCTGGGGGGAGCCGTCTCCCGAGGCGAGTGAGCTGGAGCACGGCCATTTGGCCCACGCCGAGGTACCTACCAACCCGATGACCGGCGAGGAGGAGGACACCGACATCGGCTTCCCCGGCCCCGAGCACGTGATCGCCGAGCGGGAGTGGCCGATGCGTATCGCCATGTCGCTGCTGGCCCTTCTGGCCGTGGTCGGCGGGCTGATCGAGATCCCCGGCGTCGATAGCGGGATCACCAACTTCCTGGCTCCGGCGTTCCCACACTCCCGGCTGTTTGCCCAGGAGCCTTCGACCGGCAGCGCCTGGGTCGGCCTGATCGTCACACCGATCATCGGACTGATCGGGATCGCCATCGTGTACCGCCTGTACGTGGCCCGCCGCGGGACCAGCGCGCGCCTGGCGGAGCGCTTCGCGCCGCTGCACAACTTCCTGGTCAACAAGTGGTACTTCGACGAACTGATCGACTACGCGGTGGTTCGCCCGGCCCTGCTGATCGGGCGGGTGGCCGACTCGGTGCTGGAGCGGATCGTCATCTCTGGCGGGGTGACCGGCGGCGTCACCGGGGTGGTGCGCGCCGGCTCGGCCACGGTGCGGCGCGCCCAGACGGGCTTCCTGCGCTACTACGCCGCGGCAATCGTCCTTGGCCTGTCCGCTCTCTCGCTGTACTTCCTGATCTCCTCCACCTGATTCTCTAGCCCATGTCCCTCTCCGTCCTGATCTGGCTTCCCGCGGCGATCGCCGTGGTCGTGGCGCTGCTCCCGGTGCGCCTGGTCAGGCCCGTGGCGGCGCTGGGCAGCCTGGCCCCGCTGGGCGTGGCCATCTACTTCATGGTCCGGTTCGACTCCGGGCAGTCCGGCCTGCAGTTCGTCACCGACAAGGTGTGGATCGGAGCGCTGGGGATCCACTACAAGCTGGGGATCAACGGGCTGAACGTCACGCTGATCCTGCTCACCGCCGTCCTGTTCAGCGTGTCGCTGTTCTGGTCGGCGGGACAGCTGCTGGAGCGGCCGCGCCTCTACTACTTCTGGTTCGGGCTGGCCGAGAGCGCCGTGCTCGGGGCGTTCTGCGCCCAGGACCTGATGCTGTTCGTGGCCTTCTTCGACCTGATGCTGATCCCGTTCTATTTCCTGGCCGGCCAGTGGGGCGGACCCGACCGGGTACGGGCCACCATCAAGCTGGTCATCTACACGATGGTGGGCTCATTCCTGATGCTGGCCGCGGCGATCGCCACCGGGGTGATCGGCACCGGTCCGCACCTGAACTTCACTTTCACCGCCCTCAGCCACATTCACCTCTCCCATAGCTCTCAGGACTGGCTGTTTTTGTGCTTCGCCGCCGCGTTCTTGGTCAAGATGCCGCTGGTCCCCTTCCACGGCTGGCTGCGCGACGCCTACAAGGCAATGCCGATTCCCGTGGTGGCGGTGTTCTCGGGGATCCTGTCCAAGGTCGCGGCCTACGGATTCCTGCGCATCGTGCTGCCCCTGTTCCCGTACGCCTCCCGGCACTACCAGCTGGCCATGCTGTTGATCGCCCTGGTGTCGATCATCTGGGCCACCTCGCTGGCCTTCACGGTCCGCGACGCCCGACTCGTGGTCGCGTATTCAAGCGTCGCCCAGCTGGCCTTCATCACGCTGGGGATCTTCTCCCTCCGCCCCGATGGGGCCCAGGGGGCTCTGCTGCAGATGGTCAACCACGGTCTCGTCACGGCCGGCGCCTTCTTCCTGGTGGCCGCCGTGGCCGCCCGCTGCGGCGGCAGCGAGAACCTGGACGACATGGGAGGTATGGCGTTTCGGGCCCCTGTCCTGGCCAGCCTGTTCCTGATCATCGCGCTGGCCACCCTGGCCATGCCCGGTTCGTCCAATTTCATCGGGGAGTTCATGATCCTGCTGGGGGTCTTCCAGACCAAGATGGCGATCGCCATCATCGCCTTCCTCGGCGTGGTTGGGGCCTCGTTCTATGGGCTGCGATTGTTCATCCGCGCCATGCACAACCGGCCGGGCCCGCGCGTGGCGTCCCGCGAGATCGTGGGTACGGAGTCGATCGCCGTGATACCGCTCGTCCTGGTCATCCTGGCCCTGGCGTTCTTCCCGCAGTTCGGGCTGCACCGCTCCCAGCAGTCCGTCAAGGCGACGATCGCGGCGGTGCGATCGAGCGGCTCGGGGGCCGGTCAGGCGGCCGCGGTCGGCTCCACCAAGGCCGTGGCGGTGGCCGCGCTTACCCCGAGGGGTGGTAATCCGTGAAGCCAGCTCATCTCGGCGTCCTCGTAGCCAGCCACGGCCACATGCACGGTCCGCACATCTCCTGGGTCCAGCTCTCGCCGTACATCGTGCTGGGTGCCGGGGCCCTGATCGTCCTTTTGGTCGGACTGCTGCGCTCGGAGACGGTTCGCCGGCAGGTGGTTCCGCTGCTGTCCCTCCTCACCCTGGCCGGTGCCCTCGGCACCGAGATCTGGCGCTTCTCCCATGAGGCGACGATCATCGCCGGAGCGATGCGGGTCGACCACCTGGCCCTGCTGATCGACCTGATCTGCGCGGTCGCCGGCATGGCCGCCGTGCTGATGTCCTGGCGGGCCATCGCGCCGCGCGAGGCGGGTCAGGGTGAGTACCACTCATTGCTCCTGTTCAGCGTGTTCGGCATGGCGATCCTGGCCTCGGCCGAGGACGTCATCACGCTGTTCCTGGGCCTGGAGATGCTCTCTATCCCGCTGTACGTGTTGTGCGCCTCCGAGCACCGCCGCGAAGGCTCGCTGGAGTCCGGGCTGAAGTATCTGGTGATCGGCTCGGTCGGCTCGGCCACGCTGGCCTACGGGCTGGCCATGGTGTACGGGGCCACCGGACAGACCGGCTTCACCCGGATCGCCACGGCGATCGGGCATCACGGAGGCCTGACCAGCGACCCGCTCCTGCTCACCGGTCTGGCCCTGGTACTGGTCGGATTCGCCTTCAAGGCCTCGGTGGCGCCCTTCCACCAGTGGACGCCCGACGTGTATGAGGGCGCACCTACACCGATCACCGCCTTCATGGCCACCGCCACCAAGGCGGCTGCCCTGGCCATCTTCCTGCGCTTCTTCGACGTGGCGGCGATCGGCGCCAAGGGGACCTGGGCCCCGGCGATCGCCGCAGTGGCGGCGATCACGATCATCGTCGGCAACGTCGGAGCGTTGCCACAGACCTCGATGAAGCGGATGCTCGGTTACTCCGGAGTGGCCCAAGCCGGGTACATGCTGTCCGGCGTGGTCGTGGCCACGCGGCTCGGCGTCTCCTCCACCGTGCTGTACCTCGGCGTGTACCTGGCGATGAACATGGCCGCGTTCGCCGTGATCCACGCCCGGGAACGAGAGACCGGCGACGACCAGATGAGCGGGTTGACCGGGCTCGGCTCGCAGAACCCTTGGCTGGCCTGGCCGCTGACCATCGGCATGCTCGGCCTGGCCGGCATCCCGGGCACCGTCGGTTTTGTCGGCAAGTTCCAGCTGATCCATGCGCTGGCCAACGGCAACTACATCTGGCTGGCCATCGTGCTGGTGATCGGCTCGATGATCTCGCTGGGGTACTACCTGCGCGTAGTGGCGGCCATCTGGATGTCTCCGGCCGTGGTGGTGCCTGAGGGGCGGGGCATGCGCCTGGCCCCGATCGCGGGCGGGTCGCCTGAGCTCGATGACGAGCTTCCCGGCAGGGGTGGACGGGACGAGTTCGAGGGCGGCGGAGCCGGCGAGCGTGACTCCGAGGCTCCCATGCCCGGCGATGCCGGCACCGGCCAGCCGTCGGCCGAGTCCCCGGAGGCCGCGCACTCCCAGGATCCCCGGCCAGTCACCACCTCCGAGCCGGCCCAGATCGGCCCCGCCCGCATCCTGCATCCCGAGCTCACCTTCGTGGCCGTCCTGTTCGCCGCCGCCACCGTCGTGTTCGGGATCATCCCCTCGCCAATGTTCCACCTGGCGTCTCACGCGGCCACGCTGCTCGGACTGCGCTAGCCCAGCCGCATCGGTCAGTCATGCCGCGGCTCCGCTGACCAGCGGGACGAGCTCGTCCGCGAGCATCGGAGCGAGGAACTGCGCCCACTCAGGCGTGATGTGCTGGCTGTCTCGGTAGATCAGGATGTTGTTGGCTATGACCGGGCAGCGCGTCGCCGTGCAGAACCAGGGCGTCGGGTCCACGGCGGTAATGTCGTTGGCCGCGGCCAGCCGGAGATCGCCCTGCCGGACCGCCGGCCACTTGAAGGCCTGGGTGAGCGCGACCGTACAGGGATACACGTCCGCTGCGTGGTCGGCCACGCATTGGTAGGCCGGCTGATTCAGGGTGGGAGTGTTGGCGATGAATGCCACATGGGCGGCTGGGTGGCGAAGCGTCCGGAACGTCCGGGCGATCCCCGTGAGCAGAACCTTCTGGTGCTGGCTGGTGTGGGGGCCCGAATCCGGCTCCGCGCTTGATCCGTAATCGGAGGATGTCAGCACCAAGAGGTTCGGATGGAGCCGCCTGATCTTGCGCTCCACGTTGTGCCGCCAGATGACGCAGCTGTGGTACCAGACGCCGTCAAGGCGCTTGACGAGGACATCGGCCACCGGGCAGCCCTCCTTGCCAAGGAACACGAGGCGCCAGTGCTGCTGGTGGCTGACCACATTCAGACCGGCAAACCACGCCGCCGCGTGCGAATCTCCGAACAGCACGACCGTGGTGTGCGACCTGGTATCGCCGAACACGCAGGGCTTGCTGTTCGTTGTCGCTCCGTGACCGAGCAGGCAGCCGAGCTTCCAGGCCAGGGAGACGTCACGACGGGCCTTCCCAGCGACGGCTGGAGAAGGGCGGGAACCGGCCGGGTCTGGACGCCTAGGGCCGATAGGTTCGAGAGCACACCCTGGATGGTGGCGCGCTCTCCCCCGAAGCGCCTGCCTTTGCGGCAGCGATAAGGCAGGCCAGCACGCAGACGGCCGCGATGATCGTGCGAGCGCCCGCTCGGATTGACCCGGACGGTCGGAAGCGAACTGCTGACAAACCAGGCATGCCAGGCCCTCCAATGCTTCGGGGTGATGCGGATCGCCCTCACGGAGAGCTGATCTCTGTACTCGATTCGATGGGCAGGATCGCCGCCGGAGCGCTGCCTCGCTAGAGGTGAATCCCTAGATCTGCCACCGTCCCGGGGTTCCCTGGACGGCTGAACCGAGCCGCTCAGACCTTGCGCCACTCCGGGGCCCAGGAGCCGTCTTCCTGACGCTGGAAGTCCTGGAACAGAAGCGGCGCTTCGGACTTCACAATCCCGGCCACACGGTCGAACACGAGGCGGAGTTCCTCCTCGGCGCCCGGCGCGGTGCGCATCTCGATCACGTGACGGAGAGTGCGGACGTTGGCGGTCCAGACGATGTCCGTGCTCAGGCCGATCGGAGCCAGGCGGCGGAGCGCCGAGGTGATCTCCTTCTTGACCGCGAAGGGGACGCCATCGTCATCGAGACCGAGGGCGTCGGCGGCGGATGTCTGAAACTCCTCCAGCTGCTCGACCAGGCTGATCACCTGATCGCGGACGGGCTCGAGCGCCGGCGGAACTCGGAAACCGATGTCGGTGAGGCGGACGTAGCGCAGACTCTCTTGGCTGAACGCCGAGCCGGCACGATGCCGGACGAGCTCGTGCGTGAACACCCTGGACACCTGTCGAAAGGCGAAGCTGTAGTTGGCGTGCTCCAGCACGCTGCCGTGGTAGCTCTGCATGACGTTGGCGAAGTACGCCTGCCGGTCGGTGCGGATCCGGGTGACGTTGGCGTTCAGCCCGGGCTCCCAGCTGCGGTAACACATGCGGCCGGCGAACTCGGCCAGCAGCTCTCCCCCGGGCACCCCCTCCTCCTGCTCGCGCATGTCCAGCCAAGACTCGCCGCCGACATCCTCCAGGTAGGCGCGCATGCCGCCCATATCCACCGATGGACGGGCGATCAGGAACACCTTTGGAGTTGTCTCACGCATCGACGGGCTGCTCGGATCGGCTTGGGCGGCGCTCATGCTGTCAGTCCTCGGCTGGTCGGGTCGGGCCATGCTGCCTGACGCCGCGGACGTGTTGACGTCCATCCGGTTTGGCTACTGAGCGTCGGCCTCCGGAAAGCTGATTCTGGCCAGCGGGCTTCGTTCGACCCACTCCTCGAGAACGGCCTCCGGGTAGGGGCCGCTTGGATCCCGGCGCTGATTGAACTGCTCCACGAATGGGCTGAGAATCCGGCGCCGCTCGGCCGGATCGGTGATGACCGTGGCCGTCGCGGGAAGATCGGCGACGACTCCCTTCTTGAGGTGGAAGGTGAAGCTGGGCTCGGCGGCCAGGTTCAGCAACCAGGACCGCGGGCGATCGGTGGGTATCCCAGTCAGGTAGATCGATCCTTCGAAGCGATAGAAGACGATCTCGATGCGGCGCGGCTCGCCGGAACGCCGGCCGGTGGTGGTGATGTCGATCGTGCGGTCCCCGAGGCTCGACAACGGCCGAGTCAGGAGCGCCTGGCGAACGTCTTCCCGCATCCACCCGCGAGCCTAGCCGACCGGCTCAGAGGTTCCACCCGAAGTAGACCTCGGCCGCGCAGATCTGATCGCCCTTGAACGTCAGGACCTCCGTGTTACGACCCCGGCCACCGTCCGGCGTGGTCATCTCGTAGGTGACGAGGACCTCGTCCCCTGACTCGATCAGGCGAACGAACTCGAACGTCTGCCCCTGGCCGGAGCCGGGCCAGCAGCGCTCGAAGTACCCGGCCCGATCGAGGCCGATGTCGATCGGGCTGGAGAACCTGAAGTCCTCGGACAGGACCCCGTCGACGAATGGCCGATCCCGAGCGGAGAACGCCTCGTAAAGCGCCCGGGCGCGGGCGGCTCGGTCGAGGCGGGTGGATCCGGCTTTCCGGGTGTAGTCGATGTTGAAGTCGTGCTCCCAGCTGGCGCCCCGGTCGGCTGACTTCTCCCAGCGGCCCACGATGGCGTCATGGTCGGCTGACACGTACGCCTGGAAGCGCTGCGTGAATCCGGGGGTCTCCCGCCACATCCTCCAGGTCGACCCGGCGAAGCTCATCCGGTAGCTGCGCGATACGCCGCGGTCGTCGGCGTAGAGCACGGAGTAGTCGCTGTCGGCATCGTCGCGTCCGATGATCCAGGTGGCGGCGGGTGGGTGGGGTGCGTCGTTCTGGCGGATCACCAGCGCCGCACCGTCCTCGGTCCAGGCGATCGCGACGGAGCCGGTGAGCCTCGTGTCGGGGTCCGGGAGGAACGCAGCGCCATGGAGCTCCATCGTCCAATCGCCGACGAGCGGCTCCAGGTCCGTGAGCGCCGGGTTGATCCTGATCATGTTGGCGTAGACCGGGCGCAGGCCCAAAAGTCATCGGTTCAGGCCGGCAGGCGGGGCTCGTCCTCTGACGCCATGCGCGTGTTGACCACATCGTCCAGAAGCTGGGCGAGTCGGCCGGTCACGGCGTCCCAGGAGAACCGCTCACACACCTCGCCTCGGGCCATGCGGCCCCGGCGCTCGCACTCGGCCGGAGCGTCCGCGGCCTCCACCATCGCGTCGGCCAGCGCCGCCGCGTCCCCGATGGGCACGAGCCAGCCCGTCGAACCATCCTCGATGATCGTCGCAGGACCGAGCGAAGCGGTGGCTATGGCCGGACGACCGCAGGCCATGGCTTCTATGAGAACTTGACCGAACTGCTCGCGGTCGGAGGCCAGGACAACCGCGTCGCCGGCCGAGAGGAACTCGGGCAGCACGGAGTGGGGGTACCAGCCGGCCAGGAAAACCCCCTCAGCTCCCACTCGGTCGACGAGTTCGGCCGGGTGCGTGCCCTCCCACTCCCCGGGGTGGCCACCGACGAGCACTAGCGAGATCGGCTCCGACGCCCGTCGCCCGGCCAGACCGAACGCTTCCACGAGCACATCGATCCGCTTGACCTCGGTGAAGCGGCCCACGTATAGGAACACGACGCCCTCGCCCAACCGGCGCACATCGGCCTCCCCGTACCGGACGCTGCCGGGGTGCTGTCCGGGTAGCCAGCCACGAGGCTCCTCGATCAGGACCCGGCGCCATAACGCTCGGCGATCCACCTGGCGGGGCGCGAAGGTTTTGACGTCCACGCCCCCCGGGAGCGTGACCAGTCGATCCTCCGGCACACCCAGAAGCTCCACGGCCCGATCCCGTCCGGCTGGAACGACCACCAGACGCGAGCAGCGGTGGGCCCATTCCCGCATCCGTTCGGCCCAGCGCTCGGCATACCGCCACCCGGGCGGGGGTCCGGAGGCGATCTGCTCCAGCATCAGCAGCTCGGTGCCGTGCAGGTGTCCGACCACCGGAACCTCAGGAGCCACGCGAGCCGCGGCCTCGTTGACGGGGGTCAGGTGGTGAAGGTATAGAACGTCAGCCTCGGCCGCCCCGGCCCTCGCCAGCTCGCGCGCCCAGGCATCGACCTGGCGCTCGAAGACCGTGTCATCGAGGCGAGCGAAGACGGCGTCCGGCGCGCCCGGCCGGTCCTCGAAGGATGGGTGCATCGGTGCGGTACCCGGAGGGCCTTGGAAGGTCAGGGGGTCGCGCTCGGCCAGAGCCGGCGCGAAGTCCACCGCCTGCACATCCCCGTAGAACTCCAGAGCGTCGGCAGCGGGGTCGGAGTCGGTGCGGGAGCCCGACACGAGCGTGACCGACAAACCGTGCCCGCGCAGACAGTCCGCCACGGCGCGGGCGACGTGAGACGAGCCGCCCCGGGGCGAGAACATGATCGCGCTGACGACGTGCAGGGGCTTGGGTTGCGATCCCACTACCCAATTGTGAACGAGTGTTGATTTACCCGCTCAACCCACCGGGCCGGCGGTTCGGAACCGGCCTGAGCTCAGCTGCGCGGCTGGAACGCGATGGCCGTGGCCACGGCCCGCCCTTCGAGGAGATCCAGGCCGTGCTGTTCCCGGGGCCGGTTGCGCAAGCGCCCGTCGTGTACCAGCGAGGCGGAACCGCCGCCATCGAGGTTCAGCCCCGCGCCGGCGCCCAGGGCCACCAGCAGCTCAGCCAGCTCCGGCAGGGTCATGCCGGCATCCTGCCGGTTGCGGCCATCGACGGCCACGGCGAGCATCCGGTCGTCGGTCAGACCGATCGCGGCCCGGGGATAGCGGCCGTCAGTGATGTCAGAGTCGAACTGGACCGCACCGGCGGAAAAGCCCTCGGGGTCGGGGCCGGCCACCACCGCTACACCGTCACGCACCAGCAGGGGCCCGGCCTGGAGGAGGTCGCCGGGCGGTTTTGCCGGGAACTCGTTCCGAGGGGCGATCCCAACATTTCCGCCGGCGACATGCAGGCAGCTCCGGCCGGCTCCCCACGGTTCCAGGAAGGGAACGAACTCGCCGGCTCGGCCGCCCAGCCACAGCTCCCCCAGGGGGAGGTATTCCGGTCGCTGGAAGAAGCCACCGACCAGCGCATGCCCGACGGCTTCCTGCCGGCACCAGCGCACGAGCGGGAGAGGCTCGGGGAGCGCCACGACCCGCGGGCAGAACGCGTCTCGCGCGTAACTGGCGACGTGAACCGTGGTGGCCGCGCCGTCCGGGAACCGCACGCGAAATCGTTCGAGCCGCGCCGCTCGGCGGCTCAGCACCGACCGCGGCAGGCGCCGATGCACGGATAAGGGTGGGGGCACCATGGACAGATGACCCGGAGATCCCAGCCGGGCCCGGGGAATTACACCGCCTGTATCGGCCGGTTTCGTTGAAAAGTTGTAAATGCAACCGGTTTGCCAGCCGCGCGCGCTGGGATACTTGCCGCCAGCATGCGGCGGCCAACGTGGATCGGACTCGCCCTGGCCGGGACGCTCGGACTGAGTGCCTGCGGGGGTTCCAACCCCTCGGCCAACTCCACGCCGGTGCAGACCGCCACGACGCCTCACATCGTCTCCACCGCTACCGGAGGCACACCCAGCACAGCCACCAACCCCGGTGGTGGCACCTCGGCGGGAGGCCCCGTGCCCGCCGGGACCGAGGCAACCAGCGTCACGTTCATCTCCCCCACGACGGCGTTCGTCCTGGGCACCGCGCCGTGCGACGTGCAGCCGTGCTCGGCCATCCTGCGAACGACCGACCGGGGCGGCCACTGGGTGGGCCTGCCGGCGCCGCGGGAGCAGGTCAGCTATTACCTGGGCGACGGCCTGTGGGGCTTGCGGTTCGCCAACGCCGAAACCGGCTATGCGTTCGGACAGGGACTGTGGGCGACGGCGGATGGAGGCCACAGCTGGCAGCGGGCCACTCCGCCCCAACCGACGGTGCTGTCCCTGGAGGCGGTCCAAGGGCGCGAGCTGGTCGCCGTGGCCCAATCCTGCCGGGGCGGGCAGGGATGCGGACATCAGATCGGCGTCTACCACGAGCCGATCGGTGGGAGTTGGTCTCAGGTCGCCTCGGCCCGGTCATACTTCAATGCGGCCTCGATTTCGGTCCACGGCTCCGTGGTCTGGGTCCTGGCGGGCTCGGAGCTCTACGTGTCCAGTGACGCGGGAAGCAGCTTCCACACTGAACCGCAGCCTTGTCCGGCGCGGCTGGGCCAGGCAGGCTCGGTCACCGATGATGGCCCACACGTGTACGTGTACTGCTTCGGTAACGGAGCTGCTGGCTCCACGCAGAAATACGTGTACCGGTCCGCCGGACCGGGTTCATCCTGGACGCTCGCGGGGCGGCCGCCGGCCGGGGGCGACGGCGGCGAGATTTCGGCCGGCAGCGACAGCGCGATCCTGATCGCCACATCCAGTGGAGCCAGCCTGCTCTACCGATCCACTGACGGCGGCCGCACGTGGAGGAGGGCGCTCACCGAGGACGATGGTGGTGCCGGCTGGAGCGACCTCGGTTTCACCACCCCCACCGACCCGGTCGTGGTCCACGGCCCGGCACTCACCGGAAGCTCGCGTCCCGGGAAGCTGCTGCTCAGTAGCGATGCCGGACTGAGCTGGCAGGCCGCCGGCTTCTGAGCGCCCCGCTCAGCCGGTGATTCGGGCTAGGCCACGGACAATCCGCTCGAGCATCTCCTCACGGGCCGGCCAGGGGAAACCAGGGATCGCCGAGTGCAATCCCGCGTAGCCGTGCAGCGCCGACCAGACAGCGGTGGCGTCGGCGCGCGGGTCCAGGCTGGCTGAAGCTCCCGCGTTCACGCAGTCGGTGATGCCCTCGACCAGCGTCTCGAACGGATCCCCGTCGGGCGCCGGGGGACCGTTGGGAGCACCGGCGTCAGAGGTTCGCTCGTAGCCGAACATGTACGCGTAGCGGCCCGGCCACCGGTCGGAGAAGCTGACGTAGGCATCGCAGCCGGCGATCAGCCGCGCGACGGGATCGGTGTGCTGATCGATGGCCAGCCGGATGTGGTCCTCCAGCTGACCCAGGAAACGCAGCTTGACCGCCCAGAGGATCTGCTCGCGATCCGCGAAGTGATCGTAGATGGATGGGGCCGAGATGCCGGCTTCGCGAGCCACCCCGCGCAGGGTCACGCGTTCGGCGCCACCCGAGTCGATCAAGCGCACAGCGGCGTCGAGGATCTCCTCGCCCAGCCGGGCGCCTTCGCCACGGGGATTGCGTTTTCGTGACCTCACAACTTTAAGTTTACAACCGTTAGGTGACGTGGTACAAATACATCCGTAAGGCAACAGTCGTTAGGTGATCGGGAGAACCACCCGGTACACCGACTCGAAAGGACCAGACATGGGACACCCCCGCCGCCGCCAGATCCTCGGAGTGCTCTGCCTCTCCCTCCTGATCGTGGTCATCGACAACACGATCCTCAACACCGCCCTGCCCACGCTGGCTCGGAAGCTGCACGCCACGACCACCGACCTTCAGTGGATCACCGACGCCTACACGCTGACCTTCGCAGCCCTCCTGGTATTCGCGGGCGCGCTGGGCGACCGCTTCGGCCGGCGCGGAGCGCTGCTGGCCGGCCTGGGGATCTTCGGCGCCGGCTCGGTGGCCGCCGGGCTGTCCAGCTCAGCCGGTGAGCTGATCGCCTTCCGGGCCGTGATGGGAATCGGCGGGGCGCTGGTCATGCCGGCCACCCTGTCGATCATCAACACCGTGTTTCCGCCCCGGGAGCGCGCCCAGGCGATCGCCGCCTGGTCGGCCGTGGCCGGCGTGGCCATCGTGCTCGGCCCGGCCCTGGGCGGGCTGCTGCTTGATCACTTCTCCTGGAGCTCGGTGTTCTTCGTCAACGTCCCGCTGGTGGCGATCGCGCTGCTGGCCATCACCACCGTGATCCCGAGTCTCGCGGCGGCCCCGCGAGTCGGCCGGCTCGACGTACCGGGTGCCGTCCTGTCCGGCCTGGCCATGCTGGCCGGCATCGACGCGGTGATCGAGGCGCCCAACCAGGGCTGGACATCGGCCCGCACGCTGAGTGAGCTCGGTCTGGCCGCGGCCCTGATGGCGGGCTTCGTGATCCGCGAGCTTCGCACCGAGCATCCGCTGATCGACGTGCGGGTGTTCACCCACCGGGCCTTCTCGGCCGCCACCACAGCGGTCGGGCTGATCTTCCTGGTCCTGTTCGGAAGCCTGTTCGCGCTGACCCAGTTCCTCCAGCTAGTGCACGGCTACAGCCCCCTGGGCGCCGGACTGCGGGCGCTGCCGTTCGGCTTCGCGGTGATGATCACGGCACCGACCAGCAGTCTGCTGGTCAAGCGCTTCGGTATCCGCCTGGTGATCCCGGCCGGGCTGCTGTCGATGGCGGCCGGGCTGTTCGACCTCACCACCGCCAGCTCAGGCATCGGCCTCCTGCATCTGTCGATCGGCACCGCGCTGATGGGCACCGGCATGGGGCTGGTTCTGGCCCCCGCCGGCGAGTCGATGATGTCCGTCCTGCCCGTCGAGCAAAGCGGCGTCGGCTCAGCGGTCAACGACACGATCCAGGAGCTCGGGGGCAGCCTGGGCGTGGCGGTGATCGGCAGCATCGTGTCGGCCGCGTACCGCACACAGATGCACTCGAGCCATCTGCCCACGGCGGTTCTGCACCATGCCGCCAGCTCGATCGGGGCGGCCTATCTGACCGCGGCCCACGCCCCCCACCTGGCGGGCCCGATCCTGACCGCGGCCCGCAGCGCTTTCACCACCGCGATGACCACCGGCTTCACGGTGGCCGGCGCGGTGGCGGCGATTGCCGCGGTGGGCCTGAGCGTCGCGCTTCCACGCCGCTCTGCGTCCAGCCTGGACAGCGCGCCGCTCCTGACCGCCGCCACGGCTGTCTGAGTCCCACCACCCACGAAGGAGGCGTCAGCATGTGCCATTCACGAACCCACCATCAAGAGCGCGAGCAAGCCAGCTCCAGCGGGCTGCGGGCCAGTGATAGCGAACGGGAACGCACCGTCAGCACACTGCGAAATGCGGCCGCCGAGGGCCGACTGGCTCTCTCCGAGCTGGAGGAGCGCCTGGCCAACGCCTGGTCGGCGCTGACCCGGGGCGAGCTGGCCGGCCTCACCCGCGACCTCGACGGCGGGCAGTTCCGCGCGCCCCGCGGAACTTCCTGGCTCCGGAGTCCTGCGATCATCTGGATCCTGCCGGTCACGCTGTGGCTAATCAGCTCGATCGCCTGGCACGCCTTCGGATTGTGAGCCTGCGCCGGACCGGGGGGGCGGAACCCAAAGTCCGCACCCCCGGCGTGACCGCACTAGCGTCCAAGCTCCTGCTGGCGCAGCTCGATCCGGCGGATCTTGCCGGTCAGCGTCTTGGGCAGCTCGGTCACGAACTCGATCCGGCGCGGGTAGGCGTAGGCGGAATGGTTCTCCCGCACGAACGCGCTGATCTCGGCCGCCAGCTCACCTGAGGCCTCGTATCCGGCCGCCACGATCACGAAAGCCTTGACCACATGGCCGCGGCGCTCGTCCGGCGAGGCCACGGCCGCGGCCTCGGCCACGGCCGGGTGCTCGAGACAGGCGGACTCCACCTCGAAGGGCCCGATTCGGTAGCCGGCCGAGATGATCACGTCGTCGGCCCGGCCCTCGTACCAGATGTAGCCGTCCTCGTCGGCCCGGGCGG
>DASZNA010000050.1:0-3174 GCA_035551655.1 Solirubrobacteraceae bacterium
TCGGGGCTGGTCGATGCCGTGGCCGAGCTGGTGCACACCGGGCTTCTCGACCACTCCGGCCGCTTCATCCCTGACGAGGAGGCGGCCTCGAAACATCCCGGGTTGGCCGACCGGCTCACGAAGATCGGCGAGGAGCGCGTGTTCGTCCTGCATTGGCGCGGCGAGGACCCAGCGGCCTCGCTGTTCCTGTCCCAGCGGGACATCCGCGAGCTGCAGTTCGCCAAGGCCTCGATCGCCACCGGCTGGAACATCCTGCTCCGGGACTTGGGGGTCAGCGTGGAGGACATCTCGCAGGTCCTGCTGGCCGGCAGCTTCGGTGCCTACCTGACGCCTTTGAGCGCCGTGCGCATCGGACTCGTGCCCAAGCTGGCTCTGCCCCGGATCGTGTCGGCCGGCAACGTGGCCGGCGAGGGGGCCAAGATCGCCGCCCTGAGCCTGCGGGAGCGGGCGGAGGCGCAGGCCATCCTGCACGAGGTGGAGTACGTCGAGCTGTCGGGTCGCGCCGACTTCAACGATCTGTTCATCGACCAGCTGGCCTTTCCGGGATGAGCGTCGCAGTGGTCGCGTGCGGGGCGCTGGCCCTGCAGGTGCGCGTCGTGGCGGAGCGTCGCGGCTGGCCGGTCGACGTGTATCCCGTACCCGCGCTGCTGCACAACCGGCCGCAGGAGATCCCGGTGGCGGTTCGGCGAGAAATGGACGCGTTGAGGGGCAGCTATGAGCGGGTCGTGGTGGCCTACGGGGACTGCGGTACCTACGGTGGGCTGGACGCGCTGGGCGTGGACCGGCTGCCCGGCGACCACTGCTACGACGTGTTTGCCCGCGAAGAGGTCCGGGTGGCCTTGGAGGAGGAGCCGGGGACCTACTTCCTGACGGATTTCCTGGCCCGCACGTTCGAGTACACGGTGATCCGGGAGCTGGGGCTCGATCGCCACCCCGAGCTGCGCGACGACTACTTCGGGCACTACCGGCGGGTGGTGTGGCTGGCCCAGCGGCCGACCCCGGCGACGCGCGCGGCGGCCGAGCGGGCGGCGGCGCGGATCGGGCTGCCGCTGGAGGTCACCGAGGTGGGCGTGTCCGGCCTGGAGCGCGCCCTCGAGGACTTGCTTCAGTCCTCCAGCGACTCGGCCAGCAGCGTGGCCACGTCGACCACACGCAGCTGATCACCGGTGGACTGAACGCCGTCGTCGAGCATGATCGTGCAGTAGGGGCAGGCCACGGCGAGGGTGTCAGCGCCCGTGCCCGCGGCCTCCTTGACCCGCTCGGCGTTGATCGGGTTGGCGCGCTCCTCCATCCACATGTGGGCGCCCCCCGCCCCGCAGCAGAATGTCTCCTTGCCCGAGCGCTTCATCTCGATGGGGGTGCCGACGGCCTGCACCAGGTCCCGAGGAGCCTGGATGACGTCGTTGTGGCGAGCCAGGTAGCAGGAGTCGTGGTAGGTGATGGACTGGCTCGCGTCCTGGTTTGGCTTCAGTCGCCCGTCGGCAATCAGGCGGGACAGCAGCTCGGTGTGGTGGATGACCTCGTAGTGGCCGCCGAAGTCCGGGTACTCGTTGGCCAGGGTGTTGAAGCAGTGGGGGCAGTTGGCGATGATCTTGGTCACGCCTGACTCGTTCAGGGTCTCCACGTTCTGCTCGGCGAATGCCTGGAACACGTATTCGTTGCCCATCCGCCGGGCCGGGTCGCCGGTGCAGGCCTCGCGCGGGCCGAGGATGGCGAACTCGACACCCGCGCTCTGCAGCAGCTTGGCCGTGGATTCGGCCGTCCGGCGGGCGCGCTCGTCAAACGAAGAGGCGCAGCCCACCCAGTACAGGTACTCGGGCGGCGGGTCGCCCGGCTCCAGGACGCGGATGTTGAGGTCGGCCGCCCAGTCGGCGCGCTCGGCCTGAGCCTTGCCCCACGGGTTAGAGGCCCGCTCGACGTCGCGCAGCATCGGCTCGGCCTCAGAGGGAAAGCTCGATTCCACCATCACCAGATGGCGGCGGAGATCGATGATGTGGTCCACGTGCTCGATCGACACCGGGCAGGCCTGAACGCACGCACCGCAGGTGACGCAGTCCCACACCGACTCCTCGGGCACGGCGTCCGGGACCAGCGCGGCTTCGCTCTCCCCACGTACGGCGTCGCGCTCGCCCATGATCAGGAGCTTGGGCGAGAGGACCTTGCCGGTCACGTTGGCCGGACAAACGTCCTGGCAGCGTCCGCACTCCGTGCAGGAGTAAGTGTCCAGTACCTGCTTCCAGGTCAGGTCGGTCGGGGTGCCGGCGCCGAAGCGGATCTCCTCGTCGGGGACGGTGAAGTCAAGCGGCTCGAGCCGGCCGCCCGGCCCGGTGCGAGCGAACCAGACGTTGACCGCCGCGGCCATGATGTGCAGGTGCTTGGAGCGCGGCAGGTAGGCCAGGAAGCCCAGGATGGTCAGGACGTGGATCCACACGAAGACGCGCTCCAGCACCCTCGTGGCCTCGTTGCGGGCGAAGATGTGCGACAGACCGTTCGAGACCGGTGACCAGCCGCGGGGCCAGTCGTTCAGGCCCAGCGCGATCTGAGCCGCGTGCCAGAGCAGCAGGCTGACGGCGATGGTGGCGATCAGGGCGAGGATCAGGTCGGCCTCACCCAGGTGGCTGCCCTGGAAGCGCCTGGGCCGCATGACCTTGCGGATGTAGAACGCCGCCGCCACCCCGACCAGCACGAGCACGGCGAAGATGTCGACCAGCAGGAAGTACCAGCCCTGGTGGCCCAGCCAGGGGAAGGTCGAGCGCTTGTCGACGACCGAGATCATGGCGATCACGATCGTGGGCAGCAGCACCATGAAACCCCAGAAGATGAACGCGTGCACCAGGCCCGGACCGATGCGCTGGAGCAGCTTGCGCTGACCGAGCACGATCGTCGCCTCGTTGCGAGCGCGGCGGCCTACGTGGCCGGAGCGGTCGGTCGGCGGTGCCCCTTGGACCCGGCGGACGAGACCGAGGGCGCGGTGCGCGAACAGCCCGAGGCTGGCCGCCAACGCGACCGCCAGCCCGACCGCGGCGGGCAGCGAGGCTATGTGCCCCTCGCCTTCCGGATCTCCGCCGAGATGGCGGGAACGACCTCGTGCAGGTCGCCGACCACCGCGTAGTCGGCGTGGACGAAGATCGAGGCCTCGCCGTCCGGGTTGATGGCCAGCAACCGCTTGGCGCC
>DASZNA010000051.1:0-1816 GCA_035551655.1 Solirubrobacteraceae bacterium
GGCCGACGGCACTTGCATCCGGGTTTTCTTGAAATTTCCCGGCCCTCGGGCTCCTGGCGGGGGCCTAGCTCATCGCTGAAGGCAGGGCGAAACGGTAGAACAGGGCGATCAGGATCAGGTAGCCGAGCATGACCAGCGTCCAGCCCAGGTTGTGCCGGATCACCAGGCCTTCCTTGCGCACGTACTTGGTCGTCGACACGCCGACGCTCGCGGTCTGCGGCGCGATGGGCTTGCCGATCTCGGCGCCGACCGAGTTCAGCGCGGGGAGGATCAGCCGGGGCATGCCGAGCAGGCCGCCGAGGGAGTACTGGAATCCACCGAACAACGCGTTGGCCGAGGTGTTGCTGCCCGACAAGGCCACGCCGATCCAGCCGAGGATCGGCGACAGCAGGATGAACGCGGTGCCGACCCGGGAGAAACCGTGCGCCATGCTGTTGGCCATGCCCGAGTAGTTGAACACCTGGGCCAGCCCGAAGATGATCGGCCCGACCAGCAGTGCCCCCCACATCTGGTGGAACGTGCGCCGGAACGCCGCCGCGATCTGGGCGCCGCGGACCCGCTGCACGACCACGATGATGAGCCAGGACACGAGGATCCACGTGCCGCCGATGGCAGGCGCGAAGTCCCAGGCGATCTTGGTGGTCTTGTGCGACAGCGAGCTGATCGCGGTCACGGTCGGCTTGACGAAGTCGTAGGTGCCCAGGTGTGACCACGGCCCAGTCGCGGCGACGACCACCACGATGAGTATCCCGAACGGGATGAATCCCTGCATCGCATGGCGCATCCCCGGTGGGGCCGGTTCTGCGCCGGGGCCGGGGCTCGCTCCCGGGCCGACGGCGGCCACGGGCGGGGTTTCGATGGGGACGCCCCCGAACCCGAGGGTCTCGCGCGGCTGCCAGAACCGCAGGAGAAGGAGAAGAGCGCCGAAGCAGACGACCGCGCCGATCACGTCGGGGAGGTAGGGCCCAAGGAACTGTGACGTCGGGTACTGCCCGGCGATATAACTCAGCGATCCGACGATGGCCAGCGGCCAGGCGCCGCGCAGCCCGCGCTTGCCGGTGACGAGCACGATGAGGATCCACGGGGGGAGCAGGGCGAGGATGGCGACGATCCGGCCGATCGCGCCGGACAGGTCGATGAGCGGCACGTTGGTTACGGCGGCCAGCGCGATGATCGGAGCCCCGAGCGCGCCGAACGAGACCGGTGCGTTGTTGGCCAGCGCCGCGACCCTGATCGCGTCGAGTTCGACCACGCCCAGCCCGACCAGGATGGGCGTGATCACGGCCCACGGGTACCCGAACCCGACCAGTCCCTCGAGCAGCGCGCCGAGTGCCCACGCGAGCAGGATCGTCTGGACCCGGATGTCGGCCGTGGCCTTGGAGATAAGCCAGCGCTTGAAATCCTCGAACGCGCCGGTCTCCATCAAGGTGTTGTAGATGATCACCCCCCAGAACGTGATCCAGTCAATGGACCAGATGCCGGTGCCGGCCCCGATAGCCCACGCTTTGAAGGTGCCGCCGGTCGGTGCGTGCCACACGGTGATGGCCAGGATGATCGTGACGGCCGCGCCGATGATCACCGCCTGCCACGCGGTCATCCGCAGCCCGGCGAGGAGGACGAGGAGCAGCACGATTGGGACGAGGGCGAGGAGTGTGCTGCCCAGCGTCGAATGAACCGGGTTCAGTGTCTGGATGAACGATGACCCCGAGGTGAGCAAGCTGGAATCCGAGGTCAGTGCGGGGGCGGCCTGGAACATGCGTGGGTGCCTTCCGGTGAGTGCGTCGTTGCCTTCCGGTGCCGTCTGGTGAGCCAGGTC
>DASZNA010000052.1:0-44410 GCA_035551655.1 Solirubrobacteraceae bacterium
CTCGTCGCAGATCTTGACGACGAAAGACTGGTCCGGGTACAGGTGAAGACCTCGACCTGCTGTCGAAACGGACGGTATGAGCTGACGATATGCACGCGGGGAGGCAACCAGAGCTGGAACGGCCTTGTGAAGCATCTCGACTCGACTCGCTGCGACTTTCTGTTGCCCACGTCGGGGACGGCAGGCGTTGGTTTATCCCCTCTCTCGAGCTCGGAGGAAGATCCGGCCTCTTGCTTGGCGGACCGAAGTACGCGAGGTTCGAGTTCGAGCGTGGAGAGCCCCTACAGGCGCGGCCCAAGCCCACGGAATAAAATCCGAGGCCCGGCGGGATTCCCGAGCGGTCAAAGGGGTGGCGCTGTAAACGCCATGGCTCTGCCTTCCCAGGTTCGAATCCTGGTCCCGCCACTCGATCGACGAAAACCGGTCACGACGCTCGGACGCGTGATCGGTTTGTCGTGGCCTTGAGCGTGCACCTGGCCTCTGCGTAACGGCAGACCTGTCACCACGGTGACCCCCCCGCCCGGCGGCAGCCCAGAACCGCGCATTCTCAGAGTGTGCCTTCAGCCCGGCCGACACCGCGACCCGTTTGACGACGGCCGCTCCCACTCCGCCCCGGTCGGAGTCGTTGGCCCGTGCCATCCCCGCGGTGGATCAGAGCCAGGGGCAGCGCGTTATCGCCTGGCTAGGACAGTCAAAGCTTGGCCTCGTCGTGGTGGCCCTGGTGGTCGGCGGCGCGGCCGGCCTCGGCGCGGCTGGGTTTCGGGAGTTGATCTTCTTGTTCACGTGGATCTTCACCGGACACGATCAGTTCGGTCAACAGGGCCACGCGGCCAGTCTGCATCTGCCGTTCGCGGGATTCTTCTTCGTGCTGTTCGTCCCGGTCATAGGTGGCCTCCTCTACGGACCGCTGATCCAGCGCTTCGCGCCTGAGGCGCGAGGCCATGGCGTTCCCGAGGTCATGCTCGCCGTGGCGGAGAACGGCGGCCGGATCCGTCCACCGGTGACGATCGTTAAGGCGCTGGCCTCGGCGATCTGCATCGGAACAGGTGGTTCGGTGGGGCGGGAGGGGCCGATCGTGCAGATCGGTTCGGCGCTCGCGTCCTCAGTGGGCCAGCTCGTGCGAATGACGGAGGCTCGGCTCCGGGTGATCGTGGCCTGTGGAGCAGCTGGCGGAATCGCCGCCACGTTCAACGCGCCGCTGACCGGGCTGTTCTTCGCCTTCGAGATCGTCTTGCGGGAGTTCTCTCTCGACGCGCTGTTCGCCACCAGCCTGTCCGCGGTGACGGCGGACCTGGTCAGCCGGGCTCTCTTCGGCGGCGCGCCGTTCTTCTCGGCCATCCCCCACAACCTAAGTGTGGGCAATGACGCCACCTACTTGCTGATGGCGATCCTCGGTCTGGTGGCCGGGCTGATCGGCTACGGGTTCAAGATGTTTCTCTACGGCATGGAGGACCGAGTCGACGAGCTGTGGGGCCGTCGCCCGGAATGGCTACGCCCGGTCGTCGGCGGTCTGGCCCTCGGATTGCTGCTTCTTGCTCTGCCCCAGATGTACGGCGTCGGCTACCCGGTGATGGACCGGGTACTGGGCGGCCACGAGGTCCTCTGGTTCGTGGTCATCCTGATGCTGGGGAAGATCGCCGCCTCCAGCCTGACTCTGTCGATCGGGGGCTCGGGTGGGGTATTCGCGCCTTCGCTGTTCACCGGGGCGGCGGCCGGCGAGGCGTTCGGGATCATCGTCCACCATCTGTTCGGGCCGGCCGTCGGACCGCCGGCCATGTACGGAGTCGTGGCCATGGGCGGCGTCTTCGCCGGCGCGGCCCAGGCACCGCTCACCTCGATCGCCAGCGTGGCCGAGATGACGGGCAACTTCACCCTGACCTTGCCGATCATGCTGGTCACGGGGATTGCTTCCGCGCTGTCCCGGCGGTTGACCTACGGCAGCATCTACACGACCAAGCTTCTCCGGCGGGGGATCGACATCGAACGACCCAAAGCGACCGCGGCCCTCAGGTCAATTCTGGTGTCAGATGTCATGCAGCCGCTCTCCGATTTGAACGGGAGCGGCGAACTGACCGACCCCGGGGAGCCGAATCCAGGCCCGACCGCGGCCGAGGTAGTGCAGTCGCTGGTCGGCGCGGCGCGTCGTTCCCGTCAGACGCAGGTGCTGTTCGACGACGAGGACCTGGCTCAAGCGCTCCGCCAGCTGGTGCTGTTCGGGCGCGACGGACTGCCCGTGCTCTCCCACGACAGCCAGCTGCGCGGCTGGCTGACGCGAAACAATGTGTTGAGTGTCCTGGCGGAGGAGATCGGAGCAACTGCGGCCAGCGGCCCGGACGGCGTCAGCCCTGACAACCCGCTCGTGGGCTATCGGCTGCTTGAAATCGAGGTGCGGCCTGGATCTCCGGCGGCGGACCGCCGCGTCCAGGACGTGGAGTGGCCCCGGGCGACGGTACCCGTGGCGGTCACTCAGGGCGGGGAGATCCGGGCGGTGCGGCCGGACACCATCCTGCCTACGGGTGAGCGGCTGATGGTGCTCGTACCTGCCGCCCTCGAGTGAGGGCGGCGGCCGGGCCCAGGCAACGATCCTGGCCGGCTACTCGTCCCGCCGCCGAGACTTCACCATGCTGAGCCCGCCGGCCAGCACGCCGAGCAGCACGGCCCCGAAGATGCTGAGCGGCACCGCCCCGCCGCCGGGTGCCTGAGTCGACATCTCGATGCACATCCACACGAAGTACATGATGAGGAGGAGTACGGCCACGGCATAGGGGAGGTAGGACCCGATCCGGATCCCTTTCTTGCCGCCCTCCTCGGACTTGTCCGACTGACTGCTGTCAACGGCCATTGGCGATCACCGCTCCCGCTCCGGCCAGGGCCGCGCCCGCGGCCACCAGCATTTTTCCTCGATGCTTGGACATTTCGTACTGGGGACTCCGCGCGTGGGCCTTCTCGTCGAATGGCCCATGGGCTCCCCGATCCTCCTCAATCGGCTCAAACAAGTTGTCGTGCCCCTGGGGATCGAGGGGCTGATCGGTCATCTGGCCCGAGTAGCAGGTCTTGGCCAGGTACCAGTCCAGGAACCAGGGCACCGTGCGCTCGCCGAGGATGTTCATCACCGTGGGGATCCCCACGTAGATCTGGCGCCGTCGGTGATGAGCGGCATGGTGGATCGCGTCGGCTGCGATCTCCGGCTGGTAGATCGGCGGGACCGGCATCGTCTGCTTGGGGAGCTTGGTGCGTCCCCACGTGAACTGGGTGGTGTTCAGGCCAGGGAGCTGGATCATTGAGGTCCGTACGCTCGACTTGTTGTGCTTGAGCTCGGTGATGATGCTCTCGGTGAAACCCTTACAGGCGTGCTTGGCCCCACAGTACGGCGCCTGCAGCGGGATGCCGCGGTAGCTCATGGCCGAGCACACCTGCACGATCACGCCGCGGTCGCGGGGGACCATGCGCTTGAGTGCCGCCCGGGTGCCCCAGACCATGCCGAGATACGTGACCTCGGTGGCGCGCTTGAATTCGTCGGGCTCAATGTCCATGAATTCCGCGTAGACGGTGACCATCGCGTCGTTGACCCAGATGTCGATCGGGCCAAACGCGTCCTCTACCGAGCTGGCCGCGGCTTCCACCTGGTCGGGGTCAGCCACGTCGCAGGGGAGGACCAGCGCTTCCCCGCCGGCCTGCTCGACGTCCCGCGCGGTTCCCTCCAGACCCTTCCGGCCTCGGGCGATCAGCCCGATCCGGGCCCCGTCCGAAGCGAACTGGCGCGCCGCCGCTCGACCGACTCCCCCCGACGCACCAGTGATCACCACCACCTCTCGCGTCCCGCTCATCTCCCAGCTCTCCTTTGTCGTCTGCTTAGGCTCACTACCCACCCGGGCCCTGCTTCCCACGTCTGCCCGGAAGCGGGGGGGACCAGAAGCGAGCGGTCACCGCAACGACACGACCGCCCGCACTCGGCTCCGAAGCCCGCCCGTCGCGATCCAAATCAGTTCGCGGAGGCGCCGGGCGTGAGCTCCTCAGATGTGGGCGGCTGCACGCTCTCGGGGGCCTCGGCGCCCGGAACCTCCACCTCCTGGATCTCCAGGAACTCGCCGGGAGGCCCGCTGGTCAGCAGCCACCCCCGGTCGGCCGGGGTGACCAGGCCTCGCTCGTAGAGCTTGCCCAGCGCGCCCGTGACCGACGGCCGCTGAGCTGCGATCAGATCGGCCAGCAGGCTGTGCGAGAGGCTCAGGGGGAGGGTCACGCCATCGCGTCCGACCCGCCCCCAGCGATCGGCCAGGAGCCAGAACAGCATGTGCAACCGGATCTCTATTCGAGGGTGGTGGACGATGGCCATCATCAGGGCCAAGCGGCGGGCCCGGTCAAGCGCACGCCCGGTGATCGCTCCGAACAGCGCCGGGTACCTGGCCAGGCGAGCCGTCGAGCGCTCATCGAGCACCGCCAGACGGGAGCGAGTGATGACCTTCCAGCCAGTGGTGGGTGACAAGTTGGATGCGTCGTTCTCGCCCTGCCACGGCCGGAGCAGATCTCCCTCCCCGAGGAGCTCGCCCCCGAAGCGGCCATCGATTCCGACCCTTCTCAGCAGGAGACCATCTAGCACGATGTAACCGATCCCCCCGCTTAGCATCTGCTCCTGGCTGCTCCAGGTGCCGCGCGGGAGCGTGACCGCTGGGACCACGCAGTGCTCGGTTGCCCAGTTCAGCTCACCGGGTGAGATGGCCGCACCGAGATCGGGATCTTCGCGCAGCAGGTGGACTCGGGTAAACGCACTTCTCTCGCGTAGGTGCATGACCTGATGAGGTTTAGAGATGGACATTCCCTCCCATCTTTCCGATACCCCTTTGAAACGCCTTATCACTATTCCGCCGTCGACCGCGTTGAGAATCCTGTGGGGTCTGACGCTTCTGGTGGCCCCTAGCCGGGTGCTGCACGGACTCGATACCCCGGCCCCGCGGGGCGTCCGGCGGGTGGCCCGGTTGCTGGGCGCCCGCCATCTCGGCCAGGCCGCGGCTGTGACGCTGTTTCCCCAGCCGGCGGTCAGACGCTGGTCGCGACGCGTCGACGAGGCCCACGGTCTGAGCATGGCTGTGCTGGCCGTCGCCTCCTCGCGCTACCGGCGAGCCGCTCTGTTCAGCTGCGCTGTGGCGGCGGCCTTCTCGCAGGCACCGGCCGAGGCGGATCAAAGCTAACGGCCGGCGGCGGATGAGACCCACCGCCGGCCGCGAGAGCTCCTGGCCGGGCACAAGCCGTCCTACTGGCCCTGCCGCACGCCCGGCTCACCCCAGTGGTACTCGAGCGGATGCGTGAACTCCGCTCCCGGGATGTTGGCTTGCTTCTTGGGCACGCCCAGCGGAAGCACGACCCGGCGGAACGAGGCCTTCAGCATCATCGCGCTGGCCGTGTAGAACGCGCAGGTCGATGACGCGAACAGCACCCAGCCGCCGGCACTCAGCCAGCCGTGGGTTCCGGTCAGGTAGCCGATCCCCAGGAACGCCGCTCCGGTGGCCAGGGTGGCCAGAGTGGCGGTGATGCCCAGGTTCTCTCCGATCGAGGCGAGCATGCCCGACAGGGTGATCGCTGCCAGTGGGAAGAACCAGAACGCCAACTCGGGGAACTTGCCGGCGGGCAGCGTGATGTCGTGCGCGGCCACCAGCAGCCAGAGAATCCCGTACGCCATCCAAAACGCACCCCACATCCCGTGCATCGCGGTGGCCAGAGCGTCGCGGGCCTTGTAGGCCCACAGGCCGGCGGCGAACTGGGCGATACCACCGAACGTCGCCGCGAACGGGAACAGGTACACGCCACTGTGGGCGTCTCCGTACCAACCCGCCAGATTGGTCGCCACCATGAACGTGGCGGCCGCGAACCCGAACAGGCCCAGTACGGACGGGGCAGCGATCGGCTGCAGGACGACCCGCGTGGACGATCGCCACTGGTCGAACTCCGCCGAGTGTCCGTTCGAGCTGCGAGCTCTGGACTCTGCGGTTGCTGACATGAGAACCTCCCAAAGTTGAGGTGTTGCAATCGGGTCCCAACCGACGCATACCCCAGCTCTGCGGGCCCTCGGGACAGGCGGTTACCGCTATTACGGCGTGGTCGTCAGTCTGACCGCTGTCGGCAAAAAACCGCGGCGCTCCACTCGTGCGGAGCGCCGCGGCACTTCAAATCGCCAGCAAATGACGGTATTCAGACGGACAGCTCAGCGCAGCCCGGCGGCGGTGGTCGCCTCGATCGGGTGTTCGCCCTTGCCTCGGACCAGCGGACCCTCGTAGGGGCCCGGCTTCGGCCGCGGCTTGCCACCCGGGAAGGCCAGGCGGGCAATCGTCCGCTGGACCATCCACAGCTGCTGTGAGAACGGGCCACTGTTGTAGGGCAGCCCGTAGCGCTGGCAGATCTCGCGAACCTTGGGAGCGATCTCGCCGTACCGGGTGGAGGGCATGTCCGGATACAGGTGGTGCTCCACCTGGTAGCCGAGGTTGCCGCTGATCACGTGGAACAGCGGGCCGCCGTCGATGTTGGCGGCACCCACCAGCTGGCGGACGTACCAACCTCCCCGGGACTCGTCCTCCACGTCCTCCTGGGTGAACGTGTAGGTCTGATCGGGGAAGTGACCGCAGAAGATGATCGCGTAGGACCACAGATTGCGGATCAGGTTGGCCGTCACGTCGGCCGTCAGGGTTCGCTTGAAAGGAGCCCGGAACGACTTGCGCTCGACCAACTGGCGCACGATCTGCCGAGCGCCGGTCTGGCGCCGCACGCGACGGACGGTCCGCTCGGCCACGTCGGCCGGCTTCTTGGACTTGCCGGTCACGCGAGCGCGCGCGGCCACCACGCCGAGATCGATCATCGTCATCACCAGGCCACTGATGATCGGCCAGGCGATGTAGTCCTTCTGGATCTGCGTCCGCGCCTTACCCGCGATGCCCTTGAGCTCCTTGCGGACCTGCTTCATGTCCTTGTCACCCTTGCGGATGGCTTCTATGTCCAGGTCGTGGACCGCCACACCCCACTCGAACTGGAGTGCCAGCAGGATGTTGTAGATCGGCTGCAGCATGTAGGCCGGATGCCACTTCTGATGCGGATCTATCCGCATGATCTCGTAGCCGAGATCCTTGTCCTTGCCGAGGATGTTGGTGAACGTGTGATGGATGTAGTTGTGGGAGTGACGCCAGGCCTCAGCGGTGGAGGCGGTGTCCCAATCCCAGGCTCGGGAGTTGATCACCGGGTCGTTCATCCAGTCCCACTGTCCGTGCAGGACGTTGTGACCGATCTCCATGTTCTCCAGAATCTTGGCCATGCCCAGCGTGCTGGCGCCGATCACCCACGGAACCCGCCAGCGGGAGAAGAACAGCTCGACGCGCCCGATCAGCGCCAGCCGCCGCTGCAGCGCGATGATGGAGCGGATGTACTTGGCGTCCCGCTCGCCCAGTGAGTCCTTGACCTGCTGATGCAGCGCGTCGAATTCCTTCCCGATCTCCTCGATCTGCTCGGGGGTGAGCCGGTGCAGCGGGTTCTCGGGCACCTCCAAACCGTTCACATGACCGTTAGTCCTGTGCCCGTTCATCGTTGCGGCTTCCACTAGTCCTCCTTACACGTCGAGTTCGATCGGCCCCTCCGGCGTGCTGATGCACGTCCGGATCATCTCGCCCTCCTGGCCATATACCTCGCCGTTGCGCAGATCCCGCACGCGACCTGACACGAGTTCGCACACGCAGGTGTGACAGATGCCCTCTCGGCAACCATAGGGGAGGTCCAGCCCAGCGTCCTCGCCGGCTTCCAAGATCGGTTTCTTGCCGTCGGATTCGGCCTCGGCATCCGACTTCAAAAAGCGAATCTTGCCGCCCTCTCCGTCGGCTCCTTCGCCGAGACCGAGCTTGGGCTGGAAGCGCTCCATGTGGAGCTGCTGGCAGTCTGACTGCTGCTCCCAGTAGTCGGTGAAAGCGTCGAGCATCTCGCTTGGCCCCGAGATGAAGGTCTCCCGCTCGCGCCAGTCGGGGCATAGGCGATCCAGGTCCTCGGGCCCGATCCGACCCTGATCACCGGTCAGCTGCTCGTGCAGATGGAAGCCCTCGTTTCGCTTGGCCAGGTCACGCAGCGCGGGGCCGAAGATGACCTCGTCGGTGTGCTTGGCCGAGTGCAGGTGCACGACGTCCTTGAGCTGGTCCTCGTGATCGAGGTGGCGAAGCATGCTCATGATCGGCGTCACCCCGGACCCGGCGCTGATGAACAGGAGCTTCTCGGGGACCGGGTCGGGCAACACGAAGTCGCCCTCGACGTTGGAGAGCGTGACGATCGTGCCGGGCCCGGCCTCGTGAACCAGGTAGGGCGAGACCCGGCCTGAGCCCACCACCTTGGGGGTGATGCTGATCAGGCCGTCTTCGCGAAACGGGTCGGAGGTCAGCGAGTAGGCACGCCAGTGCCGGACGCCGTCGATGTCGAGCCCGATGCGCACGTACTGGCCCGGCTTGTGCCCCGGCCACCGGTAACCCGGCTTGATCAGAATCGTGGAGGCATGCTCCGTCTCCTCCCGAACCTTCTCGATGCGGCCGCGCAGCTCTCGCGTCGACCACAGCGGATTGATCATCTCCAGGTAGTCGGTCGGGAGCAGGGGCGAGCTCAACGCAGCGGCTGCGTCAAGGACCCGGCGGATCACCGGGTGTACGTTGGGGGCGGCTCCTCGCTCCGGCATTCTTCCAAGCGGTTATTTCCCGGCTACAGACATAGATAACAAGTGTTCACCAAAGTTTTCTGTGATGTATCGCACACGCGCCGAGATCATAGATAGAACGGGGGGTTTTAGCCGGTGACCCACCGGATTACGCATGTCGTGATGCTGGGGCTCATGGGCGTGGGCAAGACCACCATAGGGTGCGCGCTGGCCCAGGCGCTCCGGTGGCCGATCAGCGACAGCGACCAGGCGATCGAGGAACGCTGCGGCGCCACGGTGCGCGAGCTCAAGGATCGCCTGGGCACCGATGGGATGCACGCTCTGGAGGCCGAGCACCTGTTGCGTGCGCTCGACGGGGACCAGTCATCGGTCGTCAGTGCGGCCGCCAGCGTGGTCGACGTACCCGACTGTCGCCGCGCGCTGGAGGCAGAGACCGCCTACGGCGTCTGGCTCCAGGGCCGAGCCGAGACGCTGGCCGAGCGATTCGCCGGCGGCGCGCACCGCCCGGTATTCGGGGCCGACACCGAGGCGGTGTTCCGTCACCAGCTCGGAGACCGCAGCCGGTGGTTCGCCGAGGTGTCCCGCCACCGGGTCAGCGTGGACGGACGAACGCCGGAGGAGATCGTCGCCGACATCCTTGACGCCCTCCAGAAAGCGGGCGTCACCCCGCCCGAGTGACCGCGGCGGCGGTGACCCTCAGGGTGCCGCGCTGACCGTGCCCTCGCGATCGGCCTCGCGGACTTCGGCCGGGATCATCGGGCCCTCGCCCGAGGGGTCGATCACGCCCTCCTCCATCCAGGTGTAGCGCCCGGACAGCAGACGCTTGGCCGCCTCCTGTCCCGCGTCATCATCGTTGGCCCACAGATCGCGGAACAGCGCGTCGGCCCGGCGCCGCGCCTGCAGGCAGAACAGCTCGGCCAGCTCCCGGGCCTGCTCGGTGCGCTCCGGATGCTCGCGCCCGATCGTGTCGGCATACGCCACCGCCGAGGCCATGGCGAACAGCTCGGCACCGATATCCACGATCCGGCCCAGGAATGCCTGGCGGTACTCCAGCTTGGCCTGCCAGCGGCTCATCCCGTAGAACGTGGACCGGGCCAGCTTGCGGGAGGCCCGCTCCACGTAGCGCAGGTGCTCGCCCAGCGCCCCGAACTCCGCAAACGACCGGGGGTTCTGACCCTCGCCGATCACCAGCCGAGGTAGCCACTTGGAGTAGAACGCAGCCGCCTTGCCGGCTGCCTGGGCCTTCGTGCGGATATCGCCACCCGGTTCAAGGATGTCGCCGGCCACTTGCAGGTGCTGGTCTACCGCCTCCCGGGCGATCAGCAGATGCATGATCTCGGAGGAGCCCTCGAAGATCCGATTGATGCGCATATCCCGGAAGGCCTGTTCCACCGGGACTGGCTTCTCCCCGCGAGCCTTGAGCGACTCAGCCGTCTCGAATCCACGCCCGCCACGGATCTGCATGAGCTCGTCCACCACCTTCCAGCCCAGCTCCGACCCGTAGAGCTTGGCCAGCGCAGCCTCGATCCGGATGTCGTTGGACTTGTTGTCGGCCAGCCGCGAGGCCACGTCGAGCATGGCCTCCAGTCCGAACGCGCTGCCGGCGATGAACGCCAGCTTTTGGGCCACGGCGTCGTGCTCACCGATCTTGCGTCCCCACTGCTCGCGCTCGCCCGCCCACTCGCGGCCGATCTTGGTGGCCCACTTGCCCAACCCGACGCACATGGCCGGCAGCGCCAGGCGCCCGGTGTTGAGCGTGCTCAGGGCGATCTTCAGGCCGTCGCCCTCGCGGGCGATCCGGTTCTCCTCGGGCACGAACACCTTGTCCAAGCGCGTGACCGAGTTCTCGATCCCCCGCAATCCCATGAACGCGTTGCGGCGCTCGACCGTAACCCCTTCGCTGTCGTAGGGCAGCACGAAGGCGCTGATTCCACCCCGGTGCCCTTCCGACTTCGGCACCTTGGCCATGACCACGACGATGTCGGCGATCACGCCATTGGTGGCCCACAGCTTGCGGCCATTGAGCACATAGCCGCCGTCGGTCGGTTCCGCGGTCGCAGCCAGCCGCGCCGGATCAGAGCCCACGTCGGGCTCGGTGAGCAGGAATGCGCTGACATGATCGCGGGCCACCAGGGGGAGCCACCGGCGCTTCTGCTCCTCGGTCCCGAACATGCGTAGCGGCTCGGCCACGCCGATCGACTGGTGGGCGCTCAGCAGCGCCGACAGCGAGGCGTTCCACACGCCGACCATCGTCAGGGCCCGGTTGTAGTAGACCTGCGAGAGGCCGAGGCCGCCGTACTCCTCGGAAACCTTCATCCCGAACGCGCCGAGCTCCTTGAAGCCGTCGATTACCCGCTCGGGGATCGTCGACTCGCGCTCGATCTCGAGAGGGTCGACCTCCCGTTTGAGGAACTCCGACAGCTGGGCCAGGAAGCGCTCGCCCTTCTCCACCGCCGCCGGTTCAAGCCGCGGCTGGGGGTGGATCAGGTCAAAGCGGAAGTTGCCCAGAAAGAGCTCCTTGGCGAAGCTGGGCAGCTTCCATTCCGTTTCACGGGCCGCCTCGGCGACCTCGCGTGCCTGCTTCTCTGAGACCTCGGTTGCCACGCTCTGACTCCTGGAAAGTCGGGGTTATCCGGGGAAGATGTACCCCGAACGGCCCCGACTCTCTCTCAGAGCGGAAAGCGGCTAACCGTGAAACCAGGTGTCGGCGAAGGCGCCCTGAGCGCTCACCGTTCCTGGCGCGGCCCGCGTGACGCCCTTCTTGGTCGTCATGGTGATCGAGTTGGCCGATGAGCCGAACGCGCTCAGTGACCGGCTGGCTCCGTTGATCGTGGCCGAGTCGGTGCTGAAGTTCAGCGTCCCGAAGTTGGTCAGGGTGCCGTTGGAAGGTCCCTCCACGATCCACTCGACCGAGGTGCGCGGCGCCTTGGTGGTGCTCTGCGTCGTGGAGTAGCTCCAGTTCGCGGTGTGGTCGGTCAGGGTCATCGTGAATCCGGACGTGCCGTACGTCACGGTTCCGGTCATCGAGTCACCCGGACTGATCGTCTTGCTGATCACCTGCGTTGGCGCGGGGTACATCTCCCACCACGCGTAGTAGCTGGGCGTGCCGCTGGTGCAGTCGGTGTCGGTGCCGGTCTGCTCGACGGTGCTGCTGTTGTCCCCGTCGATGCCCACCCAGGGGGAGGACCAGCTGGTCTCTTTGGGGGCGCAGGTGGCCGGCCGCACCGTCCAGTTGCCCGTTACGGATGTGGCATTGGTCCCGTCCACCGTGTAGCCCGACCAGTTCGTGCTGGTGCTGGCGGTCAGCTTGTGCTTGGGCCCGTGAAGCAGTCCGTGACCGCTTGCCGCCGGAGCCGCGGCCAGCGCCGCGCACGCGCTCACCGCGCACAGCCCCGCGGCTAGACGCCCGACAACCGGAATCTGCATGCCCTAGCCCTCCTCGTCGAAGCGAAACGGCCGGTGATCCGGCCGGCAGCCACGATACAGCGCCCTGGGAGCGGATGTGCTGTTCTATCGGCCGATGCAGGCGCATGACCGGGAGCCGGCTGGGCGGCCCACGATCCTTCTCCACGCCGGTGCGGGACCGCTGGGAGCGGAGCTGCGCGAACACGGTCAGGAGGCAACTGACACCCTGCACGAGGTCCTTCGAGCGGCCGGCCGCCGGCTGGAAGCGGGGGAAGAGGCCGATGCCGTCGCGACCCACGCGGTGGAGGAGCTGGAGGACTGCGGGCTGTTCAACGCCGGCTACGGCGCAGCCCTCTGCTCCGACGGATCGGTGGAGCACAGCGCCGCCGTCATGCGGGGGTTCGATCGAGCCGCCGGCGGAGTGGCCGGGCTGCGCACGGTGCGTCACCCGATTCGAGCCGCGGCCCTCGTGCTCGAGACCGATCAGGTCCTGATGATCGGCGAGCGAGCCGAGCAGCTGGCCTTCGACCGGGGAGCCGAGCGGTGGGAGAACGCCGACTTCATCACCGACCGACAGCGGGCTCGCCGGCGGGCGAGCCAGGAACCGGAGGACCGCGGAACCGTGGGAGCGGTCTGCCTCGATCTCCGGTGCCACTTGGCCGCCGCCACCTCAACGGGTGGGATCAGTGGTCAGCCCCCCGGACGGGTCGGCGATTCGCCGATGATCGGCGCGGGCACCTGGGCCGACCAGCGGGTCGCGGTGTCCTGCACCGGTGACGGCGAAGCCTTCATCCGCGTCGGAGTGGCCCGGTGGATCGCGGCCCAGCTCGCGCAGGGCGCCCCCATCGAACGGGCCACCCAGCAGGCCCTGGAAGAGGTTGGTGGACTGGGAGGAACGGGAGGTCTGATCGCACTCGACCGAGCCGGTCGCGCTGCGCTTCCCTTCACCACGGAGGCAATGCCGCGGGGGATCTGGCGCTCGGGCCGCCCGCCCGAGGTCAAGCTCGCCTAGCTCCGAACCGAGCCATCAGGGCTCGTGGCCCGGTTCCATCTCCTTCACCGTCTGGAAGTTGAGGAAGCCTTCGTCCTGGTCCTCCGCGGACACGGCGAACGGCTCGAGCACAAACCCCATGTGGTCACCGAACTCCCGCCGCTCGACGATCCGTCCGGCGAACCAGCGCCGGCACGCATCCACGATCGGCAGGTCCTCCGGCCCCGGATGCCACCGGCAGCGAGCGAACTTGTCGATCTCGTCCTGGGTCTCGCCGCCGAACAGCTCGGCCAGCTCCTCCGCATCGGCGGGAAGCACATGCACGACCAGCGCCTCGGCCCGCCGAGCCGCCCGGTAGGTGCGGTTCTTGTCCGACAGGCACACCAGGAACCGCGGCGGATGGATGCTGCACTGGGTGGAGAAGCCAATCAGGCAGCCGTCCATCTCGTCGGCCACCCGGGTGGTGATGAGCAGCATCGGATAATCCAGCCCGGTCATCAGCCGGGGGAAGGCCTGATCGACTTCAGACAGGGCGCTGCCCTCAGCCCTCTTCGAATTCGCCTGCCTGCGCCTCGGCCTCGTCCAGATCCTCGAATCCACGCACTGGGGACGTCGGATCCTCGGCCTGCGCTTCGCGCTCGGAGGCGTCCTCCTGGGGATCCTCCGGCCGGCTGTGGGGCTCGTGTTCGCTCATAACCTCAAGGGTTCCCCTGGCCGTTCGGCAGCTAACGACTGCCCACCAGGAACCGGGTGTTCAGCCACGGGGGTCCATCTGCCTCAGCGTCCGGTGATCCAAACGGGTCTCTGAGGTCCCGGCCGTACTGCGCGGCCAGCTCGAGCGTGGTGATCTCCTGCACCTCGTCCAATCGCATGGGCAGATCAGGCCCGCGGCCTCGAACAGGCGGCGGGCCAGGGGGTCCTCGATCAGCCGGTCACTGCGGCCCGTCTCCACCGGACGAGCGGCGGCCAACCCGAGCGCCGAGACGGCGGCGCCATCGACTACTGAGGGTGGGGGGGTGGAAGGAGGAAATGGAATACTTGGACGGGTGAGGCGGTGGCGCAGGCAGGCGGCAGCGGCGGGGACGGCGATCGTCATGCTGGCAGCCGCTGCCACCTCGGCGACCGCCGCCCAGCCACGGCACGTCTCATCCCGGGCGCGTCAGCTGATCGTGGTCTCCAGCCCCACACTCGATCCCTCTGATCACCTGGCCATCCTGCGGGCGTATGTGCGTTCCGGCTCGGATGCCCGCTGGCATTTGAAGTTCGGCCCATGGCAGTCGGAGATCGGCTACGGCGGCTTGAAGCGCCACCGGCGGGAGGGCGACGGCTCGACCCCGATCGGCGTGTATGGCCTCGAGTCGACGCTGTACGGGAACCGGTCCAACCCCGGCGGTCTGCACCTCGGCTACCACCACCTGGTGTGCGGGGACTGGTGGGATGAGGATCCCTACTCGGCGATGTACAACCGCTTCGTGCACGTGGCGTGCGGAACCAAGCCCGCGTTTGCGTCCGGCTCGGAAGCTCTGTGGACCGAGAAGGCGGCCTATCCCTATTTCGCGGTTCTGCGCTTCAACACCGATCCGGTACGCGGAGGGGCGGGCGCGCCCGGCTCGGGCATCTTCCTGCACGCTTGGGTCGGAGGAGCCACAGCGGGCTGCGTGGCGCTACCCAGGGGCCGCCTCCTGGCGGTGCTGCGCTGGCTTCGGCCCAGCCGGCATCCGATGGTGGCCATCGGGACCGATTCCCAGGTCTTCTAGTCCGCTTCCGAGTCGGCATCCAGGCGCTGGGCGATCAACATGGCCGCGCGCTCGTGCGCCGCGTAGGCGGCGCGCAGCGCCTCCACCGCTTGCTCGGTCTCGGCCTCGCCCTCACCCGGTAGGGGGTCGGCCGTGAGCAGCCGGCGCACCGACTGACCCAGCTCCGAACCGCCCGCGGCGTCGGCCAGCGCGCTGAGCGCGTCGGCTCGTACCCTAGCTCCCTCCACGAACGCCCCGATCACCGTCCCCCGGCCCAGCGGCGCCGCGCCGAACACCCGGGCGTGCAAGACGGCCGGGTTTACCCCGTGCGGGCGGATCAGTCCCCGGCGCTCTTCCGCGGAGAACCCCGCCGCCTCGGCCAGGTAGTCGATCGCCGCCGCTAGACCCTGCGCGTCCACCGGGATCGACTCCGCGATGTCCGCCGGCACGCGTTCGATCAGCTGGGCATGCGCCGTGGCCGCCTCCTCGAGGAGCTCATTGACCCGGCGGCTGTGGCGATCACTCACTTCGCCAAAAGCTAGTCCCTGCTGCCTGTCGGGACCGCTACAGCGGGCTGAACCGGTCGGAGAGCATCGAAATCACCCGCTCGATGCCCATCGTCTCGGCGATTCGGCGCTGCTGCTCGGCGCCAACGTTCCGAGCCATGTCCGGGATCAAGCTGAGCGCATCCTCGGCACCCAGGTCCTGGGCGTGCGGCATCGCGGCGGACAGCAGCTCAGCCAGCAGATCGCGAGCCTCCACGGAGGTTTCGCTCACCGGGTCCAGGAAGCGCGCGTCCATCCCGTCCCGAGCGGCCAGGAACCGGTTCTCGTTGAGGATCTCCGGAGCGTGGATGAGAGCGCCGTCGTGAAAGCCCTCTTCCAGCTCCAGGCGGGCGATCGATTGAATCAGCGCCGTCAGGGCCACCGATCGTTCAACCGTCGACTGGACGTCCATCACCCTGACCTCCACCGTGCCGAACACCGGTCGCAGCCGCACGTCCCACCACAGGAAGGACGGCTCGGGAAACGCCCCGCAGCGCAGCAGCTGGTCGACCACGTCGACGTACTCCAGATAGGAGGCGAAGGCGAGTGGAATCCCGACCCGGGGAAACCCTTGGAAGATGGGGGTTCGCACCGAGCTGAGGCCGCTGTCGCGGCCCTGCCAAAACGGCGAGTTGGCAGACAGCGCGAGCAGCAGGGGCAGATGGGTGCGCATCCGATTTAGCAGGGCCACTCCCGCGGCGCCGTCAGGCACGCCGACGTGGACGTGTAGGGCAAAGGTTGGCTCGCGCCGGGCCAGGCCGCGCATGGATTCCAGGATCAGCTGATACCGGCTGCCTGGCGAGACCCGCACGTCCTCCCAGGTGACCGCCGGGTGGGTTCCGCAGGCGGCCATGCGCAGGCCGGCTCGATCGACCTGCTGCTGGAGCCGGCGGCGCAGGCGCCGCAGCTCGGCACCGACCCCGGCCACCTCGCGATGGGGCCGCGTGGCGATCTCCAGCACCGCATCGTGCGTTTCGGCGCTGATGTGGGAGGACAGATCCATCGGCAGATTGGCCAGCAATACCTCGCTGTCCCGGGCCAGCCTCCAGGACCCGGGCTCGAGCACCATCACTTCCTCCTCGGCGCCCAGGGAATACGGAGCTGAAGGGGCCCAGCGGGCCCAGTCGGGCAGCTGCTCGTCCACAGGGTCGGGTCCCGCCAGGGGATCGCTGGTGGGATGGCGCATGATCGTCACTCGCTCGCTCGCCGGCATCTGACCAGCATCGTGCCCGGGGCCGGAAGCGCGTCCATCGGCCGTGGGGCGCGAGATCGTCCGCGGATCTTGTCCGGGTGGCCAATGCCGCCCGAACCGGCGGCGGGGAACCTTCAGTGGCCACCATGTCTGAGCCTCGATCCGCGGCCAGCCGCGAGCCTCTTCACCATGCCGCCGGCGGGACGACGCCGCTGATCGCGGTGACGACATCGGAGATCCGGGCCGCGGATCAGACCCCACCGACCCCCGAGGGCGAGCCGGCCCAGGCCGAGATGGTGCTCGGCCTCAAATACATGCACGCGATCGAGGCCGGCGGTGGCCTGCCCGTGGTCGTCCCACCGCTCAGCCACGGGGCGATCGATTCGCTGCTCGACCGGGTGAGCGGGCTGTGCCTGTCCGGCGGCCCCGACCTTCACCCTGCCGCCTACCTCCGGCATGAGCATGTCGCGCTGGGGCCGACCTGGCCGGAGCTGGACGAGTTCGAGCTCGAGCTGATACGCGCGGCTGATCTCCGGGACATGCCCATTCTGGCCATCTGCCGCGGCTTGCAGGTGCTCAACGTCGCGCGCGGCGGCACCCTCCACCAGCACCTCCCGGACCTCTCGGCGGAGATCACGCACCGTCAACCGGAACCCGGGCATCAGACGACCCACTGGATCCGTCTCACCGGCCCGAGCCGGCTGGCCGGGATCCTCCGGCGCCGGCGCACCCGAGTGAATTCGTTCCACCACCAGGCCGTGGACGGGCTGGGGGCGAACCTGAGCGTGACCAGCCACGCGCCGGACGGGACAATCGAGAGCCTCGAGTCCAACGACGGACGCTTCGTGGTGGGCGTGCAGTGGCACGCCGAGTGCCTGATCAGACAGCCCGCCCAGCTGGCCATCTTCGAGGCTTTCGTAGAGGCGGCGGCCGAGTTCGACGGCGCGCGGGGGCGGGGCCGCGCGGCGTTAGGACACTAGGCCGCGGTGGGGCGGTAGCGCAGCCCGTCCAGAGCGACCGTGAGTAGCCGCTGGATGGTCTCGGGCTCAGCGGCGGGCAGGTTCGCGATGCCCATGAGCAGCTGGATGATGTCCGCCAAGGCGACGTCGTCCCGCGCCACGCCAGCCTTCTGAGCCCGCTCAAGCAACGGCTCCCCGGCGGCGTACATCAGCGAGCGGCACTCCTGGAAGAGCGGAGCCGAGCGATCCATGTACTGGAGCATCTCGCCGGCCAGGGCGTGTTTGGTGGCCAGATAGGACACGAAACGGCCCAGCCACCCGGCCAGCGCCTCCCAGGGGGGAAGCGCAGCGAACTCCTCGGCGCTTTGCGAAAGATCCTGAACTTCCCCCACGTACACCGCCTCCAGCAGCGACTGGCGGTTGGGGAAGTGGCGGTACAGGGTGCCGATCCCCACGCCGGCTCGCCGGGCTATGTCCTCCAGTGACGTGGACGTCCCGGTCTCGGCGAACGCCTCCCGGGCCGCTTGAACCACCTTGTCGAAGTTGCGCTGGGCGTCGGCTCGCTTGGGACGGGCGATGGCGGTTTCTGAGGTGGCCATGGGTCTTTTCCGGCAATCTGCTTGACAAACCGGAGGCACCCTCCGTATAGTAAACCGGAGGCTGCCTCCACTTAGTTATACGGAGGTGGCCTCCAGTTTAGCGCCAGGTCCGGGCAATCACAACAGTCGGGAACCATTTATGACCCAGTTTCTTTCCTCCCCCTCCAGCGAGCGCAGACGGTGGATCGCCCTGTTCGTCGTGTGCCTCGCCCAGCTGATGATCGTGCTCGACACGACGATCGTGAACGTCGCGCTCCCGGCGATCCAGCGGGACCTCCACTTCTCCCAGGGCCAGCTCACCTGGGTGGTCAACGCCTTCCTCGTCACCTTCGGCAGCCTGCTCCTGCTGGCCGGCCGGATGGGCGACCTGCTCGGTCGCCGTCGCGTGTTCCTGGTCGGCGTGGGCGTATTCACCGTGGCCTCGCTGCTGTGCGGCCTGGCCACCGATCAGGCGATGCTGATCGGCTCCCGGTTCGCCCAGGGCGTGGGTGCGGCCCTCCAGGCCTCGGCCATCCTGGCCATCATCGTCACGCAGTTCCCCGAGCCGCAGGAACGCGCCAAGGCGATGAGCGCCTACGTGTTCACCGCGGTGGCCGGCGGCTCACTGGGCCTGCTGGCGGGCGGGGCACTCACCGACGCCCTGAACTGGCACTGGATCTTCTTCGTCAACCTGCCGATCGGCGCCCTGACGATTCTGGCCGGCCGCGCGCTGATCTCGCGTGATCCCGGTACCGGACTGCAGGGCGGCATTGACTGGATCGGCTCGTCGCTGGTCACGGCCTCGCTGATGAGTGGTGTCTACGCGATCGTCCAGGCATCCGAGAATGGCTGGGGCTCCACCGACGTGCTCGGGTTCGGTGCGCTGGCGCTGGTACTGATGGCCGGTTTCCTGGTCACCGAATCGGTGGTGGCCAACCCAATCATGCCCCTGCGCATCCTCCGCCTGCGCGGTCTGGTCGCCTCGAGCGCGGTTCGTGGCTTCCTGGTCACCGGCATGTACTCGACGTTCTTCCTGGGCACTTTGTACCTGGAGCACGTGCTCCACTACAGCCCTCTGCAGGCCGGACTGACCTACCTGCCGTGGACCCTGACCGTGGCCGCTCTGTCGACCGGTCTGACGGCTCGGATGGTGGCTCGGTTCGGGCCGATTCGGGTGCTGCTCGGAGGTATGACCTCGGTGGTGGCCGGGATGGTGATCCTCCAGACCACCGGACTGCACTCGCAGTTCTTTCCCACGCTGTTCGGCGCGTTCTTCTTGATCGGGCTGGGCATCGGCAGCGCGTTCATGCCCCTGCTGACCATCGCAATGGCCGACGTGCCTGCAGAGGACGCCGGTCTGGCCTCCGGGATCGTGAACGTCTCCATGCAGGTGGCCGGAGCACTTGGCCTGGCCGTGCTCGGCACGGTGGCCACCAGCCACTCACACGCGCTGGAGGCAGCTCACCACGGGCTGGCCAGCTCCCTGATCGGGGGCAACCACCTGGCCTTCGGCATCGGAGCCGTGATGGTGGCCGCCGGTGGGATCGTCGCCCTGTTCGTTCTGCCCCGGCCCGGCCGCCCGGTGGCCGTGGAGGCCGAGCCGGCGCTCGACCCCTCACCCGGACTGGGCGAGGAGCCGGCCCTCGAACTCACCGAAGCGGCCTGACGGCGGCCGCCCTGAGACTCCGGAAGGCTGCGTCGGGGCTGGGTAGCATGGTCCAGTGGGACGGTGACCTCACGCGGACGATGATTGAGCCAGTCGAGTTGACCTACGAACTGCATCTGCTCCCTCGGGGGCGGATCGCCTTTCAACGGTGGCGCTATGAGCTGTGGCACGGGCCACAGCTCCTGGCCGCCGGTTGGCGACTCTCCGCGCAGCACGCCCAGCGGGCGCTGCGGGCTCAGGCCATCCGCTACGCCCACCGGTTGCACGGGCTGTACGTCCTGCACCCGGACCCGGTCCCGCCTCCCCAGGAGGCCCCCTGGGGCGGGCGGCGGGTGGCCGTCGAGTCAGGGGACCTGCGGGTGACGCTCACCCCCCGGGCCCTGCTCGACGTGGCCGCCTGAGCCCTACCGGGTAATCGTCAGCTCCTCCAGCATCGGCGTGGTGGGGGGCGGATTCTGATCCTGGGTGCTCGGAGGGATCGGCGGCTGGCTGCCCTGGGTCAGCACGAGCCGTACCCACCTGGCCCGGACCGAGTGGAACCGCAAGCGGTCGACCGACCGCTGGGTGACGCCGCTCACCTGGGCCACCGTCCGCCAGGTCTGGCCGTTCGTGGACACCTGCACCGTGTAGTCGGACGCACGCACCGTCTTGACCGGACCGGGCGCCGGCGGCACGTTGGGCGCGGTGACCAGCGGCCACAGATGACCCCAGCGCACGGTCGCGCGGGAGATCCGCCGGGTCCCGCCCGTCACGCGGGTGGTGAACACGGCGGGCAGCTTCACCGGCTGCCAGTCGGTGGCCGGGCTGCCGTCCACCCCGGCCAGCGGGACCGCGCCCACCTCGGAGGAGCTGGCCTGCGTGCGCTGGCAGCGGACCAGGTCAGAGGTCCGCTTGAGATCGGGCCGCGCCGTGCGCAGCCGCAGCGCGTGTCCGCGGCGAACGGTGCGCGTCCCGGCCGGCGTCATGACCCGGAGCGCGCGGCCCGAGATCAGGGTTACCGAACTCACCCGGCGTCGCACCGACACGGTGAACACCCGGCCGCGCGAGCGCAGGTTGTGCAGCGTCACGCCGGCCAGCTGCTTAGTCAGACTGGGCGCCAGGCTGACCCCACTGGAGCCCCAGCGCAATCCCGAGTACCCGTACTGGAACTCCTGCAGGAACCCGCCGATCCCCGTCATGAACGTGAACGCGCCGCCGTACCGGGTCTCGGAGAACTGGTGGAACACGTCCCGGATGAACGGCTGGTAGCTGCGCTCGGTGTAGACGAAGCTGGCGCAGCCGGGACTGCCCAGAGCGGAGGTGTCGATGGAGCTGACCGCGTCATCCATCGACGGGCCGCCGGGGTCCGAGCGGGGCACGTAGAAGTTCAGATCGTTCTGGGCCACCCGGTGGGACATCGGATAGAGCCACGGGTACTGCAGCATCGTCACGTCGGCCTGCTTGACCATCTGTGACCGGTAGCCGCTGAACTCCTTGTAGATCCGCACGCCCTGCACCCGGCTCGTGTGGATGGCCAGCCGGCGGGCGATGGTGGACCAGCTGCGCGGGGCCGAGCGGCCGATCGCGTGCGCGGCCCGGACCGCGTCCTGCAGCGTCGTTTTGGCCGCGACCAGCGTGTAGACCTCGTCGTTGACGTCGGGGTTCTCTTCGTCGGGGCCGGTCACCTGGTTTATGTGGTAGCGCCCGTCGGCGCCCCGGGTGGCCTTCGAGGCCCAGAACGTGGCGGCTCCGGAGAGCACCGGCCAGCCTCGCCGGCGCAGCCAGCTGCGGTTCCCGGTGACCAGGTAGTACTGCCACTGGGCCAGCGCGATGTCGGCCGTGATGTGCATCTCGTAGAGGCCCTCACTGTTAATCGACGGCGGGGGCGGAATCTGCTCGGTGCCGTCGAGCGCGCTCTCCCAGGGGAAGCGGGCGCCCTGGTACCCGGTGGCGGTGGCGTGCTGGCGGGCCGCCCCCAGCCGCTGGAACCGGTAGTTGTTCATGCCGGCGGCCAGGTCGGGATGCTGGGCCAGGAGCGAGGGATACATCCAGGTCTCGGCGTCCCAGAAGATGTGTCCGTCGTAGCCGTTGGAGGACAGCCCGGCCGGGGAGATGCTCCAGTTGACACCGGGCCGGGTGTTTGACCACAGGTAGAACTCGCTGGCGTTGACGTCGGTGGCCAGCGTGCGGTTGCCGAGCACGTCGATCCGGCCCTTCCACATCGCGCCCCAGGAGCGCTGGTTGGCCGCCCGCAGCTTGGTCGCGCCCGAGGCCGAGGCCCCGGCTGCCTCACCCTGCGCAGCGCTTAGCGGGTTGGCCGTGTCCTGGGATCGTCGACCCCCACGTACTTGGTGAACGTGTAGGTCGAGCCGGCGCTGACCGGAAAGCTGAGTCGCTGCCCGATGCTCTGATCCTGGCTCTCATCGACCTCCGTGGGGGTGCCGGCAACGCTCGGGCTGGAGGTCAGCCGGCTGGAGATGGCGGCGTCGATCCCGGTCGTCTGGGTGGCCACCTCCACGTAGATCTGGCGCAGCGCCGGGTTGAACCCCTTGCTCACCTGATCGGTCAGGTTGGCCGGCGTGCCATCGATCTCGTCGGTCACCGTGGCGGTTCCGCTCCAGTGGGGAGTGAACTTCAGTGACACCAAGCCCAGGTGCGCAGCGGCCCGGTCGGTGAACACCTGGTAGGAGAAGCTGGCTGAATGTCCGTCCGCCGCCGCCCAGGTGCCCGAGGTGGTGACGATTCCGGTGTGCAGATCGAGCGATTGATTCCAGCCGGCCACATGCCCGCTGCTGGTGCCGTAGGTATCGGTGCCGTCGCCGAACAGGAGGGTCGACCAGGTGGGGATGTTGGCGCGCTGCTGCACGCCCTGGGACGGGTTGGCCGGATGGGTGGGCTTGGCATAGAAGCCGGCGAGCTCGGATTGGGCGGGCACGTTGCCATTCGCGTAGCCCTCACCGGCGGCCGGTACCCGGACGCCCAGGAGGCCATTGCCCGTGAACGTCGGCGCGTAGCTCGAGACGGTGGGGGAGTGGGCGGTGAGCTCGAACGAGCCCGTCGACGCGATGGCCGGGCCAGCGGTTATTCCCAGCAGGAACCCTGCCGTTGCCAGGGCCAATCCGAACCGACGCATCTCCCACCTCCTGACCCGTTCGATCCCGAGCTGCCCGTACCCGGGGCGCGGCACTGGCAAACCCCGAGATCCCGCCGCGGGTGACCGCGGCTGAACTCAAAGTCAGCCGCGGGAGTGACCCCGCCTCTGATCACACCCCGCGGCGCTCGAGCGAACGCAGCGAGAGGTCGCAGTCGGGCTCCGTCCGGCGGCAGTGCCGGAGGTCGCGCAGGGCAGCCTCCCGCACCCACGGCCGGATCAGCCCGCGGCGGTACCACTGGGCGTTCCACTGGTACTTCGAGGCGGCCAGTCCCACGGGTCCCGCCTGCAGGTTGATGTGCAGGTCAGACAGCGCCAGCCTGGTGGCCGGGAGGAACGCGATGATCAGGTACAAGCTGGCGGCCAGCGCCGTGCGGCGCAGGGTCGTATTGGCGGCCAGCGCGGCCAGCGGCAGCAGCCAGATTACGTACCACGGCATCAGCCAGCCCAGGCTGGCCAACAGGGCCAGGGTGGCCCAGCCCGCTCCGGTCAGCCAGTCCCGGCGGTGCAGCAGCTGGTAGCCGACGACCAGGATGATCAGCCCGTTCATGTCGCGGACGAGCTGGGGGGTGCCGCCGTTCAGCCCGATCATCCAACCCAGCAGATTGGGGACGCTGAAGCCGGTCAGCAGCTGGCTCTGGCCGGACAGGTTGGGCAGAGCGGGGCCGAACAGGGCCAAGCTGATCGCCACCAGCGGGATCGCCGCCAGCCCGATCCCTTCGAGCACCCGGCGGGCGGCCTGCTGCGGCCAGGCCGCCACCAGCAAAAACGGGAGCAGCAGGACCATCGTCATCTTCACGGCGACGGCGGCGGCCAGCGCGGCTCCGGCCGAGCGGTAGCGGCCGGACAGGAGCAGCGCCACCGCACCCATGGCCGGCACCAGCATGAAGAAGTCGTTGTGGAACTCGCCCACCGCATAGACCAGGTAGATCGGGCTGGCCGCCACGATCAGCACGGGCAGCCGCGGATCGCGGCCCAGCAGTCGCGGGCACCGGCCGACGAGCCACAGGAAGGCCAGGCTCATCAGCACGGTGGCCAGCTTCAACGTCCAGTAGGCGCCGGCCAGGGGCAGCAACGCCGCCGGGTAGGTGAGGGCGGTGAACAGGGTCCCGTACGGGCTGTGCCAGTTGTGCCACGTGGCCAGCAGGAACGAAGGGTCAGTCAGCTCGGCGTTGATCACATGCGTGTACGGGTTGAGGTCATGCACCGCGCCGAGCCGCGCGTAGGCCAGGTAGTTGAACAGGTCACTGAGCTGCAGCGGAGGCCCGGCCAGCAGTACGAGCTCCGTCACGAGGACGAACCCCACCAGCACCCGCACGGAAACCGAGCGCCAGGCCCACAGGACCGCGAAGTAGGCCGCGGTCATCGCGCCGATCACGACGCTGAGCGCCTCGCTGAGGGCCGCCGAGGCCAGGTGCAGATGGCCGAACACCCCGTGGAACGGTCCGGCCAGCCAGACTGGGAACGTGGACCATTTGTGGCTGCCGAATACCAGGGGCGAGCGGCCGTCCGACGCGTAGATGACGATCAGCAGGCAGCCGGTGAACAGGACCGCGAGAGCGCACCAGGCGATGGCCTGGCGCCACATGACTCCTGGGCGGCGAACCGGGATCCCCACGGTTCGCATATGCACATGGCCGGCTTAACCGAGGCGCAAGCTTCGGTTGTGAATCAGTTAGCCCGCGGAATCTGGGACCAGCGCTCGGAACTCCGGCTCGTCCCGGATGGGGTCGAAATCAGAGTCCTGCGCGGCCAGCTCCCGGGATCGCTCGTCCATCTGGATCGACCGTGTCAGGTGCTGCATCGCCGCTTTGCCGCGCCCGGCCAGGCTCTCGGCGCAGGCCAGGTTGTAGAAGAGCATGCTCCCGGGCTTGAGCTCGCCCGACTCAAGGCGCTCGGTCACCCAGTCGGCGGCCTGGGCGTACTCGCCCGCGTTGAACAACTTCATCATCGGCGCCGTGATCTCCCACTGCCCCACCTCGAAGGGCCGGCCCGGGGCGCCTCCGCCGATCGCCACCAGCGTGGTCCCGGCCTCCTCGGCAAACGCGGTGCGCTTCACCTCGGGCGGTGCGTACACGAACGTCCCGGCCGGAGCGTCGACGGGCTCGCCATCGATCTCGAAGCGGGCTCGACCCTGGAGCACCAGGTAGAGCTCCTCCTTGTCCACGTCTTTCTCATCGTGCTCGTTGATCAACCGGTCACCGGCCGCGTTGGCCGTCCATGTGGTGACCCCGAATGTGGTGATGCCGAAGTGGTGGCGCACCGGGCGCAGTGGGCACCGGCCGTCGTCCATCACCTCGATGTCCTGGAAATGCGCGACCTGATAGCGACTCATGTCCCTCCTCGGCTGGTGTGGGCCGGAAAAGCCTGTCAGGCCCGGGCCGCTACGTCGAGACGAGTTCGGGATCCTCGGCCACGGCGCGCCGGAGCGCCTCATCGAAGTCGATCGGGGAGATCTGGAACAGCTTCATGCCCGAGGGATCGCTGACCACTGTAGGCACCGCCAGACCCTCGATCAGGGGTCGCGCCACCCCGGGGTCGACCGGAGTGACCAGGCCGATCCACAGCGAGGAGAGCCAGGGTGTGATCAGCGGTACCGGGATGCGCGGCCGGGCGGGAAGGCCGAGCACGGTGGCCATCCGGTCGAGCATCTCTCCGTAGGCCAGCACGTCCGGACCGCCGATCTGGATCTCGCGACCGACCGACTCCGGCACCTCGAGGGCATCGGCCAGGTAGCGCAGGGTGTCATCCACCGCGATCGGCTGGGTGGGGTTCTTCAGCCAGGCCGGAGCGATCATCGCCGGGAGCCGCTGCACCAGGTAGCGGAGCGTGCGGTAGGACTCGCTCTGGGGGCCGACCACCATCCCGGCCCGAAAGTAGGTGAGGGGCGGGCCCTCGCGGCGAAGGATCTCCGCCGTCTGGTGGCGGCTGCGCAGGTGCTCTGACTGGGGCCGGTCGCCCAGCCCGCCCAGGTAGATGACCCGGCTGACGCCGTCCGTGCTCGCCATCCGGGCGAACGTGGTGGCCGCGTGCTGTTCGCGGGAGGAGAAGTCGCGGGCGCCGCCTCGGCCCATCGAGTGCACCAGGTAGTAAGCGACGTCGATCCCTCGCCCGGCTCCGCGCAGGCTGTTCGGGTCAAGCACATCCCCCACGTGCAGCTCGCATCCCGCCTGCTCCAGGCGCCGCGCCGCCGGGCGCTGGGCGTCCCGGACCAGGCACCTGACGTGGCAGCCGCGCTCGCGCAGGTGAGCAGCCAGCCGGGATCCGATGAACCCGGTGGCGCCGGTGACCAGGACGGAGTCGCTCATCCGCGGGAAAACTAGTGGGTCTTGGCCCGTCGCCCGGGCGCTACGCTCGGAGCAGAGGCCTGAGGGCGTGGGCGCCCGGGCCCCAGCAGACGTTCCAGCGCCGATCGACCCGATGTCACTGTCCGCCGCCGGCCCCCGCACCCCCGACCTGACCGGGCGCGCTCTGGATGGGCGCTACGAACTCCACCGCCTGCTCGGCGAGGGCACGTTCGGCCGGGTGTACCGCGGTTTCGACCGGCGCCTGGCTCGCGCCGTCGCCGTCAAGGTGATCAAGCCGTGGTGGGCCGAGGATCCCGACTGGGTGAGGCGATTCGAGCGCGAAGCCCAGCTGATGGCCAGCGTGAGCGATCCCCGGCTCGTCCAGATCTTCGATGTCTGCCACTCCGAGCAGGCGCTCTACTACGTGGCCGAGCTGGTGGTCGGGCAAAACATCGACGCACGCCTGCGCGCGGGGAAGATGCCGCTCGAGGAGGCGCGGCAGGTGGCCGAGCAGCTCGGCCGGGCCCTGGGGTCGGCGCACGCCGGGCGAATTGTGCACGGGGACATCAAACCGGCCAATGTGCTCATCTCCCGGGACGGGACGGTGAAGGTCACGGACTTCGGCCTGGCCCGCCTGGTGGGAGGTACCAGTGCCCAGCTGTCGGCCACCATCGCCGGCACCCCCACCTACATGGCCCCTGAGCAGGCGCGGGGTTCGACCACGCCGGCCAGCGACGTGTACAGCGCCGGCGTAGTGCTCTACGAGATGCTGGCCGGGCGCCCGCCCTTCGACGGAGACACCCCGGTCGAGCTGGCTCTGCAGCACCTGCAGGATCCACCTCCGTCCCTGGACGCGGACGTGCCGGACGCCCTGCGCGACGTAGTGCTCAGGGCGCTGGCCAAGGATCCGGGCGACCGCTACCGGGACGGCGATGAGCTGGCCGAAGCGCTGACGGAGAACCGGGCGAGCGGCCCACCCAGGACGGGCCACGTCTCTGCCGAGCCGGTGGAACGTCCCCGGCCGGCGCGGGTGCGCACCCTGGTGGCGGCACCCTGGTCAGCCCGGCAGCGGATCGATGTCTCCTCTCGCCGTCGGACGCTGGCGGCGTTCGGTGTGGTGCTGGCCGTGCTGATCGGGATGCTGCTGGCCGTGCTGCTGACCGGGTCGACGCAGGTGCGGATGCCCGACCTCCGCGGGTTGACTCAAACCGGAGTCAGCGCCCGGCTCGCCCGCGCCCATCTGCGGGCGCGGACCGTCCACCACTACAGCTCGAGCCGGGCCGGGATCGTGGTCGGCCAGCGACCGGCCCCCGGCTCCCGGGTGGATACCGGCACGCGCGTCCGGGTGACCGTGAGCACCGGGCCGCCGCCGGTGGCGGTTCCCAAGGTGGGCGGGTTCTCCGCCTCCGACGCTGAGAATCTGATCCGGCAGCTGGGTCTGGCCGCCCGGGTCGTGCCCGTGCCCGCCTTCGGCGCGGCCGTGGGTTCCGTGATCAGGCAGAGCCCGGCGCCCGAAGTGAAGCTTCAGCACGGCGGCCTCGTCACGCTCAACGTGGCCGAGGCGCCCCGCTGGCGGAGCGTGAGCTCGTTCGACGGCCGGGCATCGGCGCCGTTCCAGATCCGGGGCCGGCGCTGGCGGGTCGCGTACCGGATGGCCTACTCAGGGACCTGCACGTTCATCTTCTTCTGCTCCGGCCCGACAGCCCGGGTTCGCTCGTTGAGCGCCGGCAGCCAGGTGCGCTCCTTCAGCCTGAACAGCGGCGGTGGCCAGACCCAAGTATTCGACACCGGCCCAGGCCACTATCAGGTGAGCGTCGCTCCCGGCGATGATTCGGCCCGCTGGTCGGTGCAGGTTCAGGACTACTACTGAGCCACGGCCGACAGACGATGAGATTTAGTGCTGGCCCCAGTCAGTGTGCGGCCGGGTCAGGATCTTCGAATAGGAGCGCACATGAGCGAACTGCGGTTGAACATCACGATGTCACTGGACGGCTACTCCGGCGGGCCCGACATGAGCGAAGAGAACCCGATGGGCGTCGGCGCCATGGCCCTGCACAACTGGGCCTTCCCGCTGCGGGAGTTTCAGCAGATGCATGGAGGATCCGAGGGTGAGGTGAACGCCAGCTCCGCGGTCGTGCAGGAGCGCTGGGAGAACATCGGCGCCACGATCATGGGGCGCCGGATGTTCGGCCCTGATTCGGGGCCCTGGGGCGAGGATCCCTGGACGGGCTGGTGGGGCGATGACCCTCCGTATCACCACCCGGTGTTCGTCCTCACCCACCACCCGCGCGAGCCCCTGGTCATGCAGGGCGGCACCACGTTTCACTTCGTCAGCCAGGGCATCGAGACAGCCCTCGAGCAGGCCAGGGAAGCGGCGGATGGACGCGACGTCTTGCTGGCCGGCGGCGCGTCGGTCGTCAACCAGTATCTGAGCGCCGGTCTGATCGACGAGCTCGATCTGTCGATCTCCCCGCTCATCTTGGGCGCCGGGACCAGGCTGTTCGAAGGGGTCGACCGAATGGAGCTCGAGCAGGTCCGGGCCGTCGAGGCGCCTGGGGTGACCCACATCAAGTACCGGCGGCCGTGACCCGTCGCCCCGGCCGAATAAGCTCGGCCCCATGGGGCCACTCCGCCTTGTGATTGCCGGCACGGGGGCGGGGGCCGCGCTGGTGCTCGGGGCCTGTGGCGGGAGCTCCGCTCATCACACCACCGCGCCGAATTCCAGCAACCCCACCACGACCACGGTCGGCCACTCCTCGGTTCGCCCGCCTCCGGCCTTTGCCGCTCGCCTCCTGGCCGACAACGAGCTCACCGGCTTCGTCATCTCTCACGTCTCGGTCTACCGGAGCGCTGATGCGTTCGTGGGCAGCGAGGGCCTGGGTCCCTCAGCGGCGGCGACCGAGACGCGGATGCTCGCGCGCAACGGCTTCCGCGTCGCGGTCACCGAGGACCTCGACCATCAGGGCGTGGCCGGCCTCTCGCTGATGCAGAGCTTCACCAGCCCCGCCGCCGCTCGGGCGGCGCTCAGCTTCTACGTGGCGAAGTTCCGCGGGCTCGGCCGGGGTTCGGGCGGCTTCGCGTTCTTCCCCGTCGCCGGCGTGCCACGGGCCATCGGCTTCCGGCTGGGCCCCGCGGGTGGCGCCGGATCAAACGTGGCCTTCACCGACGGCAGCTATTACTACCTGCTCGGCGAGGAGGGCTCCGGACGGGGACCCGAGGGCGGCCTGGCCACAGCGGCACGCCGCCTCTACCGCCACGTCCACGCCTGAGCCTCGAGTGGCGATTCAGAGACGGCGGAAGCGCGCTTCCAGCAGCGAATAGGCCGCGAAGGTGAGCAGCCCGGCGGCCACCAGCCCGAGCAGCCACGGACCGAACGGCTCGTGCTGCAGGCGTTCTAGGGCGCCGTTCACGCCCACGGCCCGGCTCGGCTTGAAATCGATGGCGGTCTCGACCAGGAAATAGCCCACCAGCGCGAACACCAGCGAGCGCGCCGAGAGCCCGACCCGGCCGAGCCCCATGAACATCTTCCGCTCGGACCGGTCCATCTGCCCGGTCTTCCTGTCCTCGGCGAACTTGCCTCGCACGGCGTCGGACAGCTGGTACAGGCTGATCCCGATCATCGCGAGCCCCGCGATGCCCACGATCACCTGTCCGCCCGGCCATCCCAGCACACCCGCAGCAGCGTGCTTGGTCTGGCCCGAGCCGCCGCTCGAGCCGCTCATCAGCGTGCGCACGGCGACGATGAAGAAGAGCAGATAGACGATGCCCCCGGCGATGTTCGCCACCCGATCCTTGGCGTCCGGATCACCGCCGCCCTCGGGCCCGTGGCCAACGAAGCCCTGGGTGAATTTCCACAGCGCGTAACCGAGCAGACCGGCGCAGATGACCACGAGCGCGATGCGGCCGGCCGGGGCTCTGGCGATCAGCGCCAGCGCGCCCTGCTGATCGGGTGCGGTGCCGCCCGTGCCGTCGCCCACGGCCATGGCCAGGGCGAGCACGCCGATCACGCCATACGTGAGGCTTCTAGCCACGAAGCCGGCCCGCACCATCCACCGGAACGGGCGGTTTCCACCGCCCGGCCGGCTCCGGCCACCGCTGATCGCCAAGGCGCGCAACTACGCACCCGGAGAACCGTCAAGTTCCCGCTCCCTCACATCTGAACGGCTACCCGGAAAGCCCGCGCTCCACCGCTGCCCGGGCAGACGGACGGGCGGGGTTCAGTTCCCGTCAGGCAGACGCCAGGCCGGGGCAGCGGGCAGTTCAAGCGCCGGCTGCGGACCCCAGCTGCCCTTCTCGTAGGGTTGGGGGTCGGGCGGATCCTCCAGCACCGGTGCGCTCACCTCCCACAGCCGCTCGATCTGTTCGCTGCGGGTGAACAGCAGATGGTCGCCCATCATCACGTCGTACAGCAGACGCTCGTAGGCCTCCAGGCCGTTCGAGTTGCGGAAGGCTTCGGCCAGGTCGAGGGTGAGGGCCGCCGTTCCCAGCGAGATCGTCGGGCCGGGGATCTTGGCCTGCAGCTCGATGGACACCTTCGGGTCGTCGGAGAGCTCGAACACCAGCTCACTGGGCCGGCGAGCCCGGGGCGCGCCGTGGTCGGTGAACATGCGCAGCGGCGCCTCGGTGAAGCCGATCGTCACCGTTCGCCGGCCCTCGGCCAGGGCCTTGCCGGTGCGCAGGTAGAAGGGCACCCCGCTCCAGCGCCAGTTGTCGATGCGGACCTCCAGGGCGGCGAACGTCTCGGTCCGGGAGTCGTCGGCCACACCCTCCTCGTCCCGGTAGCCCTCGTACTGACCGAACACCACACGCTCGGGATCCAGCGGTCGCATGGCGTCGAACAGCTTCGTGCGCTCGATGTGCAGCGACTCGGCGGCGATTCGGGCCGGTGGCTCCAGCGCCACGATCCCCAGGATCTGCAGCAGGTGGGTGACGACCATGTCCCGGAACGCGCCGGTCTGCTCGTAGAAGTCCGCCCGGCCCTGAATGTCCAGGGCCTCCGGGACGTCGATCTGCACGTAGGAGATGTGGTCGCGCGTCCAGATGGGCTCCAGCAGGCCGTTGGCAAAGCGCAGAGCGAGGATGTTCTGGGCCGCCTCCTTGCCCAAGAAGTGATCGATGCGGTAGATGGCCGACTCGTCGAGCACCTCGTGGAGGATCGCGTTCAGGTCCCGGGCGCTCTCCAGGTCATGTCCGAACGGCTTCTCCACCACCAGGGCGCAGCGCTCAGCGATCCCGGTCTCGCCGAGCATCCGCACCATGGCCGGCATCGCGCCCGGCGGCACCGACAGGTACACCAGCCGCTCGCCCTCGGCGTCCACCTCCTGCTCGGCCGCCTCGACGGCCCGGGCCAGATCCTCCCCATCATCGGCGCTGGAGGTGACGAAGCTGAGGCGTCGCCCGAACTCCTCCCAGTGCTCGTCCAGTTGCTCGCTGCCCTGCTTCTCCAGGGCCTTCCGGATGCGCTCCCGGAACTCGTCATCGCTGCCCGGAGAGTGCCGTCCCGACCCGATGATCCGGAAATCCTCGGGCATCATCCCCTCGCAGAACAGGCGGAAGAACCCGGGGTAGAGCTTGCGCGCGGCCAGGTCGCCGGTGGCGCCGAACAGCACCAGCGCGCGGTTGGCCGGACGCTGCTCGTCCGCGACCGCGGCCTGCTCGTCCGTCTCTGTTCGGATCGCCGACTGCGTCACGTCAGCCGGCGGGCAGCGCGATCAACGGCATTTCCTCACGTACCGGCAGGCCACTACGGAGGGCTGCTCCACCACCCGCCGCTCCGCGATCGACCAGGCCAGGCGGATGAACTGGGCCTGGCTCCAGGCCAGCGGCGTGGCCGAGAAGGTGGGCGTCCCGGGCTGGAAGCGCCCCGGCCCGGAGGGCGGGTTCTGGTCCCACACCTGCTCGGGCAGAAGCCAACCGGCGTTGTGGACGGCCGCCATCGCCTTGAGCCTACCGGCGGCGGGTTGCCCGGCGTCCACCTGATACTCGCCGCGCTCTCCGGCGAAGATCGGCCACAGCCGCCCGATCGTGGTCCGGCTGCCGGGCGGGAACCCGACGTTCCACGGCTGGCCGTCGCGCTGCTCGCCGTAACCGTCGTCGGTGTAGCGATGCCAGAACTCACCGTTCGGAGTGGTGAAGCCCAGCTGGGTGTCGACCACGCGGATCGTGTTGAGGATGTCCGGGTCGCGCGGCGATTTCACGCCGAGCCGGACCATCTCCAGGAAGCTCGGATCGACCACCGCGCGCTGGTCGAGCGTCGGCCCGGAGTCGCCCACGTTGTAAGTCATGCCTGAGTTGGGATCGCCGTTCTTGGTCAGCCGCAGGTAGTACGGCCCTCCGTACGGACCGGTCGTGGTCAGCGTCCACTTGTTCAGGTTGTGCTGCCAGGCGTCGGCCGTCTGCAGGTAGCGGCTGGCCGACGCGTGATCCCCGTTGCGCTCGGCGATGCTGGCCGCGCACACCAGTCCGGCGATCTCGGAGGCGATCGTGGCCGGCGAGTAGCCGCCCTGGTTCTCCCAGCGCTCCTGCGGTGAGTACGGCGCCTGGTCACCCTGGCTGTCATGCCAGCCCACGATGAAGTCAGCCGCGCGCTTCACGTGGGTCCACAGGGAGCGGCTGTGCTCGCGCAGCTGCCAGGCCAGGATGATCGGGTCGGCCACCTCGTCGAGCTGGAGGTTGGTCAGAGCCGGCTTCCCGTTCACCTGCGAGTTCTGCGGGAACGCGCCATCGGCTTCCTGCTGGCGGTAGAACAGGAAGTGCAGGGCCCGGCGGGCGCCCGCCACGTCGCCGTCGGCGATCAGCGCCGTGGAGATCTCGTACAGGTCGCGCGACCACACGAGGTGGTAGGGCCCGCTCGGGTTCTGAAGCCCCGTGCCCCAGGCCCACGGCATGGTCGGCGAGGCGACATACGCTCCCCGGTAGGTCTTGTCCTCGCTGGCGGCCAGGACCATCGCGGAGACCCGGTACTCGCGCTCCTCCGTGGTGGTCCGCAGGCTCCGGGGCGGGCGCCCCAGCCCGGCCAGGTAGCGGTGCCAGCCGGCCTCGTAGCGGCGCTCGACCCCCGGCCATCCCGCCTTGAGGGAAGCGCTGGCGGCGGCCAGCGAGCCGCCGCCTCGTTTGGCGAATCCCAGGGCCACGGTCAGGGTCCGATGTCGGCCCAGACCGGTCAGCGAGGTCAGCCCGGTCTGCACGACGTTCCCCTTCGGAGCCAGCCGGTAGTGCCAGGTCAGACGGCGGTGCTCGCGCAGGTCGGTCAGGCCGTCACTGGTTCCCTTGAACCCGCAGGACACCTGGCGAAGGCGCGGGGCGGTGCGGATGGCGCTGCTCATCTGGGCGTCGTCGGCCACGAGCGTTCCGTCCGCGCACACGCCGCTCTCGCTCTGGGTGGCGTTGGAGAGCTGGGGGTTGGCCACCACGTAGAGGTGGTAGGGGCGGCGGGTCAGCGACTGGAAGCCAACCCGGATCAGCACGCTTGAGCGACGCGGGTCGGTGACGTAGGTCTTGGTCAGGCGCCACCGGTGATGCACATCGGTGTCAATCTGCCGGTAGGTCAGGCTCCGCCGATCCACGAGCACCGTGCGCTGCCTGGTCGAGGTGCGCTCCGGCTCCACAAAACTGTGACCGTCAGTGACCACAAACTGGAGATCCCGGAAGCTGGGAGTGTCGATCCGGGGGAAATAGACCTCGGTCAGCTCGCCCTTCTCCAGGGTGAACCACACGCGGCTGGCCCGCGTGGTCGAGGTTCCGAAGCCCTGCTTGTCGGCCGGCGTCCAGTTCATCTTGGCCCCGGGAGCGCCGGGCGCCACCCCGTGCGCACTCTGCCCAGCACTGGCCGCAGTGACCACGATCGCCGCGGCGATCGCCACCAGCACAGCGGACATCAGACGCCTCAGCCTCACCTCGACGATCTGCTTCCCCGCGCGTGCCCAGCAGAAACGTGCGGGCAGTTCGGTCCCACCCGCCGTGACATGCGGATATCCTGGTAGGTGGTGACCCGGGATTTGCCACTTGAGGTGGTCTGCCAGCGCCGAGGGGAAGCCGCCGTCCTGGTCGTCCATGGCGAGCTTGACCTCAGCACAGTGGACGCACTGCGACAGGTTCTTCGCAGCCAGGAGGCCCGCGCCAGCGTGGTCGTGCTCGACCTACGCGAGCTGGAGTTCATCGACTCCAGTGGGCTGAGCCTGATCGTCTCCGAACAGCAGCGGGCCTCCGACGACGGATTCAACTTTGCTGTGGCGGTGGGCGGAGCACCGGCCGTGCAACGCCTGTTCGAGCTCACCGGGTTGCGGGACACGCTCACGCTCGTCGACGATCCAGACGCGGCTCTGCCGGCGTGAGCCCGGCGCCTGACGGGGGCGCCGGACTGCCGGGACCAGCCGGGAAAATGGACGCCTCTTCTCCGCGCCTGACCGTGGCCGATTCGCTGCAGGGCGCGGGCGAGGTTGGCCGCGACCTGCTGAAGGTGGACTGGTCGAAGACCTCGCTGGGGGATCCGGAGTCCTGGCCGAGCAGCCTGAACACGATCGTGCGGATGCTCGTCGGCTCCCGGTTCTCGATGTGGATGGGCTGGGGCCCGGAGCTGACCTTCTTCTGCAACGACGCCTACCGGCGAGACACCCTCGGCCACAAGTACCCGTGGGCGCTGGGGCGGCCGGCCAGCCAGGTCTGGGCGGAGATCTGGCCTGACATCGGTCCTCGGATCCAGACCGTCCTCAGTACCGGTTCAGCCACCTGGGACGAGTCCCTGCTCCTGTTCCTGGAGCGCAGCGGCTACCAGGAGGAGACCTACCACACGTTCTCCTACAGCCCGCTGGCCGACGAGTCCGGGGCGATTGCCGGAATGCTCTGCGTGGTCACCGAGGACACGGAACGGGTCCTGGGTGAGCGGCGCATGGCCACGCTGCGCGACCTGGGCGCCGAGTCGACCGCCGGCCGGGACGATCGAACCTACCTCCAGTCGGCGGCCCGCCGCCTGGAGGAGAACGGCCGGTCGCTGCCGTTCACGCTCGTCTACCTGTTCGATGAGAGCGGACAGAGCGCGGAGCTGGCCGCGTCGAGCGGGATGCCGCCGGGACATCCGGCCGGGCCCGCGGCGATCGAGGCCAGTGACCCCGAGGCCGTCTGGCCGCTCGGCGCTGCCCTCGAGGGCAGGGTCACCACGCTCGAGGATCTCGACCAGAGGTTTCCCGGACTGCCGACCGGGGCCTGGGAGGAGCCGCCCCACACCGCCGTCGTGCTGCCTCTCCATCAACCCGTGCAGAGGGCCCGTCCTTACGGCTTCCTGGTCGTGGGGGCCAACCGCTACCGGCCTCTGGATGACTCCTACGAGGCCTTCCTCAGGCTCCTGGCTGCGCAGCTCGCCTCGGGTGTGGCCAGCGCCCGGGCCTACGAGGCGGAGCGACGGCGGGCCGAGCAGCTGACCGAGCTCGATCGGGCCAAGACCGCCTTCTTCACCAACGTGAGCCACGAGCTGCGCACCCCCCTGACCCTGCTGCTCGGTCCGGCGGAGGATGCCCTGGCCGATGACGCCGAGGCGGTTCCGGACCGCGAGCGCCACCGCATGGAGATCATCGCTCGCAACGCGTCGCGGCTCCTCAAGCTGGTCAACACGCTGCTCGACTTCTCTCGCCTGGAGTCGGGGCGTACGCAGGCGAGCTTCGAGCCGGTCGACCTGGGCCAGTACACGGCCGAGCTGGCCAGCATGTTCGAGACGGCCATGGCCCGGGCCGGGTTGAGTCTCGAGATCGACTGTCCGCCGCTGCCCGAGCCGGTCTACGTGGACCGGGAGATGTGGGCGAAGATCGTCTTGAACCTGATCTCCAACGCCTTGAAGTTCACCTTGACCGGGGGGATCACGGTCCGCCTGGAGATGGTCGAAGGAGCGGCCCGGCTGTCGGTCATCGACACCGGGATCGGGGTGCCGGAGAGCGAGCAGCCGAGGCTGTTCGAGCGCTTCCACCGGGTGCACGGGGCACGCGGCCGGACCCACGAGGGATCAGGGATCGGTCTGGCGCTGGTGGCGGAACTGGCCGAGGTCCATGGTGGGCGTCCCGGCGTGAGCAGCCAGCCGGGGATCGGCAGCACGTTCACGGTGGACATTCCATTGGGCACCGATCACCTGAGGGCCGACCAGCTGGCTCCGGCGCCCCAGAGCGTCTCGGTGGAGCGCGAGGTCGCAGGCTTCCTGGCCGAGGCGGATCGCTGGCTGGGGCCGGGCCTGGAGGGCGAGGCGGGGCGCTCCGAGCTGCCCGGACAGGAGGATCAGCGACCGCGGATCCTGGTCGTGGACGACAACCTGGATATGCGGGATTACGTGGCCACCCTGCTGGCCGACGACTACTCCGTGCAAACCGCTCCGGATGGGGAGGCGGCCCTGAAGCTGGCCACGGCGGAGCCGCCGGACCTGGTGTTGACCGACGTGATGATGCCCCGCCTGGACGGCTTCGGACTGCTCGCCGCGCTTCAGGCCAATCCGGACACGCTGCACATTCCCGTGGTCATGCTGTCCGCCCGGGCCGGTGAGGAGGGCGTCATCGAGGGCTTGGAAGCCGGCGCCGATGACTACCTGATCAAGCCGTTCAGCGCTCGGGAGCTGCTGGCCCGGGTGCGGGCCAACCTGGAGCTCGACCGGGCGCGGCGCACGCGGGACGAGCTCGAGCACAGCCACCGAATGCAGGATCAGGCCGAGCGGTTGGCCGAGGTGGGGAGCTGGGAGCTGGACGTCGCCACCGGATCGATCCAGGCCTCCGATCAATGGCTGCGCATGACCGGCCTGACCCGCGCTGAGCTGGGGGCGCTCACCTTCAACGACTCGGTGGCCCGCGTGGTCGCGACCGAGGACCGCGATTTCGTCCGCCAGACGATCCGCGAGGCCATGGTGAGCGGCGAGTCGTTTGACTACGTGCGCCGCTCTCACGATCCATCTGGGGTGCCGCGATATATCCGCGTTCGGGGGGAGGTGGTCCCCGACGAGGCAGGAGTGCCGGCGACGATCCGGGGCTTCATCCAGGACGTCACCCAGCGACGCCTGGCCGAGGAGGCGATCGCCGCCTCGGCGGCGGCTAGCGAGGCGGCGGAGCGTGAGCACCAGATCGCCGACGCGCTGCAGCGAAGCCTGCTGCCCCCCGACCAGTTCGACTCCGATCACCTGGAGGTGGCCACGTACTACCAGGCGGGCGTGGCGGGCACCCAGGTCGGGGGCGACTGGTACGAGGCGATCGAGCTGGGCGCGGGCCGGACCGCGCTGGTCATCGGCGACGTGGCCGGAAGGGGCATTCGGGCCGCCAGCGTGATGGGTCAGCTCCGGGCCGCCGTGCGCGCCTACGCGCAGCTGGACCTTCCCCCGGCCGAGATCCTGGAACTGCTCGACGCCATGGTCTGCCAGATCAACCCCGGTCAGCTGGCCACCTGTATCTACGGGGTCTACGACCCGGTGTGGCGGGAGTTCCGCTATGCCAACGCGGGTCACCTGCCGCCCCTGATCGCCAGCCCCGGCCAGCCGGTCGAGCGGCTGCCGATCGCCACGTCCCCGCCGCTCGGCGTGGGGGCCGGTCAGTACGAGGAGCGCCGGGTGGAGCTGCCAACCGAAGCGCTGATCACGCTGTACACCGACGGGCTCGTGGAGCGGCGGGGACGGGATTTGGATGACGGCATCGACCAGCTGGCCGAGCACGTCCAGTCCGGGCAGGTTCCGGTATCCGAGATGCCGGCCATGCTCATCCAGGCGCTGGCGCCGGAAGGGACCGAGGACGACATCGCGATCCTGGTGGCCGGCATCAGCTCACAGAGCGCTCAGCAGACCGCGACGCTGGACGTGCCCGCGTTACACGAGGCGGTGCCCGAGGCCCGGCGGTTCGCCGTGACCACGTTTCGCGGCTGGTCGCTGCCCGACGAGCTGGTTCAGGATGGCGCCCTGATCGCCACCGAGCTGGTCACCAACGCGGTCCTTCACGGGGCACCCCCGATCCGGCTGCGGTTGCGCCGCACCGCTCGGGAGCTGGCCATCGAGGTGGATGACGGCGCCCTGGCCATGCCGCGAAAGCTCCGCGCCGGGCCGGACGACCTGCATGGCCGCGGGCTGGACATCGTTGCCCAGCTCTCCCACCGCTGGGCCGCCCGGGCGGAGGGGTACGGGAAGACGGTGTGGAGCACTCTGCGCATCCGGGAGCCGGCTTCGACCTTGGCCGGCCAGGTGCCCAGCGCCGAAACCTCAGCCTGACCGCCTCAGCGCGCGCCTGACCGCCAGATCGGTGCCGGCGTGGGCCAGCCCGCGGGGGACGTACTTGCCCATCCAGGCCACCGCCCGCGCCCGACGCGACGGGATGACCATGAACCCACCCGCTCGAAGGCCGGCGAAGATCTCCTGGCAGGCGCTGTGCACATCGAGCGTGCCCGCCGTCCGCTTGAGCGCTGCGCTGGCCGGGTGCTGAGTCTTGCGCTCCTCGTAGACCAGGTTGGTCTCCACCTCGGGCGGGCAGACCACGGAGACTCCGATGCCTCGGGGCGCGTACTCCAAGCGCAGAACCTCGGCCAGCCCGACGACGGCGTACTTCGAGGCCGTGTAGGCGGCGTAGCTGTAGTTGGGCACGAGCCCGGCCAGCGAGGCGACGAGGGCCAGCCGGTCGCCGGGGCCCAGATGCGGAAGCGAGGCGGCGGCGAAGTTGCGGCTGCCCACGAGGTTCACTTCGATCACCCGCCCGAACTCCTCGCCGCTCAGCTCCTCGAACGGCTTGGCCAGCTGAATCCCCGCGCAGTTGATAGCCAGGTCAGGGGGCCCGATGGCCTCGGCGGCCCGGTTGACCGCCGCGCTCACCGCGTCCGCTTGGCGGACATCCACCGCCTCGACATGGACGCGGCGACCCAGCCGGTCCGCCGCGCCCGAGAGCTCCGAGAGGCCTTCGTTGGTCAGGTCGAATCCCGCCACATCCGCCCCATCCTCGAGCGCCAGCTCGGCCAGGCGCCGGCCGATGCCGTTGGCAGCGCCGGTCACGAACACCCGGCTGAAGCGCTGACCGTCTTTCACGCCGGGGATGGTCGCGCATCGGCGCCGATCCGGTCCGCTCGTGCCTAAGGAGCGCATCGTTAGCCTGGGGCTGGATGCGGCTGGCCATCATCGCCGACACCCACATGCCCCGCGGCGCCCGCCGGCTCCCCGAGGCCTGTGTGCGCCACCTGCGCGACGCCGATCTGATCATCCACGCCGGGGACCTGATCGGCGAGGCGGTGCTCGAGCAGCTCGGGGAGTACGGCGAGCTGGCCGCCGTTTATGGCAACGTCGATGAACCGGCGGTTCGCCGACGCCTACCCGAGCGACTCGAGTTGGAGCTGGACGGAGTCCGGGTGGCGGTGATCCACGACGGCGGCGCTCGAGCCGGGCGGCTGGAACGTCTGCGCCGCCTGTTTCCGCAGGCCGACGCGGTGATCTTCGGGCACTCTCACCTGCCGGCCCAAGAGACGGCCGCGAACGGCTTTCAGATCTTCAACCCCGGCAGTCCGACCGAGCGGCGCCGCGCGCCGAACCGGACGATGGGCCGCGCTTCGGTCGGCGCGGGACGGATCGAATTCGAGCTGGTGGTCCTGGAGGAAAGCCCGAGCTAGCGGTCTTCGTTGAACCGGACCGCGGCCCGGACCAGCTCCACGAACGCCTTCTCGTCGATCGGCTCGCCCTCGTGAAAGTCGATGGCCCGGCGGGTGTTGCCGTCCAGGCTGGAGTTGAACAGTCCGGCCGGGTCCTCGAGCGAGGCGCCGCGGGCGAGCGTGACCTTGACCACGCTCTTGTACGTCTCTCCGGTGCAGAGCATTCCGTGCTCTGACCACACCGGTACCCCGGGGCTGGTGGCCTTTCGCCACTTGAACTCCTCCACCGCATCGGGGGCACCCTGCTTGATCAGGTCTCGGAGCTTGGCCAGGGTGGCCCCCCGCCAATCTCCGAGCTCCTTGACGCGGGCGTCGAACTCGTCGGCGAAAGGCTCTTCGGGCTCCGCTGAGGTATTTGGCATGGATCGACCTTACCGCTCCTGGGCGCCGTCGTCGGGCGGCATCCGCGGGTTGTGGATGATCTCCCACAGGTGCCCGTCCGGGTCGCGGAAGTAGCCCGAGTAGATCCCCCACGGGCGTTCGTGTGGCGCAGCGTCGACGCCAGCTCCGGCCGTCCGCGCCCGCTCCAGCACCTCGTCGACCTCGTCCCGGCTCGAGACGAGTTGACCGATGCTGAACTCGCCCGACTGGGGCGGCTTGAGGGGGAGGGCGGCGTCCTTGGCCAGCTCCGAGCGCGGGTAGAGCGACAGGTAGAGGTCTCCGCGGAGCTTGAACAGGGCGACGGCTCCGGCTGGCGCCACCTCATCGCCCTCGTACTCGGTTCCGATCACCCCGTCTGACTCGAGTCCGAGTCCATCGCGGTAGAAGGCCAGCGCCCGCTCCAGGTCGGCCACGCCGAGCGTGATCACATCGATGCGGGGGTCCATTCGGCCTGTTTAGCAGCCCGGCCGGGGCTGGCCTAAGCTGCATCCTCGTGCGGCCCAATCGCTCGGTTCCCGATGTGAGCGTTATCCCGGTACTGATCTACCCGGATGTCCGGGCCGCCGTGGACTGGCTGACCGAAGCCTTCAGCTTCGCCGAGCGCCTGCAGATCGGAGAGGGCCACCGATCGCAGATGACGGTGGGGGAGGCCGGAGCGGTGATCATCGGCGATGTCCGCGCCGACCGGGTCCCGCCCCGCCCCGGCGAGGCCACCCACTCGGTGATGGTGCGGGTCGAGGACGCGCACGGGCACTGCGAGCGGGCCCGGGAACGGGGCGCCAAGATCCGCGAGGAGCCCACCGACCAGATGTTCGGCGAGCGTCAGTACACGGCCGAGGATCCCTGGGGCCATCAGTGGACGTTCACTCAGACGCTGGCCGATGTCGACCCAGCCGATTGGGGCGGGATCCTCCGGGTCTGAGCATCCGGCTACTGTGACTCGAGCTTGAACCCCACTCGCATCTCGACCTGGAAGTGAGCGATCTGATCGCCCTCGACGTGGCCGCGGATGCTTCTGACCTCCACCCAATCGATGCCGCGCAGCGTCTTGGCGGCCCGGGCCACCCCTGAGCGCATGGCCTCGGTGACTCCGTCCGGTGAGGTCCCCGCGACTTCGATGATCCTGTACGTGTCCGATTCGGACATGCCTGTTCCGTCCTTTCTGAGGTGGCGCTCCTGCGGCGCTTTGCCGTGGTGCGCTACCCGCTCGGGCGCAAAAGCACATTTGCTGACCGGGCCATAGGCGGGCCCGGATGCTGGAGCCGCTGCAGACGGAGGGCCTCGGGCGACATTTGGCGGACCGCTACGGCATCCCGGTCAGCGCGATCAACCCGCTGGAGCCCGGGGTGTTTCGGGTCGACCGGAAGGACAACACGCGCTGGGTCGCCCGGGTGTTCCCGGCCAGCCGGCCCTTGTCAGGCGTGCACGAGGACGCGGAGATTCTGGGCGTCTGGCGCAGGCGGATTTCCCGGCCGAACGGTGCGCGGACGCTGCTCCGGTGTCGGAGCTCGCCGGCCAGCCGGTCCTGGTCACGGAGTTTCTGGAGGATCACGGACCGCTCCCAGCCCGGCGATCCATGGCGATTCTCGGCGCCCTCCTGGGGCGCCTCCACGCGCACCCGGTGAGGCACATGCGCCCGGGCGGCGCCTGGCATCACCTCTCGTTCGACGGCGGCCCGCGTGAAGAGCTCCTGGCGGCCGCCGAGCTGCTGGATGATCACGTTTCCTCGGTGCCGATTCGCCAGCTTCCGTTTTCGATCGCCTGCGAGATGAGGTCGCTCAGCTCGATGATTGCCACGACCTACCGCCCGCCTTCGTGCACCCGGACTCCGTTCCGGCCAACGCGATAGCCACCGCGGAGAGTCGGCTGGCCATCATCGACTGGACCGGTTCCGGCCTGGGGCCGCGACTGTGGTCCTTCGGATTTCTCCCGTGGGCCGCCAGAGCCCGTGACCTGCGTCTGGTCGATGTCGTCGTGTCTCTATCGCCGATCGCTCGACCTAGAGCCGGCTGAGCTCAGCCGGTTGGAGCCCGCCATCTACGGCCGGCCGGTGGCCCTCGAGGCCTGGTCTGTGTGCACTGGGCGCGGCCAGCTTCCGGCCGCCATCGACCGGGTCGAGCATGCCCGTGAGGCGGTGGTGGCGATCGCCGCCCGGGCCCGGCAGGCCTTCGCTTCTCCGGCCGCGCGGGCCCGCCCGGGGCGGGCGGCGCGGGAGCTGAGTTAGGTCAGCCCGGAGTCGGCTGACAGCTCATCCTTCGCCACGCTCAGGTGAATTCCGCGCTTGTCGATCGCCGTCACGGCATCGATCGGGACAGAGACCTGATGCCGGCCCGAGAAGTGCCCGACTCGCACGAGCAGACCTCGCGCAGCGGGGCTGTCTCCTTCCACCACCGCGCCGACGAGATGTCCGGCCCGGCCGTCGCTTGCATACACGTTCTCGTCCTCCTCCAGCTCCTTCTCCCCGTGGGGACCAGGTGCACCTGCAGGACGGCCCCCCCTCTGGGACTGAGGGGCCATCGCCAGTTCCTCGTTGGCGGGAAACGTGTAGGAACGGTCACGGTCACAACTGAGCTCCACGGCCGCCCCGCCTGATTGCACCTTCTCAAGAGGCACGAGACGGCCAGGTTGATTGGGACTGCGGGTGCACACCGACAGGTGGGTGACCGTTCGCCCCAGAGGGTCGAAGATCAGACCCCGAACATGACCGACACCTCCGTCCGTGCACCCGACCTCTGTACCGGCTATCAGCTCGAGCGGGTCCGCCATGATCCTCCCGTCCCGTCGGCGCCCTAGTGGCCCGCGACGCGTGTCCGGAACCGATCCTCGCAACTGCCTCGGGCCGGCGTCAAACCCGGCCTACGCGGCCAGGAGTTGAGCGCGCAGGATCGCTCGCCCGGCAGGCTGCGCTAGGTCACCGCTCGCTGCGTTGGCGATCGTGCGGATCACGTCGTCGGATGGCACCGGCCGGCCAGAACCGCGGCCGCCAAAGCCCCAGATCGCCGGCGGCGAACCTTCGGGGGTCGGCAATGCGATTGCCACCCACCAGGCGAGGTTCAGTCGTTCACCAATTCCGACGGGCGAGCGGGGGACGGAGGGGTCGTGAACGACTAGCCGAGCGCCTCCTTCGCGCAGAGCGGTCCATGTGGCGGTTCCCGGCTTGGCCGGCGGCATGGCTTCGCGTAGCCACCGGGTGAGTTCGGCTTCTCCCGCCACTTCGGCGCCCACCCGTCGCAGCACGCCGTCCTGGACGAGGTCAAGACAGGAGACATCCGCCACCGTCTCAAGAGCCAGGACGCACAGAGCCTCCAGACCCGGCGCCGGTTCGCTTCCAGAGCCAGAACCGAAGCCCATCGTCACCACTGTCCCGCGCCCGTCTCGCCCCGGGGCGATCTCAAGGGTCTGGGCCAGGGCCCCCACGATCGTCAGACCGTGTCCGATCCCGGGCGAGTCCTGACGGGGGGCGATCCCGGGGCCGTCATCGACCACCTGGACGACGAAGCGGTCGCCGTCGACGTGGCAGCTGACGCGTACCTCGCCCTCTCTGTCGCTATATGCGTGGAGCACGATGTTGGTCACCGCTTCCGATACCGCGAAGGCGATTCGCTCCACCACCTCGTCCGGGGCCCCAGCCGCGGTGGCGAAACGCGTGGCTCTCCGTCTGGCCTGGGGGATCGCGCCAGGCCGCGCGGGGAGCACCCAAGCCTCTTCCTGGCCAACCGAGGTGCCCACGGGGCAAAGCGTACATCTGCACGCCGAGGGTAAGGGTCGATCGGTGCCGGTCAGGCGCGGGCGGAGGCGACGAGCCGGGTCATGAGCTCGACGGCTTGGGCATCGTCGAGCCCTTGTTCCTGGGTGAGCGAGCGCCAGGTGGTAAACGCCAGGGCGTGTCCCGTAGCGGCCCGCGTGCGCTCGCGGGCTGACCCGCGCGGTCTCCGGTTGCGCATGAGGATGTCGTGGGCGCCGGCTAGATAGTCGCGGAATGCCCTAAACGTTTCCCTCACCGCCGGGACCGTGTCCTCATCGCGCAGGAGGTTGGCCAGCATCTGCTCGGTTTGCCGGTAGTACGCGTACAGCTCGGAGAGCGCGTGGGTCAGGCGCTGGTCCGGGCCAGGATCGCCTGGTTCTGCTCGGGCGTGCGGGGCCGCCAGCCCGGTGCCAGCCGATCGCCCCACCAGGCGTGGGCAAGCTGGCTCAGCTTCCCCACCGTGATCGTCGCTCCCGGTGCTCGCTGGCCGACCCACCG
>DASZNA010000053.1:0-2545 GCA_035551655.1 Solirubrobacteraceae bacterium
TCCTCGTTTACCACACTGGACACAGCCACTTAGCTACTCAGCGCCCGGGAGCGCTACCCCGGATCAACTGAGACATCGGAAGCGCCCCTGCCGCTCATCGATCTGTGCGTCGCCGTGCTCAAGCTCCGCAAGGAACAGCAGGACGCCGACCGGGAGCGCGTCGGAGATGCCTGGCTCGAGACCGGTCTGGTATTCACGACCCGGCACGGCGCGCCAATCGAGCCCCGAAATTTCAGCGGAGCTTTGACCGCTGCATCATCAAGGCGGGCGTTCCCCGGATCACCGTGCACGGCACCCGAAAGACCTGCGGCTCACTGCTGGCCGCCCTGGACGTCCACCCGCGCGTGGCCATGCAGATCCTTCGGCGCAGCAAGATCGCCGTCACGATGGAGATCTACACTGAGGTTCCCTCGGCCGCTACCCGCGCCGCGCTCAAGAAGCTTGGCCAATGGCTCGACAGCTTGGACGTTGCTGTACTTCGGTGTTGTACGGGCAGCAAAAAAGGCCGGTTACAAGATGAACAACCGGCCTTGACCTGGGTGGGCGATACTGGGATCGAACCAGTGACCTCCTCGGTGTGAACGAGGCGCTCTCCCGCTGAGCCAATCGCCCGCCGCCTGAGGGGACCGGAGCCGTATCCGGCTCGCCGCCTGCGCGGCTCGTCCCCGGCGTTCCCATAGCGTAGCGCATCCGGCCTGCCCGCCGGCCCGCTCACGGCGGCACGCCGCCCGCCCGGCCCGCCCGAAGATCGGGCGCCCGGCCCGCAGAGGCCATCCCGGCCGCCGCCGTTTGTGCCGCTTGCCCCGGCAACTCACCGGAACACGGCACAAGTCACCTATTGCCCTGCAATCGTCTGCGTAGGAAGATCACTGCACCCACGGTTATCAGACAACCACTGACCTGGCTCACCAGGCGGCACCGGAAGGCAACGACGCACTCACCGGAAGGCAACCACGCATGTTCCAGGCAGCCCCCGCACTGACCTCGGATTTCAGCTTGCTCGCCTCGGGGTCATCGTTCATCCAGACACTGAACCCGGTTCATTCGACACTGGGCAGCACCCTCCTCGCCCTCGTCCCGATCGTGCTTCTACTGGTGCTCCTGGCCGGGCTGCGTATGACTGCGTGGCAGGCGGTGATCATCGGCGCGGCGGTCACGATCGTTCTCGCCATCACCGTGTGGCACGCGCCAACCGGCGGCACCTTCAAAGCGTGGGCCATCGGGGCCGGCACCGGCATCTGGTCCATCGACTGGATCACGTTCTGGGGGGTGATCATCTACAACACCCTGATGGAGACCGGCGCGTTCGAGGACTTCAAGCGCTGGCTCATCTCCCGGGCCACGGCCGACATCCGGGTCCAGACCATCCTGCTCGCGTGGGCGCTCGGCGCGCTGCTCGAGGGACTGGTCGGGTTCGGGTACCCGTGGGCGGTCATCACGCCGATCCTGGTCGGGCTGGGTGTGGTCGAACTCGACGCGATCCGCGTCGCGGCGCTGGCCAACAACGCACCGGTATCGTTCGGCGCGCTAGGGGCTCCGATCATCGCCCTGGCCGCCGTGACCAACGTGCCGCTCATCGACCTGTCCGGCGCGATCGGGCGGATCGTCGCCATCCTCGCCCTGCTCCCGCCGTGGATCCTGATCGTGCTCGTCACCGGCAAGCGCGGGCTGCGCGGCGCGTGGCCGCTGGCCGTCGTCGGCTCGCTCAGCTATATCGCCGGGCAGTATCCGACGTCGCAGTTCCTGGGGCCTTACCTCCCCGACGTGATCGGCGCGGTCGTCTCGTTCGGCGCGCTGCTCCTGCTCCTGCGGTTCTGGCGGCCGCGCGAGACCCTCGGCTACGGCGGTGTCCCCATCGAGACCCCGCCTGTGGCCGCCGTCGGCCCAGGAGCGAGCCCCGGCCCAGCAGCGAGCCCCGGCCCGGGCGCGGAACCGGCGCCTCCTGGGAGACGTGAGGCCACTCGGGGCTTCATTCCGTTCGTGATCCTCATTGCGGTGGTCGTCGCCGCTACCGGTCCCTGGTCGCACCTGGGCACCTACGACTTCGTCAAGCCGACCGTCACCGCGGTCAGCTCGCTCTCACACAAGACGACCAAGATCGCCTGGGACTTCGCGCCCGCTATCGCCGGCACCTGGATCCTGCTTTCGTGGCTGGTCATCGTGATCGTCCAGGGGGTCCGCGGCGCCCAGATCGCGGCCGCGTTCCGGCGCACGTTCCACCAGATGTGGGGAGCGCTGCTGGTCGGCCCGATCATTTTCGGGCTGGCCCAGGTGTTCAACTACTCGGGCATGGCCAACTCCATGGCGCATGGTTTCTCCCGGGTCGGCACCGCGTTCATCCTCCTGTCGCCCATCCTCGGCTGGATCGGCGTGGCCCTGTCGGGCAGCAACACCTCGGCCAACGCGCTGTTCGGCGGATTCCAGTACTCCCTGGGCGGCCTGCTCGGCATGCCCCGGCTGATCCTGCCCGCGCTGAACTCGGTCGGCGCCGAGATCGGCAAGCCCATCGCGCCGCAGACCGCGAGCGTCGGCGTGTCGACCACCA
>DASZNA010000054.1:0-1871 GCA_035551655.1 Solirubrobacteraceae bacterium
CCTCGGGGTTCCCCTCCGAGGGTGGAGGGGCCGGGGAGGCCCGCAGCGCCGCCCGCCACAGGGGGGCCACGAAGCCGGCGGCCCGCTTGGGCAGCGAGGCGATCCGGTCCCCCACGCGCGACGGCTCGCCGGCGAACACGATCCGGCCGCCGGGTCGGAGCACCCGGTGAAACTCGGCAAATGCGCGCTCCAGGTCCGGCAGGTGGTGGAGGACGGCGTGTCCCAGCACCAGATCGAAGCTGGCATCGGGAAACGGCAGCGACTCGGCGTCGGCCCGGGCCGCTCGCACCCCGGGAATCCCCAGGTGGCGCGCGTTCTCAGCCAGCCGGCTGACCATGCCGGGCGAGATGTCGGTGCAGGTGACGTCGCGTAGCACGCCCGCCTGGCGGAGGTTGAGGCTGAAGTAGCCCGTCCCGGCCCCGATCTCGAGGGCCCGGTCATAGCCCCGGTCGAGCTCTCGGCCCAGCAGCTTGCGCAGCTTGCCCAGCACCTGGTCCTGTCCGACCTGGCCGAAGTCGATCCCCCACTTGGCGTCGTAGCTGGACGCGGCCACGTCGTGGTAGCGCGTGTTTACGTCGCGGATCTCTTCCGCTGAGCGCAGCGCCTGCATGCCGCGGAGGACATTACCCTGTCCGCGTGCCGGCCAACTTGTACCTCCAGCGGGACCAGCCACCGGGGGTCCCGCCCCTGTCGTTGACCGGCGAGCGGACCCTCCCTGACGTCCCGGCCGAGAACTACTGGTATCGCCGTCACCTGGTGGTCTACGAATGGATCGCCGCCCGCGCGGGCGGCCTCCGAGTGCTCGACATGGCCTGCGGCGAGGGGTACGGCTCGGCGATTCTGGCCCGGACCGCGGCCTCCGTGGTCGGCGTCGATGCAAACCCGGAGGCCCACGAACACGCGCGCCTGCGCTACCCGGCGGCCAACCTGAGCTTCGAGCGGGATCTGGTGGAGACCTTCGGACGCCCAGGAGAATTCGATGCCGTCGTGTTTCTGCAGACGATCGAGCACGTTCAGGACCCTGAGGCCGTGCTCAGGCACTTCCGGGACCTGCTGCGCCCAGGGGGTGTGGCCTACATCTCGACCCCGAATCTGCTCACCCTGGCCCCGCCCGGAGCCCAGAAGTCAGGCAACCCCTGGCACATCAAGGAGTACCGAGCCGAGGAGTTCCGCCAGCTCTGCACCAGCGTGTTCGCCGACGTGGAGCTGCTCGGCCTGTTCCATGCCCGCAAGCTGCGAGTCCACGAACAGGCTCTGAAGCTCGGCTGGGACCGGGTGCACAAGCGCCTCGGGATCACCAAGCCTTTCTACGACTGGTTCACGCCGGCGATCAGCCAGAGCGACTTCGCCTTGAAACCCGGGCCGCTGGATGAGGCGCTCGACTTCCTGGCCATCTGCCGCTAAAGGCACCTGAAAGGGCCCTCTTACGGAGTGCCGCCGCGGGTCAGTCGGCCCAGCGAAACGTGCGCGGGCGCTCGCGCATCCGGATCACCTTGGCGGGGATCCCGCCGACCACCGCGTCATCCGGGACGTCGGTCGTGACCACGGCACTGGTCCCGATCACCGCGTTGTTGCCCACCGTGACCCCCCGCAGGATGCAGGCGCCGTAGCCGATCCACACGTTGTGGCCAATCCGCACGTCACGCTTGTAGATGCCCTGCTCGCGGATCGGGCGCTCCACCTCGACCATCCCGTGGTCGAAGTCGATCATCATCGCCCGGTCGGCGACGATGCACTCGCGTCCGATCGAGATGTGCTGGTAGCAGGAGAACGTGCACTCCTGGCCGAGGACCGACTTGGCGCCGATCGACAGCTCACCCTCGTGCACCCGGATCTTGCACCCGTGGCCGACCCACGACCATCGGCCCAGC
>DASZNA010000055.1:0-38672 GCA_035551655.1 Solirubrobacteraceae bacterium
ACCCCGAGCCGGCTCAGGCGGCTGTAGCCGAGCGTGTAAAGGGCCCGCTGGGCCAGGAATTCGCGCACTTCGAGACGTCGCTCGGGATCGGCCAGTGCGTGACGGATCGCCCCCGCCTCTCGGCGGCGGCGCACCCGGCCCGGGGCATACAGGAGCAGGACGGGCGCCGACGGGAGCAGCGCCACCGCGAGGGCCAGCAGCACGCTCAGAGCGGTAATCGTCGATTCGCTCTCGTTGCCGCTGCTCACGGCGCTGGCGCCGGCCGCCTGCACGGCCCTGGCGCCCGACGCGATCGCCCCACCGACCAGCGGCACCCCGCTCAGCGAGTGCAACGAGCTACCCACGGTGCGAACCGCCCGGCCCTCGCTGACCACGGTGTCACTGAGCGCCGACAGGTGGCTGACCTCGACGCCGATCGCGATACCCAGAGCGATCCATGCGCATACCCAGACGGCGAGCACGAGATCGGTGAGGTTGGTCAGGGACCGGGTCAGCATGAGCTAGCGAGAGCGCTTCCCGGGATGAGCCGGCCTGACGCACTCGGCCGGGCACCGGAAGTGCGGGTGAGGAGTCGAGTCTGCGGGCAACCACGGACCCTCACTCGCAGATTCCCCTGTAGCCGCCCGGTCTTCTGGCCCGCATCATGGTGGGGCCACGGATGGTCGGGGTCGGGGTGATCGCAAGCCGGTGCGGGCTGCTATCGGGGACACGCATCAGGTTCTGCGGTCAACCCATTCGGGCTGAGCGAGGGGGCAGGGCCGGGACCGGCCTGCCACCCTCCTCCGCCTGCCGCTCGGACGCTGAGCGCTTCGGCTCAGAACGGCTGGTTCTCCCAGGCCTGGCCGGAGAAGTTGCCGTTAGTGGCGGCAGCGTAGCGCGGCCGGCGCTGGCATCGCGGACGAGCTGGGCGGGGCGCGGTGGTTGAATGTGTCGCGGGCCGACGATCAAGCACGGAGGGCGGGGATCAAGGTTTTTCGAGGTATGTGCATCGAAATCGGTGCGGCGATTTTGCTGCTGTCGATCCCCGCCATGGGGCAATCCCGGGACATCGTCGTCCCCAATTACTACGGCTCAGCACCCAACGGCCCTCAGGGTGTGACGATCGTCAACGCCTCGACGGGGGCGACGGTGCATACGTTCAGCTTCGGCGCCGGCGCTGGACCATGGCTGTCTGGGGTGACCCCCGACGACAAGACGGCGATCATCGTCGATTACGACACCAACAGTGTGCAGACGATCAACCTCAGCACGTACGCGGTGAGCTCGCCGGTCAAGCTTCCCGGGACTAACCCGGAGGAGCTGGCTATCGCCCCCGATGGAAAGGAGGCGTACGTGACGCAGGACTTAGGGCTCGCCTCATTTGACATCAGCACGGGCACAGCCGGCGCATTGATTCCGGCCGGATTGAATGACGACGGAGTCGCGATCACGCCGAACGGCAAAACGGCCTATCTCAGCGGCACCGGAAACGGAGGCAGCCATCCCGGCTCAGTAGTGCCCGTCAACCTGGTTACGAGGACACCGGGCACCCCTATCCCCGTGCCGAGGGCGGGCTTGCCCGCGGTGACGCCGGATGGCTCCACCGTCTGGGTGCAGACCGGTGACAACACGCTGGTGCCGATCAGCACCTCAACGAATACGGCCGGGACACCCATCACGCTGCCGACGATGTCGGATCCCTACGGGTTCGCGATTTCCCCAGACGGAACGACGGGATACGCGACCGATGCTGGCAACACCGGCGCGCTTGATCAGGTCAACCTGACCACGAGAACTCTCATGAGGACCGCAACCGACGCGAACCAACCGGAATGGCCCGTTGTCATGCCGGACGGCAAGACGGTCTTCACGAGCAACTGGAACAGCGGGACCCTGGTGCCATTCTCGACCTCCACCTTGACGGTGGGGACGCCGATCGGTGCCGGCGGGTACCCCGGACAGCTGGGGGTGGTTCCCAACCAAGCTCCGACGGCGGCGTTCCGCTCGACACTCAGCGGTGCGACGCTGCATATGAACGGCAGCAAGTCGAAGGACTCCGACGGCACCGTGGCCCGATACGAGTGGAACTTCGGCGATGGCAGGAAGGCGACCACCTCCCGCCCGAAGACCAGTCACCGCTACGCGAAAGCCGGTAGGTACCGGGTTACGCTGACCGTGGTAGACAACGAGGGCTGCTCCACGAAGCTGGTCTACACCGGCCAGGAGACCTCGTGCACGGGGGCGGCGGCGGCCCGCGTCTCCCACACGGTGAAACTGATCCCAGCCGTCAAGATCGCCCGGTCAGCCAAGGTGAGGAACGGGACGGCGAGGATCGGCCTCGCGTGCAGCGGCCCCGGTCGTTGCACGGGGACGCTGACGCTCCACTACGCCGGACGGAGTATCGGGAAGGCGCATTTCTCGATCAAGGCCGGCGGGCACGCGACGGTCTCCGTTCGGCTCACCTCGGCCGGCCGCAACACGTTGGCCAGCCACGGTGGCAGGTTGACGGCCGTCGCCGCGGCCGCCGTCCGGGCGGGCAGGACGACGAAGCGGGCGATCAACCTGGTCGCCACCGGTTCGCCCAGCCTCACCGGCTGATCGGTTGACGCGACGGCGGGAGGCGTGGTCTGCGGGCTCGCCTCCCGTTCGCGCTGGCCGGAACCTTCAGGCCGCGTTACGGCCAGCCGGCGCCGCGGGTGAGACGATGTGCAGGAGCGTGTTTGACCCGGTTATCTCGAAGAGTCTCTGCACCTGAGGCGATCCCGGGGTCACCGAGAATGCTCCCGCCTCGAAGCTCTGCGTAGCACTGACCAGCACGTTCAGCCCGGAGGCGTCCATGAATTCGACCCCCTCGAGGTCGACGATCACGCTGGCGCCCGCGTCCCGGCAGCGCCGGATCCCCTCCGCCAGCCGCGGTGCCGTGGCGATGTCCACCTCACCGGTCACGCACAGGATCGTGGCCGCAGCCGTGCGTAGGCACTCGATGGAGAAATGGGGCCGCAAGGCAATCGGGTCACCGGCGAGTTCCATCGTGAGATTTTCGATCAGAGCGCCGCAACCGTCTATCCCCAATATCAGCGATGGGAACCGGTGAGATCGAGGCTGATCTGCCGGGCCTGCAGCCCGAGCGCGATCGCGTGCGCGCGGTTGCGAGCCCCCAGCTTGTCCAGGCAATGCCGGACATGCGTCTCGACGGTGAAGCCCGAGATACCGAGTTCCGCGGCGATCCAAGCCGTGCTCTTGCCCATGGCGATCATCCCCAGGACCTCACGCTCCCGGGCGGTCAGGACCAGGTGACCTTCGGCGACTTCATGCGCTCCGTGGGGCGTGGCCGTGGGCGGGAACATCAGAATCGAGAGATGCAGTCCGGGCTCGACGTTGGCCGTGGCGCTGTACTCGACCTGGAGCCGTGGGCCGTCGGGCATCATCAGCTCGAAGGTGCCCTGCTGAACCCCATCCTGGATGAAGGTCTGCCACAGGGACTCGACCATCGGGCGGCTCTCAGGCGGGGTGAGATCCTCGATCCGCAGGCCGAGCACCTCGTCCTCGGGCAGCCTGAGCAGCAGGCAGGAGGCCGAATTGGCCGCCACGTAGCGACGCTCGTCGTTGGCGATAACCATCGGAACCAGGCTGCTGCGAAACGACGCCCGGCTCCATCCCAGATCCGCCACCGGGTCGGGTCTCAGAAGAGCTGGTTCTCTCCGCCGAACACGTCGCTGACCGAACCGTCGGTGAAGATCTGACGGATCGAGCTGGTCAGCAGATCAGCGCAGGAGAGCACCCGGACGTTGTCCGGCGCGCCGGGGGGCAGCGGGATGGTGTCGGTAACCACGATCTGCTCGAAGCCGGCCGTGGACAGGTTCTCCCAGGCTTGGCCGGAGAAGTTGCCGTGGGTGGCGGCGGCGTAGATGCGGCGAGCGCCGGCATCGCGCACGGCCTGGGCGGCCGCGGCCAGGGTGCCGGCCGTGCCAATCATGTCGTCCACCAGAAGCGCCGTCTTGCCCTTGACGTCACCGATCACGTAGTTGATGGCGGCGACCTGTTGAGCCGGACGCTCCTTGTTGAGGATGGCCAGATCAGCCCCGATCTTGGAGGCGAAGTTCTTGTTCAGCTTCACCCGGCCAGCGTCGGGGGCGACCACGACCAGGTCCTCAAGACCCAGGTCGGCGAAGTACTGGGTGAGGATGAAGAGAGCGGTCATGTGGTCGCAGGGCTTCTGGAAGAACCCCTGGATCTGCCCCGAGTGCAGGTCCATGGTGAGGATCCGGTCGATGCCGGCCGACTCCAGCATCCGAGCCACCAGCCGGGCGCTGATCGGTTCCCGGGGAGCCGACTTCTTGTCCTGGCGTGAGTAGCCATACCAAGGGGTCACGGCGATCACCCGGTGGGCCGAGCCGCCGACCGCCGCGTCGACCATCATCAGCAGCTCCATGAGGGCGTCGTTGGCGCTCAGCCCCTCGTGAGGGTTGCTGCAGGTCGGCTGCACCAGGAACACGTCGGCCCCGCGCACCGATTCCTCGAACCGGCAGTACACCTCGCCGTTGGCGAACGTCTTGGTGATCACGCTGCCCAGCGCCACACCGAGCTTGTCGGCGATCCGGGCGGCCAGTTGCCGGTTGGCCCGGCCCGAGAAGAGCATCAACCGCTTGTCGTAATCGACCCGCATCTCGCTGGCGGAAGACGGCATCTCCAGCAGGCTCATGACGTCGGCAATGGTACGCGGGGCGGTGGACACGTAGGGGTGGGCGGGGCAGCAATCCCGCTACGTGCGAAATCTCGCATGGCTAGTCGTCCTTGCGGGTATTTCCGCGCTCGGACTCGGCGCGAGCCCGGCGTCGTTCGCTGTAACCCTCCACGTTGCGCTGGGCCGATCGAGCCACCCCGGGCGAGCCGGCCAGCGCGCCCGGGGGCACGTCCTGGCCGATCACCGAGCCGGCCGCCGTGAACGCGTCATCGCCCACGCTCACCGGTGCCACCAGTGTGGTGTCCACCGAGGTCTTCACCCGCGATCCGATCTGCGTGCGGCTCTTGACATAGCCGTCGTAGTTGGAGGTGATCGTGCTGGCTCCCAGGTTGGTGTTCTCGCCGATGTCCGCGTCGCCGATGTAGCTCAGGTGGGGCACCTTGGTGCCCGACCCAACGTCGGAGTTCTTGATCTCCACGAACGTCCCCGCCTTGGAACCGGAGCGCAGAACCGTGCCGGGGCGCAGGTAGGCGAACGGCCCGACGCTGACGCGATCCTCGATCGTGGCCTCGACCACGTAGGAGTGGAGCACCCGGCTGCCGTTCCCCACGCTCGCGTCCCGGAGCGTCGAGTTGGGGCCGATGACCGACTCCTGCCCGATCCTGGTCGCACCGTGCAGGCTGGTGAACGGTTCGATCAGGCTGTCCTGGTCGATCTGCACGTCCACATCGATCACGGTCGCCCGCGGATCCACCACGGTCACCCCATCCAGCAGGTGGCGCTCGATGATCCGCCGCTGGGCGATCCCCCGCACCTCGGCCAGGGCTCTGCGGTCGTTGACCCCGAGCACCTCATCGGGATCCTCCATCTCGTAGGCCACCGCGGTGCGCTCCTGCTCGCGCAGGATCGGCAGCACGTCCGGCAGGTAGAGCTCCCCCTGAGCGTTGTCACCCCGCACCTGCTCCAAGGCGGCCAGGAGCGCGGCGCCGTCAAAGGCGAAGGCTCCGGTGTTGACCTCGCGGATCTCCAGCTCGAGCGGGCTGGCATCTCCGGGGTTCTTGGTCTCCACCACTCGCTCGACCGTGCCGTCCGGGGCGCGGACCACCCGGCCATAGCCGGTGGGGTCCTCCAGAACCGCGGTGACGATCGTGGCCGCCGCCCCCTCGGACGCGTGGAACTCGCTCAGCCCGGCCAGGGTCTCTGGCCGGATCAGGGGCGCGTCCCCCAGGAGCACGATCACCGGAGCGTCCGGCTCGATGAACTGCGCTGCGGCTCGCACGGCGTCTGCGGTCCCCCGGGCCTGTTCCTGCACGGCGATCTCCGCCTGTCCCTCCAGTGCTCCGGCCAGCGGCCGCTCGGGTGAATCGACCACGACCACCCGGCCCGCCCCCGCGGTCCGTGCCGCCTGGACCGGCCACCAGATCATCGGCCGCCCGCACAGCGGATGCAGCAGCTTGGGTAGGCGCGAGCGCATCCGGGTTCCCTGCCCGGCGGCGAGGATGACGACTACGGGCGCGGCCACGAGAGGGGCATCGTAGGTGATCGACGGGCGCAGTTCAGCCGGGCGGCCTGCGGCAACCGACCATAACGTCGCTCACGTGGCTGGGCCGGGGCGGGTTAGCGATCTTTTGGTCGCTGAGCGGCCTTAACCTCCCCACCCTCCTCCCGCGGCCTGGGGTGGTGGACGTTATGGCCCTCCATGGGGGAGCGCATGCCAGCAAACTGGGGAGCCCGGATTCGAACCGGGACCTCACGGCTCCAAAGGCCGGCGGGCTGCCGTTACACCACTCCCCAGTGCATTGGTCGGTGCTGTCGTGACCGTACCTTAGGCGCCGTACGAGGCGCCTCGAACCCGAGCTACCGCCTGCCCAAGGCCCGCGCCACCGGTCCAGGCAGCGTAGGGTCGGCCAGCGCCGCCCGGACGTCGGCCGGCCGGTGCAGGGCACGCTCGGCGCGGAGGATGCCCACCTCCTGTCCGGCCTCGCGGGCAGCGGCCAGGGCGATGCCCATGGCGTCGGCGCTCCGCCACACCTGCTCGGGCAGGCCGAACAGGTTGGGCGTCGGGCGGGCGATGGCGATCAGGTAGAAGCCGCCGTCGAACACGGGGCCGAATACCACGTCGCACCCGGCCTTGAGGTCCTCGAGCGTCGCCTCTGCGTGGCTGGTCCGCAGGAGCGGGAGGTCAGGCCAGACGATGACCAGCGGGCCGGGACCGCGGGCGAACACTCGTCCCACCGCGTCGGCCAACCGGCCCGAGATGCCATCGCCGTTCTGAGGGAACATGGCGACCTCCTCGCCGACCAGCGCCCGCAGCTCGGGGCCTGAGTCGGGCGGATCGTGGGCCACGTGAATCGACCGGGGGCGGGTCTGGCGCGCCCACTCCACGGCCTGGGTGACCAGCGCGGTCTGGAGGGCCAGGCACCCGTCCTGGCCGATCACCGGCTCGAGCGCGCGGCGAACCTCGCCGCGGCGCGGCGCCCGAGCCATGATCAGCACGGCGTGGGGCTGATCCGGCGCGGTCCCGACGTCAGGCATGCCCGGCCCCGAAGCGCAGGAGCGTGCCCGCCGGGCGGGGCGGGTCGGCGGCGAGGTTCGGCAGGCTCCGTCGCAGCACCTCGGCGAACACGCCGCTGCTTCGTCCCATGAGCTCAGTCAGCGTCGCCACCGGAGTGGGGTCACCTGGAACGACCTCGTTGGCGTAATCGGTCACGAAGCCGATCAGGGCATACGGCAGCTCGAGCTCGCCGCACAGGACCGTCTCAGGTCCCCCGGTCTGGCTGACCGCGCTCACCCCGCAGGCAGCCAGTTGGGCGATCTCAGTGGGGGTGTTGAAGCGGGGCCCGTCCACGTGACCGTAGGTTCCGTGGCCGCGGTGCCCCAAGCCCGCGGCCGCGGCGGCACCCTCCAGACAGGCGCGCAGCCGCTCCGAGAACGGCCCCCCGTGGAGGACCCAGTGAGCCCGGGCGGGATCACCCTCACCCGCGAAGAAGGTGCACAGCTCGCCCGACGGCAGCCGGTTGGAGATGAAGTGCAGATCGTCGAAGATGACCAGCGATCCGAGCTCGAGGCTGGGGTCCACGGCGCCGCACGCCGTGCAGCCGAGCACCGCCGTGGCCCCCAGCTCACGCAGGGCGAACGCGTTGGCCCGGTGATTGACGCCGCTGGACAGGCGGCGGTGTCCGGGGCCATGGCGGGAGATGTGCAGAACCTCCACGCCGGCCAGGGTTCCCTGGGTCACCTGCGCCTCGCCCCACGGGGTATCGACCGCCGCCGGATCGCCCGCATCGAAATCGGGGAGCGCGTACGTGCCCGACCCAGTAATGATCCCGATGGGCATCGCTGGCGCGATGCTAACCGGAGCCGGTCAGGCGTGCCGGACGCGGACCCGCACGTGACGCGAGCTGTGCCCGCCGCTGGTCGTCCAGGCGACGACCGTGCGGCTGTAGCGCCCGTGCAGGCGCAGGGTGCTCCTCCGGGTTCTGCGGACGCGCCCGTGCACCCGCACGACGAGCCGCTCGCCGGACGCCAGCACGGATCGGAGCACAAACAGGCCGCGCCGCCAGCGCGCATGCACGTGAGGGGGTGCCACATTGCCTCCGGTGTTCACGGTCTTCACCGAGGAGCAGGGCCGCGTGGACATGGCCGGCACCGTCACCCCGAGCGGTGACCCGTCGCTCCGAACGGTGGCGAACGAGAAGGTCTCGGTGAGGCAGGCGCCGCTGTCCCCGGTGAACTTGGCCTGGCCGTCGTACACCGTTCCGGGCTCCAGGACGGGCGGGATCATCACCGCGTTGTTCCACATGATCGAGGGGTCATCGCCGGCCGCCTGGGCGGCGTAGGAGTCGACCAGGTGCACATCCGGCACCGTCTCACCCGTGCTTTGGTCGGTCAGTGACCAGCTGACCGCCCTGACCCGGCCCGCGCCGAGCACGTAGAAGATCGGCTGGGGACCGGTGGGCGTGCCCTGGCTGATCCCGACCACCTCCTGAGGGGCGAATGGGCCCTCGCCGTCGACGTCGATGCTCGGCTGCGCGGCGCTCGGTCCGAGCTCAGAGAAGAACGTGTAGGCGGTCGGCGTAGACGGGTCGGCGGCCTCGTTGCCGAAGCCCATGCATTCGAGGTAGGGCATCACCTCGCCGCCGTCGAACGCGGCGTCGGTCATCGTCGCCCAGCCGGCGCTGCGAGCCAGCGGGTCGTACATGAGGATCTGGTGCAGGGGCGCTGCCGACCAGGGCGAGGAACCGGCGGTGAACCCCACCGGATCGCTGCCGCCGGCTAGCACGCGCGACTCGGTGATCGGCCCCTGGTCCTCGTTGGGGCACCAGGAGGCGACCAGCGAGTTGTCGGTGGCCGTGAAGACGGGGATCCCGTTGGCCTGGCGCTGGTGGTTCAGGAAGTCGATCGCCTGGGCGGCCCCGCTGGTGTCGGGGCCGGTCGAGGCCTGGGCGGCCACGGGCAGACAGGCCAGTCCAAGACTCGTCATAACGGCAGCGCCAACCGACCGGAGAGCCCGCCCCATGGGAGTTCCCTCGGAGCGGGCGGGGCCGGACCTGACCGCAGTCCCGCCGGCGTCAACGAATGTCTAGCTAGTGGCGGACCCGGCCGCCCTCTGCCCCCGGCTCGGTGGCCGGGCCGCCCGGCGCCGCGATCCCCAGCACCCGCATGGCCTTCAGCCCCAGCGACAGCTTCTCCCGGCCGTCGGTGGACTGCACATCCAGGCCGGTGAGCTCCCGGACGCGCTCGAACCGGTAGCGGATCGTGTGCCGGTGGGTGATCAACCGCGAGGCCGTGGCATTGACGTTGGCGTCGCAGTCCAGAAACGTGGCCAGGGTGCCCAGCAGGTCGGTCTCGTACTGCTCGTCGTAGGCGACCAGCGGCCGCACCGTCTCTTCGTAGAAGCGCCTGAGCTCGGCTGGGTCGCTCATGTACGGCAGAAGCAGCTGGTAGGTACCGGTCGCCTCGAAATCCAGGTCCGACACCTCCGGCTCTCCCTCGACCACGTTGGCCGCCAGCATGGCCTCGTTGGCCGCCCGCTGGATGTCTCGGGGGTCCTCAGTGCGCCGGCTGCGACCGAGGGTGAAGGTGAACCCGGCAAGCCCGGACTCGAGCTCCCGAAGCACCGAGGCCGAGACCCGCCGGGCGGCGTTGCCGTCGCTCTCCGGGACGAGGATCAGCAGCGTCGATGCCTCGGCGTCGTTGGTGACCACGATCGCCCCCGGCGCCACCGAACGCGCGCCGCGGCCGGCCACGGCGAGCAGCCGGCGGCGCCAGTCATCCTCGGTCGGCGCCCGCGCGTGGGCGCGCACGACGATCACCGCCGAGCCGCGAGACAGGTCGACTCCGAGCTCCTTGCCCCGCGCCACCACGTCGGCCCGGTCTGTCATCTCGCGGCGCAGGAGGGCGCGCAGGAAGCTCGCGGCCGCCTCCTCGGAGGCCCGTTCGGGAGCCCGCACGCGCTCCACCTCGGAGGCGATCAGGGTGATCACGAGCCGCAAGATGGCCGGATCGGGTGCGGCGTCCCGGTTGCGCATTCGCAGGTGGCCGACGGTGGCGTCGGCCACCTTCAGCTCCAGCGTGCTCACGTCCTCGGCATCGCGCATCAGCGAGCGCTCATCGGCCGGTGAGCGGGCGGCCACGGCCAGCACCGACGCCGAGCGGTCGATCACGACCAGACTGGCATCCAGGGCGCGCGCAGCCGTGCGCAGCACCTCGGGCAGTCCCGCTCCGGACTGCACCGCGTCGGTGATCTCGGCCAGCACGGAGAAGTCGGGCACGCTGCCACCGGTGACCGGAGGGGGCGACAAGGTCAGAAGATTCGCGGCCATTCGACCACGATGAGCGCCCCGAGCAGCAGTCCCAGCCCGAGCAGCGCCGCGAGAACGTATCCGGACAGCACCACGGCCACCGCGCGCTCCCAAACCCGCCGGTATGCCGTGGCTGCCGGGACCACGACCAGGGCGATGAACGCGGCCAGGCCGAAGACGCCGCAGCAGGCACCGACCAGGTAGGTGAGGCTCGTGTTGCTCACTCAACCGCAATTGTGACGAACCGCCGGTCAGACGGCCTCCGGCGCGCCGACATTCACGTCCACCGGCCGGGCCACGTGCGCCCGCGGATATTCCGGCCCGAAGCTCCGGGCCGCCTGATCGGCCCGTTCGGCCGCCTCCGCGCCCCACCAGATCCCCACCACGGTGGGGCCGGAGCCGCTGACCATCGCAGCGTGGGCACCCGTCCCCCGCACGCGGTCCAAGGCCTCCCCCACGGCCGGGCAGAGCGACACAGCCGCCGGCTCGAGATCGTTGATCATCAGCTCGGCGGGCAGACGGGCGCCCGGCCTGGCCTCCTCGCGCAACCGGGCCAGGAGCTCGGCCAACTCGCCCGGGTCGCGGGGCAGCCCCAAGCGATCGGCCTCCCGATACACGGCCGGGGTGGACAGCTCGGCCGGCAGCGGGACGACCAGGAGAGCGTGGGCGGCCAGCGGCTCGAGGCGCTCGACGATCTCGCCCGCACCGGTCCCGATCGCCAGCCCTGGAGCGAGCTGGGCCGGCACATCCGCCCCCAATCCCGCGGCCACCGCTTCGACCTCCTCCGGGCGTCCCGGGGCGAGCTCGCTGGCCAGGCGCAGGGTGGCGGCGGCATCCGCCGAGCCCCCCGCCATGCCCGCGGCCACGGGGATCCGCTTGGTGATCCTGATCGCCACCGGCGGCCCGGCCCAGCCCCGGGCGCGCAGGTCGGCAAGGGCTCGGGCGGCCAGGTTCGTCTCGCCGGGCACCTCGGGGCACTCGACCCGGTCGGGCGGAGCCTCGAGCGTGTCCAGCTCGAGCTCGTCGCATAGCGACAGCGACTGAAACAGCGTGACCAGCTCGTGGCGCCCGTCGGGCCGGGTCGGGCCGACGAACAGGCTCAGGTTCACCTTGGCCGGGGCGAGCGCTCGCAATCTCATGACCGAAGCTTGTCGGCCAGCTGGATGAACTGCTCGGGGGAAAGCTTTTCGGCCCGGACGTCCGGCGGCAGGCCGAGGTCCTGGAGAGCCTGCCGCGCGCGCTCGCGGATCCCTGGGTCGGTGCGGCGCTTGAGGGCCAGCGACCCGGCCAGCGCCTTGCGCCGGTGGGCAAAGGCGTCATGGACCAGCGGGTTCACCGCCGTGGTGACTTTGGGTTCACCACGGCGGAGAAGACCGAGCAGAACGGAATCGACATTCGGGACGGGTCGGAAGACCCCGCGGCCGACCGGGCGGAGCACCTTGACCTCACAGGCCAGCTGGGCCAGCACGCTGGGCACCCCGTAGGTGCGGGTGCCCGGCCGGGCGGCGAACCGCTCACCGACCTCGCGCTGGACCATCACCACCCAGCTGCGCAGGCTGGGCAACTCCTCGATGGTGCGCAGGATCACGGTGGCGGCCACGCTGTAGGGGAGGTTGGCCACCATCTTGTCCGGGGGCGGCGAGAGCTCGGTCAACTCGAGGGTCAGCGCGTCGGCCATGTGCAGCTCGAAGTTGGCGAATGGTTCGAGCTGTGCCCGCAGTCCTTCCTCCAGGCTGCGGTCGAGCTCGACGATGTGTATGAACCGGGCCGCGGCAGCCAGACGGGTGGACAGCGCACCCTGACCGGCGCCGACCTCCAGTGCCACGTCCTGGTCGCTCAGCTCGGCCAAGCGCTCGATGACGTCCAGGATGTTGCGGTCGACCAGGAAGTTCTGGCCGAGGCTGCGGGGGCCGGTGCGCCGGACGGTCACCGGATCGCTCACCACCCGAACAGGCGATCCGCGGCGCCGTCCACCGCGCGCTCCAGCTCCTCGTATTCCACCCGCCGCTCGAGGGCGATCGCCTGCGCGGTGTGGGTGACGTAAGCGGGCTGGTTGGGCTTGCCGCGGACCGCCTGGGCGGCCAGGTAGGGCGCGTCGGTCTCGACCAGCAGGCGCTCGCCGGGCACCCGGAGAATCGCGTCACGCAGTGGCTGGGCCTTGGGGAAGGTGACGTTGCCGGCGAACGAGATCCACCAATCCGGCTGCTCCAGGCACTCGGTGATGCGTTCCGGCATGGAGAAACAATGCAGGATCACCCTGAGGTCCTGCGCGCGGCCTTTCAGAGTCTCCAAGGTGTCCTGGTCTGCGGCGCGGGTGTGGATGACCAGCGGCTTGCCGAGCTGGCGAGCCAGGTCGATCTGGGCCGCAAAAGCGCGTTCCTGGTCGGCCCGGGGCGCGTAGTCGCGGTAGTAGTCGAGACCGGTCTCGCCGATGGCCACGCAGCGGGGGTGGCCGGCCAGCTCGGTCAGGTCGGCCAGCTGCGCCTCGTCGAAGCCGGTCGCCTCATTGGGATGGTGCCCGATGGCCGCGTACACCTGCGGGAACCGCTCGGCGGCCTCGAGCGCCTGGCGGTTTGTGGCCGGGTTGGTCCCGACGGTGACCATACGTGTGACCCCGGTCTCCAGGGCTGCCTCCACGAGCTCGGCGTCGGGCGGGTCGCACAGGTGCAGGTGCGTGTGGCTATCGATCACAGCCGGCCCGGAGCGTTAGCGATCCCGCTTGGGGAACAGCGGGGCGATCATCTGGACGCGAGCCCCGGACCCGGTGGCCGCGAACTCCGCCGCCGCATACGCGGTGTCGGGTGCGCCGCAGGCCTCCAGCAGAGTCTCGGTGGACGCCGGCATGTAGGGGTGAAGCAGCACGCTGAGCGCCCGCACCCCCTCATGCAGAGACGCCAGCGTCTCCTCCAGCTGATCGGTCTGGGCCGGCTCCTTGGCCAACCTCCAAGGGGCCCGCTCCTCCACGTACCGATTCAGGCGGCGCACGCGCTGCCAGATCAGCTCGAGCGCCTGGGTGGCCTCAGCCCGGTCGAGCAGCTCGGCCACCTGCCGGGGCAGGTCGGCGAACTCGCCCAGCACCACCGGGTCGGTGCCGACGGACGGCACCACCCCGTCTCGGTAGCGGGAGATCATGGCCAGCGTGCGGCTGGCCAGGTTGCCGTACTCGTTGGCGAGCTCGGCTTCGTAGCGGGCGGTCACGCCGTCCATGCCCACCGCGCCGTCCCCGCCCCAGACCACGTCGCGCATCAGGTAGAAGCGCAGCGCGTCGGCGCCGAACTGCTCCAGGACCTCGAACGGGTCGAGCACGTTGCCCAGCGACTTGCTCATCTTGCGCCCGTCCGCCCCGAGCAGGAAACCGTGCACGAACACGTGATGGGGCACCGGCAGATCGGCGGCCATAAGCAGAGCGGGCCAGAAGACCGTGTGGAACTTGAGGATGTCCTTGCCGATGATGTGGAAGTTGGCCGGCCAGTACCGGTCGGTCAGATCCTCGCCGGGGCGCGCGTAACTGAGGGCTGTGTAGTAGTTGAGCAGCGCGTCGAACCACACGTAGAAGACGTGGCCCGGATCCCAGGGGACGGGCACGCCCCAGGTCAGTCGCGCCCGGGTGAGCGACACGTCCTGCAGTCCCTGGGAGATGAACGCGCGAGCCTCGTTGAGGGGCCGGGCCGGCATCACGAAGTCCGGATGATCGGCGTAGAGCTTCTCCAGCGGCTCCTGGAAGCTGGACAGCCGGAAGAAGTAGTTCTCCTCCGATTCGCGCGTCAGCTCGATCTCGTGGATCGGACACCGGTTGCCCTCCAGGATCTCGTTCTCGACCTTGAAATCGGCGCAGCGCGGGCAGTACCAGCCCTCGTACTGGCCCTTGTACACGTGACCGTTGTCGTAGACCCGCTGCAGGACCTCTTGCACCTTGGCCATATGGGCCTCATCGGTGGTGCGGATGAAGAAGCTGTTGGACACGTTCAGCTGCGGCATCAGCGCTCTGAACCGCTCGGCGTTGCGGTCGGCCAGAACCTGAGGCTCCAGGTCTTGGGCGTGGGCGGCGTCGGCCACTGGCTCACCGTGCTCGTCGGTCCCGGTCAGGAAGAACACGTCCTCACCGCGCTGGCGCATGTGTCGCGCCAGCAGATCGGTGCCGATCGCCTCGTACGCGTGGCCCAGGTGAGGCTGGGCATTCACGTACGAGATGGCCGTGGTGATGTAGTAGCTCATGGGCTGCCTAACCGTATTAGGTACGGAAATTTCATAACTAAAGGTCTCCGGGGTTTACCCTTTCGCTGGGTTCATACGGAAGGTCAGGGTTTTGGGGTTCACACGGAAGGTTTGGGTCCTAGTCGGGGTGACCGCGGTCTTGTCGGGGCCGGCGGCGGTGGCGCGGGCCAACACGAATACGAGCGTCAACTGGTCCGGCTACGCGGTGCATCGCTCCGGGGTCAAGTTCCGGCGGATCTCTGGGCAGTGGATCGTGCCCACCGGCAGCTGCCTCACCGGCTACCAGGGTTTCTCCGCCTTCTGGCTGGGCCTCGGCGGCTACCGGCTGAACTCGCGGTCGCTCGAGCAGGTGGGCACGGAGTTCGACTGCAACGCGATCGGGCAAACCCACCTGTCGGTCTGGTACGAGCTTGTGCCGGCGCCGGCTCATACGGTTCGCATGACCGTGCGGCCCGGAGACCTGATCAGCGCCCGGGTGGTCGCCCGCGGACACCACGTGACGGTCGCGCTGACCGATCGCACTCAGGGCGAGCACTTCCACAAGCGGGTCAAGGACCGGCATATGGATCTGACCTCGGCCGAGTGGATCGCCGAGGCACCCTCGGAGTGCATGGGCGTCGCCAGCTGCTCGGTGCTCCCGCTGGCCGACTTCGGCAGCGTGAACTTCTTGCGCGCCTACGCGCAGAGCAGCCGCTACAAGTCCGGCGGGATCGACAGCCGCCACTGGAACAAGACTCGGATCCTGCTGGCCAACACCGAGGGACGCCGGTACGTGTCCGGCTCCGCTCCCTCGTCGCACGCCATCCCCAGCCGGCTCAGCCAGCGCGGCCGGGGATTCACGATCACCTACTCCTCAACCGGGACAGCCCCCGGAACCTCGGGAGCATCGAGCAGCGTGGCTGGGCCGAGGGCCCGCGCTCATGGCGCCTCCGCGCAGATCCGCCCGCGGATCGCGGTGCTCAGCCGCCAGGGCTGAGCGCCTCCATGAACAGCGACCACGGCCTGGTCTCGATGCGCTCGAGGTCGGGGCAGCGTCCCTGCTGGAACTCGCACCGCCTCACCTCCGTGTAGCCGAGCCGGCGCAGCAAGGCCTCCAGCGAGACCGCGTTGTAGTGCCACCAGTGCCGGGCCGACGCCTTCGCCCGGGCACCGCGGCCCTGGAACACCCCCCACAGGAACCTGTCCGGGTCAGTCGGGTCATATTGCTCGACCATGGCGTCGAGGTCGGGAACCGCGATTCTCAGCACTCCGCCAGGGACCAGCACCCGGAGGATCTCTCTCAGGCACTGCTCGGCCACGTCGGGATGCAGATGCTCGAGCAAGTGCGAGCAGTAGACGGCCTCGAAGCTGCGGTCGGGAAACCGGAACCGGCGTGACACGTCGAGCCAGCGCAGTGAGCGGAAGCGCCCCTCCAGGTGCTGGCGCCTGCGCTCCTCATCGAGGACCCCGGCCACGTGCAGCGCTCGGGCCAGGCCGGGGACCCGAGCCACCAGGAGGTGCGGGGTCACATCCGTGTTGACCCAGCCTTCGCAGGCCTGATCGAAGGCGCCCAGCTGGAGTCGGCGGGACAGCTGGGTCATGCATCCGCCGTCAACGCCCGGTACAGAGCGTTGGCGCCGACGCCGGTCAACTCACCGACTACCGAGGCGGCCACCCGCGGCCGGGCCCCTGACTCGACCAGCCGGCGGACCGCCTCGACCCCGGGCCCGATGTCTTGCGCCCCGGGAGCCGGAGCGGGCCCCACGACCAGCACCACTTCGCCCCGGGCGGGCGTGGCGGTAAACCGTTCGGCCAGCTCCGCCGCCGGACCGCGAACCACTTCCTCATGCAGCTTGGTCAGCTCGCGACACACCGCCACAGGCCGCTGCGGATCGAGCTCGGCCAGTGTGTTCAGGGTGGCTGCCAGGCGTCTCGGCGACTCGAAGGCGACCAGGGTGTCCGGACCGGACAGCGTCGCCACCAGCTCGGGGCGCTTGCGAGGCAGGAACCCGGTGAACCGCCAGCGGTCGGCGGGGAGCGCGCTGGCCACCAGCGCGGCCAGTGCGGCAGACGGTCCGGGCAGCACCTCCACGGCCAGACCCGCAGCCACGCAGGCCCGCACCAGCACGAAGCCAGGGTCGGACACCAGCGGCATCCCGGCGTCGGACACCAGCGCCACCGTCTCGCCCCGGTAAATGCGGCGCACCAGCTCAGCCGAGCGCTCGGACTCGTTGTGCTCGTGGTAGCTGACCAGCTTGGCGCTCACCCCGTAGCGCTCGAGCAGCACCCGCGTCCGGCGCGTGTCCTCGCAGGCCACGAGGTCGGCCTCCCGCAGGGCGGCCAACACCCGCAGGGTGATGTCCTCCAGGTTTCCGATCGGTGTCGGGCACACGATCAGGTGGCCGCGCTGAGCGGTATCCAGGTCCGGGCTCATCGGCCGTCCGGTGCGGTGTCGAACTCGTCCAGGGCCATGATCGCCGCGCCGATCATCCCGGCCTCCACGCCGAAGTGGGCCGCCACGATGCGCACATCGTCGCGCGACGGCGGGAGTGCCCGCTGCGCCACCTCATCCCGGGCGGGACCGAGCAGCAACTCGCCGGCGCCGATCACCCCGCCGCCGATCACCACCACCTGAGGGTTGAAGATGTTGACCAAGCTGGTGATCGCCACCCCCAGGCGCGAGCCGACCAACCTGAGCACCTCGATCGCCGCTTCGTCTCCGTCGTGAGCCAGCTCGGTGACCAGCGGCCCGGCCAGCTCCTGCCCGTCGGCCAACGCGGCCCCGAGGCCGGATTCCGGCTGACGGCGGGCCGCGGCGTCCGCCTCGGCCGCCAGGGCGGTGCCCGAGGCCAGCGCCTCGATGCAGCCGCGACTGGGGCAGTCCCCGTAGCAGCGCGGCCCATCCAGGTCGACGACCATGTGGCCGAGCTCGCCGGCCGCTCCCACCGCACCGCGATAGAGCTGACCACCCAGGATCAGGCCACCGCCGATCCCCGTCCCCAGCGTCAGCAGCACCACCTCACTGGCCTCGCGGGCCGCGCCGGCCCGGTGCTCCGCCAGTGCAGCCAGGTTCGCGTCGTTGTCGATCGTGACGGGAAGGCCCAGCCGTTCGGTCATCCGATCGGCGAAGGCCACGTTCTCCAGCGGGAGGTGCACCGATCGCACGGAGATGCCCCGGTTGCGGTCGATCAGCGAAGGGATGCCGAAGCCCACGCCGGCCACGTCGCCGTCGATCTGATCGGCGACCTCCTCCACAGCGGCCTGTACCGTGTTGAGCAGTGTCGGCTGGTCGAGACCGAGCACCTGGCGCTGGGCACGGTGATGTACGCGGAGGTCTCCATCGACCGCCCCGGCCAGTAGCTTCGTCCCGCCCATGTCGACGCCGATGACGCGCCGAGACGGCATGCCGTCACTATATGGATTGCCCTGATGGCCAAGGATCCCCCTCAAAACGGCGGCTCGGGCGAGCCGGAATATCGGGTGTACCGCGCCGGAGGCGAGTCCGGCGCCGGTGTGGGCACCAGGAGCCGGGGAGCCGGGCGGGCCGGCGCTGATCCGGGGGCCGGCGGTGGGGCTGGTCCCGGCGCCGGTGGCCGGGGCGGGGGACCGCCACCGTCTTACCGGACCTACCGTTCCCAGCCCCGTGGACTGCTGGCCCGCCTGCGCGGCGAGAGCGACGCCGAGATCGGGCGCCGCGAGGAATTGCCGCCAGGCCGCGGCCGCAAGCGCGATCGGTCGCTGCGCCGTGGCTGGACCTGGCGCCGGGCCCTCAAATACGTGGTGCTGGCCCTGGTGGCCTGGGTGGCCATATCGGTCATCCTGTTCATGGTCAGCGCCCAGGACCGGGCCGGGAACCTGCCCGCGGGCGCCGAGAACGCGCTCAGCTCGAGCGGCCCGATGCTGACCTCAGCCAACACCGTGCTGATCGTCGGGCTGGATAACCGCCCCACCACGGGAGCTGGCTCCAAGGAAGGCGGCCTTCAGGCTTTCGGCCGCAGCGAGAAATACGCCCACACTGACACGATCATGCTCTGGCGGATCGGCGGCGGGACCTCCAAGCGGCTGTCGATCCCCCGAGACACGGTCGTGCATGTCCCGGGACAGGGCCAGGAGAAGATCAACGCCGCCTGGTCTCAAGGGGGCCCGGCGCTGACCATCCGGACCGTCGAGAACCTGACCGGCATGAGCATCAACCACATCATCGTGATCGACCTGGCCAACTTCCCCAAGTTCATCGACGACATCGGCGGCGTGTCCGTCAAGACGCCGCGGATCTGTTCGAACATCTCCGGCGGCAAGAAGCTGGGCGGCTTCACCCTGAACCTCCGCCCCGGAGTCCACCATCTGACGGGCGTGGAGGCGATGGTCCTGGCCCGAACGCGGGACAACAGCTGCAACCCGTCCTACACCGACATCAATCGTGAGCAGATGCAGCAGCAGATTCTCAACGGGATCAAGTCACAGCTGTTCTCGCTTCACGCGTTCATCCACCTGCCCTGGGCGGCCTGGGACGCGCCGGGCGTGATCCAGACCGACATGGGTGGCCTCAGCCTGATGCAGCTGTTCATCGCCGCGGAGATCGGCGGCTCGGCCCCGGTGCACATCCTCAAGCCGGTGGGTCCCGACGTGGGCCCATGGGGGGACGGGCTGCAACCTCCCGGCAATGCGCGCCAGATTGTCAGGCGCGAGCTGGGCGGCTGAGCGCTAGTCGGTCTTGGAGCCCGAGGAGGCCGAGGCCGTGGAGGACTCGGACTTCTTGGTCTCGGAAGAGGTCTTCGACTCCGACTTGTTCTCGCCGCTGTCTGACTTCTTGTCCGCGCCGTCGGATGAGCCGGCGTTCTCCTTGGCCTCACGCGAGCGCTTGCGGGTGCCGTAATCGGTGTTGTAGAAGCCTGAGCCCTTGAAGTGCACGGCGACGGGGTGGAACACCCGCTTGACCGGGGCGCCGCAGACCTGACATTCAGTCAGCGGGTCGTCCGACATCCGCTGCGTGGCGTCGAAGACGTGGCCGTTCTCGCACTTGTACTCGTAGATCGGCATCGCTTCAGACAATATAGCCAGGGCCGGTTGGCACTCTCAACCCGTGAGTGCCAACTCTCATCGGCCAACCTCGGCGTCTACCATCCCGCGCTCGCATGCCCGAAGACGCGGTGACCATGGAGAAGATCGTCTCGCTGTCCAAGCGTCGGGGCTTCGTGTTCCAGAGCAGCGAAATCTACGGCGGGCTGGGCAACAGCTACGACTACGGCCACTACGGCGTCCTGCTCAAGAACAACGTCAAGAACCAGTGGTGGCGGGCAATGTTGCAGGAACGAGACGATGTGGTGGCCCTGGACTCGGCCATCATCCAGCACCCCCGGACCTGGGAGGCCAGCGGGCATCTCGCCGGCTTCACCGATCCCCTGATCGACTGCCGGACTTGCAAGATGCGCTTCCGCGCCGATCATCTGGAGCACGCTCAGTGCGGACGTAAGCCCTCCAAGAAGCCCGGTGAAACGCCGGACTGCGATCTCACGCCGTCCCGGGAGTTCAACCTGATGTTCGAGACGACCGTGGGGCCGGTGAAGGAAGAAGGCTCGACCGTCTACCTGCGCCCCGAGACGGCGCAGGGCATCTTCCTCAACTTCAAGAACTACCTGCAGTTCTCCCGCAAGAAGCCACCGTTCGGGATCGCCCAGATCGGCAAGAGCTTCCGCAACGAGATCACGCCCGGCAACTTCATCTTCCGGACCCGGGAGTTCGAGCAGATGGAGATGGAGTTCTTCGTGCCACCAGATGAGGCGGAACGCTGGTTCGGGCACTGGACCGAGCAGCGCACGAACTGGTACACGAAGCTGGGCATCCGCCCCGACCACCTGCGGCTGCGCGCCCACGACGCCGACGAGCTCTCGCACTATTCGAGCGCCACCAGCGACGTCGAGTACCTGTTTCCGATCGGCTGGCAGGAGCTGGAGGGGGTGGCCAACCGGGGCGACTTCGACCTGACCCAGCATGCGCAGCACTCGAATCAGAAGCTCGAATACGTGGACACCGCCACCGGCCAGCGCTACGTGCCGCACGTGATCGAGCCGGCGGCGGGTGTCGACCGAGCCATGCTCGCGTTCATGGTGGACGCCTACGACGAGGACGAGATCGGGGGGGAGCAGCGGACTGTGCTGCGGCTACATCCGGTGCTCGCCCCGGTGAAGGTGGCCGTGCTCCCGCTGGTCCGCAAGGACGGGCAGCCCGAACTGGCCCGGCAGGTGGAGCGGACGCTCCGCGAACGTCTGCAGGTGGAATACGACGAGGGCGGCGCGATCGGCCGCCGCTACCGCCGGCAGGACGAGATCGGCACGCCGTGGGCGGTCACCGTCGACCACCAATCCCTGGAGGACCGCACCGTGACGCTGCGCGACCGGGACAGCCTGCAGCAGGACCGGATCGCGATCGACGAGTTGGGTGAGGAGATAGCGCAGCGCCTGCGGCGCCCGTGGCAATCACCCAAGCTGGGCTGACCGAGCTCGGGCCGCGGTCAGGGCCGCCCGCTGCTCGGGCCGTAACCGACGGCGCACCCGCCAGGCGGCGCCGGAGAAGGTCAGGTTGGCCACCGTGGCAAAGCCCGGCTCGTCGCAGCGCAGGGCCAGCAGGAGATGGGCCACTCGGTCAGCGGCGGGGAGACCGGCATCCGGGACGCGCACGCAGTAACAGTTCACTCGCCGGCCTCCGGGCCGGACGAGCAGCGCCCCCGCCTCCCCCAGCACCCAGGTGCCGAGTCGGCCCGGGGCGGTGACCAGGCCCGTACTCGAGTACAGCCGGCGGTTCGGTTCGTCGACCAGGTCGGCCAGCATGAGCATGGCCCGCTGTTCCGCGGAGGCCGACCGGTGCCGGCGCAGTCGCAGGACGCCGGCACCGCGGGCGGCGTAGAGCTCCGGAATCGCCCAGGCGTGGATCAGCAGCACGATGCCGATCGGCGCGGTGACCGGCCTGAGCACGAACAGAACCGGCGCGGCCACCAGGAACGGCAGGGTGTGGGCCAGCGTGGTGAGCGTCCACCAGCGGGCGCTGCGACGCAGCGTGACCGCGTCGACCGGCCGGCGCCAGGGCACCGAGGCCCGTTCCGGGAGCGGGCCCGACCTCCCCGCCGCTACGCCGGCGTCCAGCGTGAGCTCCGCCGCCATCAACCGCCGGCAATCGGCCGGCGCAGGATGACGGTCGGCGCGTCGGCGGGCAGCTCACGGACCTGACGGGCAGTGCCGTCGGGTAAGGCGGCGATCCCGAAGTACCCGCGGTCGAGCTCCCGGCGGAACGCGACCCCGGCGGCATCCAGGGCGGCCTGATCCGCGGCGGTCCACTCGGCCAGGGTGGTGTGCCCGGTCTGGTCTAGGCGAATGAGTTTGGGCATGCTGGCCTCCTGAGGTTCTGCGGTCAATGCAGATCCTAAGCCCATACTGAGCCCACTGCGACCGGTTAGTCGGCGTCCGGCCACTGGGCGCGGGCGCCGGGCGGGAGCCGCCCGGCCGGTGCGTGAAGCCCAGCTCGCCTGGGTAGCCGCCCAGCATGGAAGACAGCGAAGAAAAGGTCCGAGAGGTGCAGAAAGAGATCCGCGACCTGGACAGGGGCGCGGGCAACATGGAGAAGCGCACCGGCGAGCTGAACTCCGAGATCGACTCGGTGCGCCAGGAGTTCCAGCGCAAGCGCAACGACGGCGGCGTGCCCGGTCTCCCCCCGGAGCCCGAGGCCGTGCGAGAGCCGAGCGATGCGCGCCAGGACGATGCGCGCGAGGACGCTGCGCAGGAGCACGACGCCTCGGAATCCCCCGCGAAGGCCGCCGAGGAACCGACGGGCGAGAGCGACTAGCCGTACCGCCTCGGCCGGCTGTCGGTCGGGCGCCGCTCGAGGAGTCATAGACGTCTCTCATCCTCGGCTTACAAGGTTCTGACGCAGGAATTAGCGGGCTCTTTTGGGGAGGGCCAAGACTGATCTGCATGAGCCCTTCCCCCTACCGCAGTCCCGCGCCGCTCGATCGAGACCGGCGACATGCCGTCCCCCAGTCTGCGGAGCGCCGGGCCCGCGGACTGAACATGATTCGCCGGGCCACCCGAGGCATCGCCCTGGGCGCGGCCCTCCTCACCGGGGGCGTGGCAGCGGCTGCGGCGGGAACGCACCATGCCTCGTCTGGGACATCTACGACCACCAGCACCTCGGCCACGGCCACCAGCAGTCCGGCACACCACTCCAGCTCTACAGCCACCAAGACGTCGCACCACTCGAGCTCCTCCTCCAGCTCAAGCTCGTCGCTCAGCGCGCCATCCACGACGCCCGCCGCCTCGTCCACCGGAAGCTCGTCTTCTGGAGGATCGTCCTCGAGCGTCGTCTCAGGAGGTTCGTGACGTGTCGGTGCTTGCCGCCGCCGGCTCCTCTCCGATTGCCTTCTGGTACCTGTCGCGCGGCAGCGGCGTGGTCACACTCGTGCTGCTCACGCTCACGGTGGCGCTCGGCGTAGCCAACTTCAAGCGGCTGCGCACGCGGCGAATTCCTCGCTTCGTGATCGACGGGATCCACCGCAACGCGGCTCTGCTGTCGGTGGTGTTCCTGGCCATCCACGTGATGAGCGCGCTGGCGGACTCATTCGCGTCGGTCGACCTAACCGATGTGTTCTTGCCCTTCGCCTCGAGCTACAGCCCACTCTGGATCGGACTGGGTGCCCTTTCGGTCGACCTGCTGCTGGCGGTTCTCGTGACCAGTTTGTTGCGCAGGCGGATCGGGCACCGGATCTGGCGCGCCACCCACTGGCTGGCCTACGCCAGCTGGCCCGTTGCCCTGGCTCACAGCTTGGGTGCCGGAACTGATGCCGGCACGGGCTGGATGACTGTGCTGCTCATCCTCTGCCTCGTGACGGTCGCGATCTCCGTGCTGGCTCGCCTGGCCGGACGGCATGGCGGGCCGGCCAGCCCGCCGCCGCCGGCGATCACGCCTCCGGAGCGGCGACGTCGGGCCGCGGCGGCGCTGAAGCCGATCACCAGCTGAATCGCAGCCGGCGACCGGCTTGCGGCGGCCGGGTGGGGCTCAGGTCAACCGGGCCCGAGCCGTCACACGCAGACCGCCGGAGATCGGCGTCCCCCCCACCCCCTCGACGGCCAGGTGCGGGGCGGAGAACACCGTCACCGTGGCAAAGCCGCCTAGGGGCACGTCGGGTACCACCACGAGCCGTCCCTGCTGCGGTTCGATCGTGGCCGGGACCGTCGCGCTCACCCCGAGGGCGGTGGCCGTGCCGGCCACGGTCAGCGAATTGGCCGTGGCCGAGACCAGCCGGACGGCATTGAGGAAAGGCACCGAGCGCTGCAGGTCGGTCTCCAGCAGCGTTCCCGAGCCGGTCAGGAGCGCGCCTGTCTTGACCAGTCCCACGTCGTGCAGGGTGAGAAGCCCGCTGTGCAGCACTCCGATGGATGCCCGGAGACTCCCCACGTCCCGCGATTGCTGCAACAGGCTGTCGAGAGGACCCGAGCCGGACTGGTAGCTGGCCATCCGCACCACCACACGGTCGGCGGAGTGCCACAGAAGCTGGATCGCTGGGAATGCGGAGACCGACACCGACAGGACGCGGCCCGACTTGGCCAGGCGGTCGCGCAGCGTCGAAGCCGCCATGCCGGGAAGGACCAGCTGGCCCACCCCCAGCACCAGAACGGCAGCCAGCAATAGGAGCAGCGCCGCCGCTCGACGCACGTTCACGTACCCCAGGTGTGGAGCACGCGAGCGGCGGCCGAGCGGCGGGCGCGCAGAAGTGCTGCGGCCGCTAGACCGCGCTCAGCGGGGTCCCGGGAGAGTCGGTCGCGGCCGGAGGGGGCGGCGGGGAGTACTGGAATTCCTCCTCGGCTCCAAACAGGGTGTCCAGCACCTTTGAGCGGATCTCGTCCGAGGCGGCGATGGCCGCGGCGCCGCCCAGGCCGACCAGGACGACCAGCCGTCCGAAACCGCCCTTCTTGCGCCGCTTCTTCAGCGCCTTCGGCGAGGGCAGGGACTTGCCAACGCCGGTCAGCGCGATCGTCACCGAGCGGATCGCGTCGAACGCATCGATCGCGTCCTCCTGAAGCTTCTTGTCCTCCAGCAGCTTGCCCGGCTTCTTGGTGGTGCTTACTCGGTCATAGACCCGGCGACTCGACTCGATGGCCTGTCCAAGGCCCTCGCGGAGCTCCTCGTCCTCGACAAGCCGGCGGACGATCGTCTGCACCTCGTTCAGCGCGGCCGAGCCCTCGAGCGCCTGAACGGCCTTCTTGCGTTTTGCCATGACTCTCTCCTAGGAAAGCAGTGTGGTGACTACGAGCATAACCCGTGGTTTACCCCAATCGCCCCAACCCCACCGTCCGTCAAACGGTGAGCTCGGCCCCGCCCTCGGCCATGATGACCTCGGACCCGTATCCCCGGCCGGATTCCTGGCGCACCCAGTCAACGCCGAGCTCATCGGAGAAGTGGGTGACCAGCAACCGCCGGGCTCGAGCGGCCTGCCCGGCCTCACCCGCCTCCCTGGGTGTCATGTGACCACGCGGCACGTCGGTGTCCGGTTCCCGCAGCGACGCCTCGACGATCAACAGGTCCGTGTCCTGCGCGAATTCGACCAGCGCATCGTTGGGCCCGCAGTCGGCGCCGAACGTGATCCGGCTCCCGCCGGCCGTGAACTCACAGGCGAACGCTTGCGTGTAGTGGGGCACCTCGCGAAACCGCACCGCGAACGGTCCCACCTCGAGGGGGTCCGACGGGTGGTACTCGGTGACCGCGAAAGCTTGCGTGAGGAGATCCTCGTCGTTCCAGCAGGCTCCCAGGCGGCGGAACATGTCGAGGCTGCCCGGGGGAGCGTGAAGTGGCGGGCGCCGAGGCGGGTCGCCACGCCGGGGCGACAGGTTCAGGGCGTAGCTGAACGGGATCAGGTCAAGAATGTGATCGGCGTGCAAATGGCTGATCAGGACCGCGTCCAGCGTGAGGTAGTCCTGAACCTCGGCAAGCTTCCCGAGCACACCGGCGCCGCAGTCGAGCAGCAGCGTGAAGCCGTCCTGCTCGAGCAGGTAGCCGCTGCAGGCCCCGCCCGGGTCGGGCCAGGCGGGAGATTTGCCGAGGACGAGGAGCCGCATCCGATCCCGGGGGCACTCTATCCGGACGCGCGCCTCCGGCGCTTGGCCTGGCCGGCCGCCGTGCGCCTCGGCGGCTCGTCGACGCGGCGGTCGGGCTCAGGCGTGCAGTGCGACCTGCTCGCTGGCGGAAGGAAAGGCCCAGGCCACCTGCATGCGCCGCTCCTGGCGGAAGTTGAAGCGCAGTTGGCTGGGTGGGCGGAGGCCCTCGGGACGGTTCGGGCGGAACGTGGCACACGGTCCGCAGTCAGTCACCGCGCAGAGCATGTTCTGACGGAAGAAGCAACTCTCACACGAGACCTTCACACCCGTTGGCCCTCCATTCGCCATCCTGTCTCCACCCACTCCTTGAGTCGATTGATTTGCCGACGGGCGGCATCAAAGCGCACTTCCATATGGGTGTGCAATGCCGTTTCCCGGAAAACGCAACAACTTCGCAACATTGGGTTTTCCCTGCTATTAGCGGGTAAATTCGGTGACCGAGGCGCAAGGAGCGCCATTTTCCGTAGCTTTCACGGATGCCCTTGCGTACCCGTCGCGGATGCCCATGAAGATCCTGGTCACCGGCATCAGCGGGTTCGTCGGAGGCCGGCTGGCCCCACGGCTGGTGGCCGACGGTCACGAGGTGCGCGGAATGTCTCGCCACGCGGGGCCGAGCCCCGCGGGGGTCGATCTGGTCCGAGCCGACGTGGTCAGCGGCGAGGGCCTGGCGCCGGCGCTCGAGGGCATCGAGGTGGCCTACTACCTCATCCATTCGATGGAACCCTCCCATGACGGCGCCTTCCAAGCCCGCGAGCACCGGGCCGCGCATAACTTCGTGCGGGCCGCCCGGCGGGCGGGTGTGCGCCGCGTCGTGTATCTCGGCGGAATCGTGCCGCCGGACGGCCAGGCGTCCGCCCACCTGGCCAGCCGGCTGGCCGTGGAGGAAGTACTCCTGGGGGCTACCGACGAGTCGGTCGCCTTCCGCGCGTCGATCGTCATCGGAGCGCTGTCTCGTTCGTTCCGCTTCCTGGTCCGGCTGGTGGAACGACTTCCCGTACTCGTCGTCCCAGCCTGGGGCCACCATCGCACGGCGCCGATCGATCAGCGAGACGTCATCGAGTTTCTGGTCCGGGCCGCCAACGCGCCGCAGGTGGCTGGACGCTCACTGGATATCGCTGGCCCGGACGAGGTCGCCTATGCGCAGCTGATCGACCTGATTCGCGAGGCCATGCTGCTCGACCGCCCGACCGTCGGTCTGTCTCGGATCACGGCCACGCCCATCGCCAGCCGCATCTCGTCGGTGATCGCGGGGGAGGACTGGGAACTGATCGGACCGCTGATGGACGGCCTCCAGTACGACCTCCTGCCCAGGAACTCGCAGGCCGCGGAGCTGCTGGGCGTGCGGCGCCATAGCCTGGAGCGCGCAATCAATCGAGCGCTGCGCGACTGGGAGAAAACCGAGTCGCTGAAAGCGCGATGACGGATGGGCACCGTCACGCGCGCCTTCCGGCATCCGCCCGAATACCCAGCTTGAGTTAGTGTCTCGCCGCCCACCCTCATGAGCCTCGTTCACGTCTCCATACACATCGACGCGCCGCCGGAAGTGGTGTTCGACACGATCATGGACCCTCAGCGGCTGGGCGACTGGGTGACCATTCACCGCTCGGTGAGCAACGTGTCGGCCCAAGCGGACAATCGAGGCGCGCGAATGGATCAGGTGCTGTGCATGCGCGGCGTCAACTTCAAGGTGCACTGGACGCTGGCCGACGTCCGGCGACCCCAGGAGGCGGAATGGGAAGGGCGGGGTCCGGCGCTGTCCAAGGCCCGCATTCACTATCGGCTCAGTGGTGACTCAGATGGCCCCACCAAGTTCGATTACACCAACGAATTTCACGCCCCCGGTGGTCCCCTCGGAGCCATGGCCAGCCGTGTCTTTGTAGGTCAGGCCTCTGAACGTGAAGCGCAAAATTCGTTAAAGCGGCTGAAATCGCTCATTGAGTCACGCTGACAGTGTGTATGGTTAGTTGGCATACCACTAACCCCGCTGCTTTTAAGCGTCAAGGAGTGAGCAAATGTCGTTCGTCGAATCAGCTGTCAAGGACATAGACAGCCGACTGAAAGAGCTGCAGGATGAGGTGACCAAGCTCGAGGCAGCTCGCGCTGCCCTGGTCGGCACCAGGCGAGGCCCGGGCCGCCCTCGGGGCAGCCGCAGCTCCACCTCGTCCCCGCGCCGCGCTCGTCGCCCCGGCCGCCCGCGCGGTCGGCGCGGTGGTAACACTCGCGCCAACCAGGCCCTCGAGCTCGTGCGCAGTCAGCCCGGGATCACGATTCCGCAGATTGCCGAGTCTCTGAAAATCGAGCCGAATTACCTGTACCGCGTCATGCCCAAGCTGGTCAGCGACGGGCAGATAACCCGGGACGGTCAGGGCTGGCATCCGGCCAGCCAGCAGTCCTAGTGATACCCGGTGTGGTTCGGCGCTGGGCGGCGCCGAACCACACCGCGCCACTCAGATCAGGCCGAGCGACCTGATCGCCTCACGTTCCTCGGCCAGCTCCGCCGCTGTGGCATCGATGCGTGAGCGAGAGAACTCATCGATCTCCAGACCCTGGACGATCTCGTACTCGCCACCGCTGCACCGGACCGGGAAGCTGGAGATCAGGCCTTCCTCCACGTCGTAGGAGCCATCCGACGGGATGGCCATTGAGACCCAATCGCCCTCCGGCGTGCCGAGCACCCAATCGTGCACATGGTCCACGGCGGCGTTGGCGGCCGACGCGGCGCTGGACGCCCCTCGGGCCTCGATGATCGCCGCCCCGCGCTTCTGCACGGTGGGAATGAAATCGCTCTCCAGCCAGCTCTGATCATCGACCAGTTCCGCAGCGTTCTTCCCGCTCACCTTGGCGTGGAAGATATCCGGGTACTGCGTGGCGGAATGGTTGCCCCAGATCGTCATGTTGGTGATGTCACTGACGGCCGCTCCAGCCTTCTTGGCCAGCTGAGCAATGGCCCGATTGTGATCCAGGCGGGTCATAGCGGTGAAACGCCCGCGCGGGATGTCGGGCGCATTCTGCTGGGCGATCAACGCGTTCGTGTTAGCCGGGTTGCCCACCACCAGCACGCGGACGTCCGATGCGGCGTGCTCGTTCAGCGCCTGTCCCTGGGGCTTGAAGATCCCGCCGTTGGCCTCCAGCAGATCGCTGCGCTCCATGCCCTTGGTGCGTGGACGGGCACCGACCAACAACGCGACATTCACACCATCGAACGCCCGGTTGGCGTCGTCAGTGATGTCAATGCCACTGAGCAGTGGAAACGCGCAGTCATCGAGCTCCATCGCGGTGCCCTCGGCCGCCTTGACGGCGTCCGGGATCTCCAGCAGGGAAAGCTGGACTGGAGTGTCGGGACCGAGCAGCTGTCCGCTGGCGATCCGGAACAGGAGCGCGTATCCGATCTGGCCGGCGGCACCGGTCACCGCCACTGTCACAGGACTGTCTGTCACTGGTTCTTCTCCTGGGGGGGTTGGGTCAGGGAAATTCCATACACATCGCCGAGCTTGGCCTTGAGGTAGTCGATGAATGGCTCCACCTGGACATCCGCACCGACGGCGCGTTCCAGGAGCTCAGTGGTAGTGAACTTGGAGCCGTGGCGATGCACGTGCTCGGTCAGCCAGCCGCGTAGGCCCCCCAGCTCGCCAGCGGCTATCTGTTCCTCCAGATCCGGGACATCCAGATGGACCTGGCGCCAGAGCTGCCCGGCGATCATGTTCCCAAGAGCGTACGTGGGGAAGTAGCCGATCAGCCCGGCCGACCAGTGCACGTCCTGGAGAACGCCGCGGGCGTCGCTGGGCACCTCGATGCCTACATAGTCGTGCATCCGGGAGTTCCAAGCCTCAGGCAGATCCTCAACTCGCAGCCGCCCCTCGATCAGCTCCTGCTCGATCTCGAACCGCAAGATGATGTGCAGGCCGTAGGTCACCTCATCGGCTTCCACCCGGATCAGCGAGGGGTAACTGCGGTTCACCGCACGGAACAGCATGTCCGGGGAAATGTCGGCCAGTCGCCCGCCGAATGTGCCCGCCACAAGCGGTCCGAGCACGTTGCTGAACGACCGCCCCCGGCCCACCATGTTCTCCCATAGACGGCTCTGTGATTCATGCACGCCGAGCGACAGGCCGTGTCCGAGCGGGGTTCGCTGCAGCGAACTGGCGATACCCGCCTCATACAGCCCGTGGCCGCACTCGTGCATGGCGCCGAATAGAGCGCTGGGAAAGTAGGACGCATCCCAGCGCGTGGTGATCCGGACATCGGACGAGCCGATGCTGGTGGCAAACGGGTGCACGGCGTCGTCCAGTCGCCACCGCTGCGAATCAAATCCCATCAGCGGCAGAACCTGGTCGATCAACTGCCGCTGCTTGGTCACCGGGAACTCTCCGTGCAGATAGGAGTCATCCACGGAGTGGCGTCCGAGCTCACTGATCAGCGGCACGAGCTCACGCTTCAGCTGGTCGAACAGGCGAGCCACGTGCTCGGTGCGCATCTCGGGCTCGTAGTCGTCCAGGACGACGTCGTAGGCACAGTCATAGTGGTCAAAGCAGTCCACGTAGCGCCGCGTCAGCTCCAGGTTGTGTTTCAGGTATGGGACGAACGCGCCGAAATCGTCCTCGCGCCGGGCGTCGATCCATGCCTTTTGCCCCACGGAGAAGGCGCGCGCCATGTCAGCCGCGAGCTTGGCCGGCACCCGTCGCGACTTGTTCCACCGGCGGCTTACGAAACGCACCAGACAGCGTTCGTCCGAGTCCTCGGCGACGCCGTCGAGCGAAGCCCGGGCCTCCTCGATCAGTCGCCCCGTGTCCTCCGAGATGAACCGCTCGTGGCGGATCCGTTGAAGTGTGGCCAGCGTTTCCGAGCGCTGCGGGGCACCTCCGGGGGGCATCATCGTCTGCTGGTCCCAACCCAGCACGGCGGATGCGTTGCGCAGGTCCTCCAATTCGGCCATGCGCTCTTGAAGATGGGTTAGAGGTGTCGTCATCGTTTTCGTCCCTTGCCGCTGTGCGACCATTGCAGCATGTTGCGCCGTCGGGGGTCGATCAAGCTGTTGGAGGTGGCGGGAATTCGCGTGGGCGTGGATGCCACGTGGTTCGTGATGCTGTTTCTGTTGATCTTTCTGCTCTCCGGCTCGTTCCGCAGTGCCCTGCACTCCTCAGACGGAGTGGCGTACCTGACCACGGTCGCCACCGTGCTGCTGTTCTTCGCCTCTCTGATTCTCCATGAGTTCGGACACGCAGTCGCCGCCCGGCGCCAAGGCATAGAGGTAACCCGGATCGAGCTGTTCCTATTCGGGGGCCTCACTGAGATGAGCCGAGACGCGCTCACCCCGGGGGAGGATTTCAAGGTCGCCGCCGCCGGGCCGCTGGCCACGTTCCTCGTGGTCGTGCTCTGCGTGGTGGTGGATCTGGCCATCGTGGGGCCACACCGGCTGGTCCATGCCGTGGAGCTCGACGGGACCGTCCGGATCACGCCCGTGCTGCTCTCGCTGAGCTGGCTGGTGCCGATGAACCTGCTGATCCTGTTGTTCAACCTGGTACCGGCCTTCCCGCTCGACGGCGGACGAATCGCTCGAGCAGCGGTCTGGCGGCTGACCGGCAGCCGGCTGCGCGGGATGTTGGCCGCCGCCCGCCTGGGCCAGGGCTTCGCCGCGCTGCTGGGCGGCGTCGGCATCTGGCTGATGCTGTCGTACGGCAGCTTCAGCGGCCTGTGGCTCCTGGCCATCGCGTTCATGATCGGCCAGGCGGCCCGGTCCGCCGCGCTCCAGACGAAGGTCAGCGAGCGGATCGAGGAGGTCCGGGTGGCCGACGTCATGGACCCACAGCCGGTCAGCATCCCGGCCGCCACCGCGGTGACGGCTGCCCTGGATGAGTTCCTGCTCCGGTACCGAGCGCCATGGCTTCCCGTAGTCGATCTGGGCGGACACTTCCTCGGCATCGCGCATCGGGACCGGGCCCAGACCGCGCAGGACGCCGGCGAGGGTTGGCTGACGATCGACTCGGTCCTGGAACGCGAGGATGACCAAGTCCTGCACGTGGGCGAGGACCGACCGCTGACCGACGCCCTGACCCTGGAATCGCTGGGCCGGCTCGGCGCCGTAATGGCGGTAGACCACGACGGCGTGCTGCGTGGCGTGATCACGACCGAGCAGATCCGTCGCGCGCTGCAGGCCGTATTCGCCTCCGGTCTGTCCGGCTGACGCCGGCGCGCTCAGCCGACCGGCTGATCACCAGGCCCGGGCACGGGCTTTTCGGAATCCTCCGGCCAGGCCGGTCCTACGGGCCCACGGGCGGCGTGCTCGTCGACCGGCGAGTCGTTGCGAGCGCGACGGTCACGTCCCGTCACCTTGCGCACCACCATCATCACGGGGTCATAGTGGCGATCGACCACGCGCTCCTTGAGCGGAATGATCGCGTTGTCGGTGATGTGAATTTCGGCCGGGCAGACCTCGGTGCAGCACTTGGTGATGTTGCACAGTCCGACTCCGGCTTCGTCCTTGATCATGTCGATTCGGTCGAGCGTGTCCAGTGGGTGCATCTCCAGGCTGGCCAGCCGCACGAGAAACCGCGGTCCGAAGTACTGCGAATGCAACCGATGCTCGCGGAGAACGTGGCATACGTCCTGACACAGGAAGCACTCGATGCATTTGCGGAACTCCGACATGCGGTCGACGTCCTCCTGGGCGATCGACCACTCGGCGTCCGGCGCGGGAGTGAACGGCGGGATGCGCTCGTTGACCTTGTAGTTCCATGACACGTCGGTGACCAGGTCCCGGATCGGGGGAAACGCCTTGATCGGTTCTACGGTGATCGGCGTCTCCTCGGGCAGGTGGTCAAGCCGGGTCTTGCACATCAGCCGCGGACGGCCGTTGATCTCGGCGCTGCAGGACCCGCATTTGGCGGCCTTGCAATTCCAGCGCACGGCCAGATCCTGGGCCTGTGTGCGCTGGACCTCCAGCACGGCGTCGAGGACCACCATGCCGGGCTCGGCCTCGATTTCGTAGGCCACGCGCTCGCCGCTGTCCGGGCCGCCGCGCCAGATCTCCAGGGTTCGGGTATCGGTCATGGGGTGTTCGCTTTCGAGGTCGCTTGCTGCTCCTGTTCCTGGCGCTGCTGAACCAGCTGCTCCAGTTCGGCCCGCTTGCGCACCGGCTCGTCGACCAGGCGCATCTCCCCTCCCTCACGGGTGATGACGATGTTGTGCTCGCCCCAGTAGTCATCAAACCCGGTGTGATCCAGACGGCTGTGGGCCCCGCGGCTCTCCTCGCGCCTCAGCGCGGCCAGGGTGACGGCTCGCGAGACCGTGAGCATCGTCTGCAGGTCTCGGCACAGATGCCAGCCGGGGTTGTACACGCGCGTGCTGGCAGGAGCGGCGACGCGACAGGCCCGCTGGTCGAGCTCGTCCAGCTTGGACACGGCGTCTTCCAGACCCGGCTTGTCTCGGAAGATGCCGACGTTGGCCTGCATCATGTCGCGCAGGTCGTCATGGATCTGGTACGGGTTCTCGGTGCCCTGGCCCTCCAGGTAGTCGAGCATCTCCTGCGCCGCTTCTTCGAGACCCACGTCCTGAAGTGAGATCCGGTCGGCGCGGGCCGCCGCCTCGGCAGCACCCTCGCCGGCCCGCCGGCCGAACACGAGAAGGTCCGACAGGGAGTTGCCCCCCAGGCGGTTGGCCCCGTTCATGCCACCCGAGCATTCCCCGGTGGCCAGCAGCCCGGCAACTGGCGAATGGCCGGTGTCACCGTCGATCCGGACCCCGCCCATGAAGTAGTGACAGGTGGGGCCAACCTCCATCGGCTGCTTGGTGATGTCGACCCCGGCCAGCTCCATGAACTGGTCGTACATGCTGGGCAGCTTCTGGCGCACGGTCGTGTCGGGCAGGTGGGAGACATCCAGGAACACTCCGCCGTGCTCGGTCCCCCGGTCCTCCTTGACCTCGGTGAAGATCGCTCGGGCCACGACATCCCGAGTGGACAGTTCCATCCGCCGCTCGTCGTAGTTGCTCATGAACCGCTCGCCGTCCCGGTTGCGGAGGATCCCTCCTTCGCCGCGCACCGCTTCGGTGACCAGCAGGCCGACCACCCCGGGTGGATAGACCATGCCTGTGGGGTGGAACTGGACGAACTCCATGTCCACCAGCTCGGCGCCCGCGTCGTAGGCCAGCGCGTACCCGTCGCCGAAGCACTCCCACGAGTTGGAGGTGATCCGGTAGGAGCGGCCCCCTCCCCCGGTGCCGAGCACAACCGCCGGAGCCGCGAAGGCCAAGAACTCGCCGCTGCCCCGGCGGTAGCCGAAGGCGCCGACGACGCGCTCGCCGTCCTTGAGGAGCCGGGTGATCGTGCACTCCATGAACACCTCGATCCCGGAGTGGACCGCCTTGTCCTGGAGCGTGCGGATCATCTCCAGCCCGGTGCGGTCTCCGATGTGCACGAGGCGCTTGTGGGTGTGGCCGCCGAAGGCGCGCTGGGACATCTTGCGGTCCGGGGTCCGATCAAACACGGCACCCCAGTGCTCCAGCTCCCGGACCCGATCGGGTGCCTCCTTGGCGTGCAGCTCAGCCATCCGCCAGTTGTTCAGGTACTTGGCGGAGAACATGGTGTCCTGAAAATGGGTCTCCCAACCGTCCTCGGGAGCCACGTTGCCCAGGGCGGCGGCCACGCCGCCCTCCGCCATCACGGTGTGCGCCTTGCCCAGCAGCGAGCGACACACCAGTGCCGTCCGGGCCCCAGCCTCCGCGGCGGCGATGGCGGCGCGCAACCCGGCGCCCCCGGCACCGATCACCAGCACGTCGAACTCGTGGCGCTCCACCTCGAGGGCCATCAGCCGGCGGTCCACGGAGCCGGTGAGCGCTCGGACCCCCCCATCAGTGGATGATCCGGGGATCGGTGAACACGCCCACGCTGGCCAGACGGATGTATAGATCGGTCAGGGCGACCGAGCACAGGCTGACCCAGGCCCACTGCATGTGGAATCGGTTCAGAACGTTCACCCCCAGCCAGGTGCGATGACGCGCCTTGGCTGTCCCGGAGCAGGTGAAGCAGTCAAGCCGGCCGCCCACCAGGTGGCGCAGGGAGTTGCAGCCAAACGTGAAGCCGCTCAGAAGGATCACATTGAGGAGCATGAGCAGCGAGCCGACTCCCACGCCGAACGTGTGGCTGCCGTCCGGATCGCGGAACACGAAGGCGTGCCCGGCGTCGTACCACAGGAACGCGACCACCACCAGCGACAGATACAGGAAGAAGCGGTGGGCGTTGAGCAGGATGAAGGGGAACTTGCGCTCGCCCTGATAGCGGCGCCCCCGGGGACCCTCGACGGCGCAGGCCGGCGGAGACAGGAAGAACGAACGCCAGTACGCCTTGCGGTAGTAGTAACACGTGATCCGGAAGCCGGCCGGTACCCAGGCCACGAAGAACCCGTAAACGGTGATGTGCACTCCCCAGCTGCGGATATCCGGGGAGTAGAACGGCGACAGGTAGTAGGCGCCACCCTTCGTGTACAGGAAGTGGCTGCCCATGATCAGGATCACGATCGAGTAGATCCCGAAGGCGGTGAGGGCGATCACCGTAATCAGGGGCGCGCGCCACCAGTCGTCCTTGCGTTCGGTGGCGCCAAATCGGGTGCGGCTGGGGGCTACCGCCTGCGTGGCCATCTAGTCATAGAACGTACTTCACACAAGCTCCTTCGGATGCCCGGGCTACCCGGATCAGCGCCGCCCAGTCATAGCTCCGACGTAGACCCGGGCCCCGGCAGGATGGTGGCCACGGGATCTGAGCCGGAGGGGCTGAGCGGGCCGCTCCGGGCGCTCGCTCAATACAATCGCGCGCCGTGCCCTCCCACGACGTTCTGATCATCGGCGCCGGATTGGCCGGCCAGCGGGCCGCCCTGGCCGCCGCCGAGAACGGAGCCACCGTCGGCATCATCTCCAAGGTCCACCCCGTCCGCTCGCACTCGGTGGCAGCCGCCGGGGGCATCAACGCGGCCCTCAATCCCGAGGACACCTGGGAATCCCACGCTTTCGACACGGTCAAGGGCTCTGACTTCCTGGGCGACCAGGACGCGATCGAGATCATGTGCCGCGCCGCGCCAGACGAGATCCTCTGGCTCGAGCACGCGGGGGTCACCTTCCACCGGGACGACCGGGGCCACCTGGGCACCCGGGCATTCGGTGGGGCGTCGGCCGCCCGCACCTACTACGTGGCGGACATCACCGGCCAGGCGATCCTCCACGTGCTCTACGAGCAGCTGATGAAGCACGCGGGACAGCTCGACCGCTTCGAGGAGTGGTTCGCCACCGAGCTGATCCAGGACGATGAGGGCACGTGCGTGGGCGCCATCTGCCGCAACCTGCGCGACGGCCGCCACGAGGTGTTCAACGCCCGCTCCACCATCCTGGCCTCCGGAGGCGCCGGACAGGCCTACCGGCCGACCACCAACGGGCTGATCGTGACCGGCGACGGGATCGCCCAGGCCTACCGGATCGGCGCCCGGCTGATGGACATGGAGATGATCCAGTACCACCCGACCACCCTGGCGGGCAACGGGCTGCTGATCACCGAGGGCGCCCGCGGCGAGGGGGCCTGGCTGCTGAATGCCGAGGGCGAGCGGTTCATGGAGAAGTACGCGCCCAACAAGCTCGAGCTGGCCTCTCGCGATGTCGTCTCCCGCGCCGAGCAGACCGAGATCAACGAGGGTCGCGGATTTCCCGACGGCACGGTCGCGCTTGACATCACCAAGGTCCCGCGCAAGCGGACCCTGGAGGCACTGCGAGAGATCGTCAACATCGGCCGCGACTTCGCCGGGGTTGACATCACCCGCGAGCCCATCCACATCCACCCCGGCCAGCACTACATCATGGGCGGCGTCAAGACCGACGTGGACGGACGCACCTCGGTGCCCGGTCTGTACGCCGCGGGCGAGGTGGCCTGCGTGTCGGTGCACGGAGGCAATCGCCTGGGCGCCAACTCTCTGCTGGACACGCTCATCTTCGGCCGCCGGGCCGGCGAGCACGCCGCCGGGCTGGTTCGCCAGACCCGAATGCCGCACACGCCGGCCTCCCGGGTCAGCGACAGCGAGCGCCGGATCGGGGAGATCATCCGCCGCCCGGGCGGCGAGGGTCGCCGCGTATCGGCGATCAAGGCCGAGCTCGGGGACACCATGAACGAATACGTGGCCGTGTTCCGCGATGCGGAGGGACTGGCCAAGGCGCACGAGATCATCCGCCGGCTCAAAGAGGAGGAGCCCAAGGCGGCGATCGATGACCGGGGCACCGTCTTCAATCAGGATGTGATCGCGGCCATCGAGCTGGGGTACATGCTGGACGTGGCCGAAGCGATCGTGGTGGCGGCCCAGGAGCGCAAGGAGTCCCGCGGCGCCCAGTTCCGCACCGACTTCCCAGCGCGCAACGACGAGGACTGGCTCAAGCATGTGGACATCTCGCTGAACGGTGACGGCGAGCCGGTGGTCTCCTATTCGCCGGTCACCATCACCCGCTGGGAGCCCGAGGAAAGGACTTACTGATGGCTGAGTACACGCTGCGCATCCGCCGCTACGACCCTCAGTCCGGCGAGGCCGCCTACTGGGACGATCACGTCGTCGACATGCGTCCCAGCAACTCCGTGCTCGACGCCATCCTGTATCTGAAGGGCGAAACCGACGGCTCTATCGGCATCCGCTGCTCGTGCCAGCAGGGCATCTGCGGCTCGTGTGGCGTGCGGATGAACGGAAAGCCGGGCCTGGCCTGCAACACGCACCTCGAGGAGGCGGCCGGCCGGCGGGCCGGCCTGGGCGGGGAGGCCGAGGTCGGACCGACCGTGATCGAGGTCGAGCCGATGGGCAACATGCCGGTGATCCGCGACCTGATCGTCGACATGGACGCGGTCCACTGGAAGAAGATCCGCCGGGTCACCCCGTGGCTGATCGGCAAGCAGCCGGTGCCCGAGCGCGAGTACGTCGTGCCCCACGAGAACATGGTCGACGTCACCCAGACGATGGCCTGCATCCAGTGCGGCGCCTGCGTGTCGGACTGTCTGTCCATGGAGGTCGATCCCGGCTTCATCGGGCCCGCCGCGCTGGCCAAGGCCTACCGGTTCGTGGGTGATCCGCGAGATGACGAGCATGCCGAGCGCCTGTGGGACCTGAGCAAGGACCCACAGGGGATCTACGACTGCACGCACTGCTTCAACTGCGTCGACGCCTGCCCCAAGGACGTGGCCCCGATGAACCAGATCATGCGCCTGCGCCGGATGGCCGGCAGCGACTTCGATCTGGAGGATCCGAACAACGGCTATCGCCACGAGCACGCGTTCGTGGACAACATCAAGAAGAACGGCCTGCTGCACGAGGCCGACCTGCTCCCCGATTCCTACGGCGGCAAGTTGCATCCAAGGGCGGTCCCGGAGCTGATCAGCTCGCTGCCCACGGCGATCACCGCGATGAGCCGAGGCAAGATCACTCCCCAGAAGGCGCTGTTGCACCAGCACAAGGCCCCCAAGGAGGTCAAGCGGATCTTCGAGAAGGTCGAGGGACGCGAGGAGCGGGTGGAGCTCAACCTGTACATCGTCGGCTACGACGAAGCCGACGAGCAGTCGGGCACGAGTAACCCGCCGGGCAGCGGCGCCAGCAGCGACACCAAGCCGCTGCCCGAGGCCGACATGACCGGCGCGGACGAGCGTGGCCCGGCCACGGAGCGCCAGGATCCGCCTGGGGCAGGAGAGGATCCCCAGAGCACCGACCCCGAGAGTGAGAGCTGACCATGAAGGTTGCCTACTGGCCCGGCTGCGTGAGCCGCGGCTTCACGCCCGAACTGCACGGCTCGATGGCCGCCGTGGCCCCGCTCCTGGACATCGAGATGGTCCCGCTCGACCGAGCGGCCTGCTGTGGCGCCGGGGTG
>DASZNA010000056.1:0-2525 GCA_035551655.1 Solirubrobacteraceae bacterium
CGAGATCAGATTCGAGGGCCCCGCCACCGAGCTCCTCGAGCGCGACGACATCGCCCGGGCGGTCTTCCTGGGCGGCCACGGCGACGGGGCTCGCCGAGGCAACGGGGGCGGGGCGAGGGCCAGGTCCGAGACCGATCGAGCGCCGGCACGATCGGACTCACGCTGGGCCCGCCCTTCGCCGTCATCCGAGCGGGCTCGGTCATCCACGTCGACGCGGCGTTCCAGGCCCGAGGAATGAGAACCGACGCTTCGGATACTGTCTGAGCCGCAGCTGATCAGCGGTCGGTTCCGAGCGACGGACAGCGGGAGATGGGATGTCGACAACAAGGTCTGACGCCCGTGCGGTGTCCGTTGTCACCGGGGCGGCGAGCGGGATGGGCTACGCCTGTGCCCAACGGCTCGTTCGCCGGGGTGGCGCGCTCGTCGCCGTCGACCTGAGCCCGAACCTCCCCGATGCCGCCAAGGCACTCCAGGCCGACGCGCCCGATGGCGTCGAGGTCCGGCCCCTGCGTTGCGACCTCACCGACAGGCGCAGCGTCGACGAGCTCGGCCGGGAGGTCGAGAGCCTCGGGCCACTCCGCTCGCTCGTGCACGCCGCCGGCGTCTCCCCGACGATGGGCGACTGGCGGCATATCTTCGCCGTCGATCTCGTGGCGACGGCGATGGTCATCGACACGCTTCGCCCGCTGGCGACCTCATCCACGGCGGCGGTGTGCTTCGCGTCCACCGCCGGCCACCAGCTCCCGGAGCCCATTGACGACCGCCTCACCGCGATCGTCGAGGATCCCCTCGCTCCGGAGCTGCTGAACCGTTTGGCGGAGGCGGCCTTCGATGAGGTACCCGATCCGGGCACCGCCTACTGCTGGGCCAAGCGGGGGGTGCTGCTTCTCGTCGAGCGCGAGGCTGCTGCGTGGGGCGCGGTGGGAGCCCGAATCTGCTCCGTGTCACCAGGGATCATCGACACGCCGATGGGTCGCCAGGAGATGGAGCAGCAGCCGATGATGTCGGTGATGATCGAGCACACCCCTCTGCGCCGGCAGGGAAGCCCCGATGAGGTCGCGTCGGTGGTCGAGTTCCTGCTGTCCGACGGGGCGAGCTACCTGACCGGCTGCGACCTGCTCGTCGACGGCGGCGTGGTGCCGACCATCCGCCGGATGCTCACCCAGGCCTGACGTCGCTGGGCGCGGACGCGCTCACGGTTTGGGGGCGGTCGTCGAGGGCGTGCTGCTGCCACCCGGCTGGGTGGGGCTGAACAGTGGCGACTGAAGAAACGTGTTGTTGGCCACACGCCAGCCCTGGGAGGTCTTGACCATGTCCACCGTCATGTCGATCTCATCGGACTGGGGAGCTGACAGCTGGTTGTTGGCGATGGTGTCGTCCACCACGGCGAAGAAGGTGATCCGCCCGCCGCTGTTTGCCTGCGGATAGATGGCGCGGACCTGGCCCCGGCTGGCGGCGTTGCGGGACAGCAGTGTCTGGCGGACCTGGTTGCTGAAGAACTGGGAGATGCTGTTCTTGAAATTGCCCGTGGTGTAGGACTGGATCTTGTTGATCTCGTTGTCGAGGCCCTTGGGGTCGAAATTGGTCAAGGCGACGATGTAGTTCTGGGCCTGCTTCTTGGCCGCCGAGACGGCGCCTTGCTGACCGTTCAGGTGGAAGTAGCCGTAGCCGAAGCCGATGGTGCCGGCGACGCCCAGCACCGCGACCGACGTGGCCACCCGGAGCGGCCAGCGGCGTCCGCTCGGAGCACGCTTCTGTGCTGGCTCATCGCCGCTGGCACCGGTCTCGACGTGCTCCCGGGTCTCCGACTCCGGTCCCGCCGCCGGTGTGGAGGTTGGCTGCTCGACCGCGGCGTCGAGGCTCGCCAGGGCAGCCGCCTCGGCGGGGTCGAAGCCCTTGTCGACGTCAGGCTCGCTGGAGCGATCGGATGGCTGACCTCCGCTCGGACGCGAACCGGGGCCTACGACCCGTACGCCTCGGACTCCGCGGTTGCTCATGTCTGTCTCCGATCAAGCGGCGTGGTGGTGGTGCGACGGAGGAACCCGAGTCGTCCAAACATGGAATCGCGCCTTTTCAACTTCTCCTCGGGGACGCGAAAATCCTCCATTCGCGGCCGTCTGCGCAGTAATGCGGCTCCCGACAGCACGACCAGCAGCAGCAGGGGGAGCGCTGGGGTCCAGCCCTCGGAAGGGAGGTGGGCCGCAGCGGGCACCCCGGGCCCTGGGACGGGAGGACCGCCGCCCCGGACCTGGGAGGCCGACGCGGGGGCCGGTTGTGGCGGGCTGCCCGAGTAGGAGGGCGGCTGGGGCGGCGTGGCCTGTGTCGCCGGCCCCACTCCGGCGCCGTACTCAGTGTTGCAGCCCGGGGCCAGGTACGCCGGAGGAAGATTGCGCGTCGTCTGGTAGTTCTGGCCGTCGCCGGTCAGGGGGGGCGGCAGGAGGATGTGGATGCGCAGCTGCTCGGTGGGTCCTGGCGACGGAGCCTTCGGCCCCAGCGGGTACTGGGTGACCCCGATCGTGGCCAGC
>DASZNA010000057.1:0-14891 GCA_035551655.1 Solirubrobacteraceae bacterium
ACTCGTTGGCCTGGAGCGCTCGCTGCACGATCCAGCCTCCGGCGCCCATCAGGTACCCGAACACGGGCGCGCCCAGGGCCAGCGCCGGGACGGCCGCGATCACCACGACCACCACATCGAGGTACCGAAGGATGGGCATGGATCGCACCGGAGGAACGGCCTCGGCTCCTATCGCCAAGGTCGGCTCCCCGGGCCAGGATTTGGTGTCAGCGCACCGATCCGCTCAGTGCGGTGTTGCGAACGCGTGATGCGTCGCTCGGCAAGGGCGGTTTGACACAAACTCTGCATAGTCCGTAGGGCGGCGGCTGCCACGGAAGGGCGGCGGATGCTAGCCGATCGGCGGGTCCTTTGTCCCGCGACGGGGCGTCACGGGCGGGCGCGGATCCGGAGGATCGACAAGGCCGAGTTTAGCCGCCCTTGAGGCAATCGTTCACGGCGCACTGAAGCGCTTGGCCACCACCCGCATGCCGACGCCGAAGCCGATCAGGAACCCGGCGATCAGCAGCGGCACCAGGGCGCCGATGGCCAGTCCGATCGCCGCGCCGATCCCAGCGCACACGGCGTTGACGGCCAGCATCAGAAAGCCTGCCCCGGCCGCGTCGCGCCCGGTCACGGGCTTGGGGCGTGGGCGGTCGGGGGGGCTCGTCATGGGAAGGGAGTTGGCGGGGCTCGCCCGCCAACTCCCACCATGATCGCTGCCTCAGCCGGTGATCGCCACCGGGAAGCTGGCTGTCGCCTGCTGGCCCCCGGCCACGGCCGTGGCCGTAATCACTGCGTTTGGGTCGTCGTGGAGCGCCTTGAACTGGAAGGTGTCGCTCTTCGACGCGTGCGCCAGATCCGTGTAGGTGCACGAGACAGCCGGATAGCTGGCCGCAGTGCAGCTGGCGCTGGAGTCTCCGTTGCCCTGGTAGGAGAAGTCATACGGGTCGTAGGTGACCGTGATCGAGCCTTGGTCCGCCTCTGAGTTGGGCTGCAGCACCGTCACGGTCAAACCGTTCGTGCTGTTTCTCGTCAGGTCGGTCACCGGCTTGTTCGTGGAGCTGTCCCAGCCCCAGCCGCCGGAGCCTGCGGAACCGTTTGGACCGGGTGCGGCGTCGACGCACAGATCCGGAGTGCAGCTCTGCTGGGACTCGTACAGCGGCTTGACCGCCTGGTTGAGGTTGTTCATCTGAACTACGCCGGTGCCCAGATTGGCGTGCCAGACCGAGTTGGTAGACAGCTTGTTGTGGGTCACCGACCCATCCTTGAGCTGTTGACCGTTGATCACCGTGCTGGCCAAGGCCGTCCCCCCGCCGATCGCTGCGACCAGAGCCACCACTGATACCGCCAGCGCAGGCGAAGGCCTACGCGGCTTGAAACGTGAGGCCACGTTTCCTCCTCGTGTTGAGTTCGTCCGGTCCCCTGGACTTGCTCCCGGACGGGCGTCGTTGGAGTCAGGCTGGTGCCTGCGCCGCGCCCGCGTCCCGTGCTCCACTCAAACCAACACCCGGCCTGGCCCGTCGATGCGCCGTGCACCGCCGGCGCGGCCAGCGGCGGTCAGCTGGGGATCAGCCGGCGCTGACCTGCGCGCCGGCTTGCTGCCTGGTTGCGGCGCGGCATCCGGGGCTTGGGCAGCTGTCCCTCGGCCCACATGGCGGCCAGGAAGGCCCGTGGAACGCCGAGCTGACCCTCATAGACGAAGTACCGAGCCTCCCAGCGCGGGAAGAACTTGGCGTTGAACTTGTACAGGCTCTCGATCTGGAAATACCGGTTGAGCTTCCGGGCCAGCTTCCCGACCGCTTTCTCGAACTGATTTCGCGGGCTATGCATGAACCGGGCCGCGGTGGCGAAATTGAGCGACATCTCCTTGAGCCCAAGCTCGCGCAGATGGACGACCGCCTCGGTGACCAGGAACTCGGTCAGCCCATTGGGCGTGCCGGGATCGCGGCGCATGAATGAGAGGGATACCGCCGGGCGCCCGTAGCAGGGAACGAAGTGCAGAACCCCGCGGATCTGGCCCGCCTCGTCCCGGGCCAGGACGAACATGGTGTCCTCCTCCCGTTCGCCGCGGATCGAGTCCATGGCCATCGAGAAGCCCCGTTCGGGCGCGCCCTGACGGCCCAGCTCGAGCACGTGCTCGACCTGAGCGAGCGTTTCAGGGTCCAGCGCGCGGAAGCTGCGCAGCTCGGACGTGTAGCCGGCCTTGGTCAACCGGCTCACCGACTGGCGAACCTTGCGGATCGGCCGGCCCTCCAGGGAGAAGCGCTGAAGCTCGATCACCGCCTCGTCGCCCAGATAGATCGTCTTCAGCCCGAGTCCGTCGTACAGCGGCAGCATGGCCTCGCTGGCCCCCACCGCCCCCAGCTTGAGTCCGCGGGCCCGGGCGAACGCCCGCACCTGCAGGAGCAGGTCGGCGAATGCCTCCGGAGGGCCCACCGGGTCGCCGGACAGCAGCAACACGCCCGCCTCCACGCGGTAACCCACGAATGACCGGCCGTCACGGCCGAAGAACAGGTGCTTGTCCGGGCGGAGCTTGAAGAAGGACAGCGTGTCCCGGCCGTGCTGGCGGATCAGCTCAGAGGCTCGCCGCCTGACGCCCGGGCCAGGCAGCGACCGCGGGGCGGTCAGCGGGCGGAAGATCAGGTAGGCGATCCCGGCCAGAGTGCCGAGCTCCACCAGGTGCACGGCCAGCGGAATCCAGGCAAAGCTCAGGCGGTGATCGAACGCGGCGGCGGTGTGCACCTCGAAGCGCAGCGGTCCGGGGCTGAATCGCAGCAGGTCCCATGTCTCGCGAGCCACCTTGCCCACGGACGGGTGGCCGTCGGATGCCCAGGCGGCCAGGCCGACCACAGCCAGCCCAGCGGCCCCGAGCAGCGGCGCTCGCCAGACGGCCGAGCGCAGGGTGATCGGCTCGTGGACGACCGGGAAGGCTCCGCGCCCCCAATAGAGCATGGCGGCCGAGACACAGCTCAAACTGGCCTCCTCCCAATCGAGACCCTTGAGCAGGTTGACCACACCGAGCACGACCATCAGCGCGATCGCCGCCCGCAGCGCTCGCCGCCGGCGCTTGAGCAGATACGGCGCGATCAGGAGCAGGGCGGCACCGGCGGGCAGGGCCAGCGCGTGGAAGACCCGCATCGTCTCCACCGCCTCGAAGTTCAGCAGGAGATGCCCGCGCCAGCGGATGTTGGGCGTCAGCGCCGAGGCGATGTTGACCATCCCCACCAGGGCGGTGACCAGGGCGCCCAGCCTGGGCACCAGGGATTTCCGGTTGTTCTCAGCGGAGGTCATCAAATCGCGAGGCGAATCTAGATCTGGCTGGGCGGCGTGAATCGGGGCCGCGCGAGCGTCAGGATCAGGCTGTCCTGGATCTACTGCTGTATCGACGCTTGGTTACGCGGGCAAGAGGCCCATCCCTGCCGGCAGCGGGGAATTACGGGTCAGCGAGCTGACCCCCTCAGGCGTCAGCTGCCAGGCGCTCGCGCACCAGGCGCTGCTTCTGGGAAAGCTCGCGTTCGAGCGATTTCAGCTCGGTCAGACGCGTGCGGACGAGCTCGAGCTGGCTGGCGATGTGGGCCAGCGCCTGTTCGCGCAGCGCCCGGCGATGAGCGGGATCCTCGGCCGTCTCGAGCTCCTTGCGGATCTCTGCGCGCGCCGTCTCGGCGTCGACCAGCTGGGCCAGCTGCTCCAGGCTGAGCCCCAGGAGATCACGGAGCCGCAGCACCTCCTTGACCCGTTCGACGTCGGCCTGGGTGTAGGCGCGGTGCTTGCCCTGCTCACGGGCGGGCTCACAGCCCAGCAACCCGATCTCCTCGTAGTACCGGATCGTGCGCGGTGTGGTCCCAGTCAGTTCGGCGACTTCGCCGATGCGCATCAGGCGTTCGTGGGTGGCACTCATGGATTCTCTCCAAAATCCTTACGTGAACGGAAGGTTAGCAGCGGCCTGTCGCGGCCGGTGGTTTTTCAGTGCTCAAAGGCGGCCACCGTGGCCAGCACTACGAAAGCGGCGATCAGCGCCGCCCCCTCGAACGGTGTGCCGTATCCGTCATTGGTGATCTGCCAGACGATGATCGCCGTCCCGAGGAGCGCCCCGATGTACACCGGCTGAAGCGTGAAGGTCAGGCGCGAAGCGGTGACCAGCGACACCAGCACGAGCGCCGGGAACAGGAAGGCGGCGATCTGGGCCACGGAGTTCTTGACCACCGAGATGGCCAGATCGGCCTTCTGTTTCCAGGCTAGGGCGATGCCGGCCGTGTTCTCCACCGCGTTGCCCGCGATCGCCACGATCACCAGCCCGGCAAATGCCTGGGAGATGTGCAGCTGACGGATCGTTGGTTCGAGGGCGTGCACGAACCAGTCCGAGACGAATGCCGATCCCACTCCGGCGGCCACCAGAAGGGTCAGGCTGACCGCCATCGGCAGCCGGCTCTCGGCTCCGGTGTCCCGGTTGGCCTGGTCGCCGCGCAGGTATTGGGGCAGCCAGACCGCGTACACGCCCAGCAGCACGGCCGCGCCGATGATCGAGATGGTCTCTGCGTGGTGACGGGCCGGATCGCTGGCGCTGTTGACCAGGCCGAGCAGCACGATGATGAACGAGGCGACGAGCAGGAGTGTCGTCGTGTCCTTGGGCAGCGTGGCATCGAAGCTCATCCGCCCCTCGCCGGACTTGAGCGAGCCGGCGATCAGCACCAGGCCGAGCACCAACAGCGCGTTGACCAGGATCGAGCCGAGGATCGCCGTCTGGGCCACCACCGTGTCGCCCGCCTGCAGCGCGAACAGCACGACAAAGAACTCGGGCAGGTTGCCCACGGTCGACTGAAGCAACCCAGTGGCCCCCGGGCCGTAGCGGGCGCCGACCTGCTCGGTGCCGACCGACACGGCCCAGGCCTGCCCGGCCAGGGCCAGCGCGGCCACCACGAAGGCGAGCACCTGGGGCACGCCTGACAGGTAGCGCGTCAGTCCAGCGAATCCGGTGAGCAGCACGACCAGCACGACCAGGGCTGTCTCCATCCGCGACAGGCCCGATCTGCGACGTCCCACTGATTCCGCGCGTGACTCAGCGACGGGAGGCGACTACCCCACCCTCTCGAACTCGCCCGTCTCCACGTCCCGCTGAACCTCCTCGTCGATGTTGTCCTCGCTCGTGCCGGGATCGGCCCGCCGAAGCTGCGCAGCTCGCAGGCCCCGGAACTTGAGGATCTCCAGAACGTAGACCAGATACACGCTGGCTGCGAGCGCGACCAGCAGGATGGCCGCCATGATCACGCTCCACCCCAGCCGGTAGTCACCGCGATGGTCGGAGTAGGGCACGAATTTCAGGGCCAGGGCGACTCCGGCCAGCATCACCGTCCAGGCGTACAGGTAGGCCACCGTCTTGCGGGGGCTGAAGCCGATGCGGGCCATGCGGTGGTGGAAGTGGTTGGCGTCAGCTGACCATGGTTTTCGCCGGTACTTCAGGCGCTTGGCCACCACGAAGCCCGTGTCCAGGAACGGCACGGCCAGGATCAGCAGGGGCAGGGCCAAGGCGATCAGGGTCGGGGTCTTCAGCGTGCCCACCACCGCCACCACCCCGAGCAGGTACCCCAGCAGGTTCGACCCGGAGTCCCCCATGAAGACGGAGGCGGGCGGGAAGTTGAACACCAGGAATCCGCACGCCGCCCCAGCGGTCAGCGCGGCGAGGATCGCCGCCGCATCCGACCCGCCGGCCAGGTTGAAGATGATCACGGCAAAGGCAATCCCGTCGATCGTGCACAGTCCGGCGGCCAACCCATCGACGCCGTCGGAGAAGTTGACCACGTTCATCAGCCCGACCAGCCAGATCGCGCTGAGAACGCCGCCCTCGTGAGGAAACTGCAGCCCCCCGATGAACGGCAGGGTCAGGTCATTGACCCGGACACCCCCGGCCACCGCGATCACCGCCGCCGCGATCTGCCCGATCAGCTTGACCGGCGGCGACAGAGTCCGCCAGTCGTCGATCGCACCGACCACCGTGATCACCACGGCGCCGGCGATGATCGCCAGCGTGTGCACCGTCCCTCCTGAGCCTTTGAGCGCGTGGGGCGGGTGGTGCAGGTGGATCGTCCCCGGCAGCCAGATCGCGGATGCCACCAGCACCCCGGCGAGGATCGCCAGGCCGCCCAGCTTGGGAGTGGGCTTCTGATTCAGTCCGCGGGCGCGAGGAAAGTCGATCGCGCCGATCCGCCGGGCCGCCCGGGCGGCCAGGGGGGTCAGCGCGGCAGAGATGCCCATCGCGACCGCGAATGCGAAGACGGCGTGCCAGTAGCGCATGGCGACGCCCATAGCATGGCATCCGCCGGCGTCTGATCCGGGCAATCTGCTCTGAATTGGGCCGCGGGCATGGTCAAACCGCCAGCGCCGCCGCCACCCGCGCGATCACGGCAAGCGGCTCCCGCTCGAGCTGGCGCGCCGTCACTCTGATCACTCGGTAGCCAGCTGCCACCAGGTCCTGGTCACGGCGGCGATCGTTCTCGAACGCCCTCCGATCACCGTGAAACTTCCGGCTGTCGAACTCCAGGACCAGCTTTCGATGGGCCACACCACGTCCACCTCGTGCCCCGCCACGCGGTGGTTGGCCAGGGGCCGAGGCAGACCAGCGTCGGTGACGAGCTTCAGGAACCTCCGCTCGTAATAGGAACGGGTGCGGGCGAAGCCTCCCTGGCCCAGCAGGCGCCGGAGCGTGCCCACGCCACGACTCTGCGGCGCCCGATCGATCGCCTGTTTGATCTCACTGACCGAGGCGAGCCGCTCCTCCCGGCAGACGGCCAGCGCGTTCTCCAGCTCCAGCGCATCGAGCACCCCCGCGAGGTCGACCACCGTCCGGGCGGGAGAGGTGACGGGCAGGTCCTTACGCCAGCGAACATCCCGCGGACCAAGCGCCGGTACCCGGTGGATCGTCACGCCGGGCAGTGGATGGGCGCTGCGTCCAACGAGGGTCACCTCTGCTCTTGGCGGCGGGTCGTCGAGCATGCCCCACACCGACCCGGCCGAACGGTGACTGGCCACCGCGTCACCGGCGAACAGCAGAACCGCCGCCATGGTCTCCGTCCAGTCGTCCCGGTGAGCCGGATCGGATCAGGTAAACGGCGCGATGAAGCAGGAGATATCGCCGCGCCCCCAATCGATGGTCCAGGGCGCCGACTCCCAGGCCGGCGTCCAGGAGCTGCTGCCGATGTGCGCACCAGTGTTGTATGGCGGCGAGACGGCGAAGCTCGGCCGGCCCGCGCGCCCGAACCTGCTCCAGCGCGCAAGCCGTCCCGACCAGTAGAGGTTTGCGCGCCCCACCAGGTTTTTCATGGTCTGGCGCGCAAACTGGCGATTCGTCGATTACTTTGCGCGCACGACCAGGTTCCACGCTCCATAGAGCCCGGAACCACCCCACATCCACCCCTCCCCGGCCAAAACGGATCCCGCTCCGTCCAGCAAAGCCGAAACGAGCGCTCCAGCTAACGAGCCGCCGCCGCCCCCAGCCCCGCATACAGGGGGTACCGGTCGGCGATCGCCGCCACACGCTCACTCAGCGCCCCCGAGCGGGCTTCGAAGTCCCCCGGCTGCAGGGCCGAGGCCAGGATCGAGCCCACCTCGACGAAGTCGTCGTGCTGAAGGCCCCGAGTGGCCAGGGCCGGCGTACCGATCCGCAGGCCCGAGGTCACCATCGGCGGGCGAGGATCGAACGGCACCGCGTTCCGGTTCACGGTGATGCCGATCGAGTGCAGGCGGTCCTCGGCCTGCTGGCCATCGAGCTCTGACTCGCGCAGGTCGCACAGCACCAGGTGGACGTCGGTGCCGCCGGTCAGCACGCTCACCCCGCCGCCCGCGCCCAGCAGCGCTGAACCCACCGCCTGGGCGCCGTCCAGGGTCCGGCGCTGACGCTCCCGGAAGGCCTCGGACATGCCGATGCGCAGGGCGACGGCCTTGGCGGCGATCGCGTGCTCCAGCGGGCCCCCTTGCTGGCCGGGGAACACGGCGGAATTGATCTTCTTGGCGTACTCCTCCCGGCACAGAATCATTCCGGAGCGCGGACCGCCGAGCGTCTTGTGGATGGTCGTGGTTACGACATCCGCAAACGGCACGGGGCTTGGGTGCAGCCCGGCCGCCACCAGCCCGGCGAAGTGGGCCATGTCGACGACCAGATAGGCGCCCACCTCGTCGGCGATCTCCCGGAAGCGGGGGAAGTCCAGCTGGCGCGGATACGCCGACCAGCCAGCCACGATCATCTTCGGGCGGTGCTCCCGGGCCAGCTGCGCCACCTGATCCATGTCGATCAGCGACGTCTCCCGGTCGACCTCGTAGGCGACGATGTTGTACAGGCGCCCGGACACGTTGATCTTCATGCCGTGGCTGAGGTGGCCGCCGTGGGCGAGAGCCAATCCCATGAGCGTGTCGCCGGGCGAAAGCAGGGCGTGGTAGACGGACGTGTTGGCCTGGGCTCCCGCGTGCGGCTGCACGTTGGCGTGCTCGGCCTCGAACAGCTCCTTGGCCCGGTCGATCGCCAGCTGCTCGATGATGTCGATGTACTCGCAACCGCCGTAGTACCGCTTGCCCGGATAGCCCTCGGCGTACTTGTTGGTCAGCACCGAGCCCTGGCACTCCAGCACCGAGACCGGGACGAAGTTCTCCGAGGCGATCATCTCGAGCGTGCGCTGCTGGCGCTCCAGCTCGTGCCCGAGCGCCTCGGCCACCTCGGGGTCAACCTCGGAGACGGGCAGATTGAAGAAGTCGGGCGGCAACTCGACGCTCATCGGCCGCGAGACCATACCAGTGCCCTGGCCCGGTCCACCAGGGGTCGGGACCGCGGCGGCCTCAGACGGGCGACCCGACGATCACGGCCAGCTCGTCGCGCTCCCAGGTCACATCCACGCGGAATCCAGCCGCCGTAAGCCAGGCCACCTGGTCGGCCACCGTGTCCGGTTTGTCGTAGCCAGGCGAGAGCGACACCTGATGGGCCGGGGGCGCCACCGGGACCACCACGTCCCCCAGCACGAATCGACCCGCGGGATCGAGCACTTGCCGCACCCGCTGGAACAGGTCGGCCTTCTCCTCGCCGTCCAGGTGATGGGCGCACAGCGCGCTCACGACCAGGTCGAATTTTCCCTCTGGCAGCGGGTCCTGCAACCGGCCCACGTGCAGCTCCACCGCCGCCCCGTCCAGCCGGCGCCGGGCCTCGGCCAGCATCGCCTCGCTCTCATCGATGCCCACGAGGAGTGCGTCGGGATACTCGTCCAGCAGACGCGACGCCGTCTCCCCGGTTCCCGTCCCCAGCTCGAGAATCCGTCGCACCCCCTCGCCGGCGCCCGCCGCCGCCACCTGGCCCTGGAACTCGTCGTAGAACGGGATGTCCTCCCGAATGAACGAGGCGTACTCGGGGGCCACGAAGTGAAAGTGAGGCTTCAAAACCTCACGCAGGACGTCCTCGCTGACCGCCCCGGGCCGGACGATCGCCCAGAACCCGTCATCCTCGTATTCCCGCAGGTCGACCACGGTGGAGGCCGTTCCAGGCAGCTCGCCACCGTCGATGACCAGGTCCGCCCCGCCCCGCAGCACCTCGGGCACGTCCTCTAGGCGCTGGGCCTCGGCGCCGCCGGCCAGGTTCGCGCTGGACTGCAGCACCGGGACCCGCGCTCCCCAGAGCTGCGGGACTGACACGACCCGCAGCCCGAGCGTGTCGGGGTCCCCCCCACAGGCCAGCGGAAACAGGTGCTGAGGATTGGGGAGCAGGGCAGTGACGGCGCCGGGCATGAGCGACTGCAGGGCCGCTCGCGTCCGGTCTCCCAGGCAATCCGAGACGGCGGTGAGAGCGGCGTCCAGGTCGAAGAACATCACGGCCGAGGCCTTGGCCGGCGGCCGGCGCTTGAGCTCATACAGACGGGCGATCGCCTCGGCATCCGAGGGGTCGCAGGCCAGGCCGTACACGGTGTCTGACGGGAACAGCACGACGCCCCCGTTACTGATGCAGCGCTCGAAGCGCTCGGGTGTTTCCGTGCGGGTCGGCATCTGCTGCCTCACCGCCTGCCCACGATCACCCGCTCGATGCCCGCCAGATCCCGCCGGCGGGCAACCGAGCCGAACCCGGCGTTCGAGAGCAGGCTGGCCACGGCGTCGGCCTGGCCGGCGCCGATCTCCAGGCTCACCAGCCGCACCTCATCGCGGGACCCGGCCTGGGCGACCAGCCGCCGCACGAGCTCGGTCCCTTCCTCCCCGGCGAAGACCGCGCTGGAGGGTTCGTAATCGACGATCTCCGGGGCCAGGGGCTCGCGCGAGGACACGTACGGGAGATTGGCCACCACCGCGTCGTACCCGCCATCATCCAGCAGGTCGCTGGAAATCCACCGAACGTCCAGCCCGAGTCGCTCCCCGTTAGCCGAGGCGACCGCCAGGGCGTCATCAGAGACATCGAGGCCGGTCACCTCGAGGTCCGGCCGCTCGTCCTTGAGGGCCAGGGCCACCGCCCCGCTGCCCGTCCCCACGTCGGCCACCCGGCCGCCCTGGGGCAGGAGCTCCACCGCCACCTCCACAAGCAGCTCGCTCTCGGGCCGCGGGATCAGCACGCGCCCGTCCACCGAGAGGGTCAGGCCCCGGAAATCTCGCCGACCCAGGATGTAGGCCACCGGCTCGCGCCGGATCCGGCGGTCGAGCAGCTCCTCGAATCGCCACCGCGCCCGATCGTCAACCGGGTCCCGGGCTCCAGTGACCAGCCCAGCCCGGGAAACCCCGAGAACCTCGGCCAGCAGCAGCTCGGCGTCCAGCCGCGGCGTGTCACAACCCGCCTCAGCCAGTGCGGCCGCCCCCCGACTCAGCTCCTCACGCACCATCGGCAACGGCGCGCTCCTCCAAGCGACGACGCTTCTCGTCGTCCTGCAGCGCGGAGGTCAGCTCATCCAGCTCGCCCATGAGGATCGCATCCAGGTTGTGAACCAGCAGGTTGATCCGGTGGTCCTTGACCCGTTTCTCTTGGAAGTTGTAGGTGCGGATCTTCTCCGCCCGCTCCCCCGTCCCCACCTGGGCGGAGCGCGAGGCAGCCAGTTCCGCCTGCTGCTCGGCGAGTGCTCGCTCATACAGCCGGGCTCGGAGCACGCGCATGGCCCGCTCACGGTTTTGCAGCTGTGACTTCTCGTCCTGCATGGACACGACGATGCCGCTGGGCTTGTGGTTGATGCGCACCGCCGAGTCCGTCGTATTGACCGACTGCCCGCCTGGCCCCGATGACCGGTACACATCGATCTGCAGGTCTCCCGGATCGACCTCCACCTCCACGTCATCGGCCTCGGGGAGCACCGCCACGGTGGCGGTCGAGGTGTGGATGCGGCCCTGGGACTCGGTTTCAGGCACCCGTTGCACCCGGTGCGTGCCGCCCTCGAACTTGAACACCGAGTAGGCGCCGTCCCCCTTGACCGAGAACGTGTACGTCCCGTCGCCGATGTCCAGCGGCTCGGTCTTGAAACCGAGCCGCTCGGCGTAGCGAGTCAGCATGCGGTACAGATCTCCGGCCCAGATCCCCGCCTCGTCGCCCCCGGCGCCCGGGCGGATCTCGATGATTACGTTCTTGTCGTCGTTCGGGTCGCGCTCGACCATGGCCAGGCGGATCTGCTCCTCCAGTTCGCCCATCCGCTCCTGCGCGCTGCGCAGCAGATCGCGCACCTCGGGGTCCTCCCCGTCCTCGGCCAGCAGCTCTCGGGCGCCCGCCGCGTCATCCACGGCCCGGAGGTACTCGCCCGCCAGCCCAGCGGCTGGCTCTAGCTCGCGATAGGACCGGGAGGCGGCGGTGAACCGCTCGCGATCTCCGATCACGGCAGGGTCAGACAGCTCCTCCTGGAGCCCGCCAAACCGGGCCAGAATCTGTTCTGCCAGCTCATCGACCATGACCTGACGAGTGTAGGAGTGAGCCGCTCAGGCGACGACTTCGAGGCCGAGGAGGTCCTCGGCGGCCATCTGGCCCGGTGTCTCGCGCTCGAGCACGGCGGATAGCGCGGCGATCGACACGGCGAGCTGGTCCAGGTCCGGCTCGCGAGTGGTCAGCCGCTGCAGCTGCAGCCCCGGGTACATGATCACCTGGACCCAGCGGCGACGGCGGTTGCGCCCGGCCCACTTGATCACCTCGAAGGCCAGGCCGGCCACCACCGGGATCCCCACGATCCGGGTGAGCACGAGGATCCACCAGGCCGGCAGCCCGACCGGGGCAAACACGAAGATGGCCAGGATCATCACGATCAGCAGGAAGCTCGTCCCACAGCGCGGGTGCAGCCGCGAGTAGAGGGCGGCGCGCTCGGGCACCAGCTCGTCCTCCGCCTCATAGCAGGAGATCACCTTGTGCTCGGCGCCGTGATACTCGAACACCCGGCGCAGGTCACGCATCTTGGACAGCAGCAGCAGGTAGCCCAGGAAGATGCCGGTACGCAGGCAACCCTCCACCAGCCAGAACAGCAGGGAGGAGCCGAGCTGATGCTTGATCAGGCTGGTCAGCGAAACCGGGACGACAAAGAACAGGCCGACCGCGAACACCATGGCCACGACGATCGTGCCGACCCACATGCCGCCCGAGATCTCCTTTTCCTCCCCGGCGATCTCGGCCATCTGGGCGTTGGCCGAGATGCCCAGCGCGCGGATCCCGATCGCCATCGAATCGACCAGCGCGACCACGCCGCGAATCAGGGGCAGGCGGAAGACCCGCCGGCGGTGGCTCTGGCGCAGCTCGAAGGTCTGCACCTCGATCGGACCGAGGGGCGCCTCCTCCGAGTCCGACGCAGGCGCTGGCTCGCCGGTGCTGTCCTGGAGGCCCGGCGCCGGCGCAGAAACCACCGGCGGAGCCGACGGTTTGCGCACGGCCACCGACCAGTGCTTCACGCCGCGCATCATCACGCCCTCGAGGACGGCCTGGCCGCCCACCGGGGCGTCGCGAGTGGCGGTCAGGCGCCCCTCCCCGACCGCCGCTTCGCTCACGACCTTACGCGGCGCCGGTCGTAGCGCGGGATCGGCGACCCTTGGCCACGCGACGCTGGAAGCGTTCGACGCGACCTCCGGTGTCGACCAGCTTCTGCCGGCCGGTGTAGAACGGATGACAGGCCGAACAGATCTCGACGTGAATCTCGCTCTTGGTGGATCTGGTGGTGAACTGGTTCCCGCAGGTGCAGGTTACGTTCGCCTCGATGTAATCAGGATGATTTGCCTTCATGGTCCCTACAAGGATAGCGGTCCGCTAGGCGCCGGCGGCGGTGCTGGTGGCGCTGGAAGGCGCCGGGCACGTCGCGGCCAGCGACGCTTCAGAACGGCTGGAGACATCGAGGCGGTGATGTGGGTCGACCGTGACCACGGGCGGCTCTGAGCTGTTGCACAGGGGCCCCGCCAGCCGGACCCAGACGCTCCGATGGGCGCGAACCTGCCAGACGCGCCGGGTCGTCACCGTCCCCTGGTCGGAGAGCTGAACCTGGAACCGGCCGGCGCCGGTTGCCCCGGCATCGTAGATCTGGGCTCGATACACGTCGTCCTGCGGATTGGACGAGTCCGGCTGCACGTCGATCGAGGTGACCTCGAGGTCCGGGCGGAGCTCCGGTTGATGGCAGATGCGACCCAGCCGCGCGGCGTGGTCGAGGATCTGGCCATCGGACCCGATCCACCGGAACTTCACCGAGAACCGGTAGGCGGCCGGCGCGGACAGGTCACTGACCGTGTGGATCAAGCGCCAGGAGGCAGAGGTTCCGCTCAGTGACTTGGTCATCCAGACGTTCAGACCGGCGCCATCGACGGCGGTGAAGGTTGCCCCCGGGGTCCGGCGGAGCAGTCGGAAATTGACGGCGACCTTCGTGGATCCGGTGACCGGGCGCACGAGCGCAGTGGCGGCCACACTGCGCTTGGCCGGGTTGAGCGCGTGGTGACAGACCGGGTCGGCGAGCGACGCTGGCAGGCTCGAGGAGGCGGCGACGGCTCGGGGCTCAGCCGCCGCCGCTCCCGCCCCCCAGCCCACCGCCGCGACGGCGGCTGCAGCGCCCGTCGCGGCCACCAGTACCTGGATCGGTCGCCGGCTCATGGTGGGTAGAACAAGCCTCCGGCCGCGAAGTTGCTGGGGCGCCCGGCGGGTCCCCTATCAGGTGATCGTGTACAGCGGCCCGTCGCCGCCCTCGGGCGGGGTCAGGCGCCCGCCTTTGGCCGTGATCGCCCCGCATTGCACGCAGTTGGTGTAGTTGACGATCACGTCCACCGGGCCCTCCTCAGGGGCATCCTCGGGGATCTCGTAGACCCCGGCCGGGCACATCCACTTCCACGTCTCGGCGATCTCCCGCGGGACGTGCTTCTCCACGCGGATGTGGTTGGGCGCATCGTCGCGGGTGGCGTTGCCCGAGATGTAGACGCTTCCGAGCTTGTCGAAGATGTATTTGCCGTCCGGCTTGGGATATTCCTTGTTCGTGTCGCCGATGAACATCGGCTCGGCGTCGTCGCGATGCCAGGCCTGGCGGGCAAACGGCACGCGTCCCTTGGACATGATCGCGGGCCCGGCCAGCAGGCTGCCCCGGACGAACCCCTTCTGGAAGGCCTGTCGGGTGTTGCGCACTTCGTAGAGCTCCTTGCCCACCGAGGATTCCTCGATCGCCTGCTCGTAGTCGGTCAGCGGCGCGCCGTCCTTCAAGGACTTGTAGATCGCCTCGGCGGCCAGCATGCCCGAGCGGATGCAGTGGTGCACGCCCTTGAGCGCCGCGGTGTCGACCATCCCGCCGCCGTCCCCGACCAGGAGCCCCCCCGGCATCGATAGCTTGGGCATCGACCAGTAGCCCCCGCCGGGCAGCGCCTTGGCCCCCCAGGCCACGCGCTCCCCCCCGTCGAGGATCTCCCTGACCAGCGAGTGGGTTTTGAACAGCTGGAGCAGGTCGTGGGCGGAGGTGGTGGCGTCGCGGTAGTTCAGGTCG
>DASZNA010000058.1:0-2197 GCA_035551655.1 Solirubrobacteraceae bacterium
CATCGGGTTCTCCTGTTCGGTTCGACAACCCAATGACGAGCCGCGGGCCCCGAATTCATCGGTGGCCCGACTTGTCTGTGTGGAGCGTCAGCCTGCGAGCTGCTGAATCAGATCAGCCGCCCGCACCGTCCCCGGGTCCGCCCGCAGCGTGGCAGACAGTCTGGACAGCCGGGTGGCCAAGCCGTCGTCGTGCAGCAGCGCATCGACCGTGTCGCGCAGCTCATCGGGGCTGTGCCCGTAGGTATCGAGCCGCCGGCCGAATCCGGTCTCGTGAATCCGCTGGGCGTTGTCGTACTGGTCCCAGAACAGCGGCAGGACCACCATCGGCTTGCCGAAGTACAGCGACTCGGTGACCGTGTTGTTGCCCCCGTGGGTGATGACCAGATCGACGTGCGACAGCACCGAGGTCTGGGGCAGGAACTCGGCGCCGGTCATGTTGTCCGCCAGGGTCAGCTGGTCGTGCTGCGGTCCCATCGACACGATCACCCGGTGCGGGCTGGCGGCCAGGGAGGAGATCAGCGTGCGCATCAAGCCAACGTCTCCGGAGCCCAGGCTGCCCAGGCTCAGATAGATCAGCGCAGCCTCGCCGGCCGCCAGCTCCTCTGGCACCTCCCAGGGCTCATCGGTGCTCCGCACGGAGCTGCCCAGGTTGTGCCAGGTTGAGCCGAGCGTGTTTGCCCGGTCGTAGTCGACTTCCTGCGGATACAGGTAGAGGTTGAGGTGGGGCGAGGGGTGGATGAAGTCGAGCTCCGGGAGGGCGGGCGCTCCGCGCTCCCGGCAGAACTCGCTGAAGCTCGCGTGAATGTCGTCGTGGGCTCGCCGGTAGGACTCCCAATACTGGTTCCAGTTGGCCCGGTCGTCGATGCCGTAACCAGAGAAGACGGGCGGCACCTCGGGGTCCTTCTGCTCGGCCGGATTGCAGGACAGGATTCGCGCCCACGGTCGCCCGCTGGCCGGGATGGCCGGAAACGCCACCACGTTGTCCTCGATGATCACGTCGGGAGCCAGCTCGTCGAAGATCGCGGCCAGTCGCTCATCGACGTACCTGGCTCCGTCGATCAGGGCCTGGAAGGTCGGCGCGATGAACGAGGAGAGCTGATCGATCGTCGGTGTCCGGAACACGGGCGCGGTGTCCCGGATGAAGTCCTTCCAGAACTGACCGGGGGCCTCCTCGACCTCCGGCGGCGGGCCGAGTCGCACCGTCCGCTCCTCAAATCCCTTTGCCTCCAGCGTGCCCGCGAACGACTCCTCCACGATGAACACCACGCGCTGCCCGCGCCGGCGCAGGATGTCGCCGATGCCCACGCAGTTATTCGTGGGGCCGTAAGCGCCCTCGGGAAAGAAGACGTATGTGCTCAGGATCGGAAGGGTCGGACTGGACTGGCCGCGCCGACCCTATCCGATCAAGGTTCGGCTCGCCGGTCAGGAGTGGTGGTGGACCAGCGCTGCCACCTCACCCACCGAGATCTGGCCGTGAGTGACCCCGACGCAGCTCCGGCCGGCGTCGAAGAACTGCTGGGTGTGCACGTTGACCCCGGCGGCGCTCAGCATGGCCGGCGATAGCTGGCCCTGCCCGCTCGGATCCGGGAATCCGGTGATCCCGTGAGCCCGGAGGCAGCGGGCAAACGCGAGCAGGACGGACTTCGCCGGCCCGCCGCTGTGGGTCCGTGACCCCTGGGAGGCTGCCTCGAGGTGGGCGCAGGCTCGGTTGGCCGATTTGAAGTGCGGCGAGGCGGCCAGGCTGGCCGGCGCCACCTGACTGACTGACGCCGAGGTGGCGGTGGTCTTCACGATCGGATCGGGGAATCCGCTGACTCCGTGTGACCGCATGCAGCGGGCGAACGCGTACGCGGCGGTCGGCGGCCCCTGCGCCGACCCGGATCCACGCGTGGGCGAATTCGAACCGCAGGCGGCCGCCCCCAGTCCCAGAACCGTGGCGGCCGAGGCAAGTGAGATGAGCTTCATGATGTGCATGACCCGACTTGTAGTCAGGTGTGCGTGACAACCGGGTGACCCGATCTGTCACACAGCTGTAACCCGACTGAGGGATGCTTGTCCGACCATGAGAGTGCTCGTCGTGGAGGATCAGGAGCGGCTCGCCAGGGCACTGGCCGAGGGGTTGCGCCGCGAGGGCATGGCGGTCGACGTGTCTCTGAACGGCACCGACGCCGCCGGCCGGGTCGTCCTCACGCCCTAC
>DASZNA010000059.1:0-73869 GCA_035551655.1 Solirubrobacteraceae bacterium
AGCCTGATCGGCTGTTGGGGCGCGCTCACCGCCCCGTCGCACCCAAACTCGGTGGAGTGACCGTGGATGCCGAACGTGTATGACGGCCCACAGCCACTCGACAGCACATGACGGTGAGCACCGCACCCGACGAGGAGCAAGACCACAACCGCGGGAGCGGCAAGGACCTTTGCAGAGGCTCGAATGACCTGATTGACCCACACTAGCCGCCGACGTATCGCGGGCATCCGCTTACCCTACGCCCGGCCCGATGTTCCGTCACAGACACGCCCTACAGCAGTCCTCCATCCAGGACGAAACCGGAACCTGGAGACTGGAACGGCCGGCTTGGTCGCTGGCGTGCCCGACGCTCGTTCGAGCCACGGGTCGCAGCGGGCATTCAGAAAAGAACGCGAGCGTGACACTGGAGCGCGCATAGATTGGTCACTCAAAGAGGACAAGCCGCGCGGCAGACCACAAGCTCCAGACTTCTGCTCTTCGCTACGTCATCACTCGCGCCTGGCCGGAACGCTACGCCCACTCCGCCTCGTCGACAAGTCCGCCAACAGGCACGTCATCGCAAATACCGATGACTCGTGAGGGGCGACCCGCAGCTACCGATGACGGCTCACCCCTGACGTCCTGGCGACTCGCAACCCGCGGCTTGGTCCCCTCCAAAGTGGATCCGTCGCGGATCGGACTGTTGACCGGACCTGTTGACCGAAGGTTAGGTACCTAACTAAGCGCGGTACAGGAAGGACAACAACGCTGGTTTTTCCAGGGTTTTCCTGAATGCCCCCGGCAGGACTCGAACCTGCGACCCACGGCTTAGAAGGCCGTTGCTCTATCCAGCTGAGCTACGGGGGCGGGTGCGAACGACCCTGCCCTTTGGCTTGGGCCGTCCTCCGGCAATGGTGACGGTAGCGCCGGTCAGGCCAGCGAAGCCTCCAGCGTCATCTCCGGCACGCCCGAGAGGGCACGGCTCACGGGGCATCCGGCCTTGGCGTCCTCGGCGGCTTTCTTGAACGCCGCCTCGTCGATGCCCGGCACCTGCCCTACCGTGCTCAGCGCGATGGCGGTGATCGTGGGGGTGCCGTCGACCATCCGCAACGTGACCCGGGCGTCGGTGCGGACCGACTCCACCGGGGTACCGGCTTCCTCCAGAGCGGCCGACAGGGCCATGGAGAAGCAGGAAGCGTGGGCCGCGGCGATCAGCTGCTCAGGATTGGCACCGGGACCATCCTCGAATCGGGACCGGAACGAGTAATCACCGGAGATGGAGTCACCGGCCGTGAACTGGCCGGTCCCGGTGCGCAAACCACCCTTCCACTCAGCGGCGCCTTTGGCTGGCATTTTCGGCTCCTGTCTGTCGATCGATTCGGAACGTTGATGCTACGCCAGCGCCTCGGCCTCGCTCCAGGGAGCGCCGGATGGACGCCGGCCACGGTAGATCGCCAGGGGCTCTCCAGATGGGCCGGTGGTGTCCCGCTCATGCACCATCCCGATACGCCGGGCCACTCCGGCGGAGCCCAGGTTGGCCGGCTGCAGCCGCGCCACGACACTCGGTGCATCCAGGCGGCCGAACGCATCGTCGCGCACGGCGAGAGCCGCCTCGCCCGTCAGGCCGCGGAGCCACATCTCGGGAGCCAGCCACCAGCCGATCTCGAATTCATGGGGGTCCAGACCCGTGCCGGGTCTCGGATGGTTGAGCGCAGCTAAGCCGACCTCCTGACCCGTTTCGCTCAGGGTCATGATCCACCAGCCGAAGCCGTGGACCTCCCAGTGCGCCAGCACGGAGTCCGACGTCTCCCGCACTCGCTCAGCGGTCCAGACCTGGCCGTCGCCGACATACCGAACGACTCGAGGATCGGCCGAGAGGCGGCGCAGCATCTCGGCCGCGCCCGCGCTCCACCGGCGGAGGACCAGCCGAGACGTGGTCAGGCACTCGGGAGCCCCTGTCACGTTCCCCGCGCCACCGCGGCTTTCATCTCGGCGATCGGGGACTCCACGATCCGACCGTGGCCCGGAGCCAGTCTGGAGACCTCCAGTTCGCACAGCTTGCGCGCGCTGTCGAGCTCCGTGGCCTTATCCCAGGTTCCCATCACCGCCAGAGGAAACACCGCCTTGCCTTTGGCGGTGGTGGCCACGCCGCCGATCGTGGTGAACGCATCCCCGCACAGGAGCGTGCCGTCCCGGGGATCCAGCAGACAGACGTGACCGGGGGTGTGCCCGGGTGAGGCGATCACCTGCAGCGAGCCGACCATGTCGCCCTCGCTGACGGTCCGGCTGGGGCGAGTCCGGGCACCCGGATAGCTCCCGCTGAGCTTGGCCTGCGGCTCGCTGGGATCCAGCGACATGTCCTTGGCCAGCAGGCGCGCATCCCGGTCGGAGATGATCACCTCGGCCTCGGGGAGCAAGCCGTGCAGCTCATCCAGAGAACCGATGTGGTCTCCGTGCGCGTGCGTGAGGGCGATGCGGCGGATCGGAGCTCCGAGCCGCTCCGCCTCGGCCAGGATCCTCCGGGCGCTGCGCGGGAGCATCGTGTCGACCAAGGTCAGGCCGTCGTCCTCACGGACGAGGAAGCAGTTGACGAATCCTAAGCGGGTGATCCTGGTCGTTTCGGGCATAAACGCATGACCTTTCCCAGTTTGCGTTGGCGACTGGCTATCGACACTAGAATCTCCTCCCCGCGGGGCGTGGCGCAGCTTGGTAGCGCGCCTGCTTTGGGAGCAGGAGGTCCCCGGTTCAAATCCGGGCGCCCCGACTGGAGGGCCGAGGGGATCATGGCACGGGCGGGGCCTCGGCTACCCTCGGGCCGGCATGCCCGAGGTTGAGCCGCTGAACGCCCTGCGCTACGCGCCCGAGAGGGTGGGCGGCCTTCAACCGGTGGTGGCCCCTCCCTACGACGTCATCGACGCCGAGCAGCGAGCCGAGCTCGCGGCCCAGTCTCCGTACAACGTCGTGCACATCGATCTTCCGCAGGCTGATGGCGACCCCTACGAGGAGGCTGCCCGGCTCCTGTCGGCCTGGCGGGCCGACAGGGCCGTCGTCCACGAGCCGGAACCGACCATCTGGCCCGTGGAACAGGACTACCGAGGCCCGGACGGGCGTGCACGGACCCGCCGGGGCTTTCTGGCCCGGGTGCGGGTGGAGGACTACGGCCCGGGGCGGATCCGCCCCCACGAGCGGACCCATCCCGGTCCGCGCGAGGACCGTTTGCGCCTCACCCGAGCCACCCGGGCCAACCTGTCCCCCATCTTCTCGCTGTATTCCGACCCGGGCGACGACGTGTGGAGCGCACTCCGGAGTGCCGCCGACCAGCCACCATGGGCGCAGACGCGCGACGGCGACGGAACCGCGAACCGGCTGTGGCGGGTTTCCGATCCCCAGACGATCCAGACCGTCTGCCGCGCCGCCGGCCAGGGCGAGCTGCTGATCGCCGACGGACACCACCGCTACGAGACCGCCCGGGTGTACGCGGAGCAGGTGGGCGGTGAGGGCCCTCACCGTTATGTACTGATGTGCCTGGTGGCGCTCGAGGATCCCGGCCTCACCGTGTTCCCTACCCACCGGCTGGTCCGCGGCCTGGACGCCCACCGCCAGGAAGCGCTGGCCGACGCGATCCGGCGCGATTTTGAGATCACGGAGCTGTCCGACCTGGAGGAGCTGCCGCCTGCCTCGTCCGAGCAGATCCAGCTCGGCTACGTGGACAGCCATGTCCGCCGTCCGTTTCGCCTCACGCTCAAGGATCCGGCGATTGCCGACGCGGCGCTGCCGGATCGCGCCGAGCCCTACCGCCGGCTGGACACGGCCGTGCTGGAGGCGCTCATCCTCAAGGGCGCGCTCGGGATGAGCGACGACCAGATCGACCACCTGGATGGTCTGGGCTATGCGCGGAACGACGCGCAGGCCATCGAGCTAATCACCTCGGGCGAGTATCAGGCCGCATTCTTCATGGCGCCGACCCCGGTCGCCCAGGTCCAGGCCGTAGCGGCCAGTGGGGAGAGCATGCCCCCGAAGTCCACCTACTTCTACCCCAAGGTACCGACCGGTCTGGTCTTCAATCAGCTATTTGAATGACAACCGTCAATCTGGCAGTACGATCAGGTTAATAGCAGTACGCGCTACGAGGATTCAGGGGAGAGCATGAAGGCCACCGCCCGCAGATCGACCAACCGAAAGTTCGCCCACGATGTCGACATCCGCAGCCACCACATCACGGTGGACGAGCCGGCGGATCGGGAGGGTGAGGACCAGGGGCCGAGTCCCCAGGAGCTTCTGGCGGCCAGCTTGGCCACGTGTACCGCGATCACGATGGAGATGTACGCCAAGCGCAAGGGCTGGGACATCGGCGAGGTCGAGGTCGGCGTCAACTACACCCCGTCGGAGCGAGGCTGCCCGACCAAGTTCACGCTCGAACTCCGCCTGCCCAGCGACATCACGCCCCAGCAGCGCGAGCGCCTCCAGGTGATCGCCGCCAAGTGCCCGGTCCACCGGGCCCTGGAGGGCGAGGTGATGTTCGAGGACAAGGTCACCCTGCTCGAGCCCCGTGCGGAGCGCACCGAGCCACCGCGCCACGACCGGCGCCGCCGGGCGCTCAACCGCGTGGCCGGCCGGGCCGCCCTCTAGCCGCCGCCCACTCTCCGTCGCGTGGTCCGGGCCCAGCCTGGGCCGGCCAGCGCGGCCAATATAGTCACGGGCGTGATCGAGGGGACCGACACGCTGGGCGCCGAGCTCAGGCAGGTCCTGCTGGCGCCCGAGGACGCGGTGAGCCTGAGCGTCGCCGGAGCGACGGATGCAGCCGTCCTCGTACCGCTCTACCTGGAGGAGGGCGAGCTCCACGCCGTGTTCACCCGCCGGCGTGACGATCTGCGCCGCCACGCTGGTGAGATTTCGTTCCCGGGCGGCCGCCACGATCCGAGTGACCCCGACCTGATTCATACCGCCCTCCGCGAGGCCGAGGAGGAGGTCGGGCTGCCCCGCGACACCGTGGAGGTGTGCGGTGCCCTGCAGCCGACGCCGACGATCGCCACCGGCTACGCCGTGTACCCGTTTGTGGGGGTGATCGAGGCGGGCATGGCCTGGACGCTGAGCCCCCGCGAGGTGGCCGAAGTCATAGAGCTCCCGTTGACCGCCCTGCGCTCGGGATACGGGCGCCGGCGCCTGGTTCGCCGGGGGCTGCCGATCCGCACCGACACCTACCTGGTGGACGACCACCTGATCTGGGGTGCCACCGCCCGGATCCTGGCCGACCTGTTTGACCGGATCGGCCCGCTGCTCAGCTCACGGTAGCCGCGGGCTGAGCACCCCGTCCACCGCGCCGGCCGCCTGCGCCCGCCAGTCCGGCGAGTGCCGGTCCACCTCCACGAGGCCAAACGGGATCCGTGAGTTCGCGCACAGCCGGACCACCGTGGCCGCGCCTGCTCCCAGGATCGGCTCAGGGACCGACCCCGCCGCTTCGTAGACGACGCCACGGATCGTCGTGTCCAGCAACTTGGTCAGTAGCGCCTCCAAGCGCGGTCCGTGCAGTGCGGCCAGCGACTCGGGATTCCCGGCGGCGCTGCCGAGCAGCAGGACCGCCACGCTCACGTGGTCAAGGAAGGGAACCAGGGTGGCCAGCCGGTCAGGATCGGCCTGCGCCGCCTCGGCGCCGGCGGCCTCGATCTCGGCCAGCCGGTCGGTTCGACGCGTGGTGCCGCGGACGACGTGCCCGCGCTCTCGCAGCTCCCGGGCCAGCGACTGCCCGTGGCAGCCACAGCCGATGATCAGACAACGCGCCACGCGGGGTCAGTCCGGCGGGCCACCGAACTCGCGTCTCACCTCGTCGCGAGTCCGCTCGGGCAGGCCGCGGGCGCGCCGGCGGGCATTGGTTGCCTCCAGCAGCTGATCGAGCTCGCGGTCGGCCATCAGGGCATCCCGCAACCGAGCCTGCTCCCGGCGGTCATTCATCACCTGAAGCTCCACGTCTTCCACCGTCCGCTCCGGCTCGCCCCGTCGGCGGCGCCGCTCGTTCTGAGCCTCCAGCATCTGCTGCAGGTCCTCGGCGTCCAGAGCTTCCCGGGTCTCGGTGATCTCGCTCGCCGAACGGAGCCCGAACTGCTCAAGCGGAGCCCGCTCGTTAGCCCGCCCGAGCAGGACCACGAACAGGATCACCAACACGAACCCCACCAGCACGATCAGGGAGAACGCGCTCACGGAGCGAGTCTACCCGCGACTCAGCAGCCTCCATCCGCGCAACTTCCCAAACGGCATATGTGTTCTGAGCACTGACCAAACCGCCTGCACCGGGCCCGAGCGGCAAGGCGACGCACCACTACCAACAGCAGGGAAAGGAAGTGCTCTGATGCGCACGCGATCTGTCGTGCTCGCAGGGCTGCTGGGCGCCCTTGTGGCGCTTGGTGTCCCGGTTCTTGCGAGCGCTGCACCCCGACACGACCAAGGATTGACGATCAATGCCACGCCGAACCCGATTGACGCGGGTCAGGGTGTCCTGATCTATGGCCAGCTGCAGGGAGCCGGCGACGCCGGTCAGACCATCTATCTGTACCACCGCATCGCTCTCGCCTCGAGGTTCACGCGGATTGGTCACACCACGACCAATCAGTTCGGCTTCTACGAGTTCACACGCCAGGAGGGCGTCGTGATGACGAATCGAAGCTGGTTCGTTAGGGGGCCCAGCTCGACCCACAGTCACACGATCCACGAGCGGGTCAGCGCCCTGGTGTCGCTGCACGCCAATCCGGCGAGCACCGTGACCGGGCACCGCGTGGTGTTCGGCGGGCAGGTGACGCCGCGCCATGCTTTCCAGCGAGTCCTCCTGCAGGAGCAGGAGTCGGCCAATGGTGACGTGTGGCGGACGATCGGCAGCACGTTCACGAACCGGAACGCTCACTTCGCTTTGTCCCACGTCTGGCGCCGGCCAGGCGATGAGACGGTGCGAGCACTATTCCCGGGCGACCGGCGCAACGTCGCCGGCGGCTCCGACAGCCTGACGATCGTCGTCATGCAGCGCGAGAAGCCGGCCTTCACGCTGTCCACCTCGGAGCCGGTGATCAACGAGGGCCAGTCGGCGACGCTGAGCGGGACCCTGGAGAAGGCGGGGACCAGCACGCCGGATCCGGGCGCCCAGGTGACGCTGTACGGGCGCAGCCCGAACGGGACGGTCAAGCAGCTCGGAAGCACCCAGACCGCCTCGGACGGCTCCTACTCGTTCACCGTGACCCCGACGTCAAACACCCAGTTCTGGGCTCGCACACCGAAGGGGCGGCGCAGTGCGCCGGTCAACCAGGGAGTGCGCGATGTGGTGACCATCACGTCGAGCTCGGACGCCAGCCAGGACGGAGGATCGGTGGTCCTGTCGGGCAATGTCAGCCCGAGCAAGGTGGGCCACGGGATCTTCCTGCAGCGGCTGGGCGATGATGGAGCCTGGCACGACGTGGCTCACACCACGGTCGCCGCCGGCTCGGCCTACTCGTTCACGTACACGTTCGGACAAGACGGAACGACGAAGCTCCGGGCCAGGATCTACGGCGGTCCGTGGAACGTTGGCGGCGCCTCCCCGGCAGAGACGATCGCGGTCAGCGGGGTGGCTCCCATCAGCTGACCGCATGTCAGGCGGATAGCCCCGCCCGGCAGTCAGAGTTCCCCATGGTCCGGCACTCGTTAGGGTGCCGGACCATGGACTTTGAGCTGACTGACGAACAACGCCTGATCCGCGAGACGGCCCGGGCATTCACCGATAACGAGATCGTCGAGCGAGCCCGCGAAAACGATCGCAACGAGCATTTCGACCTCGAGCTGGTGCAGAAGATCGCCGACCAGGGGTTCCTGGGGGCGGTCGTCCCCCGCGAATACGGCGGGGCCGGACTGGATTACCTGACCTACGGTCTGATCGTCGAGGAGATCGGGCGCGGCGACTCGGCCATGCGCACCGTGGTCTCGGTGCAGACCTCGCTGGTCTGCTCCGGCCTGGTTCGCTGGGGAACCGAGGAGCAGAAGCAGAAGTACCTGCCCAAGCTGTGCTCGGGCGAGTGGCTGGGCTGTTTCGGACTGACCGAACCTGACACCGGATCCGACGCGGCGAATCAGCGCACCCGGGCCCGGAAGACCGACGGTGGCTGGGTGATCAACGGGTCAAAGATGTGGATATCGATGGGCAACCACGCCCAGCTGGCCCTGATCTTCGCCCAGACCGATCCCGAAAAGGGCCACCGAGGCCTAGCCTGTTTCCTGGTCGAGACCGATCAGCCCGGCTTTCAGCCTCAGCCGATCCACCACAAGCTCGGCCTGCGTGGCTCGGACACCGCCGAGATCGCGCTCAACGACGTGGAGGTCTCAGACGACCAACTGTTGGGCGATGTGGGCGACGGGTTCAAGGTGGCCATGAGCAACCTGGATTCGGGTCGCTACAGCGTGGCCGCCGGTTGCGTGGGCATCTGTCAGGGCTGCGTCGATGCCTCGGTGACCTACGCCAAGGAGCGGCTCCAGTTCGGACGGCCGATCGCCAGCTTCCAGATGGTCCAGGGCATGCTGGCCGACATGAAGGTGGAAACCGACGCCGCTCGGATGCTGGTGTGGCGCGCCGGTTATCTCAAGGACCAGGGCAAGCCCAACACCACCGAGACCTCGATCGCCAAGCTGTACGCCACCGAGGCAGCCAACCGCTGCGCCACCACGGCCATCCAGGTCCACGGCGGCTCGGGCTATGTCGATGACCATCCGGTCGAGCGTTACTTCCGCGACGTCCGGGTGACCACGCTGTACGAGGGCACCTCGCAGATCCAGAAGCTGATCATCGGGCGATCGCTGACCGGGATCAACGCGCTGGTGCCTTCGTGAGAGCGGTCACCTTCCAGGCGCCCAACCAGGTCCGGGTGGAGGAGCGCCCGGAGCCGGAGCTCCTGGCGCCCGACGACGCGATCGTCCGGATCGAGGCCAGCGGCATCTGCGGCTCGGATCTGCACATCTACCACGGGCGGGTTCAGATCGCCCCCGGCTTCACGATCGGCCACGAGTTTATGGGCACGGTGGTGGCGGCCGGCGACGCGGTCACTCGGGTGGCCGAGGGTGACCGGGTGCTCGGCTGCTTCCACACGGCCTGCGGAACCTGCTTCTTCTGCCTGCGCGGCGACTATCACAAGTGTGCGGAACAGCGAACCTTCGGGCATGGCGCGGCGCTGGGCAACCTGCCGGGTACGCAGGCTGAGGAGGCGCTGGTTCCCCGGGCCAACATGACGCTGCGCCGCGTCCCGGAAGGGGTGAGCAACGAGGTGGCCCTGTTCGCCGGGGACGTGATGGGCACCGGGTATCACGCCGTGGCCAGCTCCGGGGTGCAGCCCGGAGACAGCGTGGCCGTGCTCGGGCTGGGACCAGTCGGGCTGTGCGCGGTTCAGGTGGCCAGGGCGGCTGGAGCCGGACCCGTGATCGCTATCGACACGGTGGCCGAGCGGCTGGAGATGGCCCGGCGGTTCGGCGCCATCCCGGTCCACCTAACCGAGGAGCAGCCGCGCGAGGTCGTCAAGGGTCTCACGGAGAAGCGCGGTGTTGACGTGGCGATCGACGCGGTCGGACACCCCGACGCGCTCGACCTGGCCATCCGCCTGGCCCGCAACGCCGGCACGGTCAACGCGATCGGGGTATACGCCGAGCCCCAGACGGTGCACATGGGGCTCGTGTGGATCAAGGCATTGGCCCTGCACGCCGGGGTGGCCAACGTGATCGCCCACGTCGACCGGGTTCTGGGCATGCTGGCCGCGGGCACGCTGGATCCGACGCCGCTGGTCAGCGCGCACATGCGCTTGGACGACGCGGAGGAGGCATACCGCCTCTACGATCGCCGCGAAGCGCTCAAGATCGTGCTGACGCCCTGATGTCCACCACCACGCTGCCCGAACAGCTAACCGACCCCGCCGCTCGCGCGTTCGCGGCCAAGCCGCAGCTCCTGCTGATCGGCGGTGAATGGGTGTCCGCCGCGGACGGCGCCACGTTCGAGACCTTCGACCCTTCGAGCGGACAACCGATCACCGCGGTGGCCCAGGCCGGGGCGCCCGACATCGACCGGGCTGTGAGTAGCGCCCGCGAGGCGCTCGCCGGCGACTGGGGCCGGATTTCCGCCGCCGACCGCGGGCGGCTGATCGCCCGGCTAGCCGATGCCGTGGAGGGGGCCACCGAGGAGCTGGCTCAGCTCGAGTCCCTGGACAACGGCAAGCCGCTGAAGATGGCCCGCGTGGTCGACCTGACCGGCACGGTGGCGCACTTCCGTCATTTCGCCGGTTGGCCGGAGCGGATCTTCGGCCGCACGATCCCCGTGCACCAGCCCGACATGCACTGCTATACCCGCAAGGAGCCGGTGGGGGTATGCGGACAGATCATCCCGTGGAACTTCCCGCTCCTGATGGCGGCGTGGAAGCTGGGGCCGGCCCTGGCCGCCGGCTGCACGGTGCTGCTCAAACCGGCCGAGCAGACCCCGCTGACCGCTCTGCGGCTGGGCGAGCTGGCTCTGGAGGCGGGCTTCCCCCCGGGCGTCATCAACGTGCTGACCGGCGACGGGCGCACCGGCGCCGGGATCGTCGAGCACCCGGGCATCGACAAGCTGGCCTTCACGGGATCCACCGAGGTGGGGCGGGAAATCGGGGCCAACGCCGGGCGGGCGCTCAAGCGGGTGACCCTGGAGCTGGGGGGCAAGTCGCCCAACATCATCCTCCCCGACGCCGACCTCAAGGCAGCCACGGCCGGCTCGTTCCAGGCGCTCTACTTCAACACGGGACAGGCTTGCAACGCGGGCAGCCGCCTGTTCGTGCACAAAGACCAGTTCGACGAGGTCGTCGGAGCGCTGGCCGCCCGGGCGGAGAAGTCCCGGGTCGGCCCGGGCCTCGATCCCGGTACACAGCTGGGTCCCGTGGTCTCGGCCGAGCAGCAACGGCGGGTGATCGAGTACATCGAGTCGGGAGTGGCCGAGGGCGCGGAGCGTGTAACGGGCGCGTCCTCCGCCGTTGCCGGCCAGCCAGCCGGCAACGGCGGCTACTTCGTCTCGCCGACTCTGTTCACCGCCACCCGCGACGACCTGCGCATCGCCCGGGAGGAGATCTTCGGACCCGTGCTGGTAGCCCTCCCCTACGAGTCGCTCGAGGAGGTGGCCGAGCGGGCCAACGACACCGAGTACGGCCTGGCCGCCGGCGTGTGGACCCGTGATCTGAGCAACGCCCACCGGCTCGCCGCGATGTTGCGGGCGGGATCGGTGTACATCAATTGCTGGGGGATCAGCGACGGAGGGGCGCCGTTCGGCGGGATGGGAGCCTCGGGCGTGGGTCGTGAGCATGGCCTCGAGGGAGTTGAGTCCTACCTCGAGACTAAGACCGTCTGGACGCAGCTGAGCTGACCCCTGGCGGGGCGCGGTGTCAGCGTCCGAACCAGAAGCCAGGTGGACGCCCGTTCGAGATACGGGGGTGCCGGCTATCCGGTTGCGCCCGACACTCCGATCGGAGGTGTATGTCCTCCTCGACGCCACGCTGGCTCTCGCGGGCCGGCCTGCTCACTCTCCTGGCCAGCCTCTGCGTGGCCGTTCCCGCCGCCGGGGCGAACGCCCACTCCTGCCGACACGCCAACGCGCCGGTGTCCCAAGCCAGCCGTCATCAGCTCAAGGGAGCGGTGGTCTGCCTGATCAACCAGCAGCGCACCTCGCGGGGGCTGCCGCGCCTGCACGCCAACGGGAAACTCAACCGCTCGGCCCAGGACTGGACCCGGACGATGATCAGCCGCCAGATCTTCACCCACGGAACCAACTTCGCCTCGCGCATCTCAGCCGTCGGGTTCAACTGGTCCACCGCGGGCGAGAACATCGCGGTCGGGTACACCACACCCTTCCAGGTGGTGAAGGCCTGGATGGCCAGCCCTGACCACTGCCAGAACATCCTGTATCCGGACTTCTCCCAGGTCGGCACCGGGGTCCTCAACCGGGGCATCTCCGGTTGGGGCGGCGCGGCTACCTGGACGCAGGACTTCGCCCTGCGGATGGGCCGGCGAGACCCCTCGCACAAGATGGGGCCGGCCAACGCCTGCCCCTACAACATCTGAGGCCCGAACGGGGAGTTCAGCGGGTCGAAGCGCTAGGCCGCGCGCGCGGCTCCGGCGCCCACGGCCGGAACCGGGTTGTCGCGCAGGTACCACTCGGCATCCAGCGCGGCCTGACAGCCTGAGCCAGCGGCGGTGATGGCCTGGCGATAGGTGTGGTCGACCAGGTCTCCGGAGGCAAACACTCCCGGCAGGTTGGTCAGCGTGGAGCGTCCCTCGGTGGTCACGTAGCCGCTCGGATCTGTCTCCACCTGGCCGGCGACCAAATGAGACTGCGGCTCGTGGCCCACGGCGATGAACGCCCCGGTGATGTCGATGTCCTGAGTCGAGCCGTCCGTGGAGTGACGCAGGCGGGCGCGCTCCAGAGTGCCGCCCTCCCCCGCGATGAACTCATCTACCACGTAAGGGGTGAGCCACTCAATGTTGCCGATCGCCCGAGCGCGCTCGAGCATGATCTTGGAGGCTCGGAACTCGTCGCGCCGGTTCACGATGGCCACCTTGGCGGCGAACTTCGAGAGGAACATCGCCTCCTCCATGGCCGAGTCGCCACCGCCGACGATGATCGTCGGAGCGTTCCGGAAGAAGGCGGCATCGCACGTGGCGCAGTAACTGACCCCCCGGCCGGACAGAAGCTGCTCGCCGGCTACGCCCAGCTTGCGGTGCTGGGCGCCCATGGCCAGGATGACCGTACGCGTCTGGAACTCCTGGTCGCCCACGAACACGCGGTGCAGGCCGCCGTCCGGGGAAAGCTCCACCGAGGTCGCCTCATCGGTCTCCAGGCGGGCCCCGAACCGCTCAGCCTGGTCGCGCATCTGCTGCATGAGCTCCGGACCCATGATCCCCGCGGGGAAGCCCGGGAAGTTCTCCACGTCGGTCGTCTGCTGCAACAGGCCGCCCCAGGCGAAGCCCTCGATGACCAACGGCTCAAGATTGGCGCGCGCCGTGTACAGGGCGGCCGTGTAGCCGGCCGGCCCGCTGCCGATGATCACGACGTTCTCCGGGGGGCGCTCTTCTGTCACTTCACTAAGTATAGCTTGGAAGTCCGGCGTCCGGCTCCGCCGCGCCGTCCTCACGCCACCGCTGCACAGTGCGCCGTAGCTGGAAGTAGGCCACCGCGCCGGGCAGCGTGGGCAGCCAGAACGAGAACGCCCGGTAGGCCAGCACGGCGACCACGGCGGTCTCCACGCTCACCCCGAACGCGCTGAAGGCACCGATCAGGCCACCCTCCACACCGCCGATGCCCCCGGGTAACGGGAGGGTGTTGCCCAGCCAGCCCACGAAGTAGGCCATCACGATCACGCCCTTGTCCGGCGAGGCGCCGAAGGCGTGAAAGCAGGCCCACAGGGTGGCGATGTCGAACCCCCACCAGGCCAGGGCGCCGAGCAGGTGCGGATCGCGAGAGCGCAGCAGCTTCAGCGCATCCCGGGTCCCCGCGCCCGCGGCCGCCGGGCCCTTGGCGATCCGGCGGGCTGCCGCGCCCAGCTGGCCGGTGTTCCAGGTCCAGCGCGCCACCAGCCGGTCGAAGTCGTCGGGCAGCAGCGACACGGCGAGGAACAGCAGGATCACCACTCCACCGAAGATCGCCGGGACCACGGTGATGGCAAAGGGCGCCAGCCCGGGCCACAGCCCGAGATACAGGCCGAGCCCGTCGATCACCAGCGTCACCATGTAGACGGAGTACAGGATGACCAGGTAGGCGATCATCCGGCGGGCCACGGTGCCGGCCGGCATGCCGGCCCGGCGCAGCGCCCAGGCCATCAGGGCAATGCCGCCGGCACCGGCCGCGGCAAACAGGCGGGTGGCGGCCAGGCTGGCCATGGTGATCTGGTAGGAGACTCGCCAGTCGATCCGGTTCTGCCGCTCCGCGAACACGGCCCGAACCAGGAACACGTAGCCCACGAAGGAGATCACCTCGAGCACGAAGGCCAAGGCCAGCCACCACACATCGCCCTGCTGCAGGCGGTTCCAGGTCTCCCGTAGCCCGAGCAGCTTGGGCAGCACGAAGTACAGGAACGCCACCGCCGAGACCACGAACAGCACCGAGGCGACGATCCGCCGGCGCGTGAGCCGGACACGGGGCATCTGGTCGGGGTGCTGGGCTTCGAGCTGGGAGGAGGCGTCCGCGCCCTCGATCGGGGGATCCGCCTCGCGCTCAGCCGTCGTTCGTTCCGGCGTTCGGTCCGGCGTCCCCCCCTCAACCATCGAGAGGCCTCCTAGCCGTTCCCGGCCAGGATCGCGGCCCGGTCGACCAGGGCCGTGACACGGCGGGCGGCCGGAGTCAGCCGCGGTGCGCCACGTCGCACGGTCTCAGCCAACGCCGCTCCAGCCAGGAGGTCGGCCGCGTAGTGCTCGCCCAGATAAACCAAGGCCAGCCCGAGGGTGAGCGCATAGCTCCAGCCGATCAGGCCGGAAACCGGGCCCACCTCGGACAGCAGGTGGGCCGCCATCAGCGAGGTGGCGAAGTGCAGCGACGGCATGGCGGCGAGCGGGTTTCCTCCCAGGACATCGTAGAGGTCACCCCAGCGGTCGCCCCAGAACTCCTGGCCGTATTCGATCATCATCCGGCGTACCGGGGGCGTGCCCTCGAGTTCGCCCAGATGCCCACGGTTAGCCGCCCACCAGGGGGGTGCGGTGGGGATCACCCAGTAGAAGATCGCCCCCAGGTCAAAGACGGCGTAGGTGCGGGCGGCGGCGGCCGCGAACCGGTCGGGCCGGCGAAGCAGGATGTAGCCGGCGGATCCGTGGGGAACGACGAACCACACCCAGTGGCAGAACACGAGGACCCGCTCGAAGCGGCGAATCCGCCCGGGCCGGGCGAACGTGTGCTGGAGGCGGGCGGTGGGGATCTGGCCCAGGCCGAGCACCCGGTCGATGGCGATCGGATAGCGCACGTGGGCTCGCTCGGCCAGGCTCTCCGGATCGTCGTTGGGTATCTCGTAGGCCGCCAGATACGCCCACATCTGCAGCGCGCACACCGACGCATCGCGCACTCGCCCGCGAGGAGCCACCACCGCTGCGCCCAGCGGAGCCAGGGCCGCAGCCGCGATGACCGCCGGCTTGGGGAGGTTCAAGCGCCGCCGCAGAGCCGGCGCCGCCACGCCCGCGGCCACCACGGTCCAGGCGGCAGCACGGATCGCTCGCGAGACAGGCAAGAGGGCGCCCAGTATATGAACGGACCAAACCCGCCCGCGGGGCCGTCCGGGCGCGACGGTGCCCGGCCAAGGCTGGATAGAATCCCGGCCGCCGATGAGTCTGCTGCGTCCTCTCCTCCGCACCGCCGGGCGCCCGCGCCTGGCGCTGGTGCTCGTCCTCGTGCTGGCCGGGTCCATGGTGCTAGCTCCCAGCGCATTCGCCAACTTCGCCACGCCGAAGGCGGGCGGCTCCCCGAATGCCGACAACATCGACTCCCTCTACAAGATCATCCTGTGGATGGCCGTGGTGGTTTTCGCGGTGGTGGAGGGGGCGCTGCTCTACGCCGTCTTCAAGTTCCGGGCCAAGCGCCACCCGGTAGCCACCCAGATCCATGGCAACACCCGCCTGGAGATCGGCTGGACCGCGGGCGCAGCCGGGATTCTCGTGATCCTGACGATCGTCACGTTCATCAAGCTGCCGGGCATCATCAATGCGCCGAACTCGAACTCAAACGTGGCCCTCTCGGCCTCCCTGTCCCCGGCTCACCCGCCGAACGGCAAGACGCTGACAGTCTGCGTGACGGGCCGTCAGTTCATCTGGCGCTACACGTACGGGTACGGGTGCAACAAGAACTACTTCGCCAAGCAGCTTCCGTACTCCTATCAGGAGATGGTGGTGCCCTCGGGGACGACGATCAACCTCCTGATCCAGTCCTCCGACGTGATCCACGCCTGGTGGGTGCCCAAGCTGGGCGGCAAGGTCGATGCGGTACCGGGCTACACGACCTACACCTGGTTCAAGGTGCCCACCCCGAATCACTACTACTACGGCCAGTGTGCGCAGCTGTGCGGTCGCCAGCACGCGTTCATGACCGCCCTGGTGAAGGTGGTCACGCCGGCCGCGTACAAATCCTGGCTCCAGCACCAGACCTCGCTCATCCATGACCAGAACAACCAGGTCACCCAGCTGCGCCAGCAGTTGATCAAGCAGGGCAGCCTGACCTCGAACGGCATCTTCTAAAGGACCAGACCTCGCATCATGGGAACGACTGACTACGCGATTCGCCCGGTACCCCAGGTACTCGCGCACGAGGTGCACGCTCCGCGCCTGCGGCACAAGTGGCTCGACTGGGTGCTCACTACCGACCACAAGAAGATCGGGATCATGTACCTGGTCCTCACCTTCGTCTTCTTCATCCTCGGCGGGGTCGAGGCGATGCTCATGCGCTCGCAGCTGGCGGTGCCCAACAACACCCTGCTGAGCGGCGAGACCTACAACGAGCTGCTCACCTTGCACGGGACGACGATGGTGTTCCTGTTCGTCGTGCCCGTGATGGCCGGCTTCGGCAACTACTTCGTGCCACTGATGATCGGGGCCCGGGACATGGCCTTCCCGCGGTTGAACGCGCTGTCGTTCTGGCTGCTGCTGGCCGGCGGACTCGTGTTCTACGCCACGCTGTTCTGGCACCCCCCCGAGGCCGGGTGGTGGAGCTACCCGCCGCTCTCCTCCAAGCTCTATTCGCCCAGCGGCGGGCAGGACGCCTGGATCTTCCTGATCCATCTGACCGGCATCTCATCCCTGGTCGGCGCGATCAACTTCTACGCCACGATCGTCAACATGCGAGCGCCCGGCATGACCTGGGGGCGGATCCCGCTGTTCATCTGGACGATCCTGATCTACGCAGTGCTGCTGATAATCGCGCTGCCCGTGGTGGCCGCCGCGGTGACGATGCTGCTGACCGACCGCCACTTCGGCACCCACTTCTTCGATCCGACCTTCCACGGGACGCCGGTCCTGTGGGAGAACCTGTTCTGGTTCTTCGGGCATCCCGAGGTGTACATCATGATCCTGCCCGGCTTCGGGATGATCTCCGAGGTCCTGCCGGTGTTCGCCCGCAAGCCCGTGTTCGGCTACAAGGCCATCGCCGCATCGACGATCGTGATCGCCTTCCTGGCCACGCTGGTGTGGGCCCACCACCTGTTCACGGCGCCGATTCCGATCGTCGTGCTGGGCTTCTTCATGCTCAGCTCGTTCCTGATCGGCATTCCCACCGGAGTGAAGATCTTCAACTGGATCGGCACCCTGTGGCGGGGATCGCTGGTCATGACCTGCTCGCTGTACTGGGCGATCGGGTTCATCATGATCTTCCTGATCGGCGGCATCACCGGCATCTTCCTGGCCGTGTTCCCCGTTGACTGGCAGCTGAACGACACCTACTTCGTCGTAGCCCACTTCCACTACGTGCTGATGGGCGGCGCCGTGTTCGCGATCATGTCCGGCCTCTACTACTGGTTCCCGAAGATGTCCGGACGGATGGCCAACGAGCGCTTCGGCAAGATCGCCTTCTGGATCACCTTCGTCGGCTTCAACGCCACCTTCTTCGTTCAGCACGCGCTCGGCCTGTCGGGTATGCCTCGGCGGATCTATACCTATGAGCCGAATATGGGCTGGTCGACGTACAACCTGATCTCCTCGATCGGGGCATACATCCTCGGTGGCGGGCTGGCCATGACGATGGGGAACTTCGTGTGGAGCATCAGGCACGGCAAGGTCGCCGGACCGGATCCCTGGAAGGCCAACACACTCGAGTGGTTCACCAGCTCACCCCCGCCGCCCAACAACTTCGACACGATCCCCCGTGTGCGCTCGGTGGAGCCGATGCGGGATATCCGCCGCGAGGTGGAGATCAAAACGGGCGTGGTTCAGAAGACGGGTGGCTCCGAGCAGTTTGCTCGGACGTAGTGGGCGGGTGGTTGGCGCCTCCCGGGTGGTGCCCGCTTGCGGTTGTGAGTCCCGTCATGGATCAGCAGGTTCGCTCGAGGCACCGTCCGGGAGGCACCAGCCACCCGCCGTTCGGTCGCTAGCTCACAACGGGTGCCGTCTGTAAGGTGAACTCGCTTTGACTCCTCCTCAGGCGGCTGTCCTTGGTGCTGGTGCTGGTCCTGCTGCTCGGGTGCGGCAGGTCGTGGGCGACTATGTCGAGCTGACCAAGCCCAAGGTCCAGACGCTGCTGCTGTTCACCACGATCACCACGATGGAGGTGGCCGGGAATCCTTCCGTGGGGCGGGTGGCGTTGACGTGTCTGGGCGGGTATCTGTCGGCTGGGGGCGCCGGAGCCGTCAACCACTTCTACGACCGCGACATCGACGCGCAGATGGCGCGGACGGCGAATCGACCAGTCCCGTCGGGGCGCGTTTCGCCCCGGGCGGCGCTGATCTACGGGTGTGGGCTGGGAGCGGCCTCGTTCGTCCTGATGTCGCTCACCCTGAACGTCCTGGCGGCGTCACTGGCGCTGGCCGGATTCGTCGGGTATGTGGGCGTGTACACGATGTTCCTCAAGCGGCGTACCCCCCAGAACATCGTGATTGGCGGGGCCGCCGGGGCGATTCCGCCGCTGGTCGGGTGGGCGGCCACCCGGGGATCGCTGTCCTGGACGGCGGTCTACCTGTTCGCGATCGTCTTCTATTGGACTCCGCCCCATTTCTGGGCCCTCAGCCTGCTCATGAAGGGGGAATACGAGAAGGTGGGCATCCCGATGATGCCGGTGGTCCGGGGCGAACAGGAGACGCGCCGGCAGATCTTCCTCTACTCGCTGCTGCTCTACGCCGTCACCCAGCTCCCCTTCTGCGCCGGGAAGTTCGGCGTGTTCTACCTGCTCGCCTCAATGGTCCTGGGCCTGACCTTTGTGGCCGGGGCCTGGCAGCTCTACCGGCGGCCCGAGCGCCGCACGGCGCTCCGGCTGTACCTGTTTTCATTGGCCTACCTGGCCCTCCTGTTCGGGGCAATGGTGGCCGACGTCAAGCTGTGAGCCCGGGCCCGCTCCGGGTCTTGGGCACGGCGTCCCGGGTGGCCCCGAACCGGTAGCATTTGGGGCCATGGACAGGAAGCTGGCTCGCAAGAACATCCGGACCGGACTGATCGCCGGAGCGATCTGCGCGTTCATGTTCGGCATGACCTTCGTGGTCGCCGCGATCTATCTGAAGTCATGACCACCGTCACCGGACAGCCGCAGGAGGTCGAGCGCGAGGCGCCGCCCGTCGGCGAGGAGATCCACCTCCCCGGACCGTCGTTCATCCCGGTGGCCTGTGCGATCGGGATCACGCTGATCGTGGTCGGCACGACGATCTGGTGGGGCTGGAGCATCGTCGGCGGCGTGATCTTCGTGATCACGGTGGTGATGTGGGTCCGCGACACCACACGGGACGTCAGCGAATTGCCGGAAGAGCACGTCCACTAGCGCTCCTGACGATGAGGATTCGCCAGAAGTACCGGATGCGCACGCCGTCGACCGGCCGCGAGGTGATCATCGAGGCCGAGCCAGGCCTGGAGTACCACGACCGCGAGACCGGCGAGCAACTGGAGGTGGTGGCCCAGCTGCTGCCGCTTGCCCCCACCCCGTCCGAGCTCCCCTGGGCGGTGGATAACCTGCGCTTCTGCAACCACTGCGATCAGCTGACCCAGAAGGACCTCAACGACTGCCCGCACTGCGCCAGACGGATGGCGCCCCTGGGGGATTAGGGAGCCCGGCCGGCCTGAGGCCGCCGCAGCGGGAGGCTGGAGGACGTCGCCCATGATTCGAAATAGCCACCGGCGCCCGCGCTCAGCGCGAATGATGGCCGCGACCGGGATTGGGCTCGCGCTGGCCATCAGCGGGTGCGGTGGCACCGGCGGTGCCGGCACCAGCGATACCTCGGGAGCTCCGCCGCTGACCGTCCCGCCCTCCGGCTCGGCCGTGGCGGTGACCACGACCTCGACCGCCACCAGCACCTCGACCACCCCCACGTCCTCCACCGCAGCCACTTCGTCATCAGGAGCGTTGAGTGGCGGCACGGCGGCCACCGGAGGAACCGGAGCGGCCACGGGAGGCACCGGTGCGGCGACCGGCGGGACGGGCGCTACCGGAGGGACGACCGGGGCTGGCGGTACCGGTGGGGGGACGGCGGCGGGTGGCGGGACCTCGACCACCGGCGGCGTCGGGTTGAACAGCGCCTTCTGCACCCAGAACCCGGGCGCCTGCTGATACTGACGTCGAGTGGCGACTTAGCGGCCGTAGGGGACGCTAAATCGCCAGTCGATGAAACGGCAGCCCGCGAGGACCCGGGTGCTGGGTCCTCGGGACCGGCCTCAGGAACTCTTGGCGGGGGTGGTGATCTCGGTGGCCGAGTACTCGACCCGAGTACCCGCGTAGTTGCACTTGTAGTGCGCGATCCCGCCGATCCTGCGCTGGGCCTGCTCGCTGGACGGCGGCGAGGCGCAGTTCGAGCTGCGGCTCTGCCGGTAGGCGAACCTCTTCGCGTTCTGATTGATGTCAAGCACCGGCGCCCAGGTGGGAACGGTGAGCGCGACCCGCTCGCCCGGAACCACCGGGACCGGCTTGCTCAGCGCGAACTGAGCCACCTGACCCAGGTAGTGCTGGAAGTAGATGACGTTGCTGCTGGCGGCCACCTGCCACCCGTACTTGGCCCGCGGACCGTAGGGCCGCAGGACGGTCAGCCAGCCGCGCGGCGAGCCGCCGTAGGTGGTGTTCAGATATTTGATATCTGTCTTGCGTGTGCTGGCGTTGCTGCTGATTCCAGACAGCCCCACGGTCATGCCCACCAGCTCGCCGGCGTGGTGGATGGCGGTGGGATTGGCGACACCGTCGCTGAGGGTCTCCAGCGCGGTGACCCGGGTCAGGACGATCCGGCAGCTGGTGGTCCCCTTGGGGCAGGCCGGCGCGACCAGTGGGGTGGACGTCTGGCCCACCTCGATCAGCTGAGCCGACGCGGCACTGGGCAGTGCGGCCGCGGCCAGAGCCACGACGGAGAGAGCCAGAAAAGATCGTTTCATAAGGGGTAGGAACACTGGGCCGGGGTGGCAGTTGCGCTCAAGCGCGCTGGCTGAGCAGGACTCAGCCTGCCATACGGCCCGGCGGAAGGGCGATGAGCTCCGAGGGGATCGGTCAGATCTTCATGACGTTGACCGCCTTGGGGCCCTTGTCACCCGCCTCCTCCTCATAGGAGACCTTGACTCCCTCGCCCAAGGAGCGATATCCGTCCCCGGTGATGCCGCTGAAGTGGACGAACAGGTCTCGACCGCCGTCATCCGGGGTGATGAAGCCGAAACCCTTCTCGTCGCTGAACCACTTGACGGTTCCCGTTGCCATCGATGCTTGTCCCTTCGGAGCTGCTGTGTTGACCGTCGGGCCCGTGGAGGAGCCCGAAAAACGTAGGAAAACCTACCAGGGACGCGCCGGAAAGGGGGATCAACGACCTGAGAACGCGGCCTTCCCCGGGCCTTCGGCCAGGAAGGACCGCACGGCGCCCCGGAGGTCCTCGGTGTCGAACAGCTCCCCGGCCACCGCAGCCACCCGCTCGTCAGCCAGCGACACCCCGCCTTCCCGGAATGCCTGCACCACCCGTTTGGTGGCCGTGTGGGCCAAGGTCGGTCCCTGGGCCAGCGCGCCAGCGAAGGCCCGGCATTGCTGGTCGAAGTCCTCGTCGGGGAGCACTCGGTTGACCACGTTCCAGGTCTCGAGAGTCTGGGCGGAGTAGCGCTCGCCAGTCATCACCAGTTCGCGGGCTCGGCCGCTGCCGGCCCGTTCGGCCAGGCGCTGGGTCCCCCCCATGGCGGGCGTCAAACCGATGACCCGCTCGACCAGACCGAACTCCGCCGAGCTCGCAGCCAGGATCAGGTCACAGGCCAGCGCCAGCTCGAAAGCCCAGGTCAGACATAGCGCGTGGGCGGCGAACACGGTTGGGCAGGCCAGCGCTTCGGTACGGCGGGTGATAGCGAGCAGGCGGTTGAACAGGTCGATCGCGTGCTGCACGTCGGGCTGAGCCTCGAACAGCCCGACGTCGACCCCAGCGCTGAGGACCCGTCCCTCGGCGCGAAACAGCACGGCCCGGGCGGGTTGCTCCTCCAGCCCATCGAGCACCCGCTCGAGCGCCTCTTCCACCGACTGATCGAACAGGTTGAGCGGCGGGTGGTCGATGCTCACCACGGCCAGTCCGCCCTCCCGTTCCAGGCGCACCGGGCCGGCCGAGCTCATCGGAGCTGCTCGGCCAGGGCCGCTATCTCGTCGGGGTCCCCCGGGGCCGGCGTCCAGGGCAGTCGCAGCGGATCGTCCTCGTAGCGAGGCAGGACGTGCACGTGGAAGTGGAACACGGTCTGCCAGGCCGCTGCGCCCGTCGAGTGGATCAGGTTGACCCCGTCCGCGCCCAGACGCTCCCGGACCCGCAGGGCCAGGCGCTGGGCCGCCTTCATCACGGCCGCGAGCTCCTCCGGCTCGATCTCCCACAGGTCCCGGGCGTGCCGGCGGGGGATCACCAGGGCGTGCCCGCGCGACCCCGGGGAGATGTCCATGAAGCTCACCGTTCGCTCGTCCTCGGCGACGATCTGGGCCGGGATCTGCCCGGCCACGATCTGGCAGAAGATGCAGTCGGGGTCGCTCACTGCCCGGCAGCCTAGCGAGGTGTCCGGCCTGGCTCGGCCCGAGGGTCGGTGACGGCCAGCCGCTCCCGGGCCCACGCCACCGCGTCCGCCTCTCCCTGGACCTGTCCGGTAAACGCCGCTTCGGTGAGCTCCTCCAGCAGCTGACCCAGGCGCGGCCCGGGCGTGATCCCCAGTGACTGGGCCAGCCGGTCGCCCCGCACCGGCGGTCGGGGTGGCCGGGAGCGCCAGCGCAGCGCCTCGGGGAGGATCTGCGCGGCCAGCTCCAGGTGCTTCTGGATCGCCACCTCCGAATTCCGTCCCCGGGTGGCCAGGCGATCGGCCACGCTCAACAGAGTGACGTCGACCTCCACCGGCTGGCACTCCCGCAGGTAGTGATAGATCGCGCTCCGGCTGAGCGGCATCTCGTGGACCAGGAACCCCAGACGGAGGTGGTGGCGGGTCAGCGCCGCCACGTGAGAAGCCAGGCGCTCGCTGGCCCGCAGCCGCGACAGGATCTGAACGGCCAGATCGGCGCCCGCCGTGTCGTGCCCGATGAAGGTGACCCGCCCCTCCCCGGTTACCCCGCGGGTGCTCGATTTGGCCAGGTCGTGAAACAGGGCGCCAAAGCGCAGCGCCTGACCGCGGGTGAGCTCGTCGGCCAGCGGTTCCGCCAGCACGGCCTGCAGCTCCACCGCTTGCTCGGGGAACAGGCGGCCGGGATCCCGAGTGATCTGAACCGTGCGCTCCAGCACGTCCAGGGTGTGATCGAACACGTCGAGATGGTGAAAGACGCTCTGCGCCATCCCCTGCAGGGCCAGCAGCTCGGGCATGACCACGGCAGTGGCCCCGGCGGCTTCTAGCAGCCTCAGCCCGCGCACCGGGTCCTCGCCGCCGACGATCTGACGCAGCTCGGCAAATACCCGCTCGGGTGCCACACCGGTCAGCGCCGGCGCCGCCTTCAGGGTCTGTTCCTGAGTGGCCCGATCGATGTCAAATTCCAGCTGAGCGGCCAGCCGGGCCAAACGCATCACCCGCAGCGGGTCGTCTCGAAACGCCTGCGCGCTCACCATCCGCAGCCGGCGAGCCTCCAGGTCGGCCCGGCCGCCGTGGGGGTCGACGAGCTGCGCATCGTGGACCCTCCGCGCCATCGCGTTGATGGTCAGATCACGCTGCGCCAGGTCGTCCTCCAGCGAGGCTCCGAGCATCGGGGTCAGGTCGATCTGCCAGCTCCGGTCGCGGGCGATCACCCGCCAGGCGCCGAACGCTTCAGACAGTGCAAAGCAATGGGCGTCGGCGGCTCGCCCCAGAGCGCGAGCGACGCTGCGCACGTCGGCATCGACGACCAGGTCGAAGTCCGTCGTCTCGCGTTCCAGGAGCTCGTCGCGCACCGCCCCACCGACCAGCCAGGCCCGCTCGGGCAGACCCCGCAGCAACGGCAGCAGCGGCGAACTGGTCATGCCGGGATCCCATCCCGATGGTGGCGCCGGGGAACTCGCGCTGAAATCCCGCACAGCACTTCGTAGCTGATCGTGCCGAGGCGGTGGGCGATCGCCTCCGCGGTCTGCCGCTCGTCGCCGTCCGTCCCGATCAGGATGGCCGGTTCGCCCACCTCGACGGTCGGGTCGGGGCCCAGGTCGACGGTTATGTTGTCCATGCTCACGGTGCCGACCAGCGGATAGCGGCGTCCTCTGATGAGCACGTCACAGTTGTTGGTGAGGCCCCGGGAGACGCCATCGCCGTACCCGATGGGCAGGGTGCCCAGCCAGGTCGGCCGCTCGGCGATGAACCGCCGGCCGTACCCGGCGCTCTGGCCCGTGTCCGCCTGCTTGACGGCGGCCACGTAGGAGGTAAGGCGCAGAGCTGGCTCTAGCCCGTGGGCCGAGGGGTCCTCGTTGAGCGGGTCGGCTCCGTACACGGCGATCCCACACCGGACCAGGTCCAGGTGGCTGGCCGGCAGGCACAGGGTGCCGGCGCTGTTGGCGGCGTGAGCGGTCAGGTTGGGCGCGACTCTCCGCAGACGATCCAGAAACACGGTGAATATCCGCAGCTGTTCGGTGGCGAACTCCAGATCGCTGTCGGAGGTGGCGAAGTGGGTCATGGCCCCGGTGAGCTTGAGCCCAGGGGCACGCTGCACGGCCGCCGCCACCTCGAACGCATGCGTGGCATCCCGCGTCCCCAGCCGGCCCAGGCCCGAGTCCAGCTTGACGTGCACCCGGAGCGGCTCCCCAAGTTCGGTGCCCGCCCGGCTGAGCGCGACTACGAAGCGCTCGTCCCAGGCCACGATCTCGGCGCGAGCCGCCACCGCCGCCGGGAGCTCTTCGAGGCTGATCGCCCCCAACACCAGCAGGGGGCCAGGAACGCCGGCCTGCCGGAGCGCTGCCGCCTCATCCGCGGTGGCCACGGCGAGATAATCGGCCCCGGCGTTCTGAGCCGCCACCGCCACCGGCACTGCCCCGTGGCCGTAACCGTCGGCCTTGACCACGGCGCCGAACCGGGCACCCCCGGTCAACCGCGCCCGGAGCGTTGTCACGTTCCGCTCGATGGCGGCCAGGTTGACCTCGGCGACGGCACGTACGGGCATGATCCTCAGGCTTCAGGCCGGGCCAGCACCGCCGGGAGACGGCCGATCACGTCGCTCGCGATCACCCCCTCGGGCCCGATCTCCCGAGCCGCCAGGCGACCGGCGGCAGCGTGGACGAACACGGCGGCACATGCCGCGTCGAACGGCGGCATCTCCTTGGCCAGGTGCGCGGCCAGCACGCCAGACAGGACGTCTCCCGTTCCCGCCGTGGCCAGTGCCGAGGCCCCCCCAGCACTCACCGCCACCCGGCCCTCGGGCTCGGCCACGAGCGTGTCGTCCCCCTTGAGGACCACGATGGCGCCCGACACGGCTGCCGCCTCTCGGGCCCGCCGGAGCCGCTGCGCACCGACGGCCTGACTGTCGATCTCCAGGAGGCGCCCGAGCTCGCCCGCGTGGGGGGTGAGCACCGTCGGCGCGCTGCGGCCCCTCAGCGAGCCCAGGTGTTGGCCGGCGTGGGCGTTCAGGCCATCGGCGTCGAGGACCATCGGGACCTCGGCACGCCCGGCCACCTGACGGGCGAACTCCAGGGACTCGGGCTGGCGGCCGAGCCCGGGTCCCAGCACAAGCACCTGCACCCGCTGCGCGTGCTCGACCACGGCGTCAGCCGCCTCGGGAGCGAGCGCCTCACCACGCTCGGGCAGCTCCACCTGCATGACCTCCAGGAGCTTGGAAGCCAGGACGCTGACCAGCGAGGCCGGTACGGCCACCGTCACATAGCCGGCGCCAGCCCGGGCGGCCGCCAGCGAAGCCATCGTGGGAGCGCCGGTCAGGCCGGGTGAGCCCCCGGCCACCAGCACGCTGCCGGCACTGAACTTGGTCGACTCGGCGGCCCGGCGCGGGATCGCCTCGAGCACGCGCGGGGTGATCAGCCCGATCCCGGGGCGGACTGGGGCGCCGGCGGGAATGCCGATGTCAATTACGTGCAGGGTTCCGGCCAGCTCCTTGCCCGGGCGGATCCACAGGCCAGGCTTGGCGGCATGAAAGGTCGCGGTGGCATCGGCACGCACGGCCTCCCCCGCCACCGCGCCCGTCGATGCGTCGACCCCACTGGGCACATCGCAGGCCACCACGCGGGCGCCGGCTGTGTGCCGGGCATTGATCGCTTTGATGGCGGAGGCGACCGGCTCGCGCGGTTCCCCGGAGAAGCCGGTGCCCAGGATCGCATCGACGATCAGCGCGGCACCGTCGAGGCCCTCGGGCGAAAAGGGCTCCGGCGCGAGCCCGGGCAAACGCTCCAGGTTGGTGCGGGCATCGCCGCGCAGCTCCGTGCCGGCCCCCAGAAGCAGCACCCGAACCTCACGCCCGCGCTCCCGTAGGAGGCGGGCCACCACGAGTCCGTCACCGCCGTTGTTGCCCTTGCCGGCGACCACGGCGACGGGCCCGGAAGGCTGGAGATCCTGGGCCACCTCGGCCAATCCCCGCCCAGCTCGCTCCATCAGCCGATCACCGGGGATACCCCGCTGCTGGATGGCCCAGGTGTCCAGCGCCCGCTGCTGCTCGGCATCCGGGAGCGGGTTGAGCCAATCCGGGAGCGACAGCGAGCTCATAGAAGGATGGCCACAGCTCCCGCCGAGGTGTCCGTGTGACTGAGCGATACCGCCACACCCACGCCGAGCTGCTCGGCGCGAGCCGCGGCCGACCCGGACAGCCGCACCCGCGGAGCGCCGATTGATGTGTTGACGACCTCGATTTCCCGGAAGTTGAGCCCGTCCAACTCCAGCGCCTTGGCCACCGCCTCCTTGGCGCAGAACCGGGCGGCCAGGTGCTGCCCGGGACGGGCCCGGGCGGCGGCGTAGGCGCGCTCCTGATCGGTGAACAGGCGCTCGGCCAGGCGGGGACGCCGCTCGAGCGCGCGCTCCAGGCGCGCGATCTCCAACAGGTCGAGCCCGACGGCCGGGCGGACCGGGTCCCGGTCTGGCGTCACTCCACCGTGACCGTCTTGGCCAGGTTGCGCGGCTGGTCCACGTTCAGACCTCGCCAGCGGGCAATGTGGTAGGCCAGCAGCTGCAGTGGGATCACCGCCAGCAAGGGCGCCAGCATCCAGTCGGTGCGTGGGATGGAGATCACCTCGTCGGCGTGTTCGCCGATGGTCTCATCTCCCTCGCTGGCCACGGCGATCACCCGCGCCCCGCGCACCCTGACCTCCTGCATGTTGGAGATGACCTTGTCGCGAACCGGAGACTCATTGGCCACGACCACCACGGGCGTATCGCGGTCCAGAAGGGCAATCGGGCCATGTTTCATCTCTCCGGCCGGGTAGGCATCGGTGGCGATGTAGGAGATCTCCTTGAGCTTGAGCGCCCCCTCCAGCGCGACCGGCAGGCCCACGTGCCGGCCCAGGTACAGGAAGAACGCATCCTGGTAGTGGGCCTCGGCGATCGCCTCGATTCCCGAGACATCGCGCTCCAGCAGCGCGGCGATCAAGCGCGGCAGGCGCTTGAGCTCGGAGATGATCGGCTTGAGCTCGGCGCGGTTCATCACCTCGCGCACCTCGGCCAGCCGCAGCGCGATCAGATACATGGCCGTGATCTGGCTGACGAACGTCTTGGTCGCCGCCACCCCGATCTCGAGCCCGGCTCGCGTGTAAAGGACGCCGTCGGCCTCGCGCGTGGCCTGAGCCCCCATCACATTGGTCACCGCCAGCACCCGTGCGCCACGCTCGCGAGCGGTTCGCATGGCCACGATCGTGTCAAGCGTCTCCCCGGACTGGGAGATCCCGATGACCAGATCCCCCGGGCCCACGACCGGGTCGCGGTAGCGGTATTCGGAGGCGACCTCGCATTCCACCGGAACCCGTGCCCAGCGCTCGATCGCGTAGCGGCCGATCAGACCGGCGTGATGGGCGGTTCCGCAGGCCACGACGACGATCCTGCGCACCTGGCGCAGGAACTCATCGTCGATCGGTCCCAGGTCCCCCAGGTCGATCCCCCAGCCGCTGGCGGCTCGCTCGCCGATCGTCTCGGCCACGGCGTCGGCCTGCTCGTGGATCTCCTTGAGCATGAAAGTCTCGTAGCCCTGCTTTTCCGCGGTGTCGGCATCCCAGTCGATCTCGACCACCTCGCGCTCCACGGGCTCGCCGGCCGGCGTGAAGAACTGCACGCCGTCGGTCCGTAGGACGACGATCTCGTCGTCGCCCATGTACTGGACCTGACGCGTGTGACGCAGAAAGGCGGGGATCGCCGAGGCGATGAACTGCTCACCCTCGCCGCGTCCGATGATCAGCGGGCACTCGCGCCGGGCGCCCACCAACACCCCCGGCTCGCGGGCGGTCATGGCTACGAACGCATAGTGTCCGCGCAGCTCGGCGTAGGCGGCTCGCACGGCCTCGGCCAGATCGCCGTCGTACAGGTGGGCCACCAGATGAGCGATCACCTCGGCGTCGGTCTCCGAAGTGAAGCTCGCCCCCTCCTCGATCAGGCGTGCCTTGAGCGCGATGTAGTTCTCAACGATGCCGTTGACGACGATGTGGACGCTGTCGGTGGTGTCGAAGTGAGGGTGGGCGTTCTCCTCGGTGACCCGGCCGTGGGTGGCCCACCGCGTGTGCCCGATGCCCGTCTCGGGATGAGGCCGCTCGGCCACCGCCACCGCCACCGCCTGGCCGGCGTCTGCGGTGCGGTCGCCCATCGCCGAGCGCAGCGCGTCGAGGTTTCCCACCGCGCGCACGGCGTCGATGCGGCCATTCTCCACCACCGAGATCCCGGCGCTGTCGTAACCGCGATATTCGAGCTTCTCCAGGCCTGCCAGCAGGATCGGGCGCACCCGCCTGGGCCCTACATAGCCGACGATGCCGCACATGGGATAGCTCCTGTTCGAACCACGGGTCGAGTCGCACCGGCAACCCGCGTTCGCCCTGCCTACCGGCGAACGAAATCCTGAGTTTACTTTCCAGGCTTCGACGGGGCCGCGAGTGGCCCTGCAGAACTCAAACCCGGGCGAGCGCCCTTTCGACCTCGGCCGACAGCTCGCCGCACACGCGCTCGGTCTCCGCGGCGTCTGGCGCCTCCACCATCACCCGGATGAGCGGCTCGGTGCCCGAGGCGCGTACCAGCACCCGGCCGCGCCCCCTCAGCTCCTGATCGGCCCGGCCGATTGCCGCCTGGACGCCCGGATCATCCATGGCCGACCGCAGGCTGTCGCGGTCGGGGGCCCTGACGCCGCGCAACTGCTGAGGCAGCTTGTGCATGGCGTCCCGGTGGCGGAGGTCATGCTCGCCGAGCGCCTCCAGGGTCAGCAACGCGCTGGCGATGCCATCGCCCGACGGGCCGAGGTCCAGGTTGATGATGTGCCCCGACTGCTCGCCGCCCAGCTCCCAACCCCGTCGCCGCAGCTCATCCAGCACATAGCGGTCGCCCACCGCCGTGGTGGCCACCTCGATACCCGCCTCCCGCATCGCGGTGTGGAAGCCGTAGTTGGTCATCACGGTGACCGCCACGCCTCCCCCGTGCAGCTGACCGCGATCGCGCAGATGCACCGCGGTCAAGGCGATCAGCTCGTCGCCGTCCACCACGACACCGTCCCGGTCGACGGCCAGGACCCGGTCCCCATCACCATCAAAGGCAAAGCCGACATCGTGTCCGCCCCGGTGGATCTCCTGAGTGATCAGGTCCAGGTGCGTGGAACCGCAGCCGGCGTTGATGTTGCGACCGTCTGGCGCGTCGGCCAGAACCGTGACCTGAGCGCCCAGGCGGCGAAAGATCTCCGGAGCTGCCTGATAGGTGGCCCCGTTGGCACAGTCCAACAGGATGCTGCGGCCGGCCAAGTCGAGGCCAGAGAATCGGTCTTGCAGGGCCTGGAGGTAGTCGTCCACAGGATCCAGTACCTGATGGATGCGCCCGATACGGGCCGAGGGCTCCCCCGGCCGGTCCAGCTCCGCCTCCACCGCGTGCTCGGTGTCATCGTCGAGCTTGAAGCCATCGGACCCGAACAGCTTGATGCCGTTGTCCTCGTACGGGTTGTGCGAGGCCGAGATGACCGCGGCCAGGTCGAACCCGTGACGGCGGAGCAGCAGCGGAGCGGCCGGAGTCGGTAGGACTCCGGCCAGGAACGCCTCTCCGCCCGCCTCGGTGATCCCGGCGGCCATGGCGGACTCCAGCATGTCGCCGGACTCCCGCGTGTCCCGCACGATCAGGACCCGTGCCGGATCGGCGCCGACGTGGGCCACGGTCGCGCGGGCCAGGCGCAGAGCCAGGTCCGCGCTGAGAAATTGACCTGCGCGGCCGCGGACACCGTCCGTGCCGAAGAGCTGGCGAACCAACGCGATGCGGGGCTTAGCGCTTAGAGAACTGCGGCCGCTTACGGGCCTTCTTGAGCCCGGCCTTCTTGCGCTCCTTGACCCGGGGATCCCGGGTCAGGAAACCACGCCGCTTGAGCTCCCCGCGCAGGTTCGGGTCGGCCACGATCAGCGCCCGGGACACGCCATGGCGCAGAGCGCCCGCCTGGGCCGAGACGCCGCCGCCGTGCATGCGGGCGACCACGTCCATACGCGAGTCGTAGCCCACCGCCTCCAGCGGCTGGCGGATCATCCGCTGCAGGGTCTCCCGCGGGAAAAACTGCTCCATGGGCTTGCCGTTGATGGAGTAGGTGCCGGTGCCGGGCTTGAGGATCACGCGAGCCACGGCCGTCTTGCGCTTCCCGGTGGACGTGTAGCGCGCGCCGGCAGCCAGATCGATGGCCGCATCAGCGATCGGCTGGGACTCAAGTTCAGAATCGTCCTCGGAAGCCCGCCGGGCGGCCTCCTCAGCCTCGGCTTCGGCCGCTGCCCGAGCCTCGGCGTCCAAGAACTCGTCGCCGTCGGCCACGAGGTCCGGAATCAGGTCCGCGCCAGGGATGGCCGGCTTGACTCGCGGCGTGACCTCCTCGTCCTCAGCCGGCTCCTCAGCGGGAGTGTCGGCAGACGGTCCGGTCTCGGTCACGATCTCCTCAGCCGGAGGTCCGGGCTCGCCCGGCTGCTCGGCCAGCGTCTCGGAAGCAGCCGGAATCGGCTCTTCAGGGTCGGCTAGAACAGGCTGTTCAGCTGACGGCTCCTCGGGGGCCGCCTCAGCAGGAGCCTCGACCGGGGCGTCCGCGGCTGAGGTGTCATCAGAGGCACTCGCCTGCGGTGCCTCTGAGGGCGCCTCAGCGTCGGACGCCTCGAGGTCCCGTTCTTCGTCTGAAGGATTTTCGCTCAAGAGTTGATCTCCATCGGTTGCGGCTGCTGGGCGGCGTGCGGATGTTCCGGGCCGGCGTAGACCTTCAGCTTGGTCAGCTGCTTGCGGGCCAGCCGGTTGCGCGGAAGCATGCCCTTGACGGCGAGACGCAGGACCTCCTCCGGGCGGCGCTCCAGCATGTCGTTCAACGTGCGTGACTTCAGACCGCCCGGATATCCGGAATGCCGGTAGTACATCTTCGCCGAGCGCTTGTTGCCGGTGACCGCGATCTTCTCGGCGTTGACCACCACAACGAAATCACCCGTGTCCACGTGGGGGGTGTAGGTCGGCTTGCGCTTACCGCGCAGGGCGTCGGCGATCTGGGTGGCCAGACGGCCGAGCGTCTGCCCGGTGGCATCGACGAGGAGCCAGTTGCGCTCCCGATCAGCTGGTGTGGCTACGTAGGTCTTCATGGCATGCACAAGCCGCGCCTGGCTGGCGCGGCCTCGGTCCATGATAGGCGATCTTTTCGGGTCCAGCCCGTAGGCTCCCGGCGATGGAGCTCCCCGTGCCGATCCGCCGGCTCATCTACCGGGTCGGGTACCGGATTCTGCAGGCGATATGGCTCGTCACCAAGCCCACCCTGCGAGGGGTCAAGTGCGTGCTGACCGACGGCGATCGCGTGCTGCTGGTGCGCCACACCTACGGCCGGCGGTGGTGGGACGTGCCCGGAGGCGCGATTCAGCGCGGTGAGCCGCCCGGCCAGGCGGCTCACCGAGAGATGTCCGAGGAGCTGGGGCTGACCGATGTGGATTGGAGGCCGGTCGGCGAGATCGAGGTCGCGAACGGGCGGCGAACCGATCACCTGACCTGCTTCGTGGCCGATCTGCACCAGCCGGTTATTGAGATCGACCGAGGGGAACTCGCCGAAGCGCGCTGGTTTGCCCGCGATCGGATCCCCTCCGATAGCTCGCCGCACCTGGAAGCGATCCTCGGCCTCCCGCGGCCGCGGGCCAGCTAGCGGAGCTCCACTAACCCGCGGCTACTCCCACTCGATCGTGCCCGGCGGCTTGCTGGTGATGTCGAGCACGACCCGGCCGACCGGACGGATCTGGTTTATCATCCGGCTGGCGATCTGCTCCAGCAGGTCATAGGGGAGCCGGGCCCAGTCGGCAGTCATCGCGTCATCGCTGGTCACCGCCCGGATCACGATCACATTGCCGTAAGTCCGGGCATCGCCCTGCACGCCGACCGTGCGGATGTCAGGCAGGACGCAGAAGGACTGCCACAGATCCCGGTACAGGCCAGCCTTGCGGATCTCGTCCTGGAGGATCGCGTCGGCTTCGCGCAGGACGTCCAGACGCTCCCGGGTCGCCTCGCCCCCGACGATCCGGATGGCCAGCCCGGGGCCCGGGAAGGGCTGGCGCCAGACCAGCCGCTCAGGCAGCCCGAGCTCGGCGCCGACGGCACGGACTTCGTCCTTGAACAGGGAGCGCAGCGGCTCGACCAGCTTGAACTCGAGGTCCTCGGGCAGCCCGCCCACGTTGTGGTGGGACTTGATCGTCGCCGTGCCGGTACCTCCCCCCGACTCGATCACGTCCGAGTACAGCGTGCCCTGCACGAGGAACTCGACGTCCTGCAGCTTCGCCGCCTCCTCCTCGAACACACGGATGAACTCGGCGCCGATGATGCGTCGCTTGGTTTCCGGGTCGGTGACGCCCCGCAACTTGTCCAGGAATCGCTCGGACGCGTCAACCGCCACCAGGGGCACGTGGAAACGGTCTCGAAACGCAGCCACCACCTGCTCGCCCTCGTCCTTGCGCATCAGGCCGTGGTCGACAAACACGCAGGTCAGCCGGTCGCCGATGGCCTCATGCACGAGCATCGCCGCCACACTCGAATCCACGCCGCCCGACAGACCGCAGATCGCCCGGCCGTCCGGTCCGACCTGGGCGCGAATGCGCTCGATCTGGTCGTCGATCACCGATCGGGCGCTCCACGAGCCATCGCATCCGCAGACGTCGAGCAGGAAGTTGCTCAGCACCTGCTGGCCGTACGGGGTGTGGACGACCTCAGGGTGGAATTGGATCCCGTAGATCTGGCGCTCGGCCGACTCGAACGCGGCCACCGGCGAGGCCGAGGATGCGGCCAGCGCGTCGAATCCAGGCGGAGGGTCAAAAACGGTGTCCCGGTGAGACATCCAGCAGCTCTGCTCAGCCGGCGTGCCGGCCAGCAGCCGGCCAGGGCTGCGCACGGTCAGCTGCGAGCGACCGAATTCGCCCACGTCCGCGCCCTCCACGCGGCCACCCAGCTCCCGGGCCAGGAGTTGCATCCCGTAACAGATGCCGAGCACGGGCACGCCCAGCTCGAGCAGTCGGGCATCCAGACGCGGAGCTCCGTCGGCGTACACCGAGGCCGGGCCGCCGGAGAGAATCATCCCGCGGGGACCCAGCCGGGCCACCTCCTCCGGACCAACGTGGTGGGGCAGGAGCGTGGAGAAGACGCCGCATTCGCGAACCCGGCGGGCGATCAGCTGGGAATACTGGCCGCCGTAGTCGAGCACGACCACCTGGTCGCTGGCCGCGCGAGGCTGGGCGGGGGCGTCCTGAGCCGCATCGGGCTCGGGGAGGATCGCCGGTTCCAGATCATCGGTCAGCCCCGGCTCGCGGAGCTGGCCGACCTGCATGGCGTCAGTCGGCGGCACCGACCGCGGCGGCCCGGCCGTTGGCCCCCATGCCCACGCCCTGCTCGCGTTGAAGATGCTTGCCCTCGGTCTGGAGGGCGGGCGCGACCATCAGCTCAGCCCGGTTGAACTCGGCGATGTCCCTGTATCCAGTGGTGGCCATCGAGGTGCGCAGGCCGCCCATCAGATTGAAGGTGCCGTCGTTCTCCCGAGCGGGACCGCGGAGGATCTCCTCGAGCGTGCCGTTGGGCGTCGTGACGACTCGCGTACCGCGCGGCAACGTCGGGTGGAACGTGGCCATGCCCCAGTTGTAGCCCCGGCCGGGCGCCTCGTAGCTGCGGGCCAGCGCCGATCCGAGCATCACGGCATCGGCTCCACACGCGATCGCCTTGGCGATGTCGCCGCCGTTGCGCATCCCGCCGTCGGCTACCACCTTCACGTAGTCACCGGTCTCCAGCATGTGCTGGGAGCGGGCGGCGGCCACGTCAGCGATCGCGGTGGCCTGAGGAACGCCGATGCCCAGCACGCCGCGGGTGGTGCAGATGGCGCCGGGTCCCACGCCCACCAGCACGCCTGCGGCGCCGGTGCGCATCAGGTGAAGGCCGGTGTGGTAGGACGCGCAACCGCCGACCACCACGGGGATGGGGGCGAGCTCACGAATGAACTCCTTGAGGTTGAGCGGCGGCCGGGTCTCGTCGGTGGAGACGTGCTCGGCCGAGACGACTGTGCCCTGGATGACCAGGATGTCCAGCCCGGCTTCGAGCGCCACGTCGTAGTACTTGCGCACCTTCTGCGGGGTCAGAGAGGCCGCCGCGACGACGCCCTGCTCCTTGATCTCTCGGATGCGCTGGGCGATCAGCTCGGGCTTCACGGGCTCCCGGTAGATGTCCTGCATCTCCCGGGTGGCGATGTCCTTCGAGAAGCTGGCGATTCGCTCGAGCTGGGTGTCGGCGTCCTCGTAGCGGCAGTAGATGCCCTCGAGGTTGAGCACGGCGAGCCCACCCAGTTTGCCGATCGTCCCCGCGGTGGCTGGCGATACGACGCCATCCAGAGCGGCTGCCAGCAGCGGCAGGTCAAACCGGTAGGGGCCCAGGGTCCAGCTGATGTCGACGTCATCGGGGTCCCGGGTGCGCCGCGAGGGCACGATGGCGATGTCGTCAAATCCGTAGGCCCGCCGGGCCTTCTTGCCGCGTCCGATCTCGACTTCCATCACAGCATCGTAGAACTCGTCGCGGACGAAAACACGGCGCACACATCGAGGAGGAAATTGACCGGTGAGGCGGCAACCACGGTCGCTTCGACTCTAGCAGCGGCCGAGGGCCGTTCTGGGGAGCCCGAATCGGAGAAAAGGTGGACGCTGCGGGGTTTCAGCTGACCTGGGCGGGCTGGCTGAGCCGCTCGGCGGCGACGGTGTCGAAGATGCGCTCGACCTTGCTCGGCTCCAGGATTCCAGCGCCGATGTGCTGAGTGGATTCGGCACCGCAGGCCACGCCGAAGCGCAGGCAGTCCACCTCCCGGCGTCCGGCGTACCGCGCGGCCACGTACCCGGCCAGGAAGGCATCACCCGATCCGATCGGCGAACGGGCCTCCAGGGGCTCGACCGTCACCCGGTAGAGGACCGGCGACCCGGACTCCAGGACTTCGGCAAAGCAGCCGTCGGGAACCGTCATGATCGCCTCGGCCGGGCCCAATCGGACCATCTCCGCCACCGCACCGGCTCGGTCGTCGGCGTCGTTGAACTCGTAGCCCACCAGCTCCTCAGCCTCGAGCTCGTTGGGCGATACGACCTCGGGTTCCGCGCGCACGGCATGCCGCAGCGGCTCACCGTCAGTGTCGATGATCGTCGTCACGCCGAGCTTGCGCACGCTGCGGATCAGATCGGCATAGATGTCCGGCTCGACGCCCCGCGGGAGGCTGCCGGCGAACACGCAGATGCTGGCGCCCTTGGCCAGGTACATGAGCTTGTCCCGGAACAGATCAAGCTCCTGGCCGGAGATCGCCGGACCTCGCTCGTTGATCTCCGTGTGCAGCCCGGTGGTCGGGTCGAGGACGGCGGTATTGGTTCGCGATTCCTCGCGGATGCGCACGAACGAGTTGAGCACGGCCTCATCGTTGAGCGCCTCGATGATGCGCCCGCCGGTGGCCCCTCCGGTCAGTCCGGTGGCGATGACCGGTTGGCCGAGCCGCGTGATGGCCCGGGCGATGTTGACCCCCTTGCCCCCGGGCATCGTCCTCTGGTCGACGGTGCGGTGACGGCGCCCCGGCGTGAAATTCGGCACCTCGAGGGTCTTGTCGAGCGCCGCGTTGAGAGTGACGGTGATGATCATGAGTCCCCTGGCTCGGCAGCGGCTCGACGCGGACGGGTCTGGCGGCGCCGGCGCGCCGTGTGACCGGCCACCAGGGCTCCGATCGCGAACATCAGCAATAGGAGCGTAGACGGTCGGATGAGGATCTGGGCGGCTTTGGCCACCGGCGAGACGGCCGGCACGGCTCGGGCCAGGATCAGCGGGACCCGCCCGGCCACCCGCCGCCCGGAGTAGACGGTGGCCTCCCCCACCACCGCGTGTCGCGGCAGGGGGCCGGACACCTCTTTGGGCGCTCGCACCGCGATCCGCACCCGGGTCGTCTTGGCCACGACGAAGCTGAGCGGGTGCTCGGCCACGACCACGGCGTGGCGGCTCGAATACTGCTCGGGCGGCCGAGCCAGCACCTGGCGCGGCCGGATGGCCCGGTCCAGGTGGAAGGCTGAGAAGCCGTAGTGCAGCAGGGCCATTGCGTTCTCGTCCCGGGCCGCCTCGCTGCTGGTGCCCAGGACGGATCCGACCAGCGTCATGCCCCACCGGGTGGCCGAGGCCACGAGGACATAGCCGGCATCGTTCGTGTGCCCCGTCTTCACCCCGTTGATCCAGCCATACCGGGCCACCAGGTCGTTGCGATTGACCACGTAGCGGGAGTAGCGCCCGGTATGCAGGGTCACCGCCGGCAGGTCGACCAGCCGGCGGAAGAACGGCGAGTGCGCCCGGTCGTAAGCGGCCAGCCGGTCCAGATCGCTCGCGCTGGAATAGTTGCCCGGGGTGTCCAGCCCTACCGGCGTCGAGTAGTGCGTGCGGGTCAGATGAAGCGCCCGCGCCTGGGCGTTCATCATCCCCACGAAGCGGGCCACCGAGTGGTGTCCGACGTTGTAGGCCAGATCCTCGGCCGCGTCATCGGCGCTGGGCAGCATCATGGCCAAGAGCAGGTCGTGCACGCTCATTCGCTCGCCCGGCCGCAGGCCGATCTGGGAATCGGCGGCGGCCGGCACCCAGTCGTTCTGTCTGAACATCGTGCCGAGGTGGTGCACGTGCTGAAGCACGATCAGCGCCGTCATCAGCTTCGTGGTGCTGGCGATGGCTCGCCGTGCGTCCCCGTTGACACTCCACAGGACCTGGCCCGTGGAAGCATCGACCAGGCTGGCGGCGCTAACGGCCAGGCGTGGTGGCGAAACTCGATGGAACTGCGTGTGGGCGGCCTTCGCGGTGCGCTTGGCGCCGGCGGCCCTGGCCGGGGCAGCCGGCAGCGTCACGAGGGCTGCCACCACGAGAGCCACGAGGCAGAGCAGCCCTCCGATGCGGTGCGTTCCCAGTCGGCTGGCCCGGCTCATCGCCTCAGTTTCAGCCGCTGCCCGACCTGTAGGTTGGAGGACGAGACACCCGGGTTCAGGCTCTCCAGGGTGGGGAGCGAGACACCGGTGCGCGCGGAGATCACGGAGAGGCTGTCGCCGGAGCGGACCTTGTAGTACTTGGACTTCGCGGATGTCTGATTCTTGCCCGAAGTCGACGTCGTGGAACTCGTCGAGGTATGGCTGCTGGTGGTAACGCTGGTGGAACCGGAGCCACCCGAGCTCGTGCCGCCGTTGTGCTGGACGACCAGGTAGGTAGCCAGAACGATCGCGACAAGCGCCACGGGCGCCAGGTACCGGAGCGGATTCCGGCGCGGGCGCGATTGCTCGTACATCGGCGCGCCGGATCATACCCGCGCGGCTTGCGCGGGGAAAAGGCCTGCAGTCATGCGACCATCAGCCGCTGATCGACCAGGCCAGCTCCCGCAGCCGCGCCGCTTCTCTCCTGGCGGCATGGGGTGGCTCGCCCCCATCACGTTCGTGGGCGAAGACGATGCTGCGCGACGCGCTGATTAGCCCCCCGGCTCGGCCGGGCTCGAAGGCGGCGGCCAGATCCTCAACCCGGCCGCCCTGGGCCCCCACCCCGGGGAGCAGGAAAACGGCATGGGGCATGAGCTCCCGCATCCGGGCCAGCCGGTCCGGCGCGGTGGCGCCCACGACGGCGCCCACATCTGACAACCCCGCGGAGCCGGTCCCGGTGGCCCCCAGCCGGTCAACCAGCCCGGCCAGATGCTCGGACAGGGTGCCGCCCGCCGCCAGCGCGGCTTCCTGCAAGTCCTCGGCCCCCGGGTTGGAGGTCCGCACGAGGACCAGCAGACCGGCGCCGGCGTCTCGAGCCGACGCGAGCAGGGGCTCCAGCGAATCACCACCCAGGAGCGGATTGACGGTGAGCGCGTCGGCCCCCAGACCCCGGACCGGACCGAAAGCGGTTGGCGTCACACCGAAGAACGCTTGGGCGTAGGCGGCGGCGCTGACCGACACGTCCCCTCGCTTGGCATCGGCGATCACCAGCAGCCCGGCCCGCTGGGCGTGCCCGACAGCTTCAGACAGCGCGCCCCAGCCGGCGGCGCCGAGCCGCTCAAAGCAGGCGACTTGGAACTTGACGGCCACGCACTCCTGGCCGGCGGAATCGATGGCCAGACGGCAGTGCTCCACGACCGCCCGGGCGGCCTGGACGGCCACTGGACCCAGCCAAAGGGCTGACGGGTCTGGCGGAGCGGGCATCTCGCCCGCTCCTTCCGCCAGCTCGACGGCTCGCGGCCACAGCCGGGCCGGGTCGGGATCCAGACCGAGCACCAGCTGCGACCTGCGCTCGGCGACCAGCTGAGCCAGCCGGTCGCCGAAAGCCTGAGAAGCCTCGGAATCTGACGATGAGTGCCCCCCGGTGGGCGTCACGTGGACGCCCTGGGGAGCGGTCACTTCCGAGGTCTCCTCAAGGCTCAGACCCGGCTCGGCCTAATTGACGGCCTTCTTGAGCGAAGCTCCCGCGGTGAACTTCGGCGCCTTTGACGCGGCGATCTGGATCTTCTCGCCTGTGGCCGGATTCCGACCCTCGCGCGCGCTCCGCTGAGAGACGCTGAACTTTCCAAAGCCAGAGAAGGTCACGTCGCTTCCGCGCTTGAGCGCTTCTTCGATCGTCGAAAGCATGGCTTCCACAGCGTCAGAGGCATCCCTCTTGCTGAGCCCAGCCCGATCCGCGACCTGGTCGATGAACTCCGATTTCGTCACTTGCTCCCCTCCTTCGAGGTGGTAGGAATCGTCGAAGCTAACAGGCATTGCGGACGAAGCGTCGGCCGGCGGACTGCCGGCTCCGTGCTCCCCCGCATCTACCATGGTCCAACATGTCAAGCGCACCGTATCGCCTGACAGCGGGCAGGGGAGTGCCGATTTGGCCGGAATATCGGCCATTAAGTCGATCCCGCAGCCGTCCGAGTCCCGATTCGCGCCCGAACCCGTCTTCTCGGCGCTCGGCCGACCAGCGGTCCGCCCCTTGACCGACGCCCCCAGCCAGGCCGCCCGTCCGAGCGGCGAGCCGCTGCCGCAGACAGGCGGCGGGGAGCCCGTCCCCCCCACGGGCGACAATCCTGAGGCGGTCTCGCCCGGCGCGGCCGCTGCCCAGCCGCAGGCCACGCAGCCAGACGGGGAGGAGACTCAGCCCGTGGTGAAGGACACCGTTCCCGCACCCGATGACGTGAGTGACAGCTCGGTCGATCTCAGCCGCATCGCGTGGTCGATCACGACCGCCGCGTTCCTGACCGCGATGGTGGTGCTGGTTCTGCGGGGTGACCTGGGCTATGCCGGGGTCACGCTGGCCGTCGCCATAGCGGCGGGCATCAACCTCTTCTAGGTCGCCTGCGTCCCGGCGACGGCGCGACCAGCGTCTCCCCCGGCCGCACCCGATCCTCCGGCTCGAGATGGATCAGCACGTCGGCCCCCCCGAGCGCTCGGGCGATCACATCCTGAAGCTCGTGAGCGGTGCGGTGGGCATCCTCCAGCGAGGTCCCGGAGCGGAACTGCACATGGACGTCGACGTAGCGCTGAGAACCGCCGCTGCGGCTGCGCAGCTCGTGATACCCGACCACCCCGTGGCTGACTCCGAAGGACTCGATGGCCTCCCGGATGGCCGACACCTGTTGGCCTGGCAGCGCCTGGTCGACCAGCACCTGTCCCGCCCCCTTGAGCAGGCGCACCCCGGTGAGCACGATTGCCCCGGCCACCAGGAGCGCTGCCACGGGATCGATCCACTGCTGCCCGGTGGCGGCCACCAGCACCAGGGCCACGAGCACCGTGCCCGAGCTCAGCGCGTCGGTGCGCAGGTGCGCGGCATCGGCAGCCAGCGCCGGCGATCCGGTGGTCCGTCCTCGCCGGGCCAACACGCTGGAGACCACCAGATTGGCCACGGCCGAGAAGGCGATCACCGCGATGCCCAGCCCCACGGTGTGCGTGTGACCTCCCGTCAGTAGCCGGCGCACGGCCGCGAATGCGATGGCCGCGGACCCGACCAGGATCAGGACGCCCTCGATCGCCGCGGCCAGATCCTCCATCCGCTCGTGCCCGTAGCGATGCGTTTCGTCGGCCGGCTCGCCGGCTTTGCGGACCGAGAAGTAGGCGACCAGCGAGGCGATCAGGTCAACACTCGAATGAACGGCCTCGGTGAGGAGCGCCACCGATCCGGTGAGCGTCCCGGCGATCACCTTGAGCAGGATCAGCGTGGAGTTGGACGCGACCGACAGCCCGGCGGCGCGCTGCTTTTCGGCCGGCGCACCGTCCCCCTCATCGGGTCCGGTGTGGAGGTCCGGCATGGAGGTGGGGTCAGACGAGCTCATGCCGGCTGCCGTCCGCCTGGGTGCGCGCCCGGGGCAAACCACTCCGCGAACGCCCGGACCGCCCGTCCCCGGTGACTGATGGCGTCCTTCTCCTCGTCGGTCAGCTCAGCCATGGTGCGCCCGGAGGGCTCATCATTGGGCAGGAACGCGGGGTCGTAGCCGAAACCACCATCCCCGCGAGGGTCCGAAGCCAGGCGTCCGCGGCACTCACCGAGGAACAGACGCTCGACGCCGGCCGGATCGACGTATGCCACCACGCACACGTAGCGCAGGCCGCTCCCGGCCGGAGCCTCGCGGAGAAGCTTGTCGAGGTTCTCCTGATCGGTGGCGTGCTCGCCGGCGTACCGGGCCGAACGAACCCCGGGAGCCCCGCCGAGCGCGTCGGCCTCGATGCCTGAATCGTCACCTATGGCCGGGCGGCCGAGAGCCCGGGCCGCCGTTCGCGCCTTGGGAAGCGCATTGCCCTCGAACGTGTCTGCGTCCTCCGGTGGCAGCTCGACGTCCGCCGGCAGCGGCTCGACCGAGATCTGCCAGGGCAGCAGCATGCGAGCCACCTCGCGGACCTTGTGGGAGTTGCGGGTGGCCAGAACCAGCGAACGCGCCGGGGCGCTCATGTCATTCCCCGGCGGCGACCGCCTCGTTCTGAGCGGTCCGGAGGATCTCTATGCCCTGTGCGGCCAGGCCCAGGAGGTCGTCCAGATGAGCGCGGGACAGCGGCGTGCGCTCGGCGGTGGCCTGCACCTCCACCAGATCGCCGTCACCGGTCATCACCACGTTGGCGTCGACCTCGGCGCTGGAATCCTCGGAGTAGTCGAGGTCGAGCAGCGGCACGCCGTCGACGACCCCGCACGACACGGCAGCCACGTTGCCGGTGAGGGGGGAGCGCTCCAGCGATCCTTCCCGGACGAGCACGTCCGTGGCCAGCTGGAGGGCGACCATGCCGCCGGTGATGGAGGCGCATCGAGTGCCGCCATCGGCCTGAAGAACATCGCAGTCGATGTAGATCGTCCGCTCACCGAGTGCCCCGAAGTCGATCACGCCGCGCAGCGAACGCCCGATCAGCCGCTGGATCTCCACCGATCGCCCATCCAGACGACCCTTGGAGATGTCCCGCTGCTTGCGCTCGCCGGTGGACGCGGGCAGCATCCCGTACTCGGCGGTGACCCACCCGCGTCCCTGGCCGGCCATCCAGCGAGGCACGCTCTCCTGCACCGAGGCCGTGCAGATCACCCGGGTCTCCCCCACCGAGATCAGCGCCGACCCGGACGCGGTGCGCACGAAGCCGGCCTCGATGGAGATGGGCCGCATGACGTCGGCGGCCCGCCCGTAGCTGCGCTCGTTCATGCGGCCACCTTAGCCGGGAGCTCGACGTGCTCCACGCCTCCGAACGGCATCTGCAGAAACCGGACCCCGACTTCGTGGAATGACTCCACATCGCCGGTGCACTGAAACCGGTAGTCCCCCTCGCCCCGGCGGGGGTTGAGAAGCCCCCTCGCCGAGAGAGCTCGCTCCACCGACCGCGCCACGCCGGCGCCGGCCGAGACGAGACTGACACCGCGGCCGAGCATTCGCTGGAGCATCGGAGCGCATAAGGGATAGTGAGTGGACCCGAGGATCACGGTGTCGACGTCGGCCTCGACCAGAGGGGCGCAGTAGGCCCGCACGGTATCCAGCACCTGCTCGTCGAACGGGAAGCCAGACTGGATGATCCGGGCCAGGTCCGGGCAGGCGACGCTCTCCAGGTGCACGTGAGGGTCGGCGGCGGCCACCGCGCGGGCGTAGGCGCCGTTGCGCACGGTGGCCGGGGTGGCCAGCAGGCCGATCCGGCCCGAGCGGCTGGCCACCACGGCCAGCTGGGCGGCCGGGCGCAGCACGCCGATCACGTCGATCTCCGGTGCCGTTCGCTGCAGGTGCCGCTCGAGCGTCTCGAGCGCCGCGGCGCTGGCCGAGTTGCATGCCACCACCACCAGCTTCGCCCCCTGCTCGAGCAGATGGTCGGTGATCTGCAGCGAGAATTCCTGCAGTTCCTCCTGGGTGCGGTCGCCGTAAGGGAAGTGGGCGGTGTCCCCCAGGTACAGGTAATCCTCGGCTGGGAGTGACACGAGTAGCTCGTGCAGGACCGTTAGCCCGCCGACACCGGAATCGAACACTCCGACCGGGCCAGAGGTCTGAATGGCAGGGCGTGGAGATGCCGGCTCGAAACTCGATGAGGTCATCACTGGTTTGATGGTGTCAGGTGCAGCATGCGCGCGCTCGTCGTCACGAACATGTTCCCCAGTCTCGCTCGCCCGGCGTTCGGCAGCTTCGTCGCCGACCAGGTGCAGGCGCTGCGCCGGCTGCCCGGGATCGATGTCGAGGTGCACGTGCTGCCGAGTGGCAGCGCGGTCCGCTACGCGCGCGGCGCCTGGGATCTCGGCCGGCGCTTCGGCCGTGCGCCGTTCGACGTAGTCCACGCTCATTTCGGGCTTTCCGCAGGGCCGGCCCTGCGGGTGCCGGCCCAGGTTCACGGGGTCACCCTCCACGGAACCGACGTCACGCACCCGCGCTCCCGAGCCTTCACGCTGGCTGCGCTGCGCCGCATGGACCTCGTGGCGGCCGTATCGGCCGAGCTGGCTTCGCAGGTGCCGGCCTGGTCGAGCCGGCTCCCGGTGCGGGTGCTGCCCTGCGGGGTGGCGCTGGACCGGTTCGCCCGGATGCCCCGAGACGAGGCCCGTCGGCAGCTCGGGCTCGATCCGGCCCAGCCCTGCCTGCTCTTCCCGGCCGACCCCCAGCGCCCGGAGAAGCGCCATGACCTAGCCGAGGCCGTGGCCCGGCGCGCTGGAGCTCGGCTGCTGACGCTCGGCGCGGTGGCGCCCAATCAGGTGCCGATCTACATCAACGCGGCCAACGCTGTGCTGGTCACCTCCGACCGCGAGGGCTTTGGGCTGGCCGTGCTGGAGGCCCTGGCCTGCGACGTGCCGGTGCTGGCCACGGCGCACGGCGTGGCACCGGAGGCCCTCGGCGACGTGCCGGGCACGCTGTGCGCGCCGTTCTCACTGGATACCTGGGTCGCGGCCGTGACCCCACATCTCGCCGCCCCGGATCCTCGGGTGGAGGGGCGGGCCGTGGCCGAGCGCTACGGAGCGGATGCCATGGCCCGGCGGGTGGCCGGCGCGTGGGAGGAGCTGCTCGGCGGCTAGACGGCATCAGCCTGCTCGGGGCCTCCCTAGCCCAGCACAGGCCAGAACTCGCGCAAACGGGCCCGGGCCTCCAGGGCCAGCGCCTCGGGCGCCCCGCAGGCCGGGCGGTCACCCGAGCCGAGCAGCGCGGTGGCGGCGGCACCCACCCCATATAGCTCTCCGGTTCCGCCTCTCAGCCCGTCCATCGTCAGCGCCACCCCCCGGGCCAGCGGGCCGAGCGCGTAGCCGCCCTCCATGATCGCCCCGATCGGCACCTCGAGCTCGGCGGCCAGGTCGCGCAGCAGCCCGGCCATGGCGGCGAACCCGGCATCGCTGACCCGGCAACCGGCCAGCGGATCGCCCTGATGGGCGTCGAAGCCGGCCGACACGAGAATCAGCCCAGGGCTGTAGGCACGACCCGCCGGCACGATCACGTCGCGCACGAGCGAGACGAACACGGCATCTCCCGACCCGGACGGCACCGGGAGGTTCATTGTGTAGCCACGGCCTTGACCGGATCCCGCATCCGAGCGCGGACCCGTCCCGGGGTACAGCGGCCATTGGTGGATCGAGGCGACCAGCACCTGCGCGGTGTCCTGGAACACGTCGTTTGTGCCGTTGCCGTGGTGCACGTCCCAGTCGACGATCAGGACGCGCTCCACACCCCCCGTGGCCAGCGCGTGCCGAGCCGCCACCGCAATGTGGTTGAACAGGCAGAAACCCATGGGCCGGCGGGGCAGCGCGTGATGTCCGGGCGGGCGGTGCGCGCTGAACCCGACGGCGCCCGCGCCGCCGGCCAGCAGGTGCTCGACCAGCGCCACGGCGCCACCGGCGCCGTGCAGGGCGGCCTGGAACGAACCGGGGCTAACCAGGGTGTCGGCGTCGAGAAAGCCGCCTCCGTCCGCGCAGATCCGTTCGATCGCCTCGATGTAGGGCTCCGGGTGCACGCGCTGGAGCACCTCACGACTGACCGGAGGGGACTCGACCCGCTCGTAGCCCAGCCAGTCCAGCCGCTCCAGCTCCTCCATCACCGCGACGATCCGCTCGCGGCGCTCCGGATGCTCCCCCGTGTCGTGCTCCAGTGAGCTGCTGTGGGAGAAGAGAACGGCCGGAGAATCCACTGCGCCGGTACGGTACCCCCGTTGAGTGACCCCGGTAGCCAGCTGATCGTCGTCGGCGCGGGGGCGGCCGGCCTCTACACGGCGCTGTGCGCGTCGCGCCAAGGCGCGCGGGTGACCCTGGTGTCCGCGACCCCCCTAGCCGGCGCGTCGAGCTACTGGGCCCAGGGGGGGCTGGCCGCGGCGATCGCGCCGGAGGACAGCCCGGAGCAGCATTTCGCTGACACGCTGGCCGCTGGTCGCGGGGCGGTTCGCCAGTCGGCGGCGCGCGTTCTCTGCCAGGAGGCTCCGGCGGCCGTCGAGGATCTAATCGAGCTGGGTGTCAGCTTCGATGCCGACCGGCACGGACAGCTCGCGCTTGGTCTGGAAGGCGGCCACACCCATCGCCGGGTGGTGCACGCCGGAGGCGCGGCCACGGGACGAAGGATCATCCGACAGCTGTCCGCGCAGGCCAGCGCGGATCCACTGATCGAGATCCTGGAGGACCGGCGGGTGACGGCACTGATAATCCATGAGGGCCGCTGCGTGGGGGTTCGGGGACTGGACGGGCAGCTGCTGACGGCTCCCGCCACCGTGCTGGCCACGGGCGGGGCGGCAGCTCTGTGGGCCCGCACGACCAATCCGGTAGGAGCCACCGGCTCGGGACTAGTGCTGGCGTACAACGCAGGGGCGGAATTAGCCGATCTGGAGTTCATGCAGTTCCACCCCACCGCGCTGGTCGGCCACAACGGAAGCGACGGGCTCCTGGTCACCGAGGCCGTGCGGGGCGAGGGAGCCGTCCTGGTCGACGAGCATGGCGAGCGCTTCGTGAATGAGCTGGCGCCCCGCGACGAGGTGGCCCTGGCCGTGCAGGAGACGATGCTGCGCACCGGCGCTCGCTCGGTCGGCCTTGACATGCGCATCGTCAACCCGGGCCTGTTTCCCAACGTGGTGGCGGCCCTGCGCCGTTCCGGCATAGATCCCGAGCGGGAACTGGTGCCCGTGGCCCCGGCTGCGCATTACATGATGGGCGGGGTGGCCACCGACCTGGACGCGCGCGCCTCGCTACCCGGGCTCTACGCGGTCGGTGAGTGCTCGTGCACCGGCCTGCACGGCGCCAACCGTCTGGCCTCCAACTCGCTGACCGAATGTTTCGTGTTCGGTGCCCGGGCAGCTGTGGCGGCCTTGGCTGAGCCACCCGCACCTCCGGCCTCCGAGATAGCCCTCCCCCCATCGGGCCAGCGGCCCGAACTGACCCCGGCCAGCCGCGAGGCGCTGTGGGACCGGGCGGGACTGTCGCGTAACGGCGAGGGACTGCGCGAGCTCACCAGCAATCCCCATCCGCTCGTCCGGCTGATCGCCTCCGGCGCGCTGACCCGGACCGAAACCCGGGGGGCCCACCGCCGTCAGGACTTCCCGCAGACCGATCCCGAGCTCGGCGACCGGCACGTGACGCTGCTGGCCGACCGAGATCCGGCGATCGTGGAGTGGCAGTAGTCCCGTGGGCTCCGACCTCCAGGAGCTGCGGCGGCTGCGGCGAGCCCGCGACCGGATGGACCGCGAATACGCCCAGCCCCTTGACGTACCCGCACTGGCCCGCACGGCGCTGATGTCGACCGGGCACTTCAGCCGGCGCTTTCGCGAGACGTACTCCGAGACCCCCTACTCCTACCTGATGACCCGCCGGATCGAGCGGGCCAAGGCACTGCTGCGCCGCGGCGACTTCAGCGTGACCGACGTCTGCTTCGCGGTCGGCTGCACGAGCCTCGGGTCGTTCTCCGCTCGGTTCACAGCACTGGTCGGCGAGCCGCCGTCCCTGTACCGCGCCCGCGATCACGACGCGCTGCGCGGCGTGCCGGGCTGTCAGACGATGATCCTCACCCGGCCGCGCAAGCTGCCCCGGGTCGAGCGGGCCCGGGAGAGCAGTTTTGGAGAAGCCCCGGTGGCCGAATCGGCCTAAGGTCCCGGCATGACCATCTCATTGAGCACAGTCCACATCCTGGTCGACGACCCCGATGCCGCGCTCGGCTTCTACCGCGACGCCCTGGGTCTGAGCGTCCGTAACGAGGTCGCCCGCGAGGGCTTTCGCTGGATCGTCCTCGGCAGTGACACCCAGCCCGAGATCCAGATCGTGCTGTCCGAGCCCCACGCCGGACGCTCGCAGGAGGATGGAGACGCGCTGGCCGCTCTGCTGGCGAAGGGAGAGCTGCGCGTCGTTCACTTCGCCAGCGACGATCTCGACGCCACGTTCGAGCGAGTGCTTGGCACCCCCGGGGTGGAGGTTCTGGAGGAGCCGGCCAGCCAGCCGTGGGGCGCCCGCGACGCGGCTGTCCGCGACCCCGCCGGAAACCTGGTCCGCATCGAGCAGTCCTGAGGCTCTCCCAAGACCTCTCATAGGCGGGCGGCCTGACTGGCCGCACTTTCTACGGACACCTATCCGTGTTTTCTACTTAATGGGTGCTTAATAATCCCTGCAGTAGGGAATTCACCTTGAGAGGAAATACTGCCCGCGCGGTCGCAGAGGCAGACGGCAAGGTGCCGAAAGGAGAGAGGTCAGAGATGTACCGCTTCAGCAGGGCGATCTACCGGGAACTCGCCGGCGACATCATCGAAGACGCCCACAGCGAGAACCCCTACGCCAATCACGAGCGCGTGCTGCGCGCCTGTGAGGCGGCGATCGAGCGTTTGGCTACGGACCGGCACTACTTCGCGCGCCCGGCCCGGAGCCTGTTCTGCGACATCCGGGTCTACTTCCCGATGTGCGCCCAGCGGCGGGTGCTGGCGGTGGTGGACCGCTACATCGGCTTCGCCGACGAATTCCTGCGCAGCCGCCCCCAGAACGGCTTCGACGCCTATGGCAACCCGCTGCAGTGCCGTGCCAGCACGCGTAAGGGCACGCCGTGTCAGCGCATGCCGCTGCCGCACAACGGCTACTGCCCGTCTCATCAGCACTTGGCCGAGACCGAGGAAGCGATCCCGGCGTACGCCGCCGCCTGATCACTCTTAGGTGAGAGCCCCGCATCCGCGGGGCTCTGTGGGTCCCACCGGGTGGCCCCCGCGGACGGCGTGTAGCGTGCGCGCATGCTCCTGGGCGTCGACGTGGGCGGCACCTTCACCGACGCGGTGCTGGCCGCCGAGGACGGCATCTACACGGCCAAGGCGCCGACCACGCCCGACGATCAATCCGAGGGGGTGCTGCGGGCGGTCGAGGCGGTCCTGGAGAAGGCTGGCCAGACGGCCGCTCAGGTCAGCGCCTTCTCGCACGGCATGACCGTGGCCACCAATGCGCTGCTCGAGGGCCATAGCGCGCGCACTGCACTGATCGCCACCGAGGGCTTCACCGATCTGGTGGAGCTGGCCCGCCAGAACCGGGCCGAGCTCTACCGCCTGTGTGCGGCGGGGCCGGCACCCCTCGTGCCGGCGGAGCTGCGGTTCGCGGCCCGCGAACGGATGGGACCCGAGGGCCCACTGACTGCCCTCACCGAGGAGGCGGCACGAGCCCTGGCCGACCGGGTGGCCGCCGCCGAGGTCGAGTCGGTGGCCGTCGTCCTGCTCCACGCTTACCGGCACCCCGAGCACGAGCAGCTGCTGGGCCGCGTCCTCCAGGAGCGCGCTCCCCACGTCTCCCGGCATCTGTCCCATCAAACGGTCGGGACCTTCCGCGAGTACGAGCGAGCCGCCACGACTGAGGTCGACGCAGCCCTCTCGCCTCTGCTGGCCGGCTACCTCCGGCGGCTGCGCTCCCGCTGCGCTGATGCGGGCCTGCCCGACCCGTCGATCATGCAGTCCGCCGGAGGCCTCATCGACCTCGACCAGGCGGCCGGGCACGCAGCGCTGACCGTCCTGTCCGGACCGGCCGGAGGGGCGGCGGGCGCGGCGTTCGCCGCCCGGGCCGCCGGCTGCCCGGATGTCCTGTGCTTTGACATGGGAGGCACCTCGTGCGACGTCTGCGTCGTCGACGGCGGGCAGGTCCAGGAGCAGTCGTCTGGCTCGGTCGGATCCCACCCGCCCCGTCCGCTGGCTCTCCCGATGCTCTCGATTCACACCGTGGGGGCGGGAGGCGGTTCGATTGCGTGGCGGGATCCGGGGGGCGCCCTCCGGGTCGGGCCCCGCGCGGCGGGGGCCGACCCGGGCCCGGCCTGCTACGGCCGCGGAGGAACTGAGCCCACGGTTACCGATGCCAATGTCGTGCTCGGCCATCTGGATCCCGAGATTCCGCTGGCCGGCGGCGTTCGGCTGGATGCCGAGGCCGCCCACACGGCGGTGGCTCGGCTGGCTCGCACGATCGACCTGGAGGAGCGGGCGTGCGCGGAGGGTATCCGCCGGGTGGCCTGCGCGGAGATGGCCCGAGCCCTGCGCGTCGTGACCGTCAACCGTGGTGTCGACCCCCGGCGCTACGCGCTGATGGCCTTCGGGGGTGCCGGTCCGCTGCACGCCACCGACATCGCGGATGAGCTCGGCATCGGCCAGATCCTGGTGCCGCAGGCCTCGGGCGTCCTGGCTGCGCTCGGACTGGTGGTCTCGCCCCAGCGGCGGGACGTGCAGCAGAGCGTTCTGCTGGCCGGTCCCGAGCTGACTGGCGAGACGATCCGCCGGCACGTGGACGGGCTGAGGGATCGGGCGGTCAAAGAGCTGCGGGCAGAGCCCGACTCGATCAGCGTGGTCTACGAGGTTCGGTACCGGGGACAGTCGTTTGAGCTTCCGGTCAGCGCCGCTCCGGAGGAGCTACGGGACGCGTTCGAGGCTGAGCACGAGGCCCGCTACGGGTACCGGGACCCCGGCCGGGACCTCGAGCTGGTGACGATCCGGGTCAGCGCCCGGCGCCCCGCGCCCCGGGTGAAATTGCCCGAGGCACCGGGGGCCGATCCCATCTCCGGGCCGGTGGTCGTCCGGCTTCCCGAGTCCACATTGGTGGTGCCGCCCGGGTGGGAGGGCAGGACCGACGCCGGGGGAACCATCCACCTGCGGCGCAGCTGATGGACGCGGTCGACCTTCAGCTGATGACCGGTGCCCTGCGGGCGGCCTGCGAGGAGATGGGGGCAGTCCTGATTCGCTCGGCCCACTCCCCCAACATCAAAGAGCGCCGTGACGCCTCCACGGCCCTGTTCGATGCCGCCGGCGAGATGGTCATGCAGGCCGAGCACATCCCGGTGCACCTGGGCGCGATGCCGGCGGCAGTGGCGTCCGTGCGGGACCTGGACATAGCCCCGGGCCGGGCCTACATCCTCAACGACCCCTACCGGGGTGGCACCCACCTGCCCGACATCACCGTCGTCACGCCGGTGTTCGTGGAGGATCGGCTGCTCGCCTTCGCCGCCGCTCGGGCCCACCACGCCGACGTCGGCGGTCCGACGCCGGGGTCGATGCCGGCCGACTCCGCCACGCTGACTGACGAGGGAGTGGTCATCGAGCCCCGCGAACTGGACGACGCGGCGATGGACGAGCTGATCGCCCAGATGCGGGCCCAGGATCAGCGCCGGGCCGACCTGCGGGCCCAGCTGGCCGCCTGCCGGGCCGGCGAGCGGCGCCTGCTCGAGCTGCACCACCGGACCGGTGACTCAGCGCTGCGCGCCGCCTTCGCGGAGATACTCGACTACGCCGAGCGCCGGACCCGGGCCTGTCTAGCGGCGATGCCCGACGGCCCGCGCAGCGCGCACGACGTCCTCGAGGCCCGCGAGGGGGATCTGCAGATCCGCCTGAACGCCCAGGTGACGGGCGACCGCCTGGTCCTTGACTTCACCGGCTCCGCCGACCAGCACCAGGGCAACCTGAACTGCCCGCTGGCCGTTACGCAGTCAGCCTGCTACTTCGCGGTCCGCGTGCTCAGCGACCCCGACATCCCGGCCAGCGCCGGGGCCTACCGTCCGGTGGAGGTGATTGCCCCGGAGGGCTCACTCCTCAACGCGAGCCCTCCCGCGGCCGTGGTGGGCGGCAATGTGGAGACCTCCTCGCGGGTGGCCGACGTCGTGCTGGCGGCATTCGGGCACGCGCTGGGCCAGGGCACGATGAACAATCTGACGCTGGGCAGCGACGAGGTCGTCTACTACGAGACGATCGGAGGAGGTCAGGGCGCCTGCGCGGACGCCGATGGACCCTCCGGCGTGCACGTGGCGATGAGCAACACGCTGAACACCCCGGTCGAGGCGCTGGAGCTGGAGTTCCCGCTGCGCATGGTTCGCTACGAGCGACGTCGTGGATCGGGGGGCGCCGGGCTTCATCGCGGCGGCGACGGAGTGGTCCGCGAGGTGGAGGCCTTGGCGCCCCTCACCTACTCGCTGATCACCGAGCGCCGGCGCATCGGGCCGGCCGGCGCGGCCGGCGGGCGGCCGGGAGCCCCGGGCCGGAACCTGCTCGATGGGCGCGAGCTGCCGGCGAAGTCGACCGGGCAGCTGGTGCCGGGCCAGCGGCTGCGGATCGAGACGCCGGGCGGCGGCGGATACGGGGAGCCGCGCTCCAGGTAAGGTCGATCTCCATGCGGGTCGCCTTCCTCGGACTGGGAATCATGGGCTCGCGCATGGCCGCCAATCTGGCCGCCCAGGGCTTTGAGCTGACCGTGTGGAACCGGACGGCGGCGCGGGCCGAGGAGTTCGCGGGGTCGCACGCGGGCGTGGAGGTGGCGGCGAGCCCGAAAGCCGCCGCCGCCGGCGTCGACGTGGTCGTCTCGATGGTGGTGGACGGTCCCCAGGTCGACGCGATCCTCCTCGGCGAGGAGGGCGCCACCGCCGGAGCCAGCCCGGGCACTCTGTTTGTCGACTGCTCGACGATCGGGCTGGCCGAGGCCCGTCGGATCGGCGCCGCCCTCGAGGAACGCGGACTCACCCTGCTCGACGCCCCCGTGACCGGTTCGTCCCCCCGCGCCGAGGACGGCACGCTGACGATCATGGTTGGCGGTCCCGATGCGGCCTTTGAGCGCGTGCGACCGGTGCTCGAGGCGATGGGCAGGCTGATCGTGCACGCCGGCCGGCTCGGTCAGGGCCAGCTGGTCAAGGTGATCAACAACGCTGTGGCGGCCGCGAATGCCGCCGTGCTGGGTCAAGCGCTCCTCGTGGCCCAGGGGGCGGGCGCCGATCTCGACGCACTCGTGCAGGTGATGGCGGCCGGCTCGGGAGGCTCGGCGATGCTCGACCTGAAGGCCGAGCCGATGCGCCGCCACGACTACACGACGCTGTTCAAGACCGACCACATGCTCAAGGACGTTCGCCTGTGCCTGGAGGCGGCGCGGGAGGCAGGGACCCGGTTCCCCTCAGCCGAGGCGACCGAGCGCATCCTCGATACGACCTCCCAGCTGGGCCACGGTGACGATGACTTCGCCGCGCTGATCGAGGCGCTGGAGCGAGAAACCGGGGACCGGCTCTAATTCACGCACTCGAAATCGAGACGCTCAACCCCCCAACAGACACGGGTGTAGCTTTCGAAACCCCTTGATTAGCGGGAACATTTGGGGTTTTCGAAGAACTGTCCTAGAATCACCGCCAGCCCAGTGCCGCGGTTGCCAATCACGCGCCGGGCTTGCCTGTCAAACCCCCATCTCCCCTTGATAAATGCCGATTGCTTTTAAAGAGTGGGCCGTGACCGTGCGGGCTCTGGCCGAAGGAGAGCAGCTTCTGACCCTGCGTAAGGGCGGGATCCGCGAACCCGAAAAGCACTTCCAGCTCGAATACGACCGGTTCTTCCTCTACCCCACGTTTGACCATCAGCGGACCGACCTCGTCCGCGAGTCGCACCGGCCTGAATTGGCCCGGGCACTCGAAGAGGGCGTCTGGAGCGACGGCGAGCCGTCGCCGCAGGCCATGCTCCGGGACCTGGAGATCTCGCAGCCCGACCGGGTGCGTATCCGGGCCTGGGCCGAGGTGGCCGCTCACTTCACGATCACCGATCGCCGCGCGGTGGACGCGCTGTCGCCGTTCTATGTGTGGACGACCGATTACGCGGAGAAGCGGCTGGCCTGGAAGCGGCGCCACCCGCTCCACGTGATCCTGCTGCGCACCTACCGCATTCCTCGACCGGTCACGGTCAAGGTGCGGGATGAGTACGGCGGCTGCCGCTCCTGGCTGGAACTGACCCGCGACCTCCCGTTCGAGGGCACCCCGGTGCTCTCCGATGAGGAGTTCGAGCGGGCCTCTGAGGAGATCGCCTCGATCGCCTCCGACCGCCAGCCGGTCCTCGTCTGAATCGGATTCTCAGGCCCTGGGTCGGCGTAACGCGTCGGCCCGGGCCCTGAATCGTCTCTGAAGAACATGACCTGGGTCGAGTCGAGCTCGGCTTCGTTCACCTGCCGCCATTCATCCGCGCAGGCTGACGACGCCGATGCTGTCCTGGATCTCTTGGAGCGCACCCGGGACCGGCTGGACGGGCTCTTCCCCCGAACCGTGGGCGATCTGGAGATCGTCCTACACGACACCACCGGTTCGCTGACCCTGGCGCGACCGGCGATGCCCGTGCGCTGGCGGCTGGCCGCTCCGGCAGCCCGGCGATATGTGACCGGATGGGTGGGGCGGCGGGAGCTCCACGTGCTGTCGCCCGAGGCCCTGCGAGGGCGGGCGTCCGGCGTGGAGGGATCCGGGCAGATGCTCGCGCTGACGCCGGCGTCGCTGTATGCGCTCCGGGTGATTCTCGAGTGCAACCAGGACCTGCGCCGGGCCCGGGGGCCGCGGCGCCCGGCCCTGGCCATGCGCTGGGCCTGGCTTCTGGAGGGCGCCTCGCGCTGGCTGTCAGGCGAGACCGCCCACTCGCGAGCCGCCATTGGCCGGCGCCTGCGCGAGGGCGGGCGCCCCAGCTTCCCGCCGGGTCCGCGGGATGCCCCGCTCCTGGGCGGGACGCTCATCGACCTTCTGGCCCGCGAGCAGGGTGAGGCGGCGGTCATCGAACTGGCCTGCCACCTGCATCAGGGTGGCCCGCGGGATGCTCTACGCCGCGCCTTCGGCGGCCGAGCCCTCGTGCATACCGAGGGCGCCTGGCGCCTTCATCTGTCGTGGCTGGCCGGCGGCCGGCGCCAGGTCTGACTCCAGTCAGTTTCCTCCTGCTGGTAGCGCAATCGGCCCAGCCAACCTACGAGCTCACGGCATGGGAGGTTCGCGCCGCCTTGGATCCGTTGCAGTAGGCGGTCTGGCCCGTGAAGATCAGGCGGGTCGAGCACCCGGCATTGTCCGTGACGGTAAGCGTGACCTTGTGCTTTCCGGCTCGCTTATACCTATGGGACACCTTCGCCTTGTGCGTGCTCAGTCTGTGCCCGTCGCCGAAGCTCCAGTGGTAGGTGGCGACGCGCTGGCCGGCCGCGGCTTTCGATCCACGGGCGTTGAACCGGACACGCTGGCCGGCCTTAGCGTGGGTGAAGAACGCCTTCGGTCCCTGGTCGGGCCGGGCCACGATCGCCTGACCGTATTCCGGGGCGTCCAGCCCGCCACAGCCCAGCGAGCAGGCGATCGGACTCAGTGTTCCATCGTTCCCCGCCGAGAACGGGGAGATCGTTTCGGAGCCGCTGTTGGCCGCGTAGAGGAACCTGCCGCTGGGCGGCATCGCCACGGCGACCGGGTGAGTGCGGGTGTCACAGCTGGTCGAGGGGCAGCTCACCGATGTCAGCGCGCCGTCACTGCCGATCCTGTAGGGGGAGATCGTGTCGCTGGCCTCGTTGGCTACGTACGCGTGGCGGCCATTCGGGCTGACGGCGAGACTGTACGGGAAGTTGCCGGTGGTGCATCCACCACAGCTGACCGCTGACAGGCTCCCGTTCCCGTGCACCCGAAATGCGGACACCATGTCCGATTCCGCGTCAGTCGTGTATAGGAAGCGACCGCTCGGGGTGAGCGTCGCGGTCCACGGGTACCCGCCGGTGGCGCAGCTTCCGCAGGCGATCGCGGTCAGCTTGCCGTTCTGGTGAATCGCGTACGCCTGAAGCTCATCCGAGGCGCTGATCGGCAGATACAGGTGCTTGCCGTCCGGCGTGATCGCCGGCTCCTCACCCCCGACCAGCGCGTCGCAGCCCGATCCGCAGGCCAGCGCGGTCAGCGACCCGTTGTGATTGATCCGGTAGGCCGAGATCTTGACGTCTCCGTAGTTGCCCACGTAAAGGAACCGGCCGTTCGGGGTGATGGCGACCCAGTACGGCTCACAGGAATCTCCCACTCGGGGTCACCGCCACTCCCTGTGGATAGGTCCCTGTCTCGCAGTTGGTTCCCTCGCAGCCGACCTGCGTCAGAGAGCCGCTGTGGTTCACGGCGAACGCCGAGATCGTGTCTCCCAAGTAGTTCGAGACGTAGAGCGTGGTGGCTGAGGCCCCAGCGGGCGCCAGGACCAACAGAAGCCCCGTGAGGATTAGGGCGCCGATCCACAACCTGGCACGCATGTAGGCCGGCCGGACGGCAAAGGCAGATGGCGTGTTCATATTGGTCTCCCCGGTAGACGCCAAATTGAGCGGCCTTGTCGCCCTCGGCGAACCTATTCTCAGCCCGCCGGTCGTGTCAAGCTCGTACGACGTGAGACGACCGGGCCGCCAGCGAGCCATTGCAGGAGGCGGTCTGACCGGTGAACACGCGCCGGGTGGAGCAGCCGACGGTATCGGTGACCGTTAGCGTGACCCGGTGCTTGCCCCGCGTCCTGTAGACGTGAGATACCCGTGGCTTATGGGTGGTGAGGCGGTGCCCGTCACCGAAGTTCCAGCGATAGGTGGCCACCAGCTCTCCCGGCGACGCATGCGATCTGCGGGCGCTGAACCAGACGCGCTTACCGTGCCGGATGTGGCCGAACGCGGCCTGCGGAGCCTGGTCTGGCCGGCTGACGATCGCCTGTCCGTACTCCGGGCCGGCCAAGCCGCCGCAGGCCACCGTGCAGGTGACCGGGGCCAGGGCTCCTCCGGCCCCGGTCGAGAACGGAGACACGGCGCTCGAGCCGTCGGCGGCGGCGTAGAGGTAGTTGCCTCCCGGAGACATGGCGAGGGCCACTGGAAAGAGCCCCGTATTGCACCGGACCGCCGTGCAGCCTCCAGGAGTCAGCGAACCATTCCGGTTGATCGTGTACGGCGAGATCATGTTGCTGTCGAAATCGGCCACGTAGAGGTGGCGCCCGCTCGGGTTCACCGTCAAGCCGTAGGGGATATTCCCGGTCGCGCATCCCGCGCAGCTGATCCGCGACAGGGCTCCGCTGGGCTTGATCCGGAAGGCTGTGATCAGGTTCGACAGCCAGTACGTCGTATAGAGAAAGCGGCCGTTCGGTGTCACGGCGGCGGTCCAGGGGTACAGGCCGGGGGCCGCGCAGGCATTGCCGCAGGGGATCGGCGACAGCGTCCCGTTCTTGTGGATGGCGTAGGGAAGCACCTTGTCCGAGGCACTGATCGCAACGAACAGGTACCTGCCGTTCGGCGCGATCGCGGGCTCCTCAGCTCCCGGCGGCGTGTCACACCCGGTGCGGCAGCGCACGGTGGCCAGCGAGCCGTTGGGCCGAATCCGGTAGACGGACATTCTGGTGTCCTCGTAGTTGCTCACGTACAGGAAGCGGCCGCTGGGCGTGATCGCCAGCCAGTAGGCCCCGCCGCCGGTGGCGCAGCTCGCCGCCCCGCAGGCAATCGGCCTGAGGGCTCCGCCCGACACGATGCGAAACGCCGAGAGGTTGCTCGAGTCGACATTGACGGAGTAGAGGAACTTCCCGTTCGGGGTCACCGCCACCCCCTCCGGGCCGGCGCCTGTCCGGCAGTTCGGGCCCGCGCAGCCGATCCGGCTCAGCGACCCGTTCGGGTTCGCCGTGAACGGGGAGATCGTGCCCGAGCCGTTGTTTGACACGTAGACAGTGGTGGCCGCGGCCGATGCCGGAAGCAGGAGGATCAGGAGGGCGACGGCCGCGCCGCAGAGCACGCCTAACGGCGGTCCCGCGCCAGCTCGCTTCTCGCCAGCAACACGTCCCGCGCTCATTTGACCCTCGGGGGAGCTCAAGGTGGTGGAGCGGCCGTAACCGCCTAGTCCTCGAAGCTAGTGACGGTCCGGCGATCCTGTCAAGCGAGTTGGACGAAGGATTCCCCCCCGGTCCGGTCTCGCCGGTGACGCCGACCTGCCCGCGTCATAATTCCCCAGTGGCCTACGACGAGGATCTGGCCAACCGCATCCGCGAGCTGCTCGCCGACGAACCGGGCGTGGTCGAGCAGAAGATGTTCGGAGGCCTGGCCTTCCTGATCGGGGGCCACATGTCGGTCAGCGCGTCAAGCCAGGGCGGACTCCTGCTGCGGGTCGATCCCGGTCAGACCGACGCGCTCCTGACCGATCCTCACGCCCAGGCCTTCGTGATGCGCGGGCGAGCCATGGATGGATGGCTACGGATCGACCCAGAGGGCGTGGAGACGCAATCGCAGCTCGACAAGTGGGTGTCCCACGGAGTCAGCTACGCACGGTCCCTGCCGCCCAAGTCCAGGTAGCGGCCCACATTCTCGGCGTCGCGCTCCAGGGCGGCCAGATCAGGCTCGGTCAGGGCTTCGAATGGCTCCAGAGTCACGGCGCGGCCAGCGATCCGCCACACCCCGGCCACCTGATCGCCGAGCAGGATGAACGGCCGAAACAGGCCGCCGCTGACCACATCCGCGTCGTACTGGCCGGTCACGAAGGTGCGGTCACGCCAGCCCACCAGCACGGGATCCCACGCGCCGAGTAGGCGTGGCGCCACGGGTTCCGGAGCTCGCACCCGCCGGCGGAGCATCAGCAATCCGTTCTTGTCGCGCTCGAGCAGCTCTCCGGTGTCCTCAAGGCCGGTCCGGATGTCCCGTAACGGCAGGCCGGCCCAGCGCCCGATGTCCGACTCCAGAGCCGGGGCATGGCCGATCAGGTAGCGATGCACCAGCTCCGCCAGCGCCTGGCGGCGATCACGGGCCGGCGGACGCGGGCCCAGCCAGTCGTGCACCAGCACGAACGCCTGGCGGCTCCCCTTCATCGGGCCGCGGAGGATAAGGCCCTCCAGCGTGGCGTGGAACAGGATGTGGACCAGCGCTTGCCCCGCGACCGGTATCCCAGTCGGGCGCAGGCGGGCCGCTATCTCATTCCGGGTGAGCGGACCGTCCTCGGCCAGCCAGCGGGCGATGAGTCCTGTCGCCCGTGCGCTCTGATCGGCCGAAACACCCTCCTGAGCCAGCCGGCGTAGGCAGCCGGCCATGAGCGGCGGCGTGGTCACGTCGTGCAGCCAGAAATGGTCTTCGGCCCTGACCAGGTGAAGCGTCCCGCGGCACAGCCAGGAGATGACCAGCGTCCGATCGGCCAGACATCTGTCGAAATCTTGCCCGGTCAGCCCAGCGGTTCGGGCGCGCACGGCGAGCCGAGCCCCGCGCAGATCCTGGGCCTGGACAGCCAGGAGGTGGCCGGCCACCTCCTCGGGGTGCCCGGCCGGCTGACCGGACAGCAATTGCGACGCCAGTCGCTGCGCCCGGACCGTGTGGCTCAGTGGATTGCCCCGGAGAGCAGCCACACCAGCAGCGCCCCCAGGGCCAAAGCGATCAGCAGACCCGCCAGCAGCCGCGCCGGCCGAATCCCTTCCGAGCCTGGGGGCGTCTCGCGGATGATCTCAGCGGCCAGCAGAACCTCTCGCGCCGTGTCCAGGCCCGACGCCGGCACCAGCACGTCCCGGGGACCGGCGGCCAGGAAGTCCGGCACGTCAAAGCCCGCGCTGCGGCGGAGCAGGCTCGGCACCCCCTCCTCCAGCAGCAGACCTTGGATGAACTCGGCCTCCGGTTGATTGCCGGCATGGGCCACGGTGACCAGGGGTCCCTCGGCGAGCTGTGGCTTGATCTTGCGAGCCCGGCCGTGCCGGTCACTCACCACGAGATCGGGCGCGTCCAGAACCAGTGGCAGGCGGCACACCGGGCAGAAGCGTTCTTCAGCACCGTATGCGACTCCGCATCCGGGGCACACGAGCCCCGGCGTGGCCGCCGGCATCACACGACTTCCAGCGCGGCCTCTCCGACCTGGCCGTCCCGAATCGTGTAGGCCGGGTACTCGGGCTCATCCCCGGCCAGGCCGACGATCACATAGATCGGGTCGGGCCAGCCGGCGGCCAGGTTCACATCGGTCTGGGACGGATACGGCCGGCTGCGCGTGTGCGAGTGGTAGATCGCCCCCAGCTCGCAGCCCTGATCCTCTATCTGCATATAGATGCGCAGCAGCTCATCCGGGCTGATCTCATAGCGCAACGGGCTGGCGTGGACGTTGGTCGCCGGGTACACGCGCACAGCCTCATCATCGCGGGTGGCCACGACTCCGCAGCACTCATTGGGCGCCTCCGCCAGCGCGTGGTCGATCATCTCCTGGACGAGGCGGCGCGCGATCCTCACGGGGGCGAGGCTACCAGCCGTCCGGTGCCGGTCGATCGTCCAGACCGCGTCAACGACCCCTCTCCCGCTGCCGATACCAAAAAAATGACTGATGCTCAGCGAACGCTCAAACAGCTGATCCTGGAGGGGATGTACCCGGTCGACGAGCGTTCGGTGGCCGGGGCGATCGTGGCCAGGGCCAGCGCCCGGACCGCCGTGGCACGAACCAGCTTTCGCAGCGATCCCCCGCGGAGCGAGCCACAGGCCCCCGTGTTCGGGAGCTATCCGCGGGCCGGCTCGTTTCGCCTGAGCGGGCGTGACGCCGCCGCGACCTGACGGGCCGCTCGGGGGCTCGCTCCGGGCGCCCGAGCGCGCTAGTGCGCCCGGCCCTTGATCTGCCCTTCGGCCACGTCCAGCTGGATGTTGTTCGGATTGCGGAAGCTCAAGAGCAGGGTGGAGTGCTGGGCCTCCGAGGCGAGGATCCGGGCGGCCAGAAGCGCGTGCCCCGGGTCGCTCAGGCGGCCGAGCGCCCGGAAATAGAGGCCCTCCAGAACTCCTTCCAGCTGCTCCAGCAGCGTGAACCATTGCCGTTCGGTGTGCAGCTCATCGAACCTGACCGGGATCCCATGCGTGGCCAGCGCCTTCTCCGCCTGAGAGGGAGACAACGTGGCTCCGAACGACTGCGACATCAGCATGGCCAGAGCGTTCAGATGCGCTCGCTCCTGGTTGCCCAGCCGCCTGGCCAGATTCTGCCCGGCGGGAGATATGGGCTCGGCCACGGCGGCCATCGCGTAGATATCGGCGGCGAGGAGCTCCGCTTTCACCAGCTCGAGGAGCATCCGCCGCTCCTGGGCGGGAGTCAGCGCGCGCAGCACATCGGAAACCAGCTCCCGCCGGGAGCGGGGAGTGTCGGAGCCGCTCATTCGCGGGAAGTCAGGAACGGCCCGGAAAGCGCGGTGACGCCCTGCTGGGCCCGCAGGACAGTCGCGTGCTGGGCGTCGTTGGCCATAACTGAGGCCAGCGTCTGGCGCAGAAACGGCGTGCTCATCCGGGGAATGGCGTGCAGGTATGCGGCGATCTGCTCCCTTTCCAGTTCGTGGAGAAGGGACAGAAGGCGGGAGCGTCCCCGCGGGTGCCCGAAGTCGTAATGGCCCAGCGGGTTGTGCGGGTGGCCGCCCACGCCCTGGACCAGGTTGCGCAGGATGCCGGCGTGCAGGAGCTCCTGGTAGAGGAACTGACCGGCCATCTTCTGGCCGAAGCCGTCCAGCAACGGGGCCGCCGCGGTGTACGCGGCAATCGTCCGCTGCTCCAGGGCCAGCACCCCGTTGAGAAGCTCGGCGTCGTGTGCCCTGGCCTGGGGCGGGGCGCTGATGCGATGGGTGCTCCCGCAGCCGGCCAGCCCGGCCGTCGCGATGCCACCCAGCCCGGCCACCGAAGCCTTGAGAAGCGTCCGGCGGGTGGCCGCCCCCGTGTGGGTTACCACCAGACGGTGGCGTCCAGGTTCTCGATCTCCTCGAGCGGTCGGGTGTATATCCCCGACGAGAAGTACTTGGAGCCGTCGTCGGCCACGATGAACACCACGTTGCCCTCGTCGAGCTCACCGGCGATCCGCAGGGCCACCCGGGCGATGGCTCCAGAGGACACGCCCGCGAACAGCCGCTCCTCGTCGAGCAGCTTGCGGGTGAACATGATGGCGTCCTGGTTGGTGACGAAGATTTTCCGGTCGAGCACCGACAGGTCGATGATCGGCGGGATGAAGCCGTCCTCGAGGGATCGCAGGCCCTGTACGGGCTCACCCTGCATCGGCTCGGCGGCGACGATCTTAACGCTGTCCCCCAGCTCCTCCTTCAAGCGCCGCCCGTTGCCCATGAGCGTGCCGCCGGTGCCCAGCCCGGCCACAAAGGCGCTCACCTCGTCGAGCTCCTCCAGGATCTCCAGGGCGGTCCCGTTGTAGTGAGCGTCGGGGTTGGCTTGGTTGCCGTACTGGTAGGGCATGTAGTACGACGCATCGCGTCCGGCCATGTCCAGCGCCAGCTCCACGGCGCCGTTGGAGCCCTTGGCTCCCTCGGAATAGACGATCTCAGCGCCGTACATGCGCAGGAGGTCCGTCCGCTCCGGGGTGACGTTGTCGGGCATGACGACCTTCAGGCGGTAGCCCTTGCGCCCACAGATCATCGCCAGCGAGATCCCGGTGTTGCCGGAGGTGGGCTCGAGGATCGTCTGACCCGGACGGATCAGCCCCTTCTCCTCGGCATCCTCGATGAGCGCCTTGGCCACCCGGTCCTTCACCGAACCGGTCGGGTTTCGTGATTCCAGCTTGGCCCAGATGCGCACGCCCGGCTTCGGGCTGAGGCGCTTGAGCTCGATCAGCGGCGTGTGCCCGATCGACTGGACGATGTCGCCGTAACGACCGCCGCACGGCTTGTTGCGGAGTGCCTCAGTCACTTCAGGAAGTGTAGTAGGGCGGGCCCAACCGGTGCGTCCATCGCGCCGCGCGGCCCTGGTGTCAGTCCGCAGCCGAAGCCGCCCGAGATCCGGCCAGCGCTCCTTCCAGCCGCTCGATCCACGGACCGGCCCGGAGCTGGCCAAAGATCTCTCGAGCCTCGTCACGGGCAGCGGTCACATCGCCCTCGCCGGCCGTCCCCATCTCGCTGAGCACCGAGACGCGGTTGACCTGGCAGCGAGCCACTCCGTAGGGATTACCGGCCCGGCGCAGGGAAGCCAGCGCTTGGTCCAGATGCGCGAGCGCGGCTTGGAGGTCGCCGCTGCGCGCCAGGAGGCGCGCGCGCACCCGCTCGATCTCGCCAGTCAGGATCGGGGTCCCGTGGGACACCGGCCGGCCCACAAGCTCTTCCAGCAGGCTGAACCGCTCCGCGTCCCAGAGGATGTCCACCGTCTCCCCCAGCTGAGTCACATAGGTCAGCTGGGCCACGCCGCTCAAGTCGCTGGCGATGGCCGAGACCAGGTCGGCCGCCTCGCTCACCTCTCCCGACGCCCGCAGTGCCACGGCCTGGGCGACGGTCTCCACCCGGGCCAGTTCGTGCCACTCGGATGGGGATTCGGGGCCGGACAGCCACGGCCCCAATGCGTCGACGGACCCGCGCGCGGCCAGCATCATCGGCAGGTACGTCCTGGCCATCCGGGCCGGGTCATCGTCCCGGTCGGCGCCCATCTCCTCGCTCAGCGCCAGCGCCTCGTCCCATTCCCCGGCGATCGTGTGCAGGCCCACCCGGTTGGCCAGCAGATCGCGTTCCCAGGATCGGTTGCCGCGCTCCCGGGCCAGCCCCAGGCCACGCTCCAACAGCTCGGCAGCCGGGCCGAGCTCGCCGGCCAGGATGCGCAGCTCGCCCAGGTTGAAGTAGCCACGCAGGACCTGCTCGGTGTTGTCACCCTCGAGGGCCAGGTTCAGAGCCAGCTCCACGACCGCGGCCCCCTCCGTGAAGCGGCGGTGGTAGAGCAGCGCGGCACCCTTGGTCTGCAGCGCGTCGGACATCACCCCGCTCAGGCCGCGGGGATCGGCGATCTCCAGGGCCAGCTCGGTCTCCTCGAACACCCGGGAGAAATCGCCACACAGGAACGCCACGGCGGCTCGGCGGGCGGCCAGTTCGGCCAGCGCATCCTCATCGCCCAGCGAGGGACGAGCGTTGTCGATCAACTCGCCGGCCTCATGGAGCCGGTTCTCGGCGATCAGCGCGGTGGCCAGCAGCGCGCGCGTGCGCGCGGCCTCCTCGCTGCGTCCGGCGGCATCGAAAACCTCGATAGCGCCGCCCAGCAGCTGGCGAGCCGCCTCCAGCTCGGCCGTACGGGCGGCCGCCGCGCCGGCTTCGGCCAGTAGATGAGCCTGCTCGATCTCGTCGTGGGCCAGCTCCGCCGCCCGCTCGAAGTAGCTGCGAGCCTCCTGACCCATGGCCAGCGAGACGGCCCGGCGGCCGGCGGCAGCCAGGGTCTCCCGGGCCGCGGACCGAATCTCCTCCACGTCGGGCGCGTCCGGTTCGGCCTCCACGGCGTCCAGGTAGTGGCTGGCCAGCACCTCGGCGATGTCACCGGACTCGTTGAGGGTCCGGCGCAGGTACTCGGCGGCAGCCAGATGGCGCATCTTGCGGTCGCGGCGCGACAGCGTGTCCACGGCGATCGTGCGGAGCAGGGCCTGAAGGAAGTAGTACTGCCCCTCCTCGCCGCCGCGAGGATCCAGGTTGCGGCCCAGCACCTGCTTCTCGACCAGCGTGTCCAGCAGGCGCACCACCTCTGGCTCGGGCAGCCCGCTGACCGCGGCCAGGGCCGCCGGGAAGAACGACAGACCCAGCACCGCGGCGTCCTGGACCAGTTCCCGCTCGCGGGGGGGAAGGTTGTCCAGACGAGCGGCGACCAGCGCCTGCAGGGTTTCGGGCACTTCGAGGTCGGTGACCGCACCGTCGACCGTGTAACGGTTGCCCTCGGCCACGAGGACTCCCCGGTCGAGCAGCATGCGCACCGTCTCCACCGCGTACAGGGGGATGCCCTCCGCGCGGTCGAGGATGCGCGTCGTCAGGTCGGCCGGCAGCCCGGGGACCACGCTGTCCAGGAGGCTGCGCATGGCGCTCGAGCTGAGTGGACCGAGCTGAACGGTGCCCCAATCCGGGCGGCGAACTCGAATCTCCGGCCGGCCGACGGCGAGCACGAAGATCGGGAACTCGGCCGACCAGTCCAGCATGTAGTCGATGAAGTCAAGGAGTCCGGAGTCGGCCCAATGGACGTCCTCGAAGGCGAGGATGACCGGTGCCGTCTGGGCCATCTGCTCGAAGAACAGGCGCCACCCGGAGAACAGATCGGCCGCCTCGGCGGTGGCGCGCTGTCCGAGGCCGAGCAGCTGGGCCAGCCGCGGCTCGACCAGGCGCCGCTGGCGCTCGTCAGCCACGTGTTCGGCCACCACGGCCGTGAGCTTTTCGCGCGCGGCCGCCGGGGGCTCGTCCTCCTGGATGCCGGCTCGCGCCCGCACCATCTCGGCCAGCGCCCAGTAGGCGACGCCATCGCCATAGCTGAGGCAGCGCCCCTGGTGCCACCACCGGTGCTGCTCGATCCCGTCGATGTACTTGAAGTACTCCCAGAGGAGGCGGGACTTCCCGGTTCCGGCCGCGCCGATCACGCTGACCAGCGTGGCGCGACGCTGGCTGGCGCTGGTCTCGGAGGACTCGATCACCAGCTCGAGCTCCCGGTCCCGTCCCACGAACAGGGGCTCGATCCCGGCGCTGCGGCGGGCGCCGCCCGCCCCGGCCACGACGCGCAGTGCCATCCAGGCATGGACAGGCTGTTCGCGTCCCTTCACCGTGCGCATACCCAGGTCCTCGTAGGCGATCGCCGCTTCGCTGGCCCGCTTGGTCACGTCGTCGGCCAGGACCGTCCCCGGCGTGGCAATCGACTGAAGGCGGCTGGCGGTGTTCACGGTGTCCCCGAGGACCATGCCCTCGCCCTCGGCCCCCACCTCCACCGCGGCGCGGCCGGTGAGGACGCCCGCCCGTACGCGGAGATCCGCCAGGCCCACCTCCTCGCCGAGGGTGGAGACCATCTGAGTGAGCGCCAGGGCTGCCCGCACTGCCCGCTCGGCATCGTCCTCGCGAGCCACCGGCGTGCCCCACACGGCCATCACGGCATCGCCGATGAACTTTTCCACCGTGCCGCCATATCGCTCGATCAGCGTCCGGCAGCGATCGAAATACCGGCTGAGCACATCCCGGACCTCCTCAGGGTCGCGATGCTCGGACAGGGTGGTGAAGCCCACGAGGTCAGCGAACAGCACCGTGACGAGCCGCCGCTCGGACTGGCGCGTGGCCGGGGCAGGAGCGCTCAGCTGGGACGCGTGCAGCTCGAAGCTGCGACCGCACTCCCCGCAGAAACGATCATTCGAATCAGCCGCCGCTCCGCAGGTTGGGCACAGCATATTCGCCGGCGTGCCGCACTTGACGCAGAACCTCTTGCCGGCTCGAATTTCGGCACCGCAGCTGCGGCATTCCATCCCAAGAGGGATCCTAACCTGAGCCGCGGCTCAGAGCAGGGTCAGCGCGAGCCGCCGGCCATGGCCGGCAGAATCACCAGGGTGTCGGCCGAGCCGACCGAGGTGTCGAGTCCGTCCAAGACCCGCACGTCCTCGTCGTTGAGGTAGACGTTCACGTACCGGTTGAGCTCGCCATCGGCCGAGAACAGCTGCGTGCGGGTGTCCGGATGGCTCTCCACGACGGAGCGCAGGATGTCCCCAACCGAGTCACCCTCGGCCTGAAGCTCCTTCTCACCGCCCACGGAGGCGCGCAGCACAGGGGGAATTCGAACGGTGGCCATGATCTGATCCTATCCGGAGGTGACGGGACGAAACCGAGATGGGCGAGCTAGTGCGCGCCCGCGCAGAACAGCTCGTAGTCCGGGAACACGCCCAGCTCGTCGTCGGAGATCTCCTCCGGCTCGCGCGAGCAGATCGGGCACTCGGGGTCCCGGCGCACCTTGACCTCGGTGACCGTGGCGGCCAGCGCGTCGTACATGAGCAGCCGGCCGATCAGCGGATCGCCGACTCCAAGGATCAGCTTGACCACCTCGGTGGCCTGCAGGAGGCCCATGGTTCCGGGCAGTACTCCGAGCACCCCGTTGGCCCCGCAGGACGGCGCCAGCTCGGCCGGCGGCGGGACGGGGAACAGGCACCGGTAGCACGGGCCGTCGTAGGGCTTGAACACCGACAGCTGGCCGTCGAAGCCGAGGATGGCCGCGGAAACGACCGGGATCTGCAGGCGCACGGAGGCGTCGTTGAGCAGGTACCGGGTGGGGAAGTTGTCCAGCCCGTCCACCACGATGTCGTAGCCGGGCAGAACGTCCATGATGTTCTCGGGGCCCAGCCGGAGCTTGTGCTTGACCACGTGCACGTCGGGGTTCAGGCCCCGGATGGTCTCCTCGGCCGAGTCGACCTTGGGTACGCCGACCCGATCGCTGGTGTGGATGACCTGACGCTGGAGATTCGAGATGTCGACGACGTCGTCGTCGACGATGCCGAGCGTTCCGACGCCCGCCGCGGCCAGATACAGCGCCGCCGGGGATCCGAGTCCGCCCGCGCCGAGCAGGAGCACCTTGGCATCAAGCAGCTTCTGCTGGCCCTCGACCCCCACTTCCGGCAGGAGCAGATGCCGCGAGTAGCGCTCGCGTTGCTCGGCTGACATGAAGCGCGGGGTGTCGACCTCGTAGCCGCGGTCTTTCCACAGGGTGAACCCGCCGGTCATCGACTCGACCTGGTCGTAGCCGAGGTCCTCGAGCATCGTCCGGGCCGCCCAGGCGGAGCGGTTGCCCGACGCGCAGTACAGGATCACGTGCTGCGAGCGGTCGGGGGCGGCGCCCTCGACGCGCGACTCCAGGTGGCTCTTGGGCACGTGCTTGGCGCCGGGGATATGGCCGGCCGCCCACTCCTCGGTCTCGCGCACGTCGATCACCACGGCGCCGTTGCCGAGCTGTTCGCGCACCGCCGAGGGATCGACCTCGTCGATCTGGCTCTTGATCTGGCGGAGCACTTCGGCCCCGGAAGGACTCATTGCAAAAACTCCTAAAGGCGCTCGGGATTCAATACTTCACTGAGTATAGCGGCGGGATACCAGTGGTGGCGAGCGTTTCAGGTAGGAGGCGAGAGCTTCAGGGTAGGTGCTCGGGGTGAGCACAGAGACCCCGGAGCCACCCCCCGAGCCACCCGCGCCCCAGATGGAGGAGGAGCGCGGCGCCGGGGAGCACCCCCAGCGCGGGGTGATGATCCCCGAGCGGGCCGGGCGCTCACGGATCGAGACGTTCGTCATGCGCCTGGTGGCCACCGCCGGGATCATCGGGATCGGCGTGGCGATCGCCGCGATCATGCACTCGCAAAAGTCACAGGGCTGGTTGATCGGCTTGGTCGTGTCGATCGTCTCCGTGATCCTCGCCGCCTTCCTCTGGTCCTCACGCCGGCTCTGACCAGCGGTCAGGTCGGTCGGGATGGCTGGCCGGCCACCCCCACCGGGCAATAGGTCTGGCCGCCCTCTGCCACCATCAGCCGGTCGTGCGCGCGCCGGTCGATCACATCCACGCCCCCGCCTTCCCGCGAGACCTGCCCTGGGTCAACACTGCTGCGCTGCGTATGGACCAGCAGGCCGGGCGCCCGGTGCTGATCGAATTCTGGGACTTCTGCCGGGCCAACTCGCTCCGGACGCTGCCCTACGTGAAGGCCTGGCACAGTCGGTATGCCGAGGCCGGCCTGCGGGTGATCGGCGTCCACGTGGCCGGGTTTGAGACCTCGGCTGACCCGGAGCGGGTGCGCGACGCGGTGGCCCGGCTGAGCATCGAGTACGCCGTCGTCATGGACGTCCAGGGTGAGCTGTGGACGGAGTACGAGAACCTCGGCTGGCCGGCCCGGTACCTGTTCGGGCCCGAGCTCAGGCTGTTCGAGTACCACTACGGCGAGGGCGCATACGCGGAGACCGAGCTGGCGATCGGAGAGCTGCTGGGGATGGAGATCGACCCGCTGGAGCCAGAGCGCCCCGAGGAGAAGCCGGGCGCATCGCTCGTCCCGCCCACCGACCAGGTCTCCGGTCCGTATAGCGGACCGTATGAGGCGGGGGGAGTGTGGGCGGTGCTCGACGGACAGGGCACCGTCACCGTCAACGGACGCCGGCTGGTGGTCGACCATCCCGGCGCCTACGAGCTGATCCGCCATGAGCAGAGCATCGTCGCGGAGCTCGAGCTCGAGCTGGGGCCCGGCGTGCGCTGCGAGGCCGTGTGCTTCACCCCGGGGCTGGCCCCGGGGGCGGCAGCCGTCAGTCGAGCAAATTGACCAGCTCGGGCGGGCGCCCGTCATCCCCCACGAGGACGCCGAAGCCGGCCCGGTAGGGACTCTGCTCGGGCCGCGGCCCGAGAAAGATCGGCTCGTGGACCCAGCAGCCGGTGTTGACCATGCGGGCTCCGGTGGACGCCCACCACTCCCGAGTGTCATCCGCGGGTAGCGTGCCCGCCCGGTGGGTGTGGCCGAACACGGCGAAGCGGCAGTCGACCTCGAGCGTGCGCAGCACCTCGCCGAACGCCTTTAGGCCGGCCCGGCGCAGCTCGACCGCCGACAGATCGGTGCGCACCGGGCCGATACCCGCGCGGTTGAGCAGTGCCACCGCTCCAGCGGCGCCCAGGGCCAGGCCGCGCTGGCGCAGCGTCCCCTTCCGGAAACCGCGGCCGACCACCTGCCAGGCCCGGGCGGAGGCGCCCGGGGAGGGGGTGCCAACACCGGCGGACTGGGCCACCTCGTGGATTAGCGCGTACAGGGGAGCCAGCACCGCCTCGTAATCCTCGGCGGAGCTGGCCTGCTCAAGCGGGCGGCCCAGGGCTCGCGCCATCGTGCCCACCCCGAGGCGCTCGAACACCGGCACGGTGGTGTGGCGGTCCAGGTAATGACCATGGGTGGCCCAGACGTCGTCCCGCAGCCACAGGCCGGGGTAGGCGGAGCGGACCCGAGCACCTCCGCCTCCGAGCATCTCGGCCACCGCGGCCAGAGGCTCTCCTCCCCACCAGTCCACCTCGGACTGAAGTCCGAGGGGTTCGGGAGGACCGGCGGCGGCCCGGCGGCGGAGCCATCCCTCGACCAGGCAGTGGTCGTGGTTGCCGGCCACCACCACGACCTCACGGTCTCCTCCCAGAGCTCGTCCCACCTCGGGCAGGACGCGCGAAGCCGCGGCGAGCGCGTCTCGAACCGGCCCCTGGCGGAACTCGATCACGTCGCCCAGCAGGACCAGGCGATCGACCCCGCTTAGGGCCTCGCACAGCCGCCGGCGGGCGTCGGGGTCCTGGAGGCGGTCGCGCTCGCCCCGAGCGCCCAGATGCAGGTCTGAGATGACTAGCGTGCGCAGAGCCGCGTGAGACTAGCGCCGCGGGACTACGCGCCGGCGGCGATCGCCTGGCGAATCGTCTTGGGCAGCATGAACCGGACGTCCTCTTGGATGACATCCAGCTCGCTGACGTCCGCGGTCCCGCGAGCGCGGAAGAACTCGACCAGGCGCTGGACGAGGCCCTCGGGGGCGCTGGCGCCGGAGGTGATGCCCAGCACCGACTTGCCGACCAGCCACTCCTCCTGCACCTCGGTCTCGTTGTCGATCAGGTAGGAGTCGGCGCCGCATTCGCGAGCCACCTCCACCAGCCGGTTGGAGTTGGAGGAGTTGCGCGAGCCGATCACCAGCACCAGGTCGCAGTGCGTGGCCAGCTGCTTGACCGCAGCCTGCCGGTTGGTGGTGGCGTAACAGATGTCGTCGGTCCGAGGCCCGACGATGTAGGGGAAGCGCACCTTCAGCCGGTCGATGATCGACTGGGTCTCGTCGACCGACAGCGTGGTCTGGGAGATATAGGCGACCCGCTGCTCGTCGGGGACGCGCAGCTCATCCACCTCCTCCTCGCTCTGCACGAGGACGATGTTCCCGGGCGCCTCGCCCATCGTGCCCTCCACCTCCTCATGGCCGGCGTGACCGATGAGGATGATCGTGTAGCCCTGGGCGGCGAACTTCCGCGCCTCCACGTGCACCTTGGTGACCAGCGGGCAGGTGGCGTCGATCGTGGTCAAACGGCGCTCCTGGGCGTTGGTGTGGACGGCGGGGGCGACGCCGTGGGCCGAGAAGACGGCTGTCGATCCGGGCGGGATCTCGGTCTCGGAGTCCACGAAGATGGCCCCACGCTCGCGGAGCTCCTCGACCACGTGCTTGTTGTGGACGATCTCCTTGCGGACGTACACCGGGGCGCCGTACAGGTCCAGCGCGCGTTCCACCGTCTGTACCGCCCGATCCACGCCGGCGCAGTACCCACGAGGCGCAGCGAGCAGGATCCGGTCAGGGGTCGCAAGCATCAAAGTGAGTGTAGGCGCCCGAAAATGAAGGCTCGATGAAGAGCGTCAGTCGTTGGCCGTGGCCGCGCTGAGCAGTTCGGCGAACTTCTCGCGGGCCTTGAGCCGGCGGGCCGGGATGTGCTCGGTGGGGACGCCGTCGGCCGGCGGCTCGTAGCGGCGCAGGACCTGGCGGGCCACCGAGGAGCGGTGCACCTCGTCGGGACCGTCGTAGATGCGGGCCGCTCGGGCGTACCGGTACATGGCCTCGAGGGGCAGGTCGGTGGAGTACCCGAGGGCGCCGTGGGCCTGGAGGGCCCGGTCGATCACATCGTGCAGGACCCTGGCCCCGTAGTACTTGATCATCGCGATGTCCTGGCGGGCGGCCAGGATGCCCTCGGCGTCCATCTTCCACGCCGCGTGCAGGGTCATCAGCCGGGCCGCCTGCATCTCGGCCGCGCTGTCGGCGATCCAGTTCTGGACCGTCTGATGCTTGGACAGGGTCGAGCCGTGTGCCTCCCGATACAGAGACCGCTCGCACAGCATGTCGAAGGCCCGCCGGGCCACGCCGAGCCAGCGCATGCAGTGGTGGATCCGGCCGGGATACAGCCGCTGCTGCGCGATCAGGAACCCGGCGCCGCGGGCGCCCAGCAGCGCCTCAGGTCCGAGGCGGACGTTCTCGTAGGTGATCTCGGCGTGATTGCCGTAGCGGCCGAAGCTGTCCCACGGGTGCTCCATGGTGGACACGTCGCGCTGGATCGTCACACCCGGAGCGTCGGCGTCAACGATGAACATCGAGGCCCTCTGATGGGCCCGGGAATCCGGGTCGGTGACCGCCATGACGATCAGGAAGTCGGCAATCGAGCCGTTGGTGGAGAACCACTTGTGACCGTTGAGCACCCAGCCCTCGCCATCGGGCTCGGCCCGGGTGATCAGGAGCGTCGGGTCAGAACCGGCCGTCTCGGGCTCGGTCATGCTGAACGCCGACTTGAGGTCCCCGGCCAGCAGCGGGTGAAGGTAGCGGTCCTTCTGTTCGGGGGTGCCGGCCAGAGCCAGGATCTCCGAGTTGCCGGAGTCGGGCGCCGCATTGCCGAAGGCCAGCGGGGCCAGCGGGCTGGTGCCGAGGATCTCGTGCATGAGGCCGAGCTTGACCTGGCCGTAGCCCTGGCCGCCCAGTTCGGGGTCGAGGTGAGCCGCCCACAGCGCCTGGCGCCTGACCTCCTCCTGCAACGGGCGGATCGCCCGCATCAGCCCCTCCCACTCGAGCTCGTGCAGCAGGGTCTCCAGGGGCCAGATCTCCTGGCGCACGAAGGCGGCCATCCAGTCGAGCTTGCTCTGGAACTCCGCGTCGGTTGAGAAATCCCACGCCACGAGGGGTAAGCGTACCCTTGGTGGCTCCGAGACTGCCTAGGGAGGGCAAGCGATGGCGCAGCAGCACTTGGACCGGCTGACCTCGATCGATGCTTCGTTTCTCCACCAGGAGGGACACAACTCGCACATGCACATCGGCGGGGTGCTGGTGTTCGAGGGTCCGCCGCCCCCGTTCGAGGATTACCTGGAGCACGTTCGCGGCCGCCTGCACAAGGTTCCCCGCTACCGCCAGAAGCTGGCCACCCCACCCCTGGAGACCGGGCGCCCGCTGTGGGTGGACGACCCGTGCTTCAACCTCGAGTACCACGTCCGCCAGACCGCGCTGCCCGCCCCCGGGACCGAGGAGCAGCTGCTACTGCTGACCGCGCGGATCGCCTCGCAGCCGCTCGATCGCACCAAGCCGCTGTGGGAGAGCTGGATGATCGAGGGCCTGGAACCGCGCGAGGCGGGCGGCGAGGAGCGTTTTGCCCTGATCTTCAAAACCCACCACTCGCTGGTCGACGGGGTGTCGGGGGTCGATCTGGCCACCGTGCTGCTCGACCTAGAGGCCAAGCCCGAGCCGCCGTCGGAGGACATTGAGCCCTGGCGACCGGCTTCCGTGCCCGGTCCGGTCGACCTCGTGGTGTCTGGCCTGCGCAGCGCGGTGGGCACCGGGGTGGGGCTGATCGAGCGGGCGGCCGGCGTCGCCCTCGACCCGATCGGCAGCGCGGGCGCCCTGCGCTCCGCCGTACAGGGGCTGAGCGAACTGGCCTGGGCCGCCCTGAACCCGGCTCCGGACACCCCGCTGAACGTCCCGATCGGGCCACACCGCCGCTTCGCGGTGGTTCGCCAGCAGCTGGCCGACTACAAGGAGATCAAGAACGCGTTCGGGGGCACGGTCAACGACGTGGTCCTGTCCGTGGTGTCGGGCGCGCTGGCCAGGTGGCTACGTAACCGCGGAGTGCGCACCGAGGGGCTGGAGATGCGGGCCCTGGTCCCCGTGTCCGTACGCGGCGATGACCAGAAGGATGCACTGGGGAACCGGCTCACCGTGATGCGCGGCCCGCTGCCGGTCTACATCGACGACCCGGTGACCCGGCTGGGCGTCGTGCGTCAGGGCATGGATGGCCTGAAGGAGTCAAAGCAGGCGGTGGGGGCGGCCACTCTGGCTGCGGTCAATCACCTGGCGCCCCCGACGATCCTGGCCCAGGCCTCCCGGCTTCAGTTCTCCACGCGGCTGTTCAATCTGCTGGTGACCAACATCCCCGGGCCCCAGTTCCCGCTGTACGTGCTCGGGCGGCCGCTGGAGGATCTGTTCCCACTCGCGTTTCTCCCGGAGAACCACGCCCTGGCCGTGGCGATCATGTCCTACAACGGGGGGATCGATTACGGACTACTGGGCGACTACGACGCGATGTCGGACATCGAGCTGATGGCGGAATGGATCGACGAGGCCCTCCAGGAGCTGCTGGAGCGGGCGCGCGAGCAGGCCGGTGGTGGCACTTTGGCCCGTGGCAAGCGCCGATCGTCCTCGAGCCGGTCGAAGGCGCGAGCCGGAGCCGGCTCGGGCAAGAACGGCAACCGGAGCCCTCGCGCGGAAGGCAACGGCCGGGAGCCGGCGGCCATCGTGCCCTCGGGGCGGCGCCGGTCAGACGACGGGCCGGCCGCGGCCATGCGGGCCAAGCACGGCCAGGGCCGGCGACGCTCACCCGGCGACGAGGGCGCGAAGGCCTGAGCAATGGTGGATTCTGTGACGCCGCGGCTATAGGGTGTCGCGGGTATGGAAGCCAATCTGATCGGGCCCGACGACATCGCCTATCGGCTGGAGCTGACGGCTGCGCAGTTGAAGATCGTCCACACGGCGCTGAAGACCCTGAAGGACGACCTTGGTCACGAGGAGCGTGACGTGCTCCACGTGGTGACGAGCGTGCTCGACAAGCTCCCCGGCGAGCACGAGATCCGGGCAATCAGCCTGGACCACGAGCTCCACGGCAAGTAGCCGGAACGCCGGGCGCGCCCGACGGGGGTATTGCCCTGACTTCTCGCCAACCTCCCAACCTCGGGGGCGGCGGAGCGTTCTAGTTCAGCGGGAACCTAGCGCGGTTCCCGGGAGTCCCGTCCAATTCTCAGCCGGCGTCTTTGAACCCCCCTGACAAGGGCGCCGGCGGGCGGGGAAGCCGGGCGGGCCTGAGCGATCGGGT
>DASZNA010000060.1:0-3670 GCA_035551655.1 Solirubrobacteraceae bacterium
TCGAGTTGGCGTACCTCGGCTCCGGGGGCCATCTCGTCGAGGACAACGGCGACCGCAGCGGCGCTGGGGTGGAGCCCCTCCCCGGATGACATCGCTCGAGCTTTGCGTGCCACCGGCCCGTCCGCCAACTCCGCCAGGCGACACAGGCGGAGGGAGGGCTTGTGGACGCTCCGCAAGCCGATCCGCACACGACACCTCCTGCTATCATTGCTAGCAGGAGGTGATGGGTGGTGGCAGCAATCAGCGTGCGGGACCTGGACGAGGACGTGGCCAGCCGGCTTAAGGTGCGGGCCGCTCGCCATGGACGGTCGATGGAAGCTGAGGTCCGGGCGATCCTCACTGATGCGGTCGCTGTGAAGGAGGATGAACAGCCCAACCTTGCTCAAGCGATCCGAGAGCGCTTCGCCACGATCGGCGGGGTCGAGCTAGAGATCCCACTTCGGCAGGACATGGCCCGAGCGGCCGACCTGCCGGAGCTGTCGTGATCATTATCGACACCAACGTGATCTCGGAGATGATGCGCGACGAACCCGCCCCGGAGGTGCTTGCGTGGACCGCCACCGCGGGCCGGTTGCACACGACCGCGATCACGCTCGCCGAGGTCGAGTACGGCATCGCTCGGTTGCCCGGTGGCCGGCGTCGGGACCAGTTGACGGCGACAGCGGCCAGGGTGTTTGCCGACTTCGACGAGGTGATCGTCTCCTTCGACGCTCGTGCTGCCCGCCGATATGGCGGGATCGTCGCTGACCGTGAGGGGGTGGGCCGTCCCATCGCTACAGCCGACGCGCAGATCGCAGCGATCTGTGTGTCTCGGGAGGCGAGGCTGGCTACCCGCAACACCGCTGACTTCGACGCCACCGGCGTCAGCGTGACCAATCCGTGGGAAGGCCCATCTCAGTAGCGGACCGGCCAGCCAGACGCTCCTGAGCTTCGACGCATGTGGCACAGTCCCTACGGTGCCGTTGGATGATCTGCCGGACTGGCTGCCGGCCTGGTGCGTGGACCAGTTGGGAGACGCGCCGGTCAGCGTGCTGTTCGAGTTGCGGCAGATGTCGGCGGTGTTCGGGCTGCGGTTGGTCGGTGGGCGCAAGGTCGTGGTGAAGGCGCGCCCCGACGACAGCCGGGCTGTGCTCTGTGTCGCCGCGCAGGCCCGGTTGGCGGAGCGAGGGTTTCCGTGCGCCCGGCCGCTCACACCGGTGGTCGGTGTCGCTGAGCTGGCCGTGCATGCTGAGGAGTACCACCCCGGCGGTGAGCTACTGCGCGGCGACTCGCCGGATGTCGCCGTGCGCTACGCGGCCGTCTTCGCCTCGCTGATGACCGAGCTGGCCGACGTGACCGTCGCGCCGCCGCTGCCGAACCCGCGCTGGGTGCGCTGGGACCACACCGATCCCGGGGTATGGCCAGCAATCAGGGAGCTGGACGACCGGGACCGGGGCGCCGTGCCCACACACGTCATCACCACGGCCGACCGAGCCCGCAAGCGGATATTGGCGGCCGGCTTGCCGTGCGTGCTGGGCCATGCCGACTTCGAAGCCCAGAACCTCCGCTGGCACGACGGGGACGTGTGGGCCGTGCACGACTGGGACAGCCTGGCGTGGCAGCCAGAGGCGGCATTGGTGGGAGCGGCCTCCGGGGCGTTCGCCAGCACCTCGCCGCCGACCCTGGCCCCGATCGAGAGCTCTGCGGCGTTCCTGGAGGTTTATCAGGATCTCCGGGGGCGCCGGTTCAGCCCGGAGGAACAACAGATCGCGTGGGCGGCCAGCCTGTGGCCGACGGCGCACAACGCCCGCTGGGAGGCGGTGCACGGCGACACCCCCGTTTCCTGCGGCGCAGTCCGCATACAAGCAACCGAACGCCTCCGGCGAGCGAACGCCTAGCCCCGCATCCCAAGCCTCACCTTCCGGGTCTTGAAGAACGCCCCATCGTCGCAGTAGCCCATCCCCCTGCGGGCGGTCGAAGGTCTTGCTCCAGCCAGCGTCAGCCGATGTCCCGACGCCTCCGCGGCGGCGGCGGAGCACCGCAGAACTGGGTGATCGGAGCTCTCCGGCCGGGCACGAGGAGCCGGTGGGGGCGAGCGCGGAATCGGCGCTCTGCTCGCCCGGCCGGGTCCCTCCGTCACAGGACGGAGGGGCGCAGAATATCGCCCGAGAACCGGCGTTCGGAGATGGTGCTGCTGTTCGCCCTGTCGATGCTCGGGGACCCGCGTTAGGGGGCAGATCAGGCCAACTCCAGAGACTCACTTCGGAGCCCGCTGTCACCCGTCATCGTTGGGGCGGGTCTGGTTTGCTACGGCGGCGGAGCCAATCGGTGACCAGGGGCCCTGGGTCGGCATGCGAGCGCAGGCCGCGGACAGCGGGCACTGCCACGGCGGGGTCGAGCATTCCCAAGGCGTCCAGGCCGAGGGCCCACAGTGCGGGATCGTCGTCTTCGAGCATCGCTTCGCACAGCTCGGCTGCTGCCGCGGCGTCGGGGCGGGCTTGGGTCCAGGCCAGGAGGTGGTCACGGGTTTCGCCGGGGGTCATCTCGGGGTCCTCCACGCATACCGACAGCAGCGAGAGCGCGTCGGTGTCCACCAGGTCGAGCTCGTCGTCGTCGTCGAACTCCGCGGACAGGGAGACCATGGCCGCGATGGTGCCGCCCAGCTCGGTCAGGACCACCCGGTCCCCCCTGCGGGTTACGGCGCCGAGGTCCACCAGCTGGGCGACCATGGCGTGGGCAAGGCGGACGACATGGGCTCGCTCGGCTTGATCGTCGGGGTCGTAACCGTAGGCGGAGGCTACCTGCTCCCAGGCAGCCACCTCGATGGCAGACAAGGTCAGGATCGCGCCCGCCTCGACCATGACGACGAGCATGCGATCGACGTTCTCGTCCAGCAGCTCCACGTAGCGCTTGCGCCACCCCTGGCGGAACCCGTCCAGCAGGCCGTGCTCGAGGAGGGTCACGGCCGCCTTCAACCAGACCGAAAGCGGGTCCCTATCGAAGTCAACGGCCCTATGGGCAGCCAGTACTCTGCTTCCGCGCCACTCGAGGAACTCCGCCGCCGCCGCCCATCGGAACGCGTGAGCGGTATCGGGGAGGTCGTCGATGGAGCCGACCCGGGCGGGAGGGGGCTGATCGAGGCCGAGCTGCGAGGCGAGCGCCACGGCGTCGGCGGATTTCAGATTCCCTGTCTGGGTGGCTGGACGTCCCCGCCCGACGAAGGCGATTACCTGGGCCAGACGGATCATTGCCGGCGCGGCCAGTGCCTGGGCGGAGAGCCGTTTGAGGACCGCCCGCTCCTCCTCAGTGGCCATCAGCCCGGTTAGGGGCGTGTCGATCACACGCTCGATCTCCGCGACCAGGTCCAAGTGGGCTTGCTCCGGCCCAGGACGGGGTTGCCGAGCCTGGCCACTGCGGTTGGTTGCGGAATGTCGAGGCTTCTTGCGGGGCATTAACTGATGCTATGTGGCACCAGCTGATCGCCCCTTGGTGTTACGGGCATGTCTTGCTGAGGACGTAGGGGCGTGATCCGGCAGGGGTAGTTGTGGATGGACTTGGCGGGCGGGGTGGGTTGGACGGCGGCTGGGGTGGCTGGCGAGGATCTCGGGGACCTGTGACAGAACGCGACAGGGCCCCTTCCGATCATCTGAGTTGGTCGCTCATCGGAAGGGGCCCGGAAGGGCTGTGTGCC
>DASZNA010000061.1:0-24675 GCA_035551655.1 Solirubrobacteraceae bacterium
GCCGTGACCAGGGCCGCGGCCACGATCGCCGCCACGTGCCCGACCCCGCCGGCGGCAAAGCCGCCGGTCACCAAGCCTGTGGTCCCCACGGCCCCGGTGGCGGCCACGAAGCTCCCTCCGCCGGCCACGGCCGCGCCGCCGGCCGCGACACCGCTGCCCGTCGCCGCCCCGCCACCCGCCACCGCCCCTCCGCCGGAGCCGGTCAGCCCTCCGCTTGCCGCTCCGCCACCGCCTCCGAGCAACTTGACCAGGAGCCCGATCGGGCCGAGGGCCGGTGTGACGGCAGCCAGGTTCCGGCCGACGCTTTTCATCGAGCGCCGGAAGTGCCGGCATTGGGGGCAATCGCGCAGGTGGCGGCGAGTATTGGCGTTCGGACGAGCTCCTCGGTCGTGGGCCAGCACGAGTTCTTCGCGGATTACGGAACAGGCGGTATCGCGTGCTTCGCCCGCCGCCGCGAGGCCGATCCGGGCCCGCACCAGCAACGATTTCACGGCCGGCACGGACACTGCCAGGGAGCCGGCCAGCTCCGCGTAGCTCAGGCCGCTCATCTCCCGCAAGAGGAGGGCCGAGCGCTGCTGTTCGGGGAGGCGCCTGATATCGATGACCAGCCGCCGGAGCGTCTCTCGCTGCTCGATCTCGGCGACCGGGTCAAGCTCCTGGCTTTCCGCCTCGTCAGGCTCGATCGTGGACGCCAGCACGGGGCGCCTCAGCTGATCGAGGCAGCGGTTGTGGGCCACGCGGTACAGCCACGCCCGGAGCGCCATGTCCCGGCTGTGAGCCCGCAGGCCGAGGTACGCCCGCTCGAAAACGTCCTGTAGCGCATCCTCGGCATCTGGCCCGGATCCATTCAGCATCTGCGCGGCGTAGGCCAGCAGGCGCTTGCGGTAGCGGTCATGGATGGCGCGGAAGGCGTCCTCGTTGCCCGCCCGGAACAGCTCGACCAATTGCTCGTCGGAGCGCAAGCGCATCAGCGAACCATTCAGGAGGCCCGTGGCCTGGGCCGTTCCCTGTCGCAGTTCGAGAGCGGAAGCTTCCACCGATACCTGGCCTCAACTCTACAGCGACGGACTGGGGCCCACCCTCCCTCGCCTCTGGCGGAGCGCTAGCGGTACCCTCACCGCTGACATGGATGCTGCGTCTGGAGTAGGAATTCCGGTCGCGTTCGGAGCCGGGCTGATCTCGTTCCTCTCCCCGTGCGTGCTGCCGCTGGTTCCTGGATACATCGCGACCGTGGCCGGCGTGGGGTCGCCGTCCGAGATCAAGGCCCGCCGCGTGATCGGCCCGACTCTCATGTTCGTGGCCAGCTTCTCGTTCATCTTCATCGCCCTGGGATTGCTCGGGCAGCAGGCGCTCCGGGGAGTGCTGACGGGCCCCACTGCCCTGAAGGTATGCGGAGCTCTGATCGTGGTGATGGGCGTGCTGTTCGTGCTGGCCCCGTTCGTGCCGCAACTGGCGCGGGAGTGGCACGTCCCCCGGCTCATGGAGCGGGCCGGACGCGGCGGTCCGGTCCTGGTCGGAGCCGCCTTTGCGCTGGCCTGGGTGCCGTGCACCGGCCCCACACTGGGGGCGATAATCAGCGCCGCCGGCACCTCGAACTCAGCCGCCCGCGGAGGGTTCCTCCTGGCCGTCTACTGCGCTGGGCTGGGTGTGCCGTTCCTGATCACCGGCCTGGCCTTCGGCGAGGTCACGTCCGTTCTCAACGTCGTCAAGCGCCACTATCGGGTGGTGATCGGCGTCGGCGGCCTCGTGCTGGTCACGATGGGCGTGATGATCTGGACCGGTGAGTTCACCCAGCTCAACGTCACGGTCGATCACTGGCTGACCACGCTCGGCCTGCCGAATTTCAACTCCGATACCTAGATGGCTGACCCGGCGTGCACGACGGGGCGCCCCGTCACAGGGGCGCCCCCAGCCGAAAATCAGCCGCCGATGCGGATCAGCTTCTTGTTGACGAACTCATCGGCTCCGAACCGGCCGAGCTCGCGGCCGAACCCGGAGCGCTTGACGCCGCCGAACGGAAGCTCGGCGCCCTCGGCGCCCACCGCGTTGATGAACACCATCCCGGTGTCGAGCTTGTCCGCCACGCGACGAGCCTGCTCGTCGTCTGAGGTCCACACGTAGGACCCGAGACCGAACGGGGTGTCGTTGGCCAGGTTGATCGCCTCATCCTCGGAGGAGACGCGGTACACCGCTGCCACCGGCCCGAAGAACTCCTCCCGGTAGGCGTCGTTGTCCGGCGAGATGTCGGTCAGGACAGTGGGAGAGAAGAAGTTGCCTTCGCGCTCGCCTCCCGCCACCAGGCGGGCGCCCTGATCCAGCGCGCGCTTGACCTGGTCCTCCAGTCGTTCGGCGGCGGTGGCCGACGAAAGCGGTCCGATGGCTGTCTCAGAGGAGCTCGGATCGCCCGGCTTGACCGCGGTAAGCGCTTCGGTGAACTTCTGCAGGAAGGGCTCGTAGAGCTCGTCCATCACGATGAACCGCTTGCCGGCGTTGCAGGCCTGACCGGTGTTCTCCAGGCGGGCCGCCACCGCCTGTTCCACGGCCGTGTCCAGGTCGTCGGTACGCAGCAGGATGAACGGGTCAGAGCCGCCGAGCTCCAGCACGACCTTCTTTAGATTCCGTCCGGCGATCTCGGCCACGGCCGCGCCGGCCCGCTCGGAGCCGGTTAGTGACACGCCCCGTACGCGGGGGTCGGCGATCACCCACTCGATCTGCTCGTTGGTGGCGTAGATGTTGATGTAGGCGCCCTCGGGGAAGCCGGCCTCCCGGTAGATGGCCTCGATCGCCGCCGCCGATTCCGGGCACTGCGGTGCATGCTTGAGCAGGATCGTGTTACCGATGACCAGGTTGGGGCCGGCGAACCGGGCGACCTGGTAGTAGGGGTAGTTCCAGGGCATGATCCCCAGCAGCACGCCCAGCGAGCTGCGGCGGATCATCGCCGAGCCGTCGCCGTCGAGCAGCTTGATCGGCTCGTCGGCCATCAGCTCCTCAGCGTTGTCGGCGTAGAAGTCGTAGATCGCCTTACAAAAGTCCACCTCGCCGAGCGCCTGCTCGACCGGCTTGCCCATCTCGCGCACGATGATGTTGGCCAGCTCCTGGCGCTTCTCCTCGTGCAGCTCGCCCACGCGGCGCACCAGCGCCGCGCGCTCGGCCACGCTGGTGGATGCCGACCACGTGCGGTGCGTCTCATCTGCCCGGGCGATCGCGTCGCGCAGGTCGTCGTCGCTGATCGTCGGATACTCCTTGACCGTCTCACCGGTCGCCGGATCAACCACTGCGTAATCGGCCATCGAAACCTCTCTCTCGTCTTGCTTCCTCGGGGGCGCGAAGTACACGCGCCGCGCCCACAAACCTACTGCGATCAGCGTACTCAGGTGCGGCACAGGCGCAGCGCTCCGGCTGTTCGCTCTGGCGAGGATGGAGCCCCTTGACACTTAGGCAACCTAGGTATAGCCTGCCTAGGCATGACCGCGGATGAGCTCAAAGGTCATCTGGACGCCCTGATCCTGGCCACCCTCTCCCACCAGTCGCTGCACGGCTACGCGGTGATTGAGGCTCTCAAGTCCCGCAGCGGCGGCAAGCTGGCGCTCCCGGAGGGCACCGTGTATCCAGCCCTGCACCGGCTCGAGCGCTCGGGCCTGCTGGCCAGTGAGTGGGCCCACGACGGCCGGCGGCGCCGGGTCTACAGCCTGACCACCCGAGGCCAGCGGGAGCTCGGCCTCAGCCGAGCCCGGTGGCGTGAATTCACCACGACGATCGAAGCGGTCCTGGCATGACCGACCGGGATTCATTCCTCCAGACCCTGGGCAGCGAACTGAGCCGGGTCGGATTCCGGGGGACCCGCCGCCAGCGGATCATTGATGAGTTCAGCGACCATCTGGCGTGCGATCCGAGCGCGCAGCTCGGCCAGCCGCGCGTACTGGCCGCACAGTTCGCGGACGAGCTGGGCACGAGCCAGGCTCGCACGGCGGCGTTCACGGCGTTTGGCGCCCTGGTGGTCCTGGGTGCAGTCCTGGTCGTGCGACTGCTTTCGATGGGACCGTTCAACCGCATCGACGGCTCGGCCGGGGACACGCTGGGCATCCTCGTGGCGGTCATGGCCGCGCAGATCGCCTTCGTGTCCGGAGGCCTGGCGCTGGTGCGTGGTCTGCGCCTTCGCCACCGGCGAACCATTCCTGCCCACGAGGCGAGGATCCTCGGTCGCCGGGCCGGGGTTGGCCTCGCCGCCGGCGCGCTGGCCACTGTCGCGATCCCATTGCGAGCCGCCGCCACGCCCGGGCATACGCCTTCGACCGCGGGGTCGGTGGTCACCGTGGCCGTCGCGCTCGCCGCCGTGCTCGCGGCCACCCCCGCGGTGGTCCGCGCGGCGCGCCTGCGCCCCGCAAGTCCCGGCCCAGGCGAAGATCTGCTGGCGGATTTCGGGCCGTTCCGCCCCCTTGTCGCTGCCCTCACCGGCGCCTCGCCGACCCGCTTCGCCCTGCTGAGCGGCGGGGCAATCGCTGTCGTCATCGCCGCCGCCGGGGTGGCGGCAGATGACCCGTACGACGGGATCCTCCGCGGGGTGATGGAGGCGGCCGTCTATCTGGGCGCCTACGCGCTGCTCGGCCGGTACCTCGGGCTCCGCACCGCCGCCCTCGCCGGCCGCGGCGCCCCTCCTGCCCCCGCCGTACGTGACGAATAACTCAAAGCATTTTTGAGAAATTCGACCCGCACCAGCTCAAGGTGCGCCTCACGCTGATCGCCTAAACCGCTTAGGCTCACGCTGAGCCATGTCCCCGTCCATGCCGCTCCCCCCTCACGACCGGCCGCTGCGGGGGGGATCGCCCTTCCCGCCGATCGCGGACTACGCGTTTCTGTCCGACTGCCACACGGGAGCCCTGCTGGCCCCCGACGGAAGCATCGAATGGATGGGCGTACCGCGCTTCGACTCCCCGAGCATGTTCGGGTCACTGCTCGATCGCCGGGCCGGAGCTTTCCGGGTTGGTCCGTACGGTCTGACCGTTCCCCTGTCGGTCCGCTACCTGCCCGGCACGATGATCCTGGAGACGACCTGGCTGTGCCCGTCCGGCTGGCTCCTGGTTCGCGACGCTCTGACGATCGGCCCGTGGCACGACGATCTGAGCGACGAGAGCTCGCACACGCGGCCGCCCACCGACAGCGACGCCGACCACATGCTGGTGCGGACGATCGCCTGCCTCCAGGGCAGCGTGCAGGTGGAGGTGGTGTGCGAGCCGATCTTCGACTACGGCACCCAGCCGGCCGAGTGGGAGCTCATCAAATCGGACTGGTCGACGGCGGAGACCAAGACGGACGGGACCCACATCCGTCTGCACTCCGACCTCCGCCTCGGGCTCGAGGGCAGCCGCGCCCGGGCACGCCACACCCTGGTGGAGGGGGAGACCCGGTTCGTCGGCCTGGGCTGGGACCACGGGATCGACGGTCCAGGCGGCCTGGAGGACGCGGTCAGCCGTATCGAGCGCACGGCCCACTACTGGCGGGACTGGCTGGCCGGCGGGCGCTTCCCGGACCACCGCTGGCGCAGCCATCTGCAGCGCTCGGCGCTCACGCTCAAAGGGCTGACCTACACGCCCACCGGAGCCACCGTGGCCGCGGCGACCACCTCGCTGCCCGAGACCCCCGGGGGCGAGCGCAACTGGGATTACCGGTACTGCTGGATGCGGGATGCCACCTTCACCCTGTGGGGGCTGCACGCCCTCGGCTTTGACTGGGAGGCCGACGACTTCATGCAGTTCGTGGCCGACCTGCCCCGGGGGGAGGACGGCGGGTTGCAGATCATGTACGGGTTGGAGGGTGAGCGGGACCTGACCGAGCGCACGCTCGACCACCTGAGCGGCTACGACGGGTCCCGGCCGGTGCGGGTCGGGAACGGTGCCTTCAGCCAGAAGCAGAACGACGTGTTCGGCGCCGTGCTCGACTCCATCTACCTGCACACCAAGATGCGCGGGCACATCCCGCAGCGCCTGTGGCCGGTCATAGAGGATCAGGTCAAGTGCGCCCTGGAGGTCTGGCAGCAACCCGACCAGGGCATCTGGGAGGCCCGCGGGGAGCCCAGGCATTACGTGTCCTCCAAGCTCATGTGCTGGGTGGCCGCCGACCGCGGCGCCCGGCTGGCCCAGCAGGAGGGGGAGAACGACAAGGCCGCCGAGTGGCAGGCGGCCGCCGACCAGATCCGCCAGGACATCCTCGACCGAGGCGTCTCCGAGCGCGGCGTCTTCCGCCAGCACTACGACACCGACGCGCTGGATGCCTCCACGCTGCTGATCCCGATCGTGCGCTTCCTGCCCCCGGACGACCCTCGGATCAAGGCCACGGTGCTGGCCATCGCCGACGAGCTGACGGATCAGGGCTTCGTCCTGCGCTACAAGGTGGACGAGACCGACGACGGACTCCACGGGGCCGAGGGCACCTTCCTGATCTGCTCGTTCTGGCTGGTCTCCGCGCTGTCAGAGATTGGCGACACCGACCGGGCTTCGCGTCTGTGCGAACGCCTCCTTGGGCATGCCTCGCCGCTTGGCCTGTATGCCGAGGAACTGGAAGCGACCACCGGCCGGCACCTCGGCAACTATCCGCAGGCGTTCACGCACCTGGCCCTGATCAACGCCGTCATGCACGTGATCGCCGACGAGGAAGCCGCTGCCTGAGATCAGCCTTCGTAGCCCGGCTCGCCGGGCAGCACGATTCGGGCCATCTCGCCCGAGCCGGTCACCCGCGGCTCGACCGGCCGCACCTCCTGGCCACGCGCGTACTCGATCAGCTCCTCGGCTGAGGCGAACCCCGCCAGCTGCTCGAGCTGCTTGACCGTCGGGAACACCACGTCGAGCTGACCGGCCTCCCCGGCCGCCAGGGCGTCCGCGGGCGTGATCCAGCAGAAGTCGACCACCTCGGCCCCGTCGACGCGCGGTGAGGCTCCCTCGGGCGCTCGGGCCAAGTAGAACCAGGTGTCAAACCGGATGTGCAGCTGGGCCGGCGTGATCCACCGCGCGAACGCGACCAGCTCGGTCCCGGGCGACAGGACGACTCCGGCCTCCTCCTCCAGCTCGCGCACCGCCGCCGCGCGCAATCCCACCTGTCCCTCGCCGTCCTCGGGACCCACGGAGCCTCCGGGGAACACCCAGGCCCCGCCCATGAAGCGGGCCTCCGGGTTTCGCTGGACCAGCAGGACCTCCAGCCGTTCGCGGCCTCCGCGAAGCAGTACGACCGTGGCGGCGCGACGCGGCACCGTCGGCTCGCCGGTGTTCAGCTCGGCTCCAGGCTCCCGAGAAAAGCTCATCGGCTGACCCTACCGCCCGTCCGGCCCCGGACGCGAGCGCTACTACTACCCTTGCCCGGCGTGAGGTACATGTGCGAATCCTGCGGATACGTCTACGACCCCGAGGAGGGCGATCCGGACGGGGGCATCCCGCCCGGCACGGCCTTCGAGGACATCCCCGAGACGTGGTTCTGCCCCGTCTGCGGTGCGCGGAAGGTGGACTTCAGTCCCTACGAGGAGTGAGACTTCCACGCCTCTCGCGGGTTAGGCAGGTCATGGCACTGACCTCCTCATCAAATCCTTTCGCCGAAGCATGCGCCACACTGGCCCGGTGAAATCAATCTTCAAGCTCCCTCGCCTCCACCAGGGTGGACTCGCTGTCCTCCTCGCCCTCGTGGTGGCCGCCGTCAGCGCCGCCTGCGGCAGCGCCTCCCAGGCCAGCGCGTCATCCGGCTCGACACTGCACGTGACCACCTCCTATGTCGGCAAGGTGCCCAGCGGGTTCCTAGGTCTATCCACCGAGTACACGGGCCTGGAGAAGCTCGACGGCAACAGCACGACCGTCGACCAGCCCTTCGTCCAGCTCATGGAGAACCTCAACCCGGGCGGCAGCCCTGTGCTCCGCATCGGCGGCGACAGCACCGATTGGGCCTGGTGGCCGATCGCCGGGGTCAAGAAGCCGGGCGGGGTCCGGATCACGCTGACCCCGAAGATCCTGAGCTCGGCCAAGGCGCTGATCGAGGCCCTGCACGGCCACTACATCTTCGGCATCCAGTTCGAGGCCGACAGCCGCCGGATCGCCGGCGCCGAGTCGAACGCCATTCTCAGCCACGTCGGACGCACCAACATCAAGGCGCTCGAGCTGGGCAACGAGCCCGAGCTGTATCACTCCTTCTCGTGGTACAAGACCGCCTCCGGTCAGCGGGTGTACGGCCGGAGCTCCAGCTACACGCCCGCCGTGTTCAACCGGGATTTCGCCAATATCGCCAAGGGGATGCCGAACTTCCCCGTGGCCGGGCCGAGCTCCGGCGGGCCGGAATGGCTGGCTGCGCTGGGCAGCTTCGTGCGCTCAGAGCCCCGGGTGAAGCTGGTCACGATCCACGCGTATCCGACCAAGAAGTGTGGCTCGACTCTGGTCAAGGCGACGCAGTTCTTCCAGAACTCGTCGCTGCAGGGATTGGCCAACTCGATTGGCGGCCACGTCCGCCAGGCTCACTCTCGCGGCAAGGCGCTGCGGGTCGACGAGATGAACGCCATCTCGTGCGGCGGGCAGGGCAACCTCAGCCCCGCCTTCGCTCCGGCCCTCTGGGCGGTCGACTTCCTGCCTCGCGTCGTCCGCACGGGCGCCCAGGGAGTCAACTTCCACGACGTCCCCGGCGAGTGGCAGGGCCTGATCAATGCCAAGCACACGAGCTCCGGCTGGAAGGTGTCAGTCGAGCCTGAGTACTACGGCCTGATGATGTTCGCGCAGGCCGCTCCGGCGGGCTCGCACCTGCTGCACATCGCCGGTTCTCCGGCGTCGGGCATCGACGTGTGGGCGGCTCATACCCCGAGCGGCAAGATCAACGTGATCGTGGTCAACAAGACCCGCACCGCGCATACGGTCAAGCTGGGCGTCGACGGCTCCAAGGACGCACCGGGGACGGTCACCCGCCTGCGCTCGACCGGGCTGTACGCCAAGTCGGCCACCCTGGGCGGTCAGAAGATCTCCTCGGGCGGCAACCTGAACGGAAAGTCCGGCGCCAGCACGGTTAGCCCGAAGGGCGGCGCCTACCCCGTCGTCGCCCCGGGCTACAGCGCCACCGAGCTGTCGTTCGGAAGCTGAGCGTTCGCTGCGGCGGGGGCGGGCTTGCCGGCCTGCCCCCGCCGGGCCATCTTCACCGCCCGGTCCACTCAGGCGGGCGCTTCTCAGCGAAAGCCCGCACAGCCTCCCGGAAGTCCTCGGATTCAAAGCAGGCCCGGCGGAGCTCCACCAGCTGGCGCTCCACCTCGGCATCCATCCCGGTCTGCGCCGCCAGCACGGCGTTGATCACCCGTTTGTTGCCCGACTGGGCCAGCGGAGCCAGGCCGGCTATCTCCACGGCCAGCTCCAGAGCGTCCTCGGCCAGGCGGCCGGCCTCTGAGAGCGCGTTGACCAAACCCCAGGCGCGCGCGGTGCGGGCATCGATTCGCCGAGCGGTGAGGAACAGCTCGCGGGTCCGAGGTGCGCCGATCGTGTCGATGAACTTGCGAATCCCGGTGTGGGAATAGACCAGCCCGAGCCGCGACGGTGGCATGCCCAGGGCGATCGTGCCCGCCGCGATGCGCAGGTCGCACGACAGCGCTATTTCCAGCCCGCCACCGATCGCATGGCCGTTCAGGGCGGCCAGGGTCGGGAAGGGATAGGCCTCGATCGCCTCCAGCGCGGCCGTGTAGGGGTGGGCGACCAGTTTCTCGGCCTCGTCGGCGAACATCCGGGCGCCTGGGCCATCCAGGTCCCCGATGTCATAGCCGGAGGAAAACGTCGTCCCTTCCCCGGTGATGATCAGGCAGCGCGCGTCGAGCCCCGGCAGCGTCCGGGCGAAGGCGTCCAGGATGGCGTGATCGAGCGCTCCGCGCTTGCCCGGGTTGGAGATCACCAGCCGGGCTACGCCCGGGGCGGCCTCCTCCAGGATCAGGCGCCCGGGATCACCCCCGGCACCCGAGCTACTCGAGGACAACGAGGGGATCGCCCTCGGAAACCGACTGACCCTCCTCGACGAGGATCTCCTTGACCACGCCTCCGTCCTCGGCTTCCACCGGCATCTCCATCTTCATCGACTCGAGGATGACCACGGTGTCGCCCTCCCCGACGCTGTCGCCGACCTCCACCTCGACCTTCCACACGGTGCCCGTGATGTGAGCCTCGACCTCGGACAAATCAAACGACCTCCCCAGGAGCGAACGGATGCCGGACGCAGGATAAGTGCTCCCGCAGTTTGCGGCTTCCGTCCGGCCAGCCCGCTTGACTTGCGAACACCAGAGGAGTGCGATAGCCGGAGAGAGAGCCATGGGTCATTCCAGCCCGTTTGTCAGCTCGTGCACCCGTCGCCAGTGGGCCAGGCGGCGGAGCAGTCGGTCGCGCCGGTCCTGGATGTGGTCGGGAATGCAGGTGGCGGTGACCGTGCTCGTCGTGGCCGGCGGCGTGGCCGCGGTCGTGGCCGGCCGCGGCGGGTTCTAGCGCTCCCGGCCGCTTGATCCTGGCCATCGATCAGGGCACCACAGGCACGACGTGCCTGGTGTTCGACGAGCAGGCCGAGGCCGTCGGCCGGGCGTCCCGGGAGTTCCGGCAGATCTTTCCCCGGCCGGGCTGGGTGGAGCACGACCTGGACGAGATCTGGCAGGTCACCCAGGCGGTGGCCGTGGAGGCGCTCGAGGACGCGGGGGTGCGGTCCGGCGAGCTCGAGGCGGTCGGCATCACCAACCAGCGAGAGACCGTGTGCGTGTGGGACCCCGACACCGGCCGTCCGCTCCACCACGCGATCGTCTGGCAGGACCGGCGCACGGCCGGGCGCTGCCGCGAGCTGCGCGACCAGGGTCACGAGCCGCTGATTCGCGAGCGCACCGGTCTGGTGCTCGACCCGTACTTCTCGGGCACCAAGATCGCCTGGCTGCTCGACAATGTGGAGGGGCTGAGGGACCGGGTGCGGGACGGGCGCGCCGTGTTCGGCACGATCGACAGCTGGATCATCTACCAGCTCACCGGAGAGCTGGTCACCGACCCGACCAACGCGGCCCGCACGATGCTCTACGACATCCGCCGGGGCGAGTGGGACGAGGAGCTGATGGATCTGCTGGGAGTCACCGGGGTGCGGCTCCCGGAGGTGCGCCCCAGCTGCGGGGTCCTCGGAACGACGCGGTCGGACGCTACGGGCGGCCACGCCGTGCCCATAGCCGGCGTGGCCGGAGACCAACAGTCGGCCCTGTTCGGCCAGGCCTGCGTCGACCCGGGGCTGGGCAAGAACACTTACGGGACCGGCTCGTTCGTGCTGATCAACCACGGCTACTCGGTGCCGGATCCCGGGGATGGGCTGATCGGCACCGTGGCCTGGGGGATCGGCCCGCGCCTGAGCTACGCGCTGGAGGCGTCGATCTTCGTCACCGGCGCCGGGGTTCAGTGGCTGCGCGACGGACTGGGAATCATCGAGCAGGCTGCCGAAACCGAGGAACTGGCGGCGTCCCTTGAGTCCAACGACGGCGTGTACTTCGTTCCCGCGCTGACCGGGCTGGGCTCTCCTCACTGGGACCCCTATGCCCGGGGAACGATTGTCGGGCTGACCCGAGGCAGCACCCGTGCGCACCTGGCCCGGGCCACGCTCGAGGCCATGGCCTACCAGACGGTCGACGCCGTACGGGCCATGGAAGCGGCCGGCGAGCACCCGCTGAGTGAGCTGCGAGCGGATGGAGGGGCGAGCGTCAACGCCTGGCTCATGCAGTTTCAGGCGGACATGCTGGGTGTGCCCGTCGTGCTGCCCGAAGTTCCTGAGACCACCTCGCTGGGCGCCGCCCTCCTGGCCGGCGTCGGCATCGGACGGTGGACGATCGATGACGTGGCCAGCGGCTGGCGGGAGCGGCGTCGGTTCGAGCCTCGGATGAGCGATGATCAGCGCGAGCAGCTCCTGGGTCAGTGGAGGCGCGCTGTCGACCGCGCGCGTGGTTGGGACGAGTAGCCTTCGGTCTCGTGGGATCCGAGATAGAGCGTGGGCCCGGGTTCGAGCTGGTGGCGGCCTCGCTGCGGGCCGACGCAGGGGACTTGGGGACATTCATGGAGACGCTGGCCGCCAAGCTGGAGGCGACGCTGCCAGGCTCGGTCTCGGTGTACCGCTGGCGCGGGCGGATGTTCGGGCCCAAGGCGGTGGGCAAGATCGTCGTCGATCTGGGGGGAGAGCGGCTGGAGCTGGCCCACGCGCAGGGCGGTCGCGTGGAAGCCAAGCGGGCCCGCGTGTCCGGCGGCATCACGTTGAGCACCGAGAGCATCGACATCGACGCCTGGATCGACGTGCTATCCGAGGCGCTGGCTCGCCAGGCCGAGCGCAGCGGCCAGACCCGCCAGGCGCTCGAGAGGCTTCTGCTGGGGTGAGGCGCGGCGACCAAATGATCGGAGGAATATGGGATTCCTGAAGCGGGACGACCCGACCGACCCGCAACCCGGGGCTGACCAGCCGCCCGGCGATCCGGCCGAGGCGCCACACCTCGGCGAGTACCGAGCCGGGTCGCTGGAGGGACTACCCCAGTCGGGCCGGGAGCGCCTCGAGCGCATGAAGCACGACATCGAGCGGGGCTTCTTCACATCCGATCTCTCGGTCAACGAGTTCCTGCTGGTCAAGGAGGCCGGTTTCGAGCCGCTCGGGCTGGTGCTTGGCAGCTCGATCTACCACATCGGGTTTCAGCAGGCCATGTGGAACCAGAGCACGGAGATGACGGTGCTCACGCAGGCCATGTACCACGCGCGGGAGCTGGCCATGACGCGCATGGAGGAGGAGGCGGACCAGCTGGGGGCCGACGGGATCGTCGGCGTCCGCCTGACCATCGGGCGCTACGACTGGGGAGCCGACCTGGCCGAGTTCATCGCCGTGGGCACCGCGGTCAGGCACCGGGGCGGGGAGCTGCACCGGGCTCCCGGAGGACGCCCATTCACCTCCGATCTGAACGGCCAGGACTTCTCCACGCTGCTGCGAGCGGGCTATCGCCCGGTCGGTCTGGTGATGGGCAATTGCGTCTACCACGTGGCCCGTCAGGGAATGATGGCCTCGCTGCGCCAGATCGGCCGCAACATCGAGATGACGAACTTCACCCAGGCACTCTACGAAGCCCGCGAGTTGGCCATGGGTCGTATGCAGGCCGAGGCCGATGCTGTGCAGGCGGGCGGGTTGGTCGGGGTGCAGCTCAAGGAGGCCTCGCACGGTTGGGGGTCACACGTGATCGAGTTCTTCGCGGTGGCCACCGCCGTGGTGCCCACCCGGGACGACCACGAGATTGAGAAGCCCACCCTCGTCCTGCCGCTCACCGGCTGATCTCAGGGTCCGCAAGCTGCCGATGGCCGACGACGCCAAGATCAAGGCCCAGGTCTACAAGGATCCGCGGCCGTCCGAGACATTCAACGTCTTTCACGAGCGGGTCCGGGACCACGGGCCGGAGTGGATCTACGAGGTCGTACGCGTGCTGACCACGCTGAACGCGCTGATCCTATTCCGGGCCCGGGGGTTCGGGTCAGAGCTCGTGCCGGAGGGGCCGGTGATCATGGCTCCGAACCACGCGTCGTTCATGGACCATTTCTTCTGCGGCGCGTTCGTGCGCCGTCACATCCAGTTCATGGCCAAGTCGCAGATGTTCGGGCGCGGGCCACTTTCCTGGGTGTACACGCACGGCGGCGTATTTCCCGTGCGCCGCGGGCACCATGACGAGGAGGCCTTCGTGTCGGCGTTCAAGATCCTGGAACGCGGGGGCGTGGTCGGGATGTATGTGGAGGGCGGCCGGTCGCGCACGGGCACCGTGGGCACGGAGGCCAAACCGGGTGTCGGGCGGCTCGCGCTGGAGTCCGGCGCCCCCGTCGTCCCGGTGGCCATCCTCGGCTCCCATCAGGTGCGCAACTGGAAGCGCGGACGATTCCCGCAGGTGGTCGTGCAGTACGGCGCGCCGATCGTCTTCGAGCCGGTGGAGTCCTCGACGCGCGAGCAGCAGCAGCGGGCAGCGGATGAGATCCTCGCGCGCATCCAGGCCATGCACGCCGAGATGACCGAGCTGGGCGCCAAACCGGCTCGGCGACGGCTGGCTGAGCGGGCCCGGGAGCGTCAGCTGCGCATCGAGATGGGCCAGCCGCCACCGCCCGCCGGCAACGCCCCAGCCGCGGCGCCGCCGTCGGACCGGGTGTACGTCAAGCCGTAGCGATCGCGGCGGCCTGCTCGAGCCCCAGCTCGCTGATCGCCGTCTCGCGCATCTTGAACTTCTGCACCTTGCCGGTGACCGTCATCGGGAATCCGTCCACGAACTTGATGTAGTGGGGGACCTTGTAGTGCGCGATCTGCCCCCGGCAGAATTCACGCACGTCCTCCTCGGTGAGCGAGCTGCCGGCTCGCGGCACGATCCAGGCCATCAGCTGCTCGCCGTACCGGGCGTCCGGAACGCCGATCACCTGCACGTCGGCCACGCCCGGGTGGGTGTAGAGGAACTCCTCGATCTCGCGGGGATAGATGTTCTCCCCGCCGCGGATGATCATGTCCTTGATCCGGCCGACCACGCGAACGTAGCCCTCGTCGTCCATCGTGGCCAGGTCGCCGGTGTGCATCCAGCCGGCGGCGTCGATCGCCTCGGCGGTGCGCTCGGCATCGTTCCAGTAGCCAAGCATCACCGGGTACCCGCGGGCCAGGAACTCTCCTGCCTCGCCCCGAGGCTGCGGCAGTCCGGTGGCCGGATCGACGATCTTGATCTCGGTATGAGGCATCACCTGGCCGACCGTGGTGGACCGGTGCTCCAGAGTGTCGTCCGAGCGCACCACGGTGGTCACCGGCGAGGTCTCGGTCATCCCGAAGGCGATCGATATCTCGTCGATTCCCATCTCCGACGCCACCTGGCGCATCACCTCGATGGGGCAAGGCGAGCCGGCCATGATCCCCGTGCGCAGCGAGCCGAGGTCGTATTCGGAGAACCGCGGGTGTCCAAGTTGAGCGATGAACATCGTCGGAACGCCGTAGAGGCTCGTGCAGCGTTCCTCCGCGCAGGCGCGCAACGTGGCTTCAGGGTCAAACGCCTCGGCCGGGTACACGATGCACGCGCCGCTGGTGGTGGCCGCCAGGTTGCCGATCACCATCCCGAAGCAGTGGTACAGCGGCACCGGGATGCAGATGCGGTCGCGCTCGCTGTACTGGAGCATCGCGCCGAGGAAGTAGCCGTTGTTCAGGATGTTGTGGTGGGTGAGAGTGGCGCCCTTCGGGAAGCCGGTGGTGCCGCTCGTGTACTGGATGTTGATCGGGTCGTCGAAGTCGAGCTGAGCCATCCTCTGGCGCAGCAGGTCGGCGTCAGGCGAAGTGGCGGTCAGCTCGTCCCAGTCCGAGCCGCCGAAGAACACCGCCCGCTCCAGGTCGGGCACGTCGGAGCGCACATCGGCCACCATCGCCGCGAAGTCCGTGCCCTTGAACTCGGAGGCGGCAAACAGCCAGCGGCAGCCGGACTGCCCGAGCGCATACTGGAGCTCGCTGGTGCGGTAGGCCGGGTTGATGTTGACCAGGATCACCCCGAGCTTGGCCGTGGCGTACTGGACCACGGCCCACTCGGCCCGATTGGGGCTCCACACGCCCACGCGGTCGCCCTTGCTCAGCCCGGCCCGGTGCAGACCGGTGGCCACGGCGTCGACCGCCTGGTTGAACTGGGCAAAGGTGAAGCGAATGTCCTGATGGCAGGAGACCAGCGCCTCTTGGTCGGGCAGCCGGCCGGCCGTCTTCTCCAGGTTCTGCCCGATCGTGTCGGAGAGCAGCGGCAGGGCGCTGATTCCAGAGGCGTAGGACGTGCTCATCGTTCGGCTCCTCTTCCGGTGACGGTCAGCGCGATCCTACCGTCGCCCGGCGGAGTGGGGTTAGCCTCCCATGGCGCATGATCAAGAGCGAGATTCTCCGGCCGGGGCTGCTGGATGGACTGTCGGTGTGTATCGAGAGCCTGGAGGCCGTCCGCCATCCCCAGCTACCCGAGCACCTCGAGGAGCTCGGGGCCGAGCTGGCGGAGAGGGGGGACAACGGTGCCGGTGCCCTGGTCCTCGACTGCTCCTCCTGGTCCGCCGGGCATGACGAGCCGGGTCCGGACGGTGCGGAGCCTCTTCTGAATCTGCTGGACGGGGTCTGGTCCTCGGTTCTGGCCCTGGCGGTGGACGGGTTCATCGCCGGGGGACGGGGCGGCCGGATCATCTTCGTGGCGCCTGCCGCGGGCGCCTCGGCCCTCGCGGCGGCCCTGGAGAACCTGGCCCGGACCCTCTCGGTGGAGTGGGCGCGGCATTCCATCACAGCGGTGACGCTCGTACCGGCCACCGATACGGACCCGGAGCACCTGGCCACTCTGGTCGCGTATCTGCTGTCTCCCGCCGGCGCCTACTTCAGCGGCGCGCGGCTAGACCTGGATTCGCTCAGGCGCCCGGACGGATGACCGGCTCGGGGGCGTGCACGGCCAGCCAGCCGCAGACGTCGTCCAGCACCCGGTCCTGCTCTGGTTCGTTGAGGATCTCGTGGTACAGCCCTTCGTACGGCGTCGTCGTCAAATCGGAAGCGCCGATTCTCTGCGAGACCAGAACCGCTCCCTGCGGGGCGCACAGGCCGTCCTCGGTGCCGTACATGAGCAGCGTGGGCAGGCGGACCCGGTCGACCTCGCCCGGTAGGGTCGCCGCGTAGCGCAGGAACTCCGCCACCGTTCCCGCCGGCAGCGGCTGATGGAAGACCAGCGGGTCAGCCACATAGGCGGCGACGACCTCGGGATCTCGGCTCACCAGGTTGGGGTCGAGACGGGCCAGGGGCAGGTTCGGAGCCAGCCGGCCCAGCCCGCGTCCCAGCAGCTTGGCGGCGCCGCGTCCCTCCACCTGCACCAGCGGCCCCGACAGGATCAGGCCGGACAGCCGGTCGGCGTGGTCCAGGGTGTACCGAAGCGCCAGCGCCCCGCCCATGCTGTGCCCGAGGAGGAACACCGGCAGGTCGGGGTGGCGCTCGGCGGCAAGATCGAGGAGGCGATCGAGGTCGGCCACCGCGTCGGGAAACGAGATCCGGCCTCGCGGGCCTTCCGAGCGGCCGTGGCCGTGGTGGTCGAGTGCGAACACGGCCCAGTCCTCCCGAACGAGCCGCTCTGCCACGTGCTCGTAGCGACCGCTGTGCTCGCCGAAGCCGTGGACGATCACGGTCACGCCCGTCGGAGAGGCGGGCGCCCACCTCGTCCAGTGGATGGTCCGGCCGCGCGCCCCGGCGAACGTCTCGGCCGTCATCCCTCGTCAGCCCACGGGACGACCACGGCGTCCTCGGTGGGCGAGTCACGGGCCACCACGTACTCGGCGGGTTCGCTCTCGGACGGGTTCTCGAGAATATGCGTCTCCCGAGGTGGCACGTAGAGCATGTCCCCGGGCTCCAGCGCGATCTCCTGCTCCAGGCGATCGCCCCAGCGGACGATCATCCTTCCGGACAGCATGTAGCAGGCGCTCTCACAGTTCTCGTGATAGTGCGGCCGGGATCTCGCGGCCGGAGGCACCCGGAAGATGCCCATGTAGAGGTTGGAGGCTCCCGCGGTGGCCTGGGAGACCTCGGCTCCCCCGACCACGCCGCGCGGGACGTTCCGGTCCTCGCCTGGCTTGATCACCTTCATGGCTCGAGTCTATGCCTTGAGCTGACCGCGCAGACGCGCATCAGTTCAGCGACGGGTCGGTCGGCATCCGAGCGATCAGCGCGTAGCTCCCGCCCTTTCGGGTCAGCACGCTCGGCCACAGTTCGCTGGGCTCGGCGGTAAAGGCGTCAGCGCGCCGGGCCGGCTCCAGGATCCAGTCGCCCCGCTCGATCTCCCCGTCCAACTGGCCCGGTCCCCACCCAGCGTGCCCGGCAAAGGCTCGCGCTGCCCGAACGCCGGTCGGGCGCTCCATCACCTCGGAGGTCGTGCCGACGATCCCCACATCCTCGAAGGCGATCATCGCGGCGTCGGCCGGATCCTCGAACTCGGCCAGCACGATTACGCCGGACTGCTGCACGGGACCGCCGACCAGCACGTCCTCATCGGGATCGACCAGCTCGGCCAGCTGAGGCACTGCCTCCCCCACCGTGGTTTCCGAGGGCCGGTTGAGCACCAGGCCCATCGCACCGTCCTCGCTGTGCTCCACCACGAGCACTACGGTGCGCCAGAAATTGGGGTCCCCGAGCGTGGGCCCAGCGATCAGCAACTGCCCGCGGATCGTATCCACGCCCAGGTCCTTCCCCGCCGGACGGTCAAGCGAACGCTCGAAGTCCTCGCCCGGCGGCGCGGACCGTTCAGATTCAGGACTCTCCCTCGGCCTCCTGGACGGCCCGAACCGCCCCCTCGAACCCGATCCTGGAGTGTGTCCCGTCGCAGAACGGCTTGTTCTCGGATCCGCCGCAGCGGCACAGATAGACCGTCGTGCGCCCGCGGGTGTCGACCGGCTTTCCCTCGTGGTCGAACAGTTCGATCTCACCCTTGACCTGGTACGGCCCGTTCTCGGTGGCGGTGATCTGGACCTCGGCCATGGAATACCTCCTGAGATTGCCTAACTTGAGCCAGCAACTACATCACAGGGCCGTCGGCGCGACCTCCCACCTCGACATGAACCCGTATGTTCCCGGTGATGCGCAGCCCCCTCTGGAGCTGAACTCCTGACCGCCCGCTCCGGCTCCCGGGTATCGGGGGGCGCCGTCCAGGACAGCCGCCCGGGGCCGGCCACAGAGGCTCGGAGCGCCCGGCCAGACCGCTTGCCGCCGCTGATGGGCGTCCTGGCCGTGCTGACCGCCTGCCTGTGGGTGTACGTGCTGGTCCGCTCCGTCGATGTGGCGTTCACCACCGATGAGTCGATCAGCTACGAGTTGGTGCACGGCCTGAGCGCCGTGGCGAAGACGGCTAATGACCATTGGCTGAACACCCTCCTGATGCGGGTGGCTCAGGCTGTGCTCGGAAACGCGGAATGGGCACTGCGGCTCCCCAATGTCCTGGCCCTGGCCATCTACGGCGCGGCCTCGCTGTGGCTGGTCGGGTCGCTCCGCGCGCCGGTGGGGCGGCTGGTGTGTTTCGCCTTGCTGCTCGGCGATCCGTTCCTGCTCGAGTTCTTCGGTCTGGCCCGCGGCTACGGACTGAGCATGGCCTTCGCATGCGCTGCCGTAGCGGTCCTGTTCGTCCTGCCGCATCGCGGCTCGGGCACCCGACTGGTTGCCCGCTTCGGGCTGGTCGGTGGACTGGTGGCCATCGGGTTCTACGGCAACTTCAGCGTGCTCAACTTCGTCCTGGCGCTGCTCGCCGCCAGCCTCCTCGATGTGCTGATCGAGTCGGCACGCGGCCGGGTCGCGATGAGCCGCCGTAACTGGCTGGCTCTGGTCGCGGTCGGTGCTGCCATCGCGGCGGGGCTGGTCCCGGGTGTGCTCCGGGTGGAGTACCTGCACGCTCACCACGCGCTCTTCTACGGCGGAAACGTGGGCTTCGTCCCGGACACGATCGGCAGACTGGTCATGACCTGGGGCTACGTCGATGTTCTGCGGGGGGTGCCGCTGCCGGGCTGGGCGCTGACGATCTCCTGGATCGTGGCCGCTGTTGGGATCATGGCTCTGCTCTACGTGGCGGTGCGATCGGTACTTGACCGCCGGTGGGAGCGGATGCACCTGGCTGCCGTCGTGCTCCTGATCTCGGTGCTCGCCGCCTTCCTGGAGCGATCCGTCCTCGGCACGCCCTGGCCGATTGACCGGGTCGCGCTGTATTTCATCCTGGCGTTCGCCGTGCTTCTCGGTTTGGTGCTGGACGACATCGGGAGTCGACGAGCCTCTGGCCTGGCGTCGCACATGCTCACCGGCGCCGGTGTCGTCGTCCTGCTGCTCACCGCGGCCGGCGTGATCCGCTCGGCCAATCTCACGCAAGCGCTCACCTGGCGGTTCGACGCCTCGTCACGAGCCATGACCGATCGCCTGATCGCACTGGAACGGGACCGGCCCGGGACGCACCAGCCGATGAACTTCGAGGTCGTCTACCCGCGCAACTTCGCCTTCGCGTACTACCGGGATCACCTGGGGCTGAGCTGGCTCCACATCGTGATCGTCTCGCCGGGGCCGCTCCCGATCCGGTATCCGCCCGGCGGCTACGCCTACGACGTCCCCCGCGGCTACCCGGTCAAGCTTCCCTCCGGTGCCTATCCGGCGGGCCGGGTGCCACCCGACGGCACCGAGCTATGGCTCGAGCCGCCCGGCGCCGGCTAGACCGTCCAGCTCACAGTCCGTAGGAGCGGCCGATCACATCGAGCATGATCTCGTCGGTCCCGGCCCCGATCCGGTTCAGGCGCAGATCTCGCCAGGCCCGTTCCACGCCGTACTCCTTCATGTATCCCGCGCCGCCGTGGATCTGGATGCACTCGTCGGCCACCTCCACCGCCATCCGGGCCGTGTACAGCTTGGCCATGGAGATCTCCCGCACCGGGTACTCGCCGTTCTGGAACCGCCACGCCGTCGTGTAGACCATCTGCCGGCCGGTTTCGATCTTGGTGGCCATCTCGGCGAACTTGTGGCGGATCACCTGGAAGTGCCCGATTGACCGTCCGAAGGCCCTCCGGTCCTTGGCGTACTGCAGGGTCTGGTCGAACACGCGCTGGGCTCCGGCCACGCAGCCCGCTGAGCCGATCAGCCGCTCCCCCTGAAGCTCCCACATGATGTGGTAGAAGCCCTTGCCGATCTGGCCGAGGACCGCGGACTCGGGCACCCGCACGTCCTGGAAGGCCAGGAGGGCTGTGTCGGAGGCATGCATTCCAAGCTTCTCCAGGCGCTTCTCGCGGACCACGCCCGGCAGGTCCATGGGCACCAGGAACAGGGTGAACCCGTCGTAGCCGGCGTCGGGGTCGGTCTTGGTGACCAGGATGATTGCGTCGGCCCGGTGGCCGTTGGTGATGTAGGTCTTCGAGCCGTTGATCACGTACTCGCGGTTCGCTTCGTCATACACCGCGCGCGTCTTGATCCCCGACACGTCCGAACCGGCGTCGGGCTCGGTGATCCCCAGACACAGGATCTTCTTGCCGGCGATGGCGGGGACCACCCACTCCTGCTTCTGCTCCTCGGTCCCGAAGGCCAGGATCGGCGGCATCGCCATATCGGTGTGGACGGCCAGTCCCATGGCCAGGCCACCGGAGCGCGAATGTCCGATCTCCTCGGCCAGGACCAGCGAGGTGTAGTAGTCACCGCCCTGGCCGCCGTACTGGACCGGCTTGTCCAGCCCCAGGAAGCCCAGCTCGCCCATGCGCTCGAACACCCAGTTGGGGAATGTCGTCTCCTCCCACTCCTCCGCATGGGGCTGAAGCTCCTTGATGACGAACCGCCGGATCGAATCGCGCAGCTGCTCATGCTCGTCGGTGAAGATGAAGTGCTTGCGCTGGCTGGCGTGGTCAGGCTTCAGCACATCTGCGGTGGCCATCTCGCTCCCTCCGTAGGGTGATCGAAAGTAAACAGTAGTGCTTCCTACTTCTTAGTCGTCGCGAGATCGATAGGCTTCCGCCGGGATGGCCTTCGACACGCTGCGCTACGAGGTTTCCGCCAGCGGTGTGGCCACGATCGCACTTGATCAACCGGACACCCGCAACGCCCTGTCCACAGAGCTTCTGACCGACCTGCGCGACGCGCTCCTCGACGCGCGCCGTAACGACGCGGTGCGCGTGGTGATCATCACCTCCACCCACGAGCGGGTGTTCTCATCCGGGGCCAACCTGGCCGGCTTCAGCGGCGAGGAGTCGCCCGTGGAGAAATACCACGGCATCGACCTGCTCCCGAGCATCTTCCGGTTGCTGGGCGAGCTGGGCAAGCCCTCCCTGTGTGCGGCCAACGGGCACGTGCTGGCCGGCGCGCTCGGCCTGGCGCTGGCCTGCGATCTGATCATCGCCAAGCCGGAGGCTCGCTTCGGAACGCCCGAGATCAACGTCGGGGTGTTCCCGTTCATGATCATGGCCCTGATCTATCGCAACGTCCCGCGCAAGAAGACCAACGAGCTGCTGCTCCTGGGCGAGCAGATCTCCGCGGCCGAGGCGGAGCGGATCGGGATCGTCAACCGGGTCGTGGGCGGCGAGGAATTCGACGCCGCGGTGGCCGATTGGGCCGGGAAGCTGGCCGCCAAGTCGCCGCTGATGATGCGGCTGGGCAAGGACGCCATGTGGCGCCAGCTGGATATGGGCATGGTCGATGCCCTGGACTACCTGCGCGGCCAGCTCGGCCTGGCCTTCACGACCCAGGACATCGTCGAAGGCGTGAGCGCGTTCTTCGAGAAGCGAGATCCGCAGTGGAAGGGTCGCTGAGTGCGGCTCCCCTGGCCGGCCAGCCAGGGGAGCTGGGGGAGCCGGTCGACTTCCGGCCGGCTCACCGGCCCGATCGGACTCCACTCGGAGGACGCTACGTGGTTCTAGCCCCGGTTCATCCCGAGCGCGACGCCGAGCCCCTGTACGCCGTCTCACGTCCGCCCGAGATCTGGCGCTACCTGTTCGACGGGCCCTACGATGATGCGGCTTCGCTGCGGGATGCGCTCGAGCGCAGCGCGGTCTCTGAGGATCCGTTTTTCTACACGGTGCTGCGGGACGGTAATCCGCAGGGGATCGTTTCCTATCTGAGGATCACGCCCGAGCATGGCGTGATCGAGATCGGGAACATCTGGTTCGGCACGCCACTGCAGCGGACGGCCGCGGCGACCGAGGTCATCTACCTGCTGGCCCGCCACGCCTTCGACGAGCTGGGCTACCGCCGCCTGGAGTGGAAGTGCAACGCGCTCAACCAGCCCTCCCGTCGGGCGGCTGAGCGCTTCGGGTTCACCTTCGAGGGCGTGTTCGAGCAGCACATGGTCGTCAAGGGACGCAACCGCGATACCGCCTGGTACGCGACCACCGACCGCCGCTGGCCGGCGCTGCGGAGCGCCTTCGAGACTTGGCTGCGCCCGGACAACTTCGACACAGATGGCCGGCAGCGCCTTTCCCTGGCGGAGCTCCGCGCATGACGAGCTTGCTGCGTCCGCTGGCCGATGACCTCGAGCGGCGCCGGGCGGAGATCCGCCTGGGCGGAGGCGAGGAGAAGATCGCCAAGCAGCACGCTGCCGACAAGCTGACCGCCCGGGAGCGGTTGGCACTGCTGATCGACGAGGGAACCTGGGCCGAGCTGGGCATCCATGGGCGCCCGCACTTCTCCCAGGCCGCCATGGCGGGGCGCGAGGCGCCTGCCGACGGCGTGATCACCGGCTACGGCAAGTGCGACGGCCGTCTGGTTGCCGTAGCTGCATACGACTTCACCGTGATGGCCGGCTCGATGGGGATGACCGGCGAGCTCAAGGTCGGCCGGCTGCGTGAACTCGCCGTGACCAAGCGAATCCCGATGATCTGGCTGCTCGACTCCGCCGGGGCCCGGATCCAGGAGGCGGTGGGGTCACTGTTCGCCGGCTCAGGCCACCTGTTCCGCGAGGAGGTGGTGATGAGCGGGGTCATCCCCCAGGTGGCCGCGCTGATGGGTCCGTGCGCGGCCGGCACGGCATACATTCCCGGCCTGGCCGACTTCGTGCCGATGGTCAAGGGCCGCGGCTCGATGGCCCTGGCCGGGCCGCACCTCGTCCGCGCGGCGATCGGCGAGGACGTCACCCAGGAAGAGCTCGGCGGCAGCCGGGTGCACTGCCGCAAGTCCGGGGTGGGGGACCTGGAGGTGCCCGACGATCCCGCCTGCATCCAGGCGATCAAGGACTACCTGTCCTACTTCCCGACGAGCTGCGAGGAGCCGGCGCCGGTCCGGGAATCGGTGGATCCGATCGACCGGGGCGACGAGGAGCTCCTCGACGTCCTGCCCGAATCGAACCGCAAGCCCTACGACATGTACGACGTGATCCGGCGGATCGTCGACGACGGCGAGTACTTCGACCTCAAGCCGCAGTGGGCCAAGACGATCATCACCTGCCTGGCCCGGTTCGGCGGCCGGCCGGCCGGCATCGTGGCCAACCAGCCCCGGCAGCTCGGCGGCATCCTGGACAACGACTCGGCCGACAAGGCGGCCCGGTTCATCAACCTGTGCAACGCCTACGGGATCCCGCTCGTCTACCTGATGGACGTGCCCGGGTTCATGGTGGGCACCAAGGTGGAGGCGGCGGGGATCATCCGGCACGGAGCGAAGATGCTGTACGCCACCGCCAACGCGACGGTGCCCAAGATCACCGTGATCCTGCGCAAGGCATACGGCGCCGGTTACTACGTGATGTGCGGCCGGGCCTACGAGCCCGACCTGATCGTGGCGTGGCCCTCGGCCGAGATCAGCGTGATGGGCGCCGAGGGCGCCGTCGAGATCATCTTCCGCAAGCAGGTCCAGGAGGCCGAGGACCCGGCGGCCAAGCGGGCCGAGCTGATTGAGAACTTCCGCAAGCTCATCGACGTGTACGTCGCGGCCGGCAACGACATGGTCGACGACGTGATCGATCCGCGGGAGACGCGGGCGACCATCTGCCGGGCCCTGGAGATGGCGTCCTCCAAGCGCGTGGAGCGTCCCTGGAAGCGAAGTGGGGTGGTCCCGGTATGAGCGGGGAGGGGCCCGATCGGGCGACGCCGTTCCGCCTGCACCTGTTCCAGCGCGCAAATCGATCTGGGCGCGGGCACTTTGCGCGCCATAACAGGTTTTTCATGTCTGGGCGCGGAAACCGCCGTTGCGCTCCTCGCTTTGCGCGCTGGAACA
>DASZNA010000062.1:0-9159 GCA_035551655.1 Solirubrobacteraceae bacterium
GCGGCTCTGTTGGCCGCCTCGCTGGCTCATACGCCCGAGGCCCAACAGGCGCTGGACGGCGCCCGGAGCCGGATGGCGCGCAAGCCGGCCGCCCTGGCCCGGGAGCTGCTGCGCAACTTCCCTAAGGGGCGACGCGGCGCCAAGCGACGCCGCCGCAAGCCGAGCGAGGCTGCCGGCGCGACCGGCGAGGCGCGGGTGGCGGCGGTCCAGAGCACCGATGGCAGCGAACCGGATCTGGACGACGCCGTCGACGAGGACGAGGACCTTGCCGACGACGAGGATGTCCCGGCCGGGCGCGACGCCGCCTGAGTCACGGCGCAGTGGCCTGAGCGTTAGCTCGACTCAGGCCACGAGGTGGACCTCGCCTGAGTCGAGGGTCAGGTGGCCGGCGTCCGTGGCAACGATCAGGCGCCCTTGCTGGTCGATGCCGGCGGCTGTCCCGCGGCCACCGGTCCATGAGACCGGCTGGCCGCGCAGGGCGTCCCGCTGGCGGACCGCGTCCAGGACGGCTTGGTCTTCTGCGACTGTCCAGGCGCTGAGGCGGTCAAGGAGCCGGGCCAGGATCGGCTCGATGGCTTCCATAGGCTGGGCCAGGGTGCCGGCCGTGTGTTGCAGCTCCGGCGGGAAGTCGTCTGGCCTGAGAGCCACGTTCAGGCCGATGCCCAGGATCGCCCAGTGATGTTGTGGGCGACCTTCGACGAGGATGCCGGCCACCTTACGGCCGTCGATCAGGACGTCGTTGGGCCACTTCAGCTTCGTTTCAGGGCCGCAGACTTCGGCCACGGCGACCCCGGCGGCGAGGGACAGGAGATGCGGCGGGTCCCGGAGCAGCAGCGAGAGGAGAAGGGCTCGGTTGGGGGGTGCGGTCCAGATCCGGCCATGGCGGCCGCGACCGGCCGTTTGCGCTTCGGCGGTGACCAGGGTGCCGTGAGGCGCGCCGCGTTCGGCTAGCTCCCGGAGGCGTTGGTTGGTGGAATCCGTCCGGCGGAAGTGGCGTCTGGGCGTGCCAAGCATGCTCTAGCGCGCAAATCGCACGGGCGGGCGGCGCTTTGCGCGCTCAGACATGTTTTTCGTGTTCGGGCGCGCAAAGCGCGATGCGGGGTAGCGAATTGCGCGCTCGAACAGGTCCGATTTCCAGTGCATCGCCAGCAGTGGTGCGGGAGTGGTGGGCTGGCCGGTCGTCGCACGAGCATACGCGGGCCGGGCGGCGCAACTTTCCCCGCAGCGTCTGGTTTGGTTCCGTGGCTCGCCTGAAAGTGCTGCGGTCCGGGCCCACCGCATCACGGCGCCGCTGTGTCTTTGTCCTCCGGAACGAGGACGGTTCCCTTCGCATGCTTCGACGACTCGTGATCACGCTGTGTCTGACCCTGTCCGGGATGGGTGCGCTAGCCGCCTTCTCGCTCGGTCTGGCGCCGGCCCAGGCGGCCACACCGGTGGCCGTATACCCGACCCCAGGGGACAAGTACGAGCTGCCGGGGACGCAGATCGCCTTCCGCGGCATCCCGGCCAGCCAGATCGGCGCGGTCACCGTGACCGGGTCAAAGAGCGGCGTGCACACCGGCGTGGTCAAAGCCGACTCCGATGGGGACGGCGGCAGCTTCATCCCGGCCAAGGCGTTCACCGCGGGTGAAACGGTGACGGTGAAGACCGGACTGGCCGTGGTCGGCGGCTCGAGTGGGACGTTCAGCTTCAAGATCGAAGACCCGGGGCCGGCATTGGCCAAGGCCCCGGTGGCCACGGTGAAGGCCGGGCGCAACGGGGTGCAGCACTTCCATTCGGCCTCCGGGCTGCAACCCGCGGGCCTGACTGTGACCAGGAACACGGCGCCCGCCTCAGACGGCGACGTGTTCGTGGCCCCTCAGTTCGGTCCGGTGCAGAACGGGCCGATGATCCTCGACCCCCACGGAAACCTGGTGTGGTTCGATCCGTTCCGGGTCAGCCAGGGTACCCTGGTCACCGACTTCCGGGTTCAGCACCTGCATGGCGCTCCGGTGCTCACGTGGTGGCAGGGCAACATGAACGGCGGCAGTGGACGGGGCGAGGACGTGATCCTCAACAACTCCTACCAGCAGATCGCCACTGTCCATGCGGCAAACGGGTTGATGGCCGACCTGCACGAGTTCTTCCTGACCAACTCCGGGGACGCGTACATCACCGCGGTCTCACCAGTGTCGCTGCCCGGCGTCAGCCGGCCCGTGGAGAACGCCGTGATCCAGGAGATCGACGTGACCACCGGACTGGTGCTCTTCCAGTGGGATGCCTTGGATCACGTCAGCCTGAACGACTCCTCGAAGTGGGGATCGGGCGTACCGGGACACATCCTCGATCCCTACCACGCCAACTCGATCTCGCTGACGAGCAACGGTGACCCGGTGGTTTCGATGCGCAACACGAGCACGGTGTATGAGATCGACCGGGACACGGGCAAGGTCGTGTGGCGTCTGGGTGGCAAGGAGCCGACGTTCAAGATGGGCTCGGCGACGGTCACCGCCTACCAGCACGACGCCGTGGTCCAGCCCAACGGCGATTTGACGATCTTCGACGACGGTGCCGGACCGCCCAAGGTGCACAAGTACTCGCGGGGGATCGAAGTGGCCCTCAACCAGTCGGCCAAAACGGCGACACTGGTCCGCCAGTTCGGGCACTCGCCGGCCCTCTCCGCCAACTTCGAAGGCGGCGTGCAGGCGCTGGCGGGCGGCCGGATGTTCGCCGGCTGGGGACAGCAGCCCTACTTCTCCGAGGTCAACTCGCGCGGGCAGGAGATCTTCGACGCCCACTTCAACGAGGTGACCGGTACCTATCGGGCCTACCGGTTCGCCTGGAGCGCCCAACCGAAGACGGCCCCATCGCTGTCGATCGGGACCAGCGGAGCCGGCGCCACCACTCCGTATGAGAGCTGGAACGGCGCCACCGGGGTGACGGCCTGGCGCGTGCTGGCGGGACCGAGCGCCAGCCAGCTGGTGGCCCTGGGCCGGTACAACAAATACCGCTTCGAGTCGACACTCAACCCAAAGACCGGCGACCCGGTTCTGCAGGTCCAGGCGCTGAACTCCCACGGGCAGGTGCTGGCCACCTCAGCGGCTCATTCGGCGCCCAATCACGTGCAGATCTTCGGCGCCAGTTCATTCGTGTCGAGCGGCAGCGGCATGGCCGGCGTCCCGGTCGGCTGCTACTCCAGCCGGGCTTGTCATCTAGCCGCCACGGTGACCTCCGGCCGAACAGTGCTGGCCCGCAGCGGCCGGCAGTACTACGCGACCGGGCGCGGGGGTGACCTGTTTTTCCGGCTGTCCGGGAGCGCTCGGCGCGCGCTGGCCCGAGCCCGGGGGAACCGCCTGCGGGTGCGGGTGTCGGTGTCCGATTCCTCGGGCGCCCGGGGGGCGGCCTCGACGCTCAATCTCGTGAGCTTCCATACCAGTGGCCGCGGTCCCAAGCGCTCCTACCACCAGGGGCCGGACCTGCAGGTGATCTCGGGCACGGACTTCGTGTCCTCTCGCGGAGCCGGCGGCATCCTGGCCCAGTGCCAGTCGAGCAGCCCGTGCCACAGCACGGTGACGGTCACGGCCGGCAACCGGACGATCGCCACCAGCAAGCCCGAGTGGCTTGGCGCCCATCAGGTGGGCTACGTGGGGTTCTCGTTGAGCTCGGCCGGGCGGTCGTTGCTCGCCCACGCTCGGGGCAACCAGCTCACGGTGCGGGTGAAGCTGTCCGGAGCCGGGAATCCCGCGAGCGCCACGCTGGCCCTGGTCCGCTTCAGCTGACCGGGCGGGTGGCTAGCCGGTGCATCTGATCCAGAACGCGCCGGCACCCCCGGCCCCATGCCGGGGGACCGCCCGGCGGAAGTCCGCCTCGCGCTCCCGGGACAGCGCGGCCAAGGGCAGGACCACCTCGAATTGCGAATTGAAGGCCAGGAAGGCCTCGAGCAGATACTGCTCAGCCCACGCCCGGCGCTCCTGCACGACCCACTGCCGCGGATAGTCGAAGGGCAGGAAGATGTCGTGGAAGTGCACGTGGACGCCGGGAGCCAGACGCGGCAGCAGGCCGAGGATGATGTGCTGCACGTCGCCGCCCGTCTTGACGGTATGGGTGGTATCGACGAACAGGACGTCGCCAGCGACCAGGGTCTCCACCGCGGCCGGATCGAGTTCCTCGGCCGGGATCGGCTGGATCTCCATCCCGTCCGGCACGCCCATCTCGTGCCAGCCGCCGAACGGGTCGAACGTGGTGTGCCGGAACGGCGATCCCTCCTGCTCGTTGACGGCCCGCGCCAGCTCGATGACATGCGTCGAGGCCCCCGAGCCCAGCTCCATCACGCGGGAAGGCTCGAGGTGGCGCAGCATCCCGTACAGGGTCTGCGCGTCGGACCACTCGTAGGTTCCGTTGGCGAACTCGTAGCCGTCCAGGGCCGGCTCCGACATGTAGCTCGAGAGCTGATGGAGCAGCTCGGCGGCCGCGTCCAGCCGGAGGTCGATTCCGTGCAGCGGCCGCTGGCCCGACCACAGCGATTCGGGCAGCCGATCGATCTCGGGGAACGGCAGGTAGAAGGCGGGGAGGGCCAGCCGAGGGTCGGGAGCGGCAGCGGGCGTGGCCGGCTCGGGGCGGGCGGCCTCCTGCAGACTGGCCCGCAACCTCCCGACCCGGCGGCGAGTCTGGCGCAGGCGCTCACGGGCGCTGGGCATCATCCCGGCCTTGGCTCGGCTTGATCTGCAGTTCCGATCCCGGACCCAGCCCAAGGCGCTCGGCGGCGCTCCCCTGATTGACGGCCACGGCCAGAAAGCCAGCGGCGTCGGGGTAGAGGACCAGCTCGCCCGGTGCGACATCGGTGAACTTGTTCCCGTAGATAGCGTGAGCGCTCCCGAGGACGAGTTCGGTCCCCGGATGCACGTCGATCGCTTCGGCGCGGCAGTTCAGCTGCAGGTTCCCGAACCCGTCCTCCAGCAACGCGGTCGCGGTGACCACGCCGTCTTGGATCGTGACCTGGGGGAGCTCCAGGGGGATCAGCGCATCTGGGTCGAGCGGCCTCCCGGCCTCGGCCAGCGACCGGCCGGCCGCCAGGTGCGCGGCCACCGGGGCGAAGATGTCGCGCCCGTGGAAGGTGGCCGAGACGGGCTCGAGGCGGAACGGCGAGCCAGAGATCTCGACGGCCTGGGCGATCCCGCCGCTGCGCTCGGCGGCCGGCCGCAGAAGCCCGTTGTCGGGACCGACGAGGATCTGTCCGTCGGCGCAGCGAATGGCCACCGCACCGCGGTCAGAGCCGACGCCCGGATCGACCACGCCCACGTGCACGCCGATCGGCAGGTAGGGGAGCGCGGCCGCGAGGCGTAGGGCGCCGCCCAGAACGTCCTGGGGCGCGATGCCGTGGGTCACGTCGATGATTCGCGCCTGCGGGCAGATCCGGGCGATCACCCCGTGACAGACGCCGACGAACTCGTCCTGGAGCCCGTAGTCGCTGAGCAGCGTGACGACGGGCTCGCTCATCGGGTTGCGGCGTCGTTCACGAGGGCCTCTATCAGCCCTCCGATGTAGTGATCTGTGGCCTCCACGTCCGGCTCCAGCCCGTTCTCCCGCAGCGTGGCGCTGGTCACCGGTCCGATGCTGACCAGGCCGGGCCGGTCGCCGTCCCGCCAGTTCTCCAGAGCACCGGCGGCACGCAGGAAGTTGGTCACGGTGGAGGAGGAGGTGAAGGTGATGTAGTCGACACCACGTACCGCCTCCACACGGGCCGCGTCGAGCGGCTCCACCACGGTTCGGTACAAGGCCAGCACATCAACCTGCGCCCCGCGGCGGCGCAGCGCCTCGGGCAGCACGTCGCGGGCCTCCTCGGCCCGGGCCACGAGGGCCCGCGTGACCGGCACGTCCTGGAGTGCCTCGAGCAGGCCCTCGGCGACAAATCGCTCGGGCACCACGTCGGCCTCGATGCCGTGCCTATGCAGGCGCCCCGCCGTGCCGGGCCCGATCACGGCGACCCGGGCCCCGGCGAAGGCGCGGGCGTCCTGGCCGGCGGCGTGCAGCCGGGCAAACAGCGAGTCCACCCCGTTCGGACTGGTCAGGCAGATGAGGTCATAGCTCGACAGGTCGGGCGCCGGCCCGTCCAGCGACTCGATCCGGATGGCCGGCGTCTCCAGCACCACCGCGCCCAGCCGGCTGAGCTGCTCGGCCATCGAGCTGGCCTGGGCCCGGGCCCGGGTCACGGCGACGCTGACCCCGTGCAGGGGGCGGCGCTCGAACCAGCCCAGCGATTCGCGCAGCGCCGCCACCGCCCCGAACACGGCCACCGTGGGAGCCCGGATCCGCTCCCGCTCGGCCACCTCGGCGATCGTGTCCAGGCGGCCCACGGCGACGCGCTGGTCGGGCCAGGTGCCGCGCTGCACGAGGGCGGCCGGCTCGTCAGCCGGACGGCCGCCCTCGATCAGGCGGGCGGCAATCGCTGGCAGCTGACGGACCCCCATGTAGATGACCAGCGTGCCCGGAAAGGCGGCGAGCGCCCGCCAGTCGAGCGCCGACTCGGGCTTGGCTGGGTCCTCGTGGCCGGTCACGAACGCCACCGCACTGGCCATCTCCCGGTGGGTTACCGGAATACCGGCATAGGCCGTTCCGGCGATCCCGGCCGTCACGCCGGGCACCGCCTCATAGTCGATCTCGGCCGCGCGCAGGGCCTCGGCCTCCTCCCCACCCCGCCCGAACACGAACGGATCGCCACCCTTGAGACGGACGACCACCCGGCCGGCCCGGCCGTGCTCGAGCAGCAGACGGTTGATCTCCTCCTGCCCGACCGACGGGCCGCCGCCCTCCTTGCCCGCGTAGATCAGCTGCGCATCGGGGCGAGCCCCGGCCAGCGCCCGGTCGGGGATCAGGCGGTCGTGGATGATCACATCGGCCTGGGCGATCAGCTCGACGCTGCGCAGCGTCATCAGCGCCTGGTCTCCGGGTCCGGCCCCGACCAGATATACGGTCATGTCGCCTCCGCCCGGCGGAGCAGGTCCTCGGCGCCGACCGCGCTGAGGCGCCGGTACAGGGTTTCGGACACGGCGGAGGGGGCATCGAGGATCGTGTCCGCGATCCACTCAGAACCGTCAGGCAGCCCCACCCAGGCTCGCATCTCGACCCGGTCAACCACCCGCCTGGCGTGAGCGCCCACCGGGGTCTGGCAGGAGGCCCCGAGCCGGGCCATCAGATCCCGTTCGGCCGCCAAACAGAGATTGGCCTCCGGGTCGTCCAGGACGGCAGCGGCCTCCGCGTGAGGCGACCCGTGCCGCGCCTCGACAACCAGGGCGCCCTGGCCCGCTGCCGGCACCAGCTCGTCCAGCGCACACCCGGCCTCCGCCTCTCGGCCCAGCCGGAGCAGGCCGGCGAGCGCGAGCACGATGGCATCCACTTCCCCGGCCCCCAGCTTGCGCAAGCGCGTGTCGACGTTGCCCCGGAGCTCCACCACCTCGAGGTCGGGGCGCAACGCCAGGAGCTGAGCGGCGCGGCGGAGGCTGCTCGTGCCCACCCGCGCCCCTCGGGACAGCTCGGCGAGCGAAGACGCGCCGCACAGAACGTCGCGCGCATCGACCCGTTCGGGGACGGCGACCAGGCGGAAGGCGTCCGGGACGGCGATCGGCACGTCCTTGGCCGAGTGAACGGCCAGGTCGACACGACCGTCGAGCAGCGCCTTCTCCAGCTCCTCCACCCACCGCGACTTGTCGGACACCCGGTCGCCGCGGTCACCCGCGGTCGTCACCGTGACGATCTCCGTCTCGTGCCCGGCGGCGCGCAGACCCTCGGCCACTCGTTCGGCCTGGACCAGCGCCAGGGCACTCCCCCGGGTTCCGATCCGCATCAGGCGCGGCGGCGCCGAGCCGAGCGGATGTCGGCCACCCGGGGGTCGGCCGGCTCTTCCTCAACCGGCGCCGGAGCGGCCACGTCCAGCGCGGTGCTGTCCTCCACACTCAGGTCGAACAGGTCCCGGACCAGGGCCATGCGGGCGTGGACGCGATCGTCGCGGAGCTCTTTGATCCGAGCCGTGGGGTGGTGCAGGAGGCGGTTGACCACGGCCTGCGCCAGCGCTTGCACCCGCTCGCGATCCCGGGGGGAGGCGGTCTCCCACTTGCCCTGATTCTCCTCCACCACGGCCTGCGCGATCTCGGTGGCCCGAGCCCGCAGGGCGGCCAGGGTGGGCAGCACCTCCAGCGAGCCCAGCCAGGCGGCGAACCGGCCGATCTCCTCCTCGACGATGCCCTCGGCGTTGCGCGCTTCACTCTGGCGCACCTGCCGGTTGCGGTCGATCACCGCCTGGAGGTCGTCGACGTCGTACAGCGTGACCTCGGGCAGGTGGGTGCAGGCCGGGTCGATATCCCTGGGGACCGCCAGGTCGATCATCAGCATTGGGCGCCCGCTGCGGGTCCGCAGAACCTCGGCCAGATCCTCGGCCTCGATCAGCAGGTGCGGGGAGGAGGTAGCCGCCACCACCACGTCAGCCCGCTCCAGGGCCTGGGGCAGCTCATCGAAGCTGAGGCTGTCCCCGCCGTAGCGCCGGGCGAGGCTGACGGCCCGGCTGCGGCGGCGTCCGGCCACGAACACGGTGTGACCGCCGCTGTCGGCCAGCGCGCGCGCGGTCAGCTCGCTGGTCTCGCCGGTCCCGATGATCACCACCTGCTTGCCGGTTAGATCGTCGAGGACGTCGTGGGCGAGGGAAACCGCCACGGAGGACAGGCTGAGATGGCGCTCGCCGATGACCGTCTCGGTGCGCACACGCTTGCCGGTGGCCAGAGCGGCCCGGAACAGCTGGTGGGTGAACGGTCCCGCCGTCTCGCGGGACACGGCCGACTCGTAGGCCCGCTTGACCTGGCCCTGGATCTCCGCCTCCCCCACGATCATCGACTCGAGTCCGGCGGTCACCCGGTACAGGTGCCGGGCCGCTTCGCAGTTGTGGTGGGAGTAGATCGCCGGGGTCAGCGCGGTGGGACGAATCCCGGCCTGCCGGGCCAGCATGCCGAGTACCGTGCTCTCCGCCTCGACCGGGTCGCTGACCACCAGGTAGAGCTCGGTGCGGTTGCAGGTCGAGATGGCCACGGCCTCCTGAACCTCCGCAGTGCCGCGCAGGTCACGTAGGAATTCCGCTGCCCGAGTGTCGGTCAGGGCAAGGCGTTCGCGAACCTCGACCGGTGCGGTCTTGTGGGA
>DASZNA010000063.1:0-13845 GCA_035551655.1 Solirubrobacteraceae bacterium
GTAGGGCAGGCGCCGCCCGGACAGATACTCCGCGTCGATCGAGGTGATCTTCTGAGGTTCGGCCGGCAGCTGCGAGGAAGTGCTCATGCTCAGCTCACTCCCTCGCCGTTGCCCAGGTTGGCCACGCCCTCCGGCGTGGGAGCCAGATAGTCGATCGGGTTCTCGATGTGCCGCTCCAGCAGCCGCTTGATCTCGGCCAGCGCTCGATCCTCGGTCACCCCCGGGATGTATTCGGTCCCTGCCAGCGGGACGCGAGCCATCGCCGAGGCCTCGAGGGTCAGCGCGCAGAGGTCCTCCGGTTCCAGGTTGTGCACGTTGGTCTTGCCGCAGGCTCGGGCCATCATCTGCGTCTCGAGCGTCAGGGTGTGCAGGAAGTTGTAGACGCGCTGGGAGGCGTCGTCGACGACCAGGCGCTTGCGCAGCTCCGGATCCTGTGTGGTCACCCCGACCGGGCAGCGGCCGGTGTGGCAGTGGTAGCACTGGCCCGCGGGCACCCCGACCGTCCCCTCGTAGTCGGTGACGCCCGGGATCTCCTTGTTGCAGTTGAGCGCCATCAGCGCCGAGTGTCCGATGGCGATCGCGTCCGCGCCCAGCGCCAGCGCCTTGGCCACATCGCCGCCGTTGCGTATCCCGCCGGCCACCACCAGGTCGATCTCGTCGACCAGGCCGACGTCCTCCAGCGCCCTGCGAGCCTCCGGGATCGCCGCCAGCAGGGGGATGCCGGTCTCCTCGGCCGCCACATGGGGGCCGGCCCCGGTGCCGCCCTCGGCGCCGTCCAGGTAGATGATGTCCGGCCCGCACTTGGCGGCCATTCGCACGTCGTCGTAGACCCGGGCGGCTCCCAGCTTGAGCTGGATCGGGATCTCGTAGTTGGTCGCCTCGCGGACCTCCTGGATCTTCAGCGACAGGTCATCCGGGCCCAGCCAGTCCGGGTGGCGGGCGGGAGATCGCTGGTCGATGCCCGCGGGCAGAGAGCGCATCTCGGCCACCTGCTCGGTGACCTTCTGGCCCATCAGATGTCCGCCCAGACCGACCTTGCAGCCCTGCCCGATGAAGAACTCGCAGGCGTCGGCCAGCATCAGGTGATGGGGGTTGAAGCCGTACCGGCTCTGGATGACCTGGTAGTACCACTTGGTGGACAGGTCCCGCTCAGGCGGGATCATCCCGCCCTCCCCCGAGCACGTGGCCGTACCGGCCATGGAGGCGCCCTTGGCCAGCGCCATCTTGGCCTCCAGGGAGAGGGCGCCGAAGCTCATCCCGGTGATGTAGATGGGGATATCCAGCTCGATCGGCTTCTTGGCGAACCGAGCCCCGAGCACGGTCTTGGTCTCGCACTTCTCGCGGTAGCCCTCGATCACGAACCGGGTGAGCGTGCCGGGAAGGAACATCAGCTCATCCCAGTGGGGGATCTTCTTGAACATCGAGAAGCCCCGCATCCGGTAGCGCCCGAGCTCGGACTTCACGTGGATGTCGTCGATGACCTCCGGCGTGAAGATCCGGCTGTGCCCGAGCTGATTGCGCTGCAGTGGCGAATTCTCGTCTGCCATGGTCGCCTCCTTCAGAGCACGAGCTTTCGCTCGGATGGCTCGAGCGAGTCGTAGTTGTAGAGCTTCTTGCCGCACACGAACTTCTGGAACTCCGGTGGTGAGCCGAGCCCGTAGGCGGAGAACTTGCGCTCGATCAGCTCAGTGTCCGCGTCCGTCCACTCGCCGGGCACGCAGTCGATGCCCAGCGACTTGACCCGCCCGGCCACATACAGGTCGCCGTCGTACATCGAGTCGCCCAGCCCGGGGCCGACGTTCCCGCAGATGATCTGCCGCCCGCGCTGCATCATGAACCCGGTCATCGAGCCGGCATCGCCCATCACGATCACCGTGCCGCCCTTCTGGTCGATGCCGGTCCGCGCGCCGACCTGGCCGCGCACGATGACGTCGCCGCCGCGGATCGCCGCCGCCGTGAGCGACCCGGCGTTCGAGTCGATCACGACAACGCCGGACATCATGTTCTCGCAGGCCGACCAGCCGACACGGCCGGTGATGTGGACCTCGGGCCCGTCGATCATCCCGCACCCGAAGTACCCGAGGCTCCCATCGAAGTTGATCCGGCAGCGGGTCAGGATGCCCGCGCCCAGGGAGTGCTTGGCGCCCGGATTCAGCACCGACACCTCGTGCACGCCCTCCTCGTAGAGCAGGCGGCGCAGCTCTAGGTTGATCTGCCGGGTGGTCAGGTCGCGCGCGTCGAACCGAGCCCGATCACCGTCGATCTCGGCGACGCGGGGGACCGTCTCGTCGAGCTCGACCAGCCCACGGGCATCGAATCGCGCCTCCCGCTGCTGACCCTGACCGGCGGTCACCGCTTCCATACCATCACCTCGCTCTCGTAGGGGTCGTAGGTCTCGATCTCCCGATCGAGGACCGCCCGGATGGCGATCTCCTCGGAGGCCAGCGCCACCATGTCGTCGCCTTCGTAGAGGACGAGCGGCTTGGCGGCCAGCTCATCCTTGGCCACGCCAAGGGCGTCCTCGGTCACGCAGATGTAGGTGAAGACGCCGTCCAGCTCATCCAGGCTCCGCTGCATGGCTGACTCCAGATCATCGCCCTGCTGCATCCGCTCGGCCAGGTAGACGGCCACGATCTCCGAGTCGCACATCGACGCGAACCGGTGCCCGGCCGCTTCGAGGCGGCGCCGCCACTGGTGATAGTTGGTCAGCTGTCCGTTGTGCACCACCGCCACATCCGGGAACGGATAGGCCCAGTAGGGGTGCGCGTTCGATATGTCGACGTCGGACTCGGTGGCCATCCGGACGTGGCCGATGCCGTGGGAGCCGACGTAGTTGTCCAGCCCGTAGGAGTCGCCCACCGTCTTGGCGTCGCCCAGGTCCTTGACGATCTCCAGCGCGTGGCCCAGCGACAGCACCTCCGCATGGGGGACCGACTCGACATGGTCGGCCAGCTGCTTGAGGTCACCCTCGTACTCCACGTTGACGCTGTAGGTGTACTCGTTGATGTCCTCGACGCCCACGATCCGGGCGCCCGCCCCTCGGATCCGCGCCTCGGTGTCCCGACGCCGGCGCCGCAGGTCATCGGCGAAGTCCACGTCGCGAGGCTCGGTGGAGTCAGCCAGTTTGATCCGGAGTACGAATTCGCGCTCGGGGGCGCGGTAGAGCGCGAAGCCGGTCGAGTCGGGCCCGCGGTGCTTCATCGACTGAAGCATCGCCGTGATGTCCCGGCCCACCCGGTGGGCGCCGTCTCCGTTCTTGTAGATGATGCCGGCGATCCCACACATCAGGGAAGGACCTCGAGGTACTCGTCGCGCTCCCAGTCGGTCACCGCGGCCAAGTAGCGCTCCCACTCATCGCGCTTGTAGTGGTCGAACACCTTGTACAGGCGACCCGGCATCGCGTCCTGCACCACCTTGTCGGCGGCCAGCGCGTTCAGCGCCGCCCCCAGGCTCTCGGGTACCCGCTCGATCTCGGCTCCCTGCTGGAGCAGGTCGTAGGTGTTGCCCTGCTGGGGCGGCCCGGGATCTGCCTTGCGCCGGACCCCGTCGAGCCCGGCCTGCAGCAGCGAGGCGGTGGTCAGATAGGGGTTGCACGAGGAGTCGACGCCGCGGTACTCAAACCGCCCGCCGCTGGCCACGCGCACCGTCGTGGTCCGGTTCTGCCAGCCCCAGTTCTTGTACACAGGAGCCCAGAAGCCGGTGTCCCACATCCGGCAGTACGAGTTGACCGTCGGGTTGCCGATGCACATGAGCGCCCCGAAGTGGTCGAGCATGCCGCCGAGGAAGTGCCGGGCGATCTCCGACAGCTGGCCCGGACCATCCGGGTCGTGGAACACGTTGTGGCCGGACTCGTCGACCAGGGTGAAGTGATGATGGTGGCCGTTGGCCGATACGCCGGTGAACGGCTTGGGCATCCACGTGGGCTGCACGCCGTGCTTGCGCCCGACCGCCGCGCACACCTGGCGGTAGGTGGTGATGTTGTCGGCCGTCCGGACGGGCCGGTCGAACCGGAAGTTCAGCTCGAGCTGCCCGGGGGCGTCCTCGTGGTCGCCGTAGCTCATGTCCAGGCCGAGCTGCTGGCCCCAGTCGACCACGTCGAGCAAGACCGGACGCAGTTCCTCGAACTGGTGGATGTGGTAGCAGTAGGGCTTGGTCAGGCCCTCCGGGAGCTCGCCGTCCTTGGGCGCCTTGAGCCACATGGTTTCGGGCTCGATCCCGATCAGGAAGTGGTAGCCGAGCTCCTGCTCGAACTCGTGAGCCACCCGCTTGAGGTTCTGCCGGCAGTCGGCGTCCATCAGCTCGCCCGTCTCGGTGTCGTAGCAATCGCAGAACACCCGGGCCACCCGGGGGTCCCAGGGCAGCACGGCGAACGTGTCGAGATCGGCCACCGCGGCCAGCTCTGACTCCTCGGGCCCGAACCCGATGTAGTTGCCGTAGCGATCGGTGAACAGGTTGGCCGTCGCGCCGTACACGAGCTGGTAGCCGCGCTCGGCCACCTGGGAGAAGAACGTGGAGACCACGCCCTTGCCCAGCACCCGGCCGGTCACCGAGACCTGCTGGAAGAACACGTACTTGATGTCCTCGGCCTCGATCCGCCGGGTGATCTGCTCGATTTGCTCCCGCCGCCCGGGTGCGTTGCGGGCCTCCTCGAGGGTGGACGGGGGCGGCTCGATCCGCGGGCTGTCCAGCACCGTCTGCACCGTGCCACCGAGCTCGAATACCGGCTTCCCGTTGGAGGTCTCCTCGCCCTTCTCAACAATCGCCATCTGCGCTCCTTTCCAGTCCCTCCGCAAGCCCCGCGGGGCGCCCAGGCACTCTGGACAAATTGGTACATCGCCTTATAGCACCCCCGCGGTACAGGGTGCAAGGCAGCCGCATCTCCGCCGTGTGGACTGATAAGTTCCTTTGCGGAGCACGCATACCATTTGCGCAGAGCGCAAGGAGGACGGATGTCAGATCAGCTGCCTGAACAGCCTGGAGTGCTGGTGATCGGGGCCGGAGTCCACGGCCTGTCAACCGCCTGGCATTTGGCTCAGCGGGGCGAGCGGGTGCTCGTCCTCGACAAGACCGACGTGGGCGCCGGAGCGTCCGGGATCGCCTGCGGAGTGATCCGCAACAACTACTTCCAGCCCGCCATGTCCGAGCTGATGGCCGCCTGCGTGGAGATCTGGGAGTCCGACCCCGAATCGCTGCACTACCACGGCACCGGCTACATAGCGCTCGGACCCCCCGCGCAGGAGGAGGACCTGATCGCCGTCCACGAGCGCCAGCAGCGGATCGGTTATGCCTCCGAGCTGGTGCTGGGTGAGGACGCGGTGCGGGAGCACATGCGCTCGCTGTATCCCGACTGGCGCGCCCCCGGCCTCACCGTGTGTCTGCACGAGCAGCGCGGCGGATATGCGTTCAACCGCGAGTCGATGGCCGGCCTGGCCGACAAGGCCCGTGCGGCGGGCGCCGATATCCGGACCGGGGTGGAGGTCACCGGCTTCGAGTTCGACGACTCCGGCGCCGTTACCCGGGTGAGCACCAGCCACGGCACGATCGCCCCCGAGCAGGTGGTGGTGGCGGTCGGCCCGTGGATCGCCTCGCTGTGGGCCAAGCTCGGCCTGCCCGACCGGGTGGACGTGCGCCAGCCCGACGGGAGCGTCCGGGAGGACCTACCGATGTGGACCTACTGGTATCTGCAGGAGGGCGAGCTAGCCATCGATCCCAGCGACTTCACCACGGCCGACGGCCGGCCCTCACCCGTGCTGCACGTCGACTCAGACCAACCGCTGCGCGACGACGGCGGCCGGCTGATCACCGAAGATCCCTGGGGGGTGTACTTCAAGCCCGACCGCACGTCGATCCAGGGTGGCGCCCAGCCCCTCACGGTGGGCGAGCGGTTCGAGGTCGATCCCTACCCGACCGGCACGGTCGACCCCGGGTTCCCTGACATGTGGTCGGCCGCGCTGTCTCACTGCCTCGAGCGCTTCGAGGGTGGCCGGCAGCACTATCGCCAGGTCAGGTCGGGGGGCGCCGGAGCGTTCACCGTCGACAACTTCCCGGTGTTCGACTACATGCGCCCGAACGTGTTCGTGGCCGCGGATTCCAACCACGGCTACAAGATGATCGCCGTGGGCCAGGAGATCGCCCGGATCCTGACCGGCGAGCATTCCACGTTGCTGGCCCCGTTCCGCTTCGAGCGCTTCCACACCGGCCAGCTGCACCCGGTCTCCCACAGCCCGTACCCCTGGAGCTGAGGCTGCGCTCTGCGGGCTGCTCGGCTGGCTGGCTCGAGCAGCCCGGGGCTCAGCCGGCCGCTTCGTCCCCGGCGCCGGCCCCGAGCGCCGTGGCCACCTCATCCGCCGCCCGACGCAGCGCCGCGGCCAGCGCTTCGCGCTCGGCCCCCGGCACCCGGGACGTCGGGCCCTGCAGGCCCAGAATCGCCACCAGCTGGCGCTCCCGGCCGAACACCGGCACGGCCAGGGCGGCCAGGTCCGGCTCGCGCTCGGCCACGGCCTGGCCCAGGCCGGCCTGCCTGACCTGCTGAAGCTCGGCCTCCAGCACCTTCACATCGGTGATCGTGTTCTCGGTGTAGGCGGTCAGCGGGGTGGGGGCGCGGGCTTGACCGAACGCGAGCATCACCTTTCCGGCCGCGGTGGCGTGAGGGACACTGGGGCGGCCGAGCCGGGCCATGCTGGCCACCGACCTAGGCGAGGAGACGAAGTCGACGGTCACCGCCTCGGTGGGCCCGGGCACCGAGAGCGTCGCCGTCTCGCCCGTCTCGCCTGCCAGCCACTGCAGCCACGGGCGGGCCCGCTCGCGCAGGTCGATGCCGGCCAGGACGTGCTCGGATAGACGGACCAGCTTCAGGCCGAGCCGGTAGGGACCGCGCGCCGTGCGCTCCACGTATCCCGTTTGCTCAAGCGTGGCCAGCAGGCGAGATGCCGTGCTGGCGTTGACGCCGATCTGCCGAGCCAGCTCGCTGACCCCGAGCGGGCGGTCGCTGTCGGCCAGCGCGTCGAGCAGGCTCAGTGCCCGCGCCACCGAGGCGACGCCGGCGCGCATCTCGGAGCTGGCCACGTCGGCGATCGGGATCAGCGCCGACGGGTCCGGGACCGCGAACGCGAGTTCCTCAGGTCGACCACTGGGGAGGGGCGCGTGGACTCCAGGGTGCGCATCACCATCACGTCGAGCCCATCCGGCGCGAACAGATCCCGGGAATAGGCCACCCGCTCGTCCCGCCCGGCGTAGATCAGCTCCTCCAGCTCCAGCGCGGCCACCGTGGAGCGGATGTTGAGCAGCTTGCCCTCCCGGTCCTGGGGATTGAGCAGAGCGGGGGAGACCCGGGTGCGGGCGTAGGCCACGGGCACCTCGGCATCGAGCAGGAGGTCGAGCACCATACGCCCGTTCTCCAGGGCATCGCGCAGAGTCCGCTGATCAGGCAGCCGGATCGACGGATGCACGACATCGAACATCACCGCCACAGGGTCGTCTCCGGCTAGCAGCGTGCGGGAGATCGTGATCACCTGGGCAATCGCCGCCAGGCCCAGCGCGCTGCCCACCTGGGCGCCGGCGGGGTGGCGCTCAATTCGTACATCCTTGGAGCGCAGGTCCAGTCCCCGCCGGGCGGCCATCGACGAGTAGGGCTCGAGGCGCTCGAGTCGCTCATCCAGGGCTACCGGCAGAGCGGTGTGGCCGACGAACGTGCCGCTGCCCTGCCGGCGGACGATCTCCCCGCTCTGATCGAGCCTGAGCAGCGCACTGCGCAGGGTGCCCCGGGACACGCCGAGCATCGTGGCCACCTCGTGCTCGGGGGGCAGTCGATCGCCCGTCCGGAAGCGGCCGGAGGCCAGCCAGTGGCGCAGCGCCCGTTCGGCACCATCGACCAGAGACTCTGATCGGCCGGTCTTCTCGGTTGAACCTATTGAGCCAAGCGCCCCCATGAGGCGCCGATTATCCCACCCCGCTCAGAAGAGTCCTATTGTGCGCCCGTCGGCGTCGATATCGATGTTGTGCGCGGCAGGCGTCTTGCCGTAGCCCGGCATCTGCATGATGTCTCCACACAGCGGCACCAGCCACCCGGCGCCGGTGTAGGCGCGGATGTCTCGCACGGGCAGCGTGAAGCCCTCCGGCGCTCCCAGCAGGTTGGGATCGGAGGACAGCGAGAGCTGAGTCTTGGCCATGCAGACCGGCACCTTGTCGAGACCCTGCTCGGTGAACTGCTTGATCCGCTCCTCGGCGGCGGGGAAGTAGCTCACGTCCTGAGCCCCATACACCCGCTTGGCCACCGTCTCGATCTTGGTCTTGATCGGGGCGTCGTCCGCATAGAGCGGCGCGAACTCGTTGGGCTGCTCGCAGGCCTCGACCACGGCCGTAGCCAAATCGGCGGCTCCGGCCCCGCCCCGCTCGAACCCCTCGTTGATCTCGGCGGCGAACGCGCCCGCCTCCTTGGCCAGGCGCCGGACCAGCTCCAGCTCGTCCTGGCTGTCGCCCGGGCGCCGGTTGACCGCTACCACCGCCGGGATCCCGAACGCCTGGATGATTCCCAGGTGCCGGCGCACGTTGGCCATCCCGATCTCCAGCGCCGTGCGACCGGCGTCCGTCTCGAGTCGGGGGTCGTCCTCTAGCCCGCCGTGGTGCTTGATCGCCCGGACAGTGACCACCAGAACGGCGGCGGAGGGGCGCAGGCCACCGAACCGGCAGACGATGTCGAAGAACTTCTCGGCCCCCATGTCAGACCCGAACCCCGCCTCGGTGACCACGTAATCGCCGAGCTTCATGGCGATCAGGTCGGCGATCAGGGAGTTGTTGCCGTGGGCGATATTGGCGAACGGCCCGCAGTGCATCATCACGGGCTGGCCCTCGAGCGTCTGCACCAGGTTGGGCTTGATGGCGTCCTTGAGCAGGACCGCCATGGCTCCAGCGGCCTGCAGATCCTCGGCGGTGACCGGCTCGCCGGCGTAGGAGTAGGCGGCGGTGATCCGGCCCAGGCGGCGGCGGAGGTCCTGGAGATCCCGGGCCACCGCCATGATTCCCATCACCTCGGAGGCGGCGGTGATGTCGAAGCCCGTCTCCCGCGGGTAGCCGTTGGCTCGGCCGCCCAGCCCGACAGCGATCTGCCGGAGCGCGCGGTCGTTGATGTCGACGGCCCGGCGCCAGCCGATCTGCAGGGGATCGATGTCGTGCGGGTTGCCGTGCAGGATCGACGCGTCGATCATCGCCGCCAGCAGGTTGTTGGCGGCACCGATCGCGTGGATGTCGCCGGTGAAGTGGAGGTTCAGATCCTCCATCGGCACGACCTGGGTCAGTCCGCCCCCGGCCGCGCCGCCCTTCAGGCCGAACACCGGACCCACCGACGCCTCGCGCAGACAGGCCACCGGATCCTTGCCGATCACTCCGAGCCCTTGGGTCAGGCCGACCAGCGTGGTCGTCTTGCCCTCTCCGGCCTTGGTCGGAGTCATCCCGGTGACGCAGACGAGCTTGGCGTCCGGCGTCGACTTGAGACGGTCCAGCACGCCCAGCGAGACCTTCGCCTTGTAGCGGCCGTAGGGGTCGACCTCCTCCGGCTGCAGCCCCACGCGTTCGGCGATCGTCTCGATCGGTATCAGCGTCGCCTCCTGGGCGATTTCGAGGCTGCTCTTCACGGGTCCCTCCTTGCTTTCTGTGACGCTAGTGGCTGACCGCGGCCGCGGCCAGCTCGGAAACCAACTTGTCCTCGTAGAACCGCTCGAGCGCGAACGGCGCGATCAGCTCCGGCGTGCGCCCGGTGGCCGTGAGCTCGGCCAGCGTCTTTCCGACGATCGGCGCCGCCTTGAATCCGTACGTGCCCCACCCGGCGCTCACGTGGAAGTTCTCCAGCTCGGTGGCCCCCAGGATTGGGCTGTAGTCGGGGCTCAGGTCGCATAGGCCGGCCCAGCTGCGCAGGATCCGGGCCCGCTCCAGCTGCGGGAACAGTTCCAGCGCGTGGCGGCACACCTCCTGCAGGAAGTTGAGCGTTCCCTGCATCCGGTAGGTGGTCCACGGCTCGATCTCCGCCCCGAGCAGGAACTCGCCGCGGTCGGTCTGGCTGATGTAGATGTGCATCTGCGAGGACACAATCACCACGTCGAGCAGCGGCTTGACCGGCTCGGTCACGCAGGCCTGCAGGATGTGCGTGGTGATCGGGAGCTGCAGTCCGGCCATCTCGCAGATCAGGCTGCTCCAGCCGGCCGTGCAGTTGAGGACGACTCCTGCCTTCACGTTGCCCCGGCTGGTCCGCACGCCGGTGACCTTGCCGTTCGATTTTTCGATCCCGAGCACCTCGGTGTTCTGATGAAGCTCTGCGCCTCCGCGGTCCGCCCCTCGGGCAAGTCCCCACACCACCGCGTCGTGCCGGATGATGCCTCCCGGGGGGTGGTACAGCGCGCCCATGATCGGATACGTGGCGTCGGCGTTGTCCACCTGCATCGACGGAGCCAGGGTCTTGATCTCCTCCGGATAGATCAGACGGGAGTCGATGCCGGCCAGGCGGTTGACCTCGGCCCGGTTGGCCATCACGAACATGGCCCGGTCGGAGTGGGCCAGCGTCAGGTGCCCGCACTGGGAGAACAGGAGGTTGAAGCCAAGCTCGCCGGACAGCCCCTCGTAGAGCTTGACGCTGGCGTCGTAGAACCGGGCGCCTTCGGGAGTTTTGTAGTTGGAGCGAAGGATCGTCGTGTTGCGCCCGGCCGCTCCCGAGCCGATGTAGCGCTTCTCCAGCACGGCCACGTTTCCGATCCCGTGCTCCTTCTGGAGGTAGTACGCGGTGGCCAGACCGTGTGAGCCGCCGCCGATGATCACCACGTCGTAGGAGTCCTTCAGGTCCTGGGGCGGACGCCACATGCGTCGCTTGCGGAACAGGTCAAGCACCTACGGCCACCCCCTCGTCCGATGCGCTCAGCTCCGCCAGGCTGTCGGCGCCCACCGGTCCGCCGCCCAGTTCGCCGGCCGCGTCGTGCACGACGGTCCACATGTACTGACCGACTGCCCAGCCGAACAGCAGCAGGTAACGCTCGGCGTCCTCGCGCACGAGGATCCCCGGCTGGCGGGCGATCGACCCGGGCCGCAGGCCGCCCACCGGTGTGACGTGGGGCCGCAGGTCAAGCGCGCAGAACCGGGCGATGGTCTCCCGCGCGGCCGGGCCGACCAGGGTCAGGGCGGCGAATACGCTGGTCAGGTCGGTGAGCGCCGCCGGGGCCTGCAGGCGCCCCGTCGCCGCCTCCAGTTCATCGCGCGTGCGGCGGGCCGCGGAGGGGGGCGTGATGACCAGCAACCGCGCCGGGGTCACCGGGCACCACCAGGCTCCGTGCCGGCGGATGGCCTCCCCGGGCTGCGGGGCGGTGCCGGTGAGCTCGCGGATCAGCCCTTGGAGCTCCTCGGCTGCGGCCTGTAGCTCGAGTTTGGTCAGGTGTGAGGAGTCGGCGAATCCCACGCTGTTCTGGCAGTGATCTCGTTCGGCCTCCGGCGAGGCGAAGCTCGTGACGACGCTCCATCCGTCCCTGTCGGCGGTCCGCCCCCCGGCCGCCAGGGCCATCGGCTCCATCGGCGATCGGGCCACCGGCGCGGCCCCGGATCCGGCGGTGGATACGACGCTCAGGAACTCCAGGCTCATGAGCGCAGCACCTCCCCCTCGGGGTCGTAGAAGGGGCGGGTCTGCACGGCGGCGGTGAACCGGGTGCTGTTGTCGGAGATGGTGATCGTCGCGCCATCCCGGGCGAACTGCTCAGGGACCCAGGCCATGCCGATCGTCTTGTCCAGCACCGGAGAGTGGCGGGCACTGGTCACCTGGCCGGCCGCTCGGCCGGCCTCGTCCAGCACCACCGAGCCCTCCGTGGGGACGGCTCCGTTCGAGGTGGTGAAACCGACCAGGGAGATTCCTGGCGGGTGCTCGGCGTAGTGCTCGAGTGCCCACTTCCCGATGAAGTCGTTCGGCTTGTCGAGCTTGACGATCCAGGGCATCGCGGCCCCGAACGGCGTCGACTCGGAGTCGGTGTCCTGGCCGACCAGGATGTGCATCTTCTGCAGTCGGAGGATCCGCTGGGGCTCCAGGCCGAACGGGCGGATCCCGAACTCCTCGCCGGCTTCGAGCAGCGCGTCCCAGACGTGTTCCCCGAACGCGGCGGGGCAGTGGATTTCATAGCCCACCTCGCCCACGAAGCCGATCCGCAGAATCAGACAGGACACGCCGGCGATCGGGGCGCGCAGCCCATCGAGGTACTTGAACCCCTCCGGCGAGACATCCAGGTCGGTGACCTTGGCCATGATCTCCCGGGCCCGGGGGCCGGCCAGGTTGACCGCGGCCAGTCCCTGGGTCACGTCGGTCAGATGGACGCGCATGCGCCAGTCGGCCAGCCACCAGGCGAACCATTCCTCCATGGCTCCGGCGCCACTGGAGGTGGTGGTCACGTAAAAACTCTCCTCGTCCAGACGGCAGATCGTCCCGTCGTCCACGATCCGCCCAGCATCCGAGCTGATCACGCCGTAGCGGATCCGGCCCGGAGCCAGGTTGGAGAAGCGGTTGGGATACAGGCGGTCCAGGAACTCCCCCGCATCCGGGCCCTGAACCAGCAGCTTGCCCAGAGTCGATACGTCGATCAGTCCGGCGGACTGGTGCACGGCCAGCGCTTCGGCCTGCGCGTCCCCGTAGTCGTAGGCGCGCCGCCAATCTCCGGCCCAATTGATCCGGGCCCCCAGCTCCCGGTGGCGGCGGTGCATGGCCGAGCGCTTGGCGGGCTCGAACGGCCGGCCGGCCAGGATCCCCATCGGCACCGATATCCAGGGCGGCCGTGCGGTCGTCGTTCCGACTTCCCCGAGACGCTGGCCAGTCTCCTGCGCCATCAGGCGAACGGAGGGCACCTGGCACATCCGGCCCTGGCACGGCCCCATGGTGACCGTCGTGTAGCGCTTGCAAAGCTCGATCGAGTCGAATCCCTCGGCGATGCTGAAGGCGATGTCCTTCTCGGTGACGTCCTCGCACAGGCAGGCAAAGCACTTGCCCCGCTCCCGGCCGCTCACGGCGGGCGGCGCGACGCCCGGGGTCTCGACCGCGCCGTCCGTCTCCAGGTGCCGGCGCAGGGACTCCTCGGCGGCTCGGGACTCGGCGCTGCCGTACCCGAGAGCGTGAGCGGCCGCGTGCCCGGCCAGTGATCCCGATACGGCGGTGGCCTCATCACCGGCCAGCTCCCCGGCCGTGTGCATGCTGTCCGGTAGTGAGCTCAGCCTGAACTGCCCGGCCGTCTCGTCATACGAGGTGGTCGCTCCGGCCTGAAGGGCCAGCGAGGTCGCCCCGGAGGTGCCGCCGCTGACCACCAGCAGGTCGCAGCGGATCGCCCGCTCCCCGGCGTACTCGATGTGGCCGACCGGCGCCAGCATCGCCTGCTCCACGCAGCGGCCGCCCCGCGCCTCGATGACGGTTTGGCCAGGGAGCACCTCGATGCCCAGCCGCCGGCAGGCCTCGGCCCGGGGCCCGGGCTCAGGCCGAGCGTCGGCCACGGCCAGCACTTGCACACCGGCCTCGTGAAGGGCCACAGCCGCCTGGAGTCCTCGGTCATTGGTGGTGGCCACGACGGCGCGGCGGCCGGGGGAGACCGCGTACAGCGAGGCCAGGCGTCGGGCGCCGTCGGACAGCATCACGCCGGGGAGATCGTTGCCGGCGAACACCAGCGGCTGCTCGATGGTTCCCGTGGCCAGGACGTGACGGGCCGCTCTGACCTGATGCAGGGTGTCGCCGCGCCATACCGGCACGATGCCGTCGAAGTAGCCCAGCGCGGAAGCGTGGTCGAGGATTTCGACCCCCGCCTGGCGGGCCCGGTCGGCCAGCGCCTCGATCTCCACTCGCGGGGT
>DASZNA010000064.1:0-42762 GCA_035551655.1 Solirubrobacteraceae bacterium
CCCCACGGTCTCACGCCAGAGGACGTCCGGGGTTGGGCCGTGCACCCTGGCGGCCCACGGATCATCGATGTCGTCTGCGATCAGCTTGGTCTGGGAGAGTCCGACCTTGAGGAGAGCACCGCTGTGCTGCGCGAGCACGGCAATTGCTCCTCATCCACGGTGCTCCTGGTGCTCGATCGGATCCGCGCGCAACGAGGTCTGGCGGACGGCGATCCCGTCGTGATGATGGCCTTCGGTCCCGGCCTGACGCTCTATGCAGCGTTGCTCCGCGGCCGGGCCTGAGCTCAGCTGGTCACGAGCGCTTTGGTGCCGAAGCCCTGATAGACGGCAGCGAGGGACCTGGAGCGCACCATGTCCACGCTCTGCCGGCGATGCAGCTGGAAGGCGAGGAACTGCAGCGAGGCAGGGCGCAGCCCATGGACGCTGAGCTGAACGTTGCCGGCTGCGCAAAGCCTCTGCAGCTCACGCGGGTTCACGAACAACTCCGGATCGTGGCAGGCCGGCGGCGGGCCGCCGCGGACGTGCTCGCCGATCGTCACGAGCACCAGGCGTGCCAGCCGCGTGCTGTTAATCGTGTCGCAGATGAACGCGCCGCCCGGCTTCAGAACCCGCAGCGCGTCCGCCACGGTGCCGGGGAGGTCGGTGACGTGCTCCAGGATCTCACCGGCGACCACGACGTCGAAGCTGCTGTCGGCGAACGGCAACGCAGCCACGTCCGCCTCCACGCCTTCGACTCCATGCTCCGCAGCGACAGCGAGTGCGGTGGGGGAGAGGTCGACACCGACGTGGTGGTATCCGTGCACGTGCGGCGCCAGCAGTCCACCGCCGCAGCCGACATCCAGCAGTTGCCCGCCACTGGCAGGCGCCGGTGGGATGAGGCGCCCGCGGGCTTCCGCCAGCCAGTGCAGCGAGCAGAACGCACCCTGCGGGTCCCACCATTGGTCCGCCAGGTCGTCGTACTGGCGCAGGTCGTTGCGCGCGCGGCGGGGGACGGACGGCCTCACCCTGGCAGCGTACAGCGGCCCTGATGCCCGCTCCGGTGCTCATCGTCGGCTTGGGCCCGGTCGGCGCCACGCTGGCTCTGCTGCTGGCCGGGCAGGGAGTGCCGGTCCTGGCCATCGAGCGGGACACGGAGCCCTATCCGCTGGCCCGCGCGGTGGCGCTGGACGACGAGGCGCTGCGCGTCCTGCAGGCGGCTGGGGTGAGCGCCGCGAACGGCCTTGACCTGCTGGCCGGCGTAACGGTTCGACTCCGCGGCCGGTCCGGAGACACGCTGCTCAGCCTCCCGCCCCTGCCCGGGTCCGTCGGGCACCCCGGCCTGACGTTCTTTCACCAGCCGCAGCTGGAGCGCCTGCTGCACGCGCGCTTGGCCGCCGAGCCACTGATCGATACCTGTCTCGGGTGGGAGGTGACCGCGCTCTCGGAGGCGGGAGGCGTAGTGCGCGTGGACACGCGAGAGGCGGGGGGCGACGGGCAACTCCGCCAGCGCTGCGCGTCATACGTGGTGGCCTGTGACGGCGCACGGAGCACGCTGCGCCGCCTCCTCGGGGTGCAGCTGGTAGGGCGTACCGCTGGGGCGGACTGGCTCGTGGTCGACACTGAGGCTTCGAGCCTGCCCGACCCCGGGGACGGCAAGGCAGCCTCGTTTGACCCCTTCGCGTTCGAGTTCGCCTGCAACCCTCGGCGCCCCTGGGTTCACGGCCCCCTGCCCGGTAACGCGCACCGGTGGGAGTTCATGCTCGGGCCGGAGGACCGCATGAGAGATGCGGTCCCACTGGACGCCGTCACGGCTTTGCTGGAGGCCAGGCTCAGCGCGCCCGCGCCGGCCATCTTGCGGGCAGCTGTCTATACATTCCACACACGCATCGCCGCTCGCTGGCGAGTCGGTCACACGCTGCTGGCCGGTGACGCAGCACATCTCGCGCCGCCCTTCGCCGGCCAGGGCCTCGGTACAGGCCTGCGCGACGTTCACAATCTGGCCTGGAAGCTGGCCGCCGTCGTCAAGAGTCGGGCGTCGGCAGAGCTCTTGGACACCTACTCGCGTGAGCGGATGCCGCACGTCATACGCATGACGGCATTGGCCGCCGGCATCGGAGCCATCGTCCAGACCCGTCGTCCTCGGCTCGCCGCGGCACGAGACTCCACTATGCACGGGCTGATGCAAAGCGCGCGTGTCCGTTCGTGGGTGGCCGCAGGCGGGTGGAAGCCGCCGTCCCGGGTCGCCGGCGGCCGCCTCATCCTCCGCCACCCTGATCACCTCCACCGGGCCGGTGAGCCGCTTCCACAGCCCCGGCTGCTTGTCGACGATCGGCCGGGCACCCTTCTGGACGATCTACTCGGCCCGGGCTTCGTCCTCCTCGGCATCGGCGTGGACCCCATGGAGAGCCTGCCCGCGGAGGCTCGGACACACTCCCTGGCCGTCGCCCTCGGCGTCCGGATGGTGCGAATCGGACCGGGTGGTATCCCCGAGGAGTCCGACACGCTCGCGTCATGGCTGTACCCGGCTCGGATCGCCCTCGTTCGACCCGACAGAGTCGTCGTTGGCACGGCCAGGGACGCCAGCGGAACCCACGCGCTGCTCGATGTTCTCACCCGCCTATCGTCCGACACAGCGGTGTCGAAGTGAATGCAAGCCGCCGAACGAAGGTGCCATCCCTCAAGACGCTCGTTGAAGTGGCGGCAGTCGCCTGCACCGAAAGAGCCCTTTGAAGCACTCGAACCGTCGACCCGCTCGTCACCATGGTGTAGGCGGCTCTGAAAATGCAGGGATGACGGCATCCTCCCTATGGTCCTGCCTGCCGTCGAGCTACTCGCACTCGCGTCCTTCGCGCGCAACATCGATGGCGCACCCGACCGGGTGCGCACGGTCCCGCTTTTGGCCAGGGCGAGCCAGCTCTCTGCGGCCTCGCCCAAGGTGGTGCGGGTGGGAGAGCGAATCAGGCCGCGTCGCAGGCCGGTATGGGTCTCGGCTCGCCACGCTCGAGCGTCGGTAAGCGAGCGGAAGGTCTTTCGGATCGTCTTTTAATCCTTTGAGGACCAGACCTGGGCCTGGTAGCCCGGGGCGCATGAGCACATCCCGCCGGTCCGCTTTCCACAACTACGGGCGTGGCGAATGACGATCCCTTCGGTTCGTCGCCGAGAATCCAAGCCTTGCGCCATAGGCCCAAACTGATAGCTCTGATCGAGCTCAAATGGAAGCCCCCGAGCCGTTTTTGGTGCTCCCCTCTCCGGGCCGGTTTGCGATCGGGTTGCGATCGTGAACATCGCCCAATCACATCCACCGCTGAAAACGCGGCGTCAAAGCGCCAGTAATCGCCGAGCGCAGTCGACCCAGCATCGGCAGCCAGAACCCTCAAGAATGCCCGAGAAAGGCCGGAATCCCGGCGACGAACACCGAAATCAGCGGAGAGGGGGGGATTCGAACCCCCGATGGACTGATAGCCCATACCGGTTTTCGAGACCGGCGCATTCAACCGCTCTGCCACCTCTCCGGGGGCTCGGCGATTCCGCCCGGCCAACGTGCTCGCGCGGGTCTGGAATCAGCGATGGAGCTCGGATGATTCTACGAGGGCGGCCGTGACCACATCGACCTGGCAGGTTTCGGCACCGAACCGCCACGGGAAGCAGTTGTGGGGAACGTCCCCAGTCATGCTCGAACAATTTCTATTTCCCCCGCGGCTGGTCATGCGAGCGTTCGATGACCTCCACCGGGCCGCGGACGCCGTCGTGCGTATGTCCGCGTCAGCCGAGGCGCTGCGCGACGAGGTGGCGGGAGTGCGGCGGCTGATGGAGCCGATCCCGGGGGAGCTTGACGCCCTCCGCGTGGAGTTCGGCGGGTCCAACGATGAGATCGCCAAATTGCGCGAGGCGTTCGGGCCGGAGCTGACCGCGGTTCGCCGAGCCGCGGAGGAGATCAGCCAGTCGGTGCGCCAGCTGACGCGGGACGCCGACGAGATGCGGGATGTCGTGGAGCCGCTCCAGACGGCCACCGAGCGGGTGGGACGGATCGCTGAGCGCATCCCCGGGGGCGGGCGAAAGGGCTGAGACCCCGGCAGGCAGGGTACCGCCGCCCCTCAGCGGCGGCCGGCAAAGAATGCCCGCAGCAGACTCGCGGACTCCTCGGCCAACAGGCCACCCTGATGGTCAGGGCGGTGATTGAGCTCGGGGAGGTCCAGAAGGTTGACCACGCTGCCGGCCGCGCCGGCCTTCGGATCGGTGGCCCCGAACACCACTCGCGGGAGCCGCGCCAGGACGAGCGCTCCGGCGCACATCGAGCACGGCTCGAGCGTGACGTACATGATGGCGCCCAGGATCCGCCAGGACCCGAGGGCGGCGGCGGCCTGGCGCAGCGCGAGCATCTCCGCGTGCGCGGTGGGATCCGAGCGCAGCTCCCGTTCGTTGTGGCCGGCGCCGATCACCTCGCCGTCCAGAACGATCACCGCCCCCACTGGGACATCGTCGTGCTCGAGGGCGAGGCCGGCCTCGCGGAGGGCGAGCCGCATAAAGTACTCGTCGCGAGGAAAGAAGGGAGAGCTGATCGGGGTCAAGCGAAATCCGGAGCTGGGAAACTTTGGAGCTCCGATGATGTCTTAACCAAGACCGAATCCCGGGTGGGCTCGGTGCCGGCGCCCACGAACGGCCATGCTCGTGGCCGACAGGACGTGAATCGTTGAATCCAGATGCTAAGTGGGGCCGGCGGGTGAGCCGACCTCGTGTTCGGGGTCGTGTCGGGACTGGCCTGGCCGTGGCCCTGAGCCTCGGTCTGACCGTGGGCGTCGCACCGGCCGGCGCCTCGGCGGCCGATCACGGCGTGAAATCCCCGGTCGCCGGGCCGGCCTCGTACGTGCCCGGCCGGTTGATCGTCGGCTACACCCCGCCGGTGGCCTCCGCCTCGGCGGACATCCGCGGCGCCAGCGGGCTCGCCGTGACTCCAGCGGCTCCGGTCCAGGTGCCTCAGGAGCAGGTTCTGCGCCTCCCGGCCGGACATTCGGTGGCCGGATCGCTGGCGGCTGTGCGTCGGGTGCCGGGGATCAGCTTCGCGGTACCCGACTACATCGCGCACGCCGCGGGAACGGGCGCCTGGTACCCCAATGACCCCGGACGCGCCCGCCGCCCTCGCGGCTGGGAGAAGATGCAGTGGAACTTCCTCTCCGGTGCCGGAGTAAATGCGCCGGCGGCCTGGGCCAACTTGCGTGCGGCCGGCCGGCCCGGAGCCAGCCGGATCAAGGTCGCGGTCCTGGATACCGGAATCGCCTACCGAAACTGGCGGGAGTTCAAGCAGATGCCGGACTTCGCCAGCATCCGGTTCATCGATCCCTGTGATCTGGTCGACGGGCGGATCGCCAGGGGTCGGTGCACCGACCCCAACGCACTGGATCGCAACGGCCACGGCACCTTCGTGGCCGCGGAGCTGGCCGAGGCGACCAACAACCGCCATGACCTTGCCGGTCTGGCCTACCGCGCCTGGATCATGCCCGTCCGGGTGCTGAACGCCAACGGGGACGGCGGCTCCGCCAGCGTCTCCGCCGGCATCCGCTACGCGGTCACTCACGGAGCCCAGGTGGTCAATCTGAGCCTCCAGTTCGGGGACGGCCTGAGCGCGTCGGACATCCCCAATGTCATGTCCGCGCTGCAATACGCGAATGATCACAACGTGGTAGTGGTGGCCGCGGCCGGCAATGACGCCAGCAAGACGGTGTCCTACCCGGCTCGAGCCCGCACGGTGATCTCGGTCGGCGCCACCACCAAGGACCGCTGCCTGGCCAACTACTCAGACAGCGGCCAGGGCCTGGATCTCGTGGCGCCCGGTGGCGGGCGCGATGCCGGGCTGTCCGACAGCGATTGCCATCCCGGCCGGAGGTTGCCCAACGTGTACCAGATGGACTTCCGTCACCTTGGGCAGCCGAGGACGTTCGGCTATCCCGGGGACTGGTCCGGCACGTCGATGGCCGCGCCGGAGGTCTCGGCGGCAGCGGCCATGGTGATCGCCGGCGGGGTGCTCGGACCCCATCCCAAGCCCGCGGCCATCCTGACCAGGCTGGAACAGACCGCCACCGCGCTCGGGGGCAGCGCGCCCAACGCCGACTATGGCTATGGGCTGGTCAACCTCGGGGCGGCCACAGCCCATTCCGGCTGAGCCCCGAACCCCAGACGGCTCTTAGGTCGTCTTGACGATCAGCACCGAGCAGGGCGCGTTATGCGAGATCTTGTTCGGCACCGAGCCGAGCAGGAACCGCCGCTTCCCCGTCATGCCACGGTTGCCGACCATGATCAGGTCAGCCTGCTGCTCCTCGGCGACATCGAGGATCGCGTCGGCCGGGTCTCCCTGACGGGCGAACGTCTCCACCTCAGGCACTCCGGCGGAGCGGGCTTCGCCAGCCGTCTCCTCGAGCATGGCCAGCACGTCGTCGCGGCGGTTGAACACCCAGTCCGTGTCTTCGGCCACGTCGTCTCGTTCCTCACGCAGGCGGACGTCCGAGACCGCCTCGTAGACGCTGACCACCAGCAACTTGGCCCCGATGCTTTCGGCCAGAGCCACCGCGTCGCCCACCGCTCGCCGGGCCGTCTCGGAGCCGTCTGTGCCGATCACGATCGCCTTGAACATTCAGATCAGTTTCGTTAGTGCGATGACCATTCCGATCATGACAAATATCACAATCAGCGTCTGCACGTAAAACCAGCTCTTAGGCATGCGCATCGGACCTTAGACGGCGTGGGCTCGCGGCGAGGTTCGATCGATGCCATCGGAGGTGCTCGGATCGCTGGGCGATGCCTCGAGCTCGGCCGGCGCGAGCTCGTCCAGCAGCCCCACCGGCCGGGGCGCGGCGCCGTCCTCGATCACCACAGCGCCGCCCGGCCAGTAGGGATGGGGCGGCTGGCTGTGAGCAACCAGCCTGGGTTCGTAGAGCCAGGCACCGGTGTTCAGAAAGCCGGGCGCACCGTCCCGGTCGCGCCACTGACCGTCGTCGTCGCCGGCCAGCGGCCCCAGCCGGTGCACGTGACCGAACACCACCCAGTCGGCCTCCACGCCCAGGCGATGCACCACCTGGGCCATCGCCGGCAGGGCGTGTCGGCGCATCTGATGGCTCAGCAACCGCCAAGTGAGAGGCGCGATCCTCGGGTCGAGGACCCCTTCTTGGAGTGCCGGCATGGTGGTCGCCCTGAGCACAGACCCCAGCTCGCGCAACCTCGAGGTGGCCGGCCGGGGCAGCCATGGCATCAGCGGACTGACGTGCAGTCGGCCGGATCGCTCATACCGCCAGGGTCCCACCCGGTCCGTCTGCCCGCCGGCCCGGCGGCCGCGAAACCAGCCCCAGTTGGACACCGGTACCAGATGCCGGTCGAGATAGTGACCATGGGTGGCCCACACGCTGTCGTTCAGTCGCACCCCCGGGTAGCGAACCTGCAGGCGCCCAGGACCGAGTCGCTCGGCGATGGCGCTCAAGGCCGGGCTCGCGTCCAGCGGCACCCGATCCTCCAGCCCAAGGTTCGCTCCCCGCGAGCGCAGCCACCTCCGGATCAGGGGGCGGTCGTGGTTTCCCGGCACCAGGATCGCCTCGGCCTCAGGCCCGAGCCGAGACCCCACGGCGCCCAGGACCGATTCGGCCCGGCTCAGCGCCGCCGTGGCCCGGCCCTCGAGCAGCTCGACGATGTCGCCCAGCAGCACCAGCCGGTCCGCGCGCTCGACCTCGGACAGCAGCCGCTCGAGCGCCTCCGGACGATCCAACACGCTGACCCGTGAGCCGGAACCCAGATGCAGGTCCGAGATGATCAGCGTGCGCAACATCGCCCGGCCACGTTAGACGCAGGCTCTCAGAGCCAGCGCTGCCCATCGGCGGCCGGGGGGGTCAGCTGACGTAAAGCGAGGAGCGGAGATCCACGGGCACCCCGCGAGCCACCACCAGGACGGGGCACGAGGCGGTATCGATTGCGTTCTGAGCCTGGGCGGAGATCAGCACCTGGCCTTCGGCGGCCTCGGGCCGGGAGCCGATGACCAGCAGGTCGACGCCATGCGCGGAGCCGGTGACCGTGGCGCCGTAGCGGGAGGCGAGTGCGTGTGCCGTGTCGATCGCCGCGTGATCATCCAGTCCGGCCAGCAAGCCGAGACGGTGGATCTGATGCTCCCGGGTGGCGGCGTAGCCGGCCGGGGCGATGGCCAGCGAGGTGTGGCCACCCTCGAGCAGGCGCTGGGCGGATGCCTGAGGCACCACGTGTCCGGCTGGGGTCCGGTAGTCCGACCCGAACACGATCAAGTCGGCGTCGGCGTCCTCGGCCAGCGTGCGCAGGCCTTCCCCGGTGGACGCGTGCACAACCACCCGGCGCTCGACGTCCAGGTCGCCGAGCCAGCGAGCGCCGCGTTCAAGCAGCTCCTCGGCCTCGTGCTCCTCGAGCTCCTCGCGCGAGCGCTCGGACACCTTCGAGTGGCGGACGTAGGCCAGGACGAGCTCCAGGCCGCCATCGCCCAGGACCGAGGCCAGCCCAAGGGCGTCCTCGTCGTTCAGGGTTCCGTCGTATGAAACGATCGCTGTAGACATGCTGGTCAGCCTGGCAGGGGAAGAGGATTACTTCCAGTGAAGTTGGTCATCCCTACAATAAGCAGTGCTTATGCTGAGTCTGGCCAGGCTGAAGGTACTCGTGGAGGTGATCAACCGGGGCTCGTTCTCCGAAGCCGCGAGCGCTCTGTCATACACGCAGTCAGCGGTATCGCAGGCGATCGCCCGGCTCGAAGCGGAAACCGGCGTCGCCCTGGTGGTCCGCGACCGCCGGGGGGTGAGGCCCACGGCCGCCGGCGCCACGCTGATCGAGCACGCGGATGCCATCTTCGCCCACGTGCAGGCCGCCGAGGACGAGCTGGCCGCGCTGCTCGGCTTGCGCGGAGGACGGCTCCGGGTGGCTTCGTTTCCGTCCGCCGGCGCCAGCCTCATGCCCCGGGCGGTGGCCACGTTCCGCCGCCGTCACCCCCACATCGAGCTCAGCCTCGCCGAGGGGGAGCCCGAGGAGATCGCCCCCCGCCTGCGGGCCGGCGAGTTCGACCTGGCGCTGCTGTTCCTGTTTCCCGAGGCCACCGAGGTGATCGAGGGATCTCTGGCGGTCACCCACCTGCTCGACGATCCCCTCCAGGTGGTTCTGCCGGCCGGGCACCGGCTGGTCGACACCGAGACGCTCACGCTGGCCGACCTCAGTGAGGAGGACTGGGTGCAGACCTCGGCGAGCAGTCCCTGCGCGCGTCACGTCGTTCGCTCCTGCCTGGCCGCCGGATTCGAGCCCCGGGTGAGCTTCGAGAGCGACGACTACGCCACCGTTCAGGGCCTGGTGGCCGCCGGAGTCGGGGTGGCGCTGATACCCCGCCTGGCCCTGGGAGCTCAGCATTCCGGCGTGGTCGTGCGGCCGCTTGACCCGAGCAGCCCTACCCGGCAGATCGTGGTGGCCACGCCGGCCGGCCCGGGAGCCGCCCCGGCCGCCCGGTCGATGGCTCGTGTCCTGTCCGACGTGGCGGATGGCCATCGATCCCAGATGTCGCACGCATGATCGACCAGGCCCGGCGGCTCAGCTTCGGCTCGGTGGCCGACGCCTACGACGCCTGGCGACCGGACTATCCGGCCGAGCTGGTGGACGACTTGATCGAGTACGCCGGGTGCCCGCCTGGCGCCGAGGTGCTGGAGATCGGTGCCGGAACCGGCAAGGCCACCCGCATGTTCTGCGCCCGGGACCTGTCGGTGGTGGCCGTCGAGCCAGACGGCGAGATGGCGGCGGTGGCGAGCCGGCAAGCCGCCACCGCCGGGCACTCCGTTCGGATCATTCACAGCGACTTCGAGTCGGCGGCGCTGCCGGCCGGGGCGTTCCCGCTGGCCTACAGCGCCCAGGCCTGGCATTGGATCGAGCCTCAGACCGGATACGTGCGCGCACACGGCCTCCTGCGCCCCGGCGGGGTGCTGGCCGCGTTCTGGAATCGGGTTGACTGGACTCGCTGCCCGATCCGTGAGGAGCTCCAGGCTGCCTACCAGGAGAGCGGAGTGGGTGAGGTTCAGCTCGGGCCGATGCACCCGGGCGTGAGCTCCGCGCCGCGAACGACGGAGGAGTGGCATCCGGAGCTGGCCCGGGCGGCCGGCTTCACCCACACCGGGCTGCGCCGGTACGAGCGCGAGCTTCGCTACACAGCCGCCGAATACGTGGCGTTGCTCGGCACGCACTCCGACACGATCCTGCTCGCGCCCGACGTGCGCCAGGAGCTGCTCGAGCGGGTCAGCCAGACGATCGAGCGACACGGCGGGGTGCTCGAGTTGAGCGTCCCGACGGTGCTCTGCGTGGCCCGACTCTGAGCGGAGTCAGCCGCTGAAGCTGCCGGCCAGGTTGGCCAGAACCTGGGCATAGATCCGGCGCAGTCCCAGCGGGGCGAACAGCCCCTCGAAGATCCCGGCCACTCCGCCGGCGCCCTGCCAGGAGCCCTCCAGGCTGACCCGGCTGCTGGTCCCCGGACCGAGTGGCTCGACGGTCCAGGTGCTGACAAACGACGACAGCTCGTCGCGCTCGCGAATGACGCCTGGCTCCTCCTCGGCTCGGAGCCGGTAGTCGCGCTCGCGCCCGCCGACGGCGAAGTGATAGGCGAAGATCGTGCCCGCGCCGGTGCCGCCGGCCTCCACGCGGCAGGTGGTGTAGTTGTCGGTGAGGATCTCCGGGCGGGCGCGGTAATCGCGCAGTCGCTCGAGGACCTGCTCCGGAGGTGCCTGTACGGTCGTGGTGGCGCGTGCGGTGACCTGGGCCATGGCTGGGGATTCAAGCAGCCGACCGCCGGGCACCGCCGGCTCAGGCGTCCTCACGCTCAGCCAGGGACGGCGGATCGACGGCCACGAAGCCGAGGATCACGCAGGCGACCAGGAGCAGGGCGCCCAGCACCTGGCCCCACTCCACATCGATGAACACGACGAGGATCAGCCCGGCCACGAACGCCGCCAGGGCGGCTCGAGCCAGGGTGGGGCGGGGGGTGCGCCGGTCAGTCGGCGAGGCGTTCGTCTGTGCGGCGGTACCGCCGGCTGTCTCACCCAGGCGGCCGCCGAGGAACAGGCGGAAGAGCAGGGCCAGCGAGGGGAACAGGATGACTCCGCCCGCCACCACGGCGACCACGACCAGCACCAGCGTGTCGTACGGCGCCGCCGCCTGGCGGATGGTCAGATTTCTGAGCAGAATCGGCTGCTGGGCGAGGCCCCAGCCGGCCACCACGGCGGCCACCGTCAGCGCGGCCACGTAGCGCGCAGGCTCGAAGCTCTCCGTCAAGACCAGGGCAAGGGCGGCCAGACCGGCGGCGAAGGAGACGATCAGCGCCGCGAGACCGCCGCCCGAGGTCAGGCCGCTGAACAGCGCCGGAGCATCGCTGTGGATGACGAGCAGACCGACGGCCGCAGCCGCCCCGGCCAGAGCGCCGGCGATCAGGGCCCGGACGCGGAAGCCTCGGGCCAGCTCGGCGTCCTCGTGGCGGGCGGCGTCGGCGGCCAGGTACACGGCGGCCAGATAGGTCGAGCTCAGCACGGCAATCACGCCAATCACGATCGAGGTGGGGTTGAGCCAGCTGGAGAACAGCGCCCCGGCCGCGTTGCCTACTGGCACGCGTCGGGAGGCCAGCGCGCCGATGCAAGTGCCGAGGGCAAATGGGGTGATCAGCGAGGAGATGGCAAAGCCGGTGTCGATCCGCCTGGCTTCGGCGGCCGTGCTGGCGCCGCTTCGCAGCGCGTAGGTGGCACCACGCAGAATGATCCCCACGGCAGCGATGAACAGCGGGATCGACAGGGTTGACGCGATCGAGCCGAAAGCGGTGGGGTACGCCGTCCATGTCACTGTGAGCACGAAGATCAGCCAGACGTGATTGGCCTCCCAAACGGGGGCCATCGACTCGTGGGCGTGCTGGCGCACCCGGTCTCCGGCCTCGCCCCGGCCCGAGATCAGCTGCCAGATGCCGGCCCCGAAGTCCGCCCCGCCCAGCACGGTGTAGAAGACCAGGCCGGCCATCACGAAGAGCAGTGGTACGACGTACAGATGCATCAGGTCGCCTCGGCGGCTCGAGTGGTTCCGGCGCCGGCCTCGGGTGGGGACTGCATGGGAGCGCGGGCCAGCCGCCGCAGCACCCACAGGGTGCTCAGCCCGACACCCGCATACACCACGATCAGGGTCCCGTAGCCGATCGGCAGCTCGGGCACGTTGGTCACGGCTTGCGCGGTGCGCATCACGTTGTAGACGACCCACGGCTGGCGCCCCACCTCAGTGGTGATCCAGCCGGCCACCAGGGCGATGTAGGAGAGGGGGCCGCAGGCGACCACGGCGGCCAGGAACCAGCGCGACTCGGGCAGGCGACCCCGCCGCCAGCGAAACCACAGGAAGTACGCCCCGAGGAGAGCCATCAGCGTTCCGATGCCCACCATCGCCTGGAAGGAGAGGCGGGTGATGTTGACCGGCGGGCGGTCCCGGGCCGGCACCGTCTCGAGACCCTTGACCGTGGCATTGGGATCGTGGAACGCCAGCAGGGACAGGAGCCTGGGAATGGCGATCCCATACTTGACCTGGCGATCCGTGTACCAACCCAGGAGGTGCTCGTCGGCCCCCCGAGTCGTGCGATACAGGCCCTCCATGGCGGCCAGCTTTACCGGCTGGGTGGTGGCCACCTCGCGGGCGATCCAGTCGCCCAGCACGACCTGGACCGGGGAGGCGATGGCGGCGATGGTCAGCGGGATCGCGAACGCGGCGCGTTCGTAGCGTCCCCAAGTCCCCCGGCGTAGGCGACCGACGCCGTAGGCGGCGGCGACCAGGAAGCCGGCGACGATGTAGCCGGCCACATACATGTGCAGGAGCTCCGGCCACAGGTAGGAGTTGCCGAACAGGGCGGTGAGCGGGTGGACATCGACCGCGCGCCCATTGTGCAACCGGAATCCGGACGGGTGGTTCATCCAGGAATTGACGGCGATCACCATCATCGAGCCGGTAAAGCCGGCCAGTACGACCGGGATGGCGCTGAGGAGGTGGGCGCGCGGCGACAGACGATTCCAGCCGTAGATGTAGATGCCCAGGAAGATCGCCTCGGTGAAGAACGAGAAGCCCTCGATGGCAAAGCCCAGGCCGAACACCGAGCCGAACGTGGCCGTGAAGTTCGGCCACAGGAGTCCCATCTCGAAGGACAGGATCGTCCCGGTGATCACGCCGACCGCGAACAGGGCGACCATCACCTTGGTCCAGCGCTGGGCCAGGCGGCGGTACACCTCGCGGCCCGTACGTAGGTACAGCCACTCGGTGTAGACAACCATGGCGGGGAACGCCACTCCGAAGCACACCAGCGGGATGTGCACCATGAAGGAGAGCGCCTGCATCTGTCGGGCCTCCAGCAGGTAGTGCTGGTGGGTCGGGGCCAGCGAGATAACGGTGGCGGCGGACAGGCCCACGGCTCAGCTACGGGTGTCCCGGGGGCGGCACACAGTCACGCTACCCCAGGGCGGCGCAGGTCAGCCTTAAGACCGCGGTAGGGTCAACGCTGATGGAGCTGCGCGATCGCCACATCGTCCTGACCGGCGCCGCCAGCGGTATCGGCCGGGCGCTGGCGGCTCGGTTCGCGGCAGAGGGGCCGCGGGCGCTGGTGCTCTCAGACGTGGACTCGGCTGCGCTGGCGTCGGTGGCCGACGCGCTGGGGGCGAGCGCGGTCAGGGCCGACGTGGGCGCGGCCGGCGAGGTCGAAAGATTGATCGCGGAGGCGGAAGCCGAGCACGGAGCGATCGACGTGTTCTTCTCCAACGCCGGCGTCGGTGGGCCGCCGGGTCTCGAGGCGGCCTCCGACGAGGACTGGGCCCGGACATGGGATGTCAACGTGATGGCCCATGTGCGAGCGGCCCGGGTCCTGGCGCCGCGGATGGCCGCGCGGGAGGACGGGGGATACCTGGTGAGCACGGCCTCGGCTGCCGGGCTTCTGACCCAGGTTTCGGCGGCCGCCTATTCCGTCACGAAGCACGCCGCGGTGGCCCTGGCCGAGTGGGTGGCGATCAACTACGGCGACGCCGGGGTGCGGGTGTCCTGCTTGTGTCCGCAGGCGGTGCGCACGCCGATGCTGGAGATGGCGGTGAACGAGGACCCGGTGGGATCCGTGCCTTTATTGGCGGGCGGCGTTTTGGAGCCCGAGGAAGTGGCCGAGGCGGTGCTGTCGGGGATGCGGGAGGAGCGGTTCCTGATCCTGCCCCACCCGGTGGTGGGCGAGTATCTGGCGATGAAGGGGACCCAGCCCGAGCGGTGGCTGGGTGGGATGCGGAAGATGCTGCGGGAGGCGCGCGAGAAGGCGAGTTAGGCTGCATCCGCGTCGTGGTTCGAGGGACCAAAACGTCCCCCCGATCGCGCCCAGCGGAGGGTTGTGGATGTTTCTGACGCTATCCGGCCAAAAGATCCGCCACCCCTCTACGCCGCGCGGCGCGATGGAGGTTTTGGTCGTTGGCGCAGCTTCGACACCGGTCCACTCCGATCCACGCTGGGGTCCACCCCCGGCGCTCGGGCCTCAACCAGCGTCGCTCGAGAGCCCGATCGGCGCCCCCAGCACCGCGTCGGGGATCCCGAACGCGTCGACCAGTTCCCCGGCCACCATCCGCACCTCGTTGCACAGCCGGTTCACCTCCCGCGTGACCTGCTTGGTCCGCGGTGAGGACAGCCGCCCGTGCTCTTGGAAGAATCCCTTGTCGGCCTCGATGTTCTGAAGGGCGAACAGGTCGCAGACCAGCTCAAGCACGGGTCGCACGGAGTCGTCGGAGCACCCCTCCACCGCACGGCAGAACGCCTCGAGGGTCACGGTGTGAATCCACGCCCGGGCGGCGTCGACCGCATGATCCTGCACGGCTCGGAACACCTCGAACGGGTCGTGGCCTTCGCCCAGCCCGCGCCGGAAGCGCTGGGCCACCGAGGCCACGATGTGCCCCTGGCGCCAGCGGAACAGCTCCAGCTGCTCCTCGCGGTCGAGCAGGTTGCCGGCCTCGGATCGTCCGGTCGGCACGAAGTCTCCGATCACCTGCGCGATCTTGCGAGCGAACGTGCGCTCCACCACCACCTCGACGGCCTGGGAGGCCACGAACGTGACCATCTCAGCCGGGTTCAGGTGGCCGAACTCCTGCGCGTAGTCGGTCAGCAGCCCACGGGCCGCCAGCATCGTCAGCACCGTGTTGTCGCCCTCGAAGGTGGTGAAGATGTCGATGTCGTTGCGCAGGATGCCCAGCCGGTTCACCGCCATGTAGCCCGCGCCGCCGCAGCATTCGCGGCACGTCTGAATCGTCTGCATGGCGTGCCAGCTGGTCCGGGCCTTCATCCCGGCGGCCAGCGACTCCAGCTCGCGGCGCTCCCGATCGTCGGCCTCGGGCCGCCTGAACACGGAGTCGAAGCGTTCACTCAGCTCCTGCTGGGCGAAGTGCAGCGCGTAGGTGGTGGCCAGCAGCGGCATCAGACGGCGCTGGTGCGTGCGGTAGTCCAGTAGCGGAACTTCGTAGCCGGCGTCCGGAGGTCCGAACTGCTTGCGGGCCAGCCCGTGGCGCACGGCGATGGTCAGCGCATTCTTGGCCGCGCTGACCGACGCCGCCGAGACGCACACGCGGCCCTGCACCAAAGTCCCCACCATCGTGAAGAAGCGCTTGTTGGCGTTCTCGATCGGGCTGCTGTAGACGCCATCGGATGAGACCTCGGCGAACTTGTTGAGCAACGCCTCGCGCGGCACCCGGACGTGGTCAAACCAGATCATTCCGTTGTCCACGCCGTTGAGGCCGACCTTCTCACCGTCGTCCTCGATCCGCACACCCGGCAGGACCGCGCCCGCCTCGTCGCGCAGCGGCACGACCAGCGCGTGCACCCCTCGGGATTCTCCGTTCACCACGAGCTGCGCGAACACGGTCGCCGTCCGCCCATGCAGGGCCGCATTGCCGATGTACTCCTTGCGCGCCTCGTCGTCTGGCGTGTTGATCACGAACTCCTGCGTGGCCGGCTCGTAGGTGGCCGTCGTGCCCAGCTGCTGGACGTTGGATCCGTGCCCCGCCTCGGTCATGGCAAAGCAGCCCGGCAGCTCCAGCGTGCCGATCGCCCGCAGGTAGCGATCGTGGTGGCGCGCCGTGCCCAGGTGCTGGATCGAACCGCCGAACAGGCCGAACTGGACGCCGAACTTGACCAGCAGCGACAGGTCTCCGTGACCGAGGGTCTCAAAGCCGGCCACGTTGGCGCCCGGGTCGCCCTCACCCCCGTACTCGGCCGGGAAGCCCGGCACGCTCAGTCCTGCGGCCGTCACAGCCCGAGCCCACTCCATCACCCGCTCGCGGTACTCGGCGGTCGGGAGCGCCACCACGGGTGCGAACTCGGGACGCGACTGCACGTCTCGGATCCGGTTGCGCAGCTGGGCGTAGCGACCGTCCAGCTGGCGCTGAAGGATCACCGGGTCAAAGCTCCGCACCGACTCCTGGATGGCCGTCATGGCGGGCAAAGAATATGCCCCGGCGCGCGAGATCGTGACGCCAGGGGGATTACGGCTTGAGCAGCTTGTGCACGTGGCGGAAGAACCGCGCCACCCGTCCGTGGGCATGGCCGGCCAGGCCGGTCGCGCCCATCAGCACAACCAGCACCCCGACCAGGAGCATCAGCCCACCGAGCAATTGCGGCCAGTGCCGGTGCAGGAACAGCCGGGCCCGGGACAGGCGTTCCTGAGCGTGATCAGGCGCCACCCACAGGGTTCCCAGGATGCACAGGATCGGGAGTACGAAGCAGATGTTGAACAGCAGGAGCAGGAAGAGCTGCTGGATCACCCCCACGCCGGATCCCACGATCGCGGCGATGGCGGCGAAGTAGGGGAAGGCAGTGGGCAGCTCGACCGCCATGATGGTCGCCCCCAGCAGCGTGCTGGACCGAGCCTGAGGTTGGCGGACGAACTTCGGCACCTCCCGATCCGACAGCGCCTGCCGGTTGCGCCACACCAGGCCGCCAACGATCAGCAGCACCACGCCCACCCCCACCTCGAGACCTTGGCGCCCGGCGGCATCCGGGCGGGGGATGAGCGAGAGCACGAGCTGACCCGGTCCCAGGGCGATCGCCGCTCCCCCGACCAGGTAGACCAGAAACACCCCGAGCATGAACCGGGTGATGTGCTCTCGCGGGCGCTCGCCGGAGGCCAGATACAGCGCCGGAGCGATCGTCGTAGGGTTCAGCGAGTCGGCCAGCCCAATCGAGATCACGATGCCGGCTAGGCGGATCATGGCGCCAAGCTACCGCTACACTGGCCCCAGCGCCGGGTGGCGTGCGCCAGCGCGCCCGCGACCCGTGGCCCAAACCTTCTGATCACCATCGACGGGGACGAACCATGGCCCGCGGAGACGTTCGGATCGCTGCCACTCTCGCCTGCGAGGAGTGCAAGCGACGCAACTACCAGACCAACAAGAGCAAGCGCAACAATCCGGAGCGTCTGCAGCTGCGCAAGTACTGCCGGTGGTGCAAGCGGCACACCGCGCATCGGGAGACCCGCTAGCGCGTCGTCCCCCTGACCCGTGGCTCGCAACCGCAACCGTAAGCGTCCCCGCGACCGGCGCCCCGCCCGTCCGGGCGATGCTGCCCTGGCCACCGCAGGTGGCGAGCGGCTGGACGCGCCCGATCCGCTGAGCCACGCCACTCCGGATGCGGAGCTGGCCGAGGCTCAGCTGGCCCTGGGACGGCCCGACCTGGCCGAGGCTCCCGACGAGGAGGAACTCGACGAGCTCGCCGAGAATGCCGGCTCGGGTGGGGGTGGCCGTCGGCGCGGCGGCGAGGCACAGGCTGACGGGTTGGCCGGCAGCCCCGGGGGAGCGTCGGCCCCGGCGGCCCACGGCGAGTCGCTGTCTGCCCGCTTGGTCAACTTCCTCCAGGGAAGCTGGCACGAGCTCCAGCGAGTACAGTGGCCAGACCGCCGTCAGGTTTTCCAGGCCACTGGAGTGGTGCTTGGATTTGTCATCGTGATCGGCGTGTTCCTCGGCGTGGCCGACGTGGTCGCGCAGAAAGTCGTCAATCTCATCCTCTACGGACACACGTAAATGTTTCGCTGGTACGTCGTCAACACTTATTCCGGACACGAGAACAAGGTCAAGCACAACCTGGAGCACCGCGTGGTCTCGCTGGGACAGCAGCGCGCCGTGCGCCAGATCGTCGTGCCGACCGAGTCGGTGTCCGAGATGAAGGACAACCAGAAGGTCACCGTCGAGAAGCGGACCATGCCCGGCTACGTGCTGGTCAACATGGACCTCAACGAGGACTCGTGGTCGCTGGTCAAGGGAACGCCCGGCGTGACCGGCTTCGTCGGCGCCTCCAACGAGCCGGTACCGCTGACTCAGGCCGAGGTGGACCGCCTCCTGCATCAGGAGACGGCCGAGCGCCCGCGCAGCCGGGCCCAGTTCTCGATCGGCGAGTCGATCAAGGTCATCTCCGGGCCGCTGTCGGACTTCTCCGGCGAGATCAGCGAGGTCAACGAGGACGCCCAGCGCCTCAAGGTGCTGGTGTCGATCTTCGGTCGCGAGACCCCAGTCGAGGTCGGCTTCGACCAGGTGAAGAAGATCTAGGACTATTTTTATAGGGCCGCGCTGTTGCGCGCGGCCCGTTGTGTACGCGGAACCAGGAAGACGAAATGGCCAAGAAGGTCCTAACTGAAATCAAGCTCCAAGCCGTGGGCGGCCAAGCCAGCCCGGCGCCGCCGGTTGGTCCCGCGCTGGGCCAGCACGGCGTGAACATCATGGAGTTCGTCAAGGCATTCAACGCTCAGACGCAGGGCGACGCCGGGACCGTCATCCCGGTGGTGATCACGGTCTATGAGGACCGGTCGTTCACGTTCGTGACCAAGAGCCCGCCGGCTGCTGTGCTGATCAAGCAAGCGCTCAACCTGGAGAAGGGCTCTGCCGAGCCGCACCGCGACAAGGTGGCCCGGATCACCCAGGACCAGCTGCGCCAGATCGCCGAGAAGAAGATGAACGACCTCAACGCCAACGACATTGATGCTGCGGCGAAGATCATCGCGGGCACGGCCCGCTCGATGGGAGTGGAGGTCGTCTGATGGCTGCGCACGGCAAGACTTATCTGGAGGCCCGCAAGGCCTTCGACCGCGAGCGCGAATACCCGCCCGCTGAGGCGATCTCGCTGGTCAAGCAGCTCAGCCGGGTGAAGTTCAACGAGTCGGTCGAGGTGCACGTGCGCACCGGACTCAACGTGCGGCACGCCGACGAGCAGCTGCGCGGCACGATTGCCCTCCCCAATGGGCTCGGCAAGGACGTCAAAGTGGCTGTGTTCGCCCAGGGCGACAAGGCTCGGGAGGCCGAGGAGGCCGGCGCCGACGTGGTCGGTGCCGAGGACCTGGCCGAGAAGATCCAGAACGGCTTCGACGATTTCGACGTGGCCATCGCCACCCCCGACCTCATGCCGGTAGTCGGCCGCCTCGGCCGCATCCTCGGCCCGGCCGGCAAGATGCCCAATCCCAAGGTGGGCACCGTCACCGCCGATGTGGCGCGCGCTGTCGAGGAGTCCAAGTCCGGCAAGGTGGAGTACCGGACCGACCGCAACGCCATCGTCCATCTGGTTATCGGCAAGCGTGACTTCGAGGAGCGGCGCCTGCTGGAGAACTACGCCGCGGTGATCGAGGAGCTGGTCCGGGCCAAGCCTTCGGCCGCCAAGGGCCGCTACATCCGCACGGTGACCTTCGCCACGACGATGGGCCCGGGCATCAAGGTCGACCCCTCCCGCACCCGGGACATCGTGGAGGAGCCGGTAGCCGCGTAAGCTGTAAGCCAAAGGAGACGAAGCCCAAGACCTCCGGCAGCGCCCTGGTGGCGCCCAAGCCCGGAGTAGGCGGAGCCTCGATGCGGCGCTCCTGCGCCTGCCTTCGACGCCCGCCATTGCGCGGGCTTTTTCTTGGAGAAATGAGCTCATGAACCGAGACGAAAAAGCAGCAGTAATCGAAGAGGTGGCCGGAGAGATCAGCTCCGCCCAGGCCGTGTTCGCGGTGGACTACCGCGGCATCACGGTCGCTCAGGTCAAGGACCTGCGCGTCCGTCTGGCGGACTCGAACACCCAGCTGAGGGTGGTCAAGAACTCCCTCACCGAGCGGGCGGCCGAGCAGGCCGGAGCACCCGAGCTGAAATCCCTGCTGGTCGGGCCGACCGCCCTGGCCTTCGTGCGGGGTGACGCCGCGCTGGCCGCCAAGGCACTTAGCGATGCGGGACGGGCCCTGCGCCTCCTGGAGTTCAAGGGTGGCCTGATGGATGGAGCCCCGCTCAGTGCCGCCGAAGTGCAGACGATCGCCCGGCTGCCCGGCCGCGAGGTCCTGCACGCCCAGCTGGTGGGCACCATCGCCTCGCCGCTGTCTGGTCTGGTGCGGGGACTGAATGCGTTGGTCGGAGGGCTCGCCATTCAATTGGGCGCCATCGCGGACCAGGGCCTCGTTGGCGGATCGTCGGCCTCGCCGGCAGAGCCCGCCTCAGAGGCCGCGGCACCCGATTCGGCCACTGAGGCGGACTCCCCAGGCGAGGCCGAGCCCACTACTGCGGCAGAAGCTGAAATCAATTCTGAAACTGAACAACCGGAAGGCGAGGCCGCGTCGGACGCGGCGGAGTCCGACGCATAAGGAGGAAACATGCCCACGACTGAAGAGTGGATCGAAGAACTGAAGGGCATCTCGGTGCTCGAGCTGTCCGAGCGCATCAAGGCGCTGGAGGAGGCCTTCGGGGTCTCCGCCACCGCGGTGGCGGCGGCCGCACCGGCCGCAGCGGGCGGCGGCGGTGACGGCGGCGGCGCCGAGGCGGAGGAGCAGAGCTCCTTCGACGTGATCCTGACCGCGGCCGGCGACAAGAAGATTCAGGTCATCAAGGTCGTCCGCGCGGCGACCGGCCTGGGCCTCAAGGAAGCCAAGGCGCTGGTCGACGAGGCCCCCAAGCCGGTGAAGGAGGGGGTCGACAAGGCGGAGGCTGAGAGGCTGAAGACTGAGCTGGAAGAGGCTGGCGGTAGCGTCGACCTGAAGTAGCCCGTTTGGTTAGAGGACCCACCTGCCTGTGGGGGCCCCGTCTAAGCGCGGAGGCCCTGACAGGAGGGTGGGTCCTATTTTTGCCTGGGCTCGCACCGTTCGTCGGCCGCGCCGCTCTCGGCCAGCTGACGCGCCGAAAAGAGGCACTTTGTCGATCCCGCTTGTGCGCTTAGACTCTATGGAGCCATGGAGGGGTCGGGGGCAGCTATGGCTGCTGACATACCTGCTGACGTCACGGCTACGAGTCCGCTTGCGCCGTACATCCCGATGTTCGTGGCCGATTGGCTGCGCGATTCGCCTCAGCAGCGATACCGGCCGGTCGACTGCACGCTGGTCTTTGCCGACATCTCCGGCTTCACCCGGATGACAGAGATGCTCGCCGACCAGGGGAAGGCGGGCGCCGAGGAGATGGCCGGCCTGATCAACTCGACCTTCGAACCGTTGCTTCACGCCGCCTACTCGTACGGCGCTGGTCTGATCAAGTGGGGCGGGGACGCCACCCTCCTTCTCTTCCATGGCGAGCGGCATGCCACCCGCGCCTGCCGGGCGGCCGCGGAGATGCAACGCGTTGTGCGAAGGTTGGGCACCCGCCAAACCAGTCGGGGCCCGCTGCGGCTGCGGATGTCGATCGGCGTAAGCACAGGGCGCTGCGACTTCTTCCTGGTCGGGCACGACCACCATCGGGAGCTGCTCGTGCTGGGGCCAGTGGCCACGACCCTCACGCAGATGGAGAAGGTGGCCGAGGCCGGTCAGATCGTGATCAGCCAGGCGACTGTCCACACCCTGGCCGAGTCCGGGCATCCCCCGCCCACAGAGCGGGCGGGGGAGGGCTGGTTGCTCAGCCGCGCCCCTCGGGCTGAGGTCCTCATCCCGGCATTTGCCGCCCGGGACGTCTCGCATCTCTCGAGGGCGCTCAGTCCGGTGCTGTGCGAGTACATCCTGGCCGACGCGTTGGAGAACGAGCACCGTTACGTCAGCGTCGGCTTCATCAAGTTCACCGGCACCGATCGCTATATCGCCGAGGCGGACGCTGAAACGGTTGCCGACGCACTCGATCACGTCGTGCGGGCCGCGCAACTCGCTGCGCAGGCGAACGAGGTGACCTTCCTGGCCACTGACATCGGTCCTGACTGCGGGAAGATCATGCTCACCGCCGGCGCCCCCCGGCGATTGGGTGGAGACGAGGCGCGGATGGTGGCGACGCTCCGGGAGGTCATCGATGCACGCGGCTTAATGCCGGTGAGCGCAGGGGTCACCGCGGGCCGCGCCTTCTCCGGCGACTATGGCCCGCGCTACCGGCGTACCTACTCGCTCATGGGTGACTGTGTGAATCTGGCAGCCCGACTCATGGCCCATGCGCCGAACGGCGAACTGCTGGCGAGCGAGAATCTGGTTCAGGTTCTGGATGGGGCCTTCACGGCGGTACCGCGTCCGCCGTTTGCCGCTAAGGGCAAGAGCCTCCCGGTGCATCCCTTCAGCCTCGGCGCCCCGGCCGGTTCGAGGCCGTCTGTCACCCGTGACGCCCCGCCGCTGATCGGACGCGATCGGGAGCTGGCTGCGCTGATGGGCGGGGCGGCCTCAGCGGTCGCGGGCAATGGGCGGGTGCTCGAGCTGCTCGGTGGAGCCGGCATGGGCAAGTCCCGGTTATTGACTGAATTCAAGGCCCGCTGCGACTTGCCGTTCGTCTGGACGCAGGGCGAGGTGTACGCGGGGATGCGCCCATATGCGCCTCTCGAACGCCTGATTCGTGCGGTGTGCGGGCTTTCTCCCAACACCACGGAACGGCAGCTCACGAACCGCCTCACATTGCTCACCGATCGATTTGCGCCCGAGCTCACACCGTGGTTGCCCCTCGTCGGAATTGCCGCAGGCCTGGATCTGCCCGCGACGCCGGAGGTGGACCAGACCGACCCGAGCATGCGCAAGGAGCGGTTGGAGAAGCTGACGAGCGAGCTGCTCGGACGTCTGTTACCCGAAGGCACTGTGCTGGTCCTGAACGACCTCCATCTGATGGATGATGCCTCTCGGGATCTGATCCGCCGGTTGGTGGTGGACACGCCACCGCGGCCCTGGCTGCTCGTGATCAGCCGCCGCCCGGATTCGGAGGACCTGATCGATGAACCGGATGTGGGGCGTATCGAGCTCGGGCCTCTGGGCGACGGCGCGGCCGCCGAGTTGCTGGCGCACGCCACCGCTCAAGCACCACTGCCCCCGGATCGTCTGGTTCGGCTGGCCAAGCGGGCCGCCGGAAACCCGCTCTTCCTACGCGAGCTCTCATCACAGCTCAGTGAGGGAGGAGATTTGGACACCCTCCCCAGCACCGTCGAAGACGCCATCGCCGCCCGCATTGATCGACTCGATCCGGCTGGAAGGCGGGTCCTGCGCGCCGCCGCCGTGCTGGGAATGGACGTGGAGACCGTGCTTCTGGAGGCCATCCTGGCGCCGGAGCGCGACCGGCTCAGCGCCGGGATCGAACTCCAGCCACTCGGTGAGTTTCTGGATGCCGCCGGCCCCTCCCGCTACCGCTTCTCCCACGAGCTGATTCGGCAGGTCGCCTACGACGCCCTGCCCTACGGCCGGCGCACCGTGCTGCACGGCCGGACCGCGACGGCGATTCGCAAGCGTGCCGGTCGTGGGGCCGATGCTCAGGCCGACCTCCTGTCTCTCCACTGCTTCCATGGCGCCCAATACCAGGACGCGTGGCATTTCTCGATCCTGGCTGCCGAACGTGCGCGGGCTCGATATGCGAACGCCGAAGCGGCGGATTCCTATCGCCGCGCCCTTGCTTCGGGGCCCCACGTCCAAGCCCTGGAGGCGGGTGAGCTCGCTAAGGCGGAGGAGGGTCTGGGAGAGCTGTGTGTGAACCTGGGCGAGACGAAGGAAGCAGAGGCAACCTTCCGTCGCGGACTCGATCGGGTGCGCGATCAGCCTGAGCTGGCCGCCCGGCTGCAGCTCAAGATGGTGTGGCTGCGCGAGCTGACCGGCAAGAACCGGTCGGCCATGCAGTGGGCACGGCGAGCAGAACGGACGCTCGGCGACCTGGACGGTCCAGAGGTCCGTGCTCTGCGAGCCGACGTGGCCACCTGGCTAGCCCGGCTGAGCTACCGGGTGGGACACCATGCAGACACCCTCAGGTTCGCCGCGGATGCCGTCAGGCTGGCTGAGGAGACGGGCAACCTGATGACCCTGGCCGAAGCGATAGAGCTCGCCGACTCAAGTGCACTGGAGCTGGGGAGGCCGGCCGGAGAAGGTGCCGCGCGGGCATTAGTCATCTATCAGGAACTGGGCGCCCTGCGAGATCAGGCGAGGGTGCGCAACACCCTTGGCGTGATCGCCTATCACCGCGGTGAGTGGGTCCAGGCGCTCGAGCACTACGCCGCGTCCGAGCAGGCCTACGTCGAGTGCGGTGAGCTATGGAGCAGCGCCACTCCTGCCGCCAACCGCGCGGAGATCCTTGCCGACCAGGGTGATCTGGATGAGGCGACGAAGGCCTTCGAGCGCGCCATGACGGTGTGGCGGAGCGTCGAGGCCGAATCCTTCCTGGCCTTCGGCGATTACCAGCTTGGGCGTATCGCCGCCCGTCAGGCCAGGCACGACGATGCCCTAACACATCTGCGGGCCGCGCGTGATCACTTCAAGAGGACAGGCGAGACCACGCAGCTGATCACCGTCGATGCCTTCACAGCCGAGTCTCTGAGCGTGGCCGGTCATCACTCCGAGGCGCTGGCTCTCGCCGAGGCCACCCTGCGTCGCGCCGAGGCTAACGGCGGCTCTGCCTCCACCACGCCACTGCTTCAGCGCGTCCGGGGGCTGGCGCTGCTCGCACTCGGTGATGAGGCAGCCGGCGAGGATGTCCTGAGGCTGAGCCTGGATGCGGCGCGGGCGTGCGGCGCCGGCCACGACGTCGCGTTTGCGCTCGGGACGCTGATCGACGCCGGTTTGGCGGCCGACGCCCTCGAGGAGGACAGCTGGCGCACAGAGCTTGCCATCGTGACCAGTGCGCTAGGGCTGGAGATGGAGCTTGCCCCGACCCTCACCGAAACCGAGGGCCAGGTCGCTGACCTGGCCTCCGGGACGTAGGCCTCCCCCGGACCTCAGCTAAGCCGAGAGGCCGGGACCCGCGAAGTCAATGATGCGCCACCAGTGGGTCGTTCTGGTTGCTATCCACAAACTCTGCGTACGAAGCGGGCCTCGCCTTGCTAGGCGACTTGTACGCAACAGACACGATGCAGGGCAGGAGGGCCGGCGTAGTTGACTTTTTGCTAGCGAACAAGCAGTTCGGCAGGTACCCGTAGTAGAGGCCGAGACCGTACGTCGTCCCGGTGTGCGAATCCGTAATCATCTGTTGCGGCGCCAGCGAACAAGCGCTGGCGTCCGCGCACGTCTCCGGGACGGTTGGGTTCGCGCGGGGGAAGTTCACCGCGGTGAACTGAGCCGGCGCCTCGTAGCAGACCAGTCCAGCCGGATAGGCCGTGTCGATCGTTGTCGCGGCGGAACCATAGATGGTGTAGCTCAGCTGGTTGATGCCCCCGGAGTTGCTCACGTTGTAGGCGAGCAGATCGGAAGAGTCTGAGGTCACTGAGGGTCCGGCGCCGATGCAGCCGATCGTCTGCGCCGCGCCGAAGGCCAGGACCACCTGCTCATTGCCCGTCTTGGGCGAGTTCGACGTGAAGCTGGCGCTCGATGTAGCGTCGGCGGCAGTGTTGCTGTCCAGGCAGGTCGTGCTGAGCGACAAGGTGCAGCTCGCCTCGGGACCCTGGTAGACGGTCACGTTGGCGTTCGTTCCTTGGATGAAGTGATCCCCCGCGTATTGGGCCTCTATGTCGTTTGCGCCCGACGCGAGCTGAGTGCCGAGGATCGTGATCCGCGCGGTGCAGGGCGCTTTATTGGAGCCCGCCTGCGTCGAGCACCCGGTCTGGTTGGAACCATCGGTCGAGCTGTAAAGCCGGGCCGTGCCGAGGAACTCTGCCGGGTTCGCCGACTCGTCGTAGAAGTTCACGTACTGGTCGCCGGTCACCGAGCCGCTGATGATCACGTTGTCGACAATGGTTGCCGTGTCGCCCGAACTCGCACCGATCGCTTGTGACGAGGCCGTCGCGTAGCTGAAACTTGGCGCGGCCGTCGTGGGCTGGGCGCTGGCGATGCCCGCCAGAATCGCCAGGACGGCCGTAATGGCAATGGCGGCACAGAAGGCCGCGCCTACGGCTGGTTTGAACCCTATATGCATGCGGACCCCCGGTACTTGAATGGTCTCGGCCGCGCCTCCCAGCCGGACAAACCCTTGTGACATTGGAAACTATCGCATCCGTCACCACGATGCACGAAAAGCGCAGGTCAATTGCCTCCGTCGTGTGACGGCTCGGAGGGTAGACACGCTAATCCGCACCGAGGCGACCCCGGCGATCGCTTCTACGTGCTGCTTGACGGCGAGGCCGCCGTCACGGTCGGCTCCAAACTGATGCGCACTTTGGCGCCCGGCGACTGGTTCGGCGAGATCGCGCTCCTCCACCAGGTGCCCCGCACGGCCACCGTCATCGCCCGTCAGTCGTGCCGCCTCTGGGTGCTCGAGCGCCCGGCTTTCCTCCGACTGCTCGAGCGAGCTACCCCGGCGACCGCCGGCGGCTCGGCGGTGCCGCCGGAAAGCCAGCCAGATGGCACGGTGGGCGGAGCGGGGCTCCTCGTCTGATCTGCCGTCTCGGGCCCTTTCGCTCCAGTCTTGTAAACGACCGCATTTGCCCCTACACTGCGCCGCGTCAGCCGATAGTCGTAGCCGCTCGATCAGCGGCGCCGCGCCACATACGCGGTGGCCGAGAGCGGGGTCCGTGAGAGCTGGGCGGTCCTGCACGGGGCATCAATGCCGTGTGCTATCTTTGCTGGTCGCGCCTGTGTCGGGTGGTGACGCCCTCCGCACGGCGTGATCTCCGCTCTCCACCCGCCTGAGGAGTCGCCGTCTTGGCAACCGCTGAAGCCCCCCGGACGCGCCGTACTTTCGCGCGTCTGAACAAGGTCCTTGAAGTACCCAACCTCATCGATATCCAGCGCCGCTCGTTCGAATGGCTGACCGACCCTGACGGGGGTGGCCTGCGCGAGACGATCGATGACGTTTCCCCCATCGAGGATTACACCGGCAACCTCGCCGTCCAGTTTGGCGAGTTCCAGTTCGACGAGCCGATCGCCAGCCTGGATCAATGCCGCGAGAAGGACCTCACCTACGCTCGCCCGCTGACCGTCACGGTCGCGTTCATCAACCGGGAGACCGGCGAGATCCGCGAGCAGTCGGTGTTCATGGGGGACTTCCCCTGGATGACGGAACGAGGCACGTTCATCATCAACGGCACCGAGCGCGTTGTGGTCACGCAGCTGGTGCGCTCCCCCGGCGCCTACGTGATGGAGCCCAAGGACCGGGAGAAGCAGGTATTCATCGCCAACCTGATGCCGGCCCGCGGCTCCTGGCTGGAGCTCGAGATTGACAAGAAGGGCCGCGTCTACGTGCGGATCGATCGCAAGCGCAAGCTGCCGGTCACCGTTCTCCTGCGCGCCATGGGCTACGCGACGGACGAGGAGATCCTCAAGCTGTTCGGGGACTCGCTCTACATCCGCCTGACGCTCGATGCCGACGCCGAGGCGACGCGGACCGAGGAGGGCGCGCTGATCGAGCTGTTCAAGAAGCAGCGTCCCGGCGAGCCGCCCTCGATCGACGCGGCCCGATCGCTGCTCAACCAGCTGTTCTTCGACCCCAAGCGCTACGACCTCACGCGCGTGGGCCGCTACAAGCTGAACTCGCGGCTGGGCCTGGACATCGATCTGGACACCCGCACCCTCACCCATGACGACATCATCGCGCTGGTCAAGGAACTGGTCTCCTTGCCGCGCCTGCTCGGCATGCCCGAGGACGACGGCGTCGACACCAAGGACTACGCGTCCGAGGCCCTGTCGATGCCGCGCGAGCCGATCCAGGATCACCTGGACGAGTACGAGCACTTCGGCAACCGCCGTCTGCGCACGGTGGGCGAGCTGATCCAGGAGGCGTTCCGGATCGGCCTGTACCGGATGGAGCGCGTGGTCCGCGAGCGGCTGACCACCGAGGACGCCGACACGATCACCCCCCAGACGATCGTCAACATCCGGCCGGTCGTCGCGGCGCTCAAGGAGTTCTTCGGCTCCAGCCAGCTCTCGCAGTTCATGGACCAGACGAATTCGTTGGCCGGGCTGACCCACCGCCGGCGGCTGTCGGCGCTGGGCGCGGGTGGTCTGACTCGCGAGCGGGCCCCGATCGAGGTGCGCGACGTGCATCCCACCCACTACGGACGCATGTGCCCGATCGAGACCCCCGAGGGTCCCAACATCGGCCTGATCGGGTCCCTGTCCTCCTACGCGGAGATCTCCGAGCACGGCTTCGTGACCACGCCCTACCGGGTGGTCAAGAACGGCAAGGTCACCGACGAGATCGTGCGGATCGACGCCACCCAGGAGGAAGAGCAGAAGATCGCCCAGGCCAACACGCCGATCGACAAGAACAGCCGGCTGGTCGGCGACGAGATCATGTGCCGCACCCAGGCCGGTCAGTACGTCACGGCCACGCCGGAGGAGGTCGACCTGATCGACGTCTCCCCCGAGCAGATCTGGTCGGTGGCCACGGCGATGATCCCGTTCCTGGAGCACGACGACGCCAACCGGGCGTTGATGGGCTCCAACATGCAGCGCCAGGCCGTGCCGCTGCTGGTGACCGACGCGCCGCTGATCGGTACCGGCATGGAGCGTCGTGCCGCCATCGACACCGGTGACGTGGTCCTGGCCGACACCGACGGCACCGTCGCCTACGTCGACGCCGAGCGGATCGCCGTGGACAAGAAGGGCGGCGGCCAGGACGAGTACGACCTCCAGAAGTTCATGCGCTCCAACCAGGGCACCCTGATCCACCAGAAGCCGATTGTCACGGTGGGAACCCCCGTGAGCCAGGGCACCGTGCTGGCCGATGGTTCGGCCACCGACATGGGTGAGATGGCGCTGGGCAAGAACCTGCTCGTCGCCTTCATGTCCTGGGAGGGCTACAACTTCGAGGACGCGATCATCCTGTCCAAGCGGCTGGTCCGGGACGACGAGCTCACCTCGATTCACATCGAGGAGTACGAGATCGATGCCCGCACGACCAAGCTGGGCGACGAGGAAATCACCCGCGACATCCCGAACCGCTCGGAGGAGTCGCTGCGCAACCTCGACGACCGCGGCATCGTCCGCATCGGTGCCGAGGTGGCCTCAGGCGACCTGCTGGTGGGCAAGGTCACGCCCAAGGGCGAGACCGAGCTGACCGCCGAGGAGAAGCTGATCCGCGCGATCTTCAAGGAGAAGGCGCGTGAGGTTCGCGACACCTCGCTCAAGGTTCCCCACGGTGAAGGCGGCGTGGTCATCGACGTCAAGACCTTCAGCCGCGACGAGGGCGACGACCTGCCGCCCGGAGTCAACGACCTGGTCCGCGTGTTCGTGGCCAAGAAGCGCAAGATCGCTGAGGGCGACAAGCTGGCCGGCCGTCACGGCAACAAGGGTGTCATCTCCAAGATCGTCGACATGCAGGACATGCCGTTCCTGGAGGACGGCACCCCGGTCGACGTGATCCTCAACCCGTTGGGCGTACCCAGCCGGATGAACCTGGGTCAGATCCTGGAGACGCATCTCGGCTGGGTGGCCGCCAACGGCTGGTACGACGACGGCTCCGAGGCTCGCAAGCAGGCCACCGTCAAGGCCGTCAACTCCGTCGACGCCGCGGATCCGAAGGTCTACGTGGCCACCCCGGTGTTCGACGGTGCCACCACCACCGACGTGGACGAGGCGCTCGTCCGCTGGCAGCAGGAGCACCAGGGCAAGATCCGGATGGACGTCGACAGCAAGCGGCGGGAGGGCGAACAGGCCTCCGGCAAGGTGACGCTGTTCAACGGTCGTACGGGCGAGCCGTTCACCGAACAGGTGACGGTGGGCTACATGTACATCCTGAAGCTGCTCCACCTGGTGGACGACAAGATCCATGCCCGGTCGACAGGCCCTTACTCCCTGGTCACCCAGCAGCCGCTGGGCGGCAAGGCGCAGTTCGGTGGTCAGCGGTTCGGCGAGATGGAGGTGTGGGCGCTCGAGGCCTACGGCGCGGCGTACACCCTCCAGGAGATGCTCACCATCAAGTCCGACGACACGGTCGGGCGGGTCAAGGCCTACGAGGCCATCGTCAAGGGCGAGAACATCGCCGAGCCCTCTATCCCCGAGTCATTCAAGGTGCTGCTCAAGGAGATGCAGTCGCTGGCGCTCGACGTCAACGTGGTCTCCGAGGAAGGCGAGCGGGCCGAGATGCGCGAGGAGGACGACGACCTGCTCCGGGCGGCCGAGGAGCTGGGCATCGACCTGAGCGGTGTCCGGGCCACGGATGGAACCGCTGCCGACGAGACCGTCGAGCACGAGGGCGAGACCGTCGAGGCCTCCACGGAGGAGGCCGAGGTGGAGGATCCCGATCTGGAGCCGGGGGAGGAACTCGAGACCGAGGACTTCGCCTCGACCGACGACCCGATGGTTAACGGGGGCGTTCCGGCTGGAGAGGCCGAGGGCGTCCTGGAAGAAGACGAGGCGTAGCGGTTGTTGCTGTGCCGCATGCCAGCCTCGGGCCAAGACCGCTTACGCGATTGGCCCGTGGCCGGCACGGCGGCGCAGCTCAGATCGGCGGCCCTGGCTCAAAGGGTCCCTCGGTCGCCAGCCTCCACTGAAGCGCCAGCACCCTGAACCTCCACAGCCACCCACCACTCCCTCGCAGCACCACACGCAGAGATTTCACACAGGCACTAGAAGCAAGGACTCACGTTGATCGACATCAATAATTTCGACGCCATCGAAATCGGCCTGGCCTCCTCCAAGCAGATCCGTTCCTGGAGCTCGGGTGAGGTGACCAAGCCGGAGACCATCAACTACCGCACGCTCAAGCCCGAGAAGGATGGGCTGTTCTGTGAGCGCATCTTCGGTCCGACTAAGGACTGGGAGTGCTACTGCGGTAAGTACAAGCGCGTTCGCTACAAGGGCATCGTCTGCGAGCGCTGCGGCGTCGAGGTGACCCGTTCCAAGGTCCGCCGCGAGCGGATGGGCCATATCGACCTGGCCGCGCCGGTCAGCCACATCTGGTTCTTCAAGGGCGTCCCCAGCCGCATCGGCTACCTCCTGGACATGGCTCCCAAGGAACTGGAGAAGGTCCTGTACTTCGCCGCCTCGATGGTCACCTGGGTGGACGATGAGGCACGTGAGCGTGACCTGGAGACCTTGGAGGGCGAGGTCAACAAGGTGCTCGACGCCTACGCGGCCGAGAAGGAGGAGCGCGTCCTGGAGCTTCGCGAGTCGCTCGAGCGCCGCGTGCAGCACCTGGAGACCGGCAAGACCGGCCGCGACTTTTCCGATGACGATCACCTGTGGGCCGAGACCCTCGAGGTGAACGTGGCCAAGCTGTCTGAGGAGGAGCGCGAGAAGCTCCTCAAGGACCTGCGCAAGAGCTTCCAGGCCGACATCGACGACACCGAGGCCTACATCGAGGACGCAGCCGAGCGCATGCGCCAGGTGTGGGATCTGTTCAAGTCGATGAAGGCCAAGGACGTGGTCAACGACGAGACCCTGTTCCGCGAGCTCAAGGACCGGTTCGGCTCTCCGTACGGATTCGGCGAGTATTTCCGCGGTGGCATGGGCGCCGAGGCCGTGCGTGACCTGCTCCAGCAGGTCAACCTGGAGACCGAGTCTGAGGATCTCCAGGAGCAGGTGAAGACCGCCAAGGGCCAGAAGCAGGCCCGCGCAGTCAAGCGCCTGAAGGTCGTCACCGCGTTCATCAGCTCAGGCAATAAGCCGGAGATGATGATCCTGGAGGCTGTCCCGGTGATTCCGCCGGAGCTGCGCCCGATGGTGCAGCTGGACGGTGGCCGTTTCGCCACCTCTGACCTCAACGACCTGTATCGCCGCGTCATCAACCGCAACAACCGCCTCAAGCGGCTGCTCGACTTGGGGGCGCCGGAGATCATCGTCAACAACGAGAAGCGGATGCTGCAGGAGGCCGTCGACGCCCTGTTCGACAACGGTCGCCGCGGGCGTCCCGTGACCGGCCCGGGCAATCGGCCCCTGAAGTCCCTGAGCGACATGCTCAAGGGCAAGCAGGGCCGGTTCCGCCAGAACCTGCTGGGCAAGCGCGTCGACTACTCGGGCCGCTCGGTGATCGTGTCCGGTCCGTCGCTTCGCCTGCACCAGTGCGGTCTGCCCAAGCTGATGGCACTCGAGCTGTTCAAGCCGTTCATCATGGCTCGCTTGGTCGAGCGCAAGTCGGCGCAGAACATCAAGGCGGCCAAGAAGATGGTCGACTCGATGATCCCCGAGGTGTGGGATGTGCTCGAGGAGGTCATCCACGAGCACCCGGTGCTGCTCAACCGCGCGCCGACCCTCCACCGCCTGGGCATCCAGGCGTTCGAGCCGATCCTGGTCGAGGGCAAGGCCATCCAGGTTCACCCCCTGGTCTGCCACGCCTTCAACGCCGACTTCGATGGCGACCAAATGGCTGTCCATCTGCCGCTGTCGGCCGAGGCTCAGGCCGAGGCCCGGATCCTGATGCTGTCCGCCAACAACATCCTGTCCCCGGCTCACGGCGCGCCACTGGCCACCCCGACCCAGGACATGGTGCTGGGGGCCTACTACCTGACCTACGGGCCCGACGCGGCCGATCTGGACAAGATCGATCCGGCCAAGCACGAGCCACGTCCGCACGTGTTCCGCACCGCCCAGGAGGCGGAGCTGTCCTACGAGGCGCGCGTGGTCGGGCTGCACGACCTGGCCGAGTACCGGCCGGTCGGGCTGGACGGCGGGCACGTGCTCACCACGGTCGGGCGGGTCATCTACAACGACCGCATCGAGCGCGCGCTGGAGGAGGCGCTGGGCGAGCAGTTCGACCCCAGCACCTACGAGTTTGTCAACCGGTCGATGCGCAAGAAGGACACGACCAAGCTGGTCGACGACCTCGTGCAGGCCTACGGCGCGGCGTCGATCTCCCAGGTGCTGGATGCCTTCAAGGACATCGGCTTCCACTTCGCCACCCGGGCCGGCGTGACCATCTCCAAGAACGACGTTCAGACCCCGCCGAACAAGCAGGAGATCCTGGCCCGCTACGACACGGAGCTGGCCGAGATCGACGAGCAGTACCTGAACGGTGAGATGGATCAGGAGGAGCGCCACGAGGCGGTCACCGCACTGTGGGATCGCGCCACCAACGAGGTGGCCGACGCGATGCGCAACCACCTCGACGAGCTCAACCCCATCTTCATGATGGCCAACTCCGGGGCTCGTGGCTCCTTCCAGCAGATCCGTCAGCTGGCCGGCATGCGCGGGCTGATGGCGAACCCGAAGGGCGAGATCATCGAGCGCCCGATCAAGTCCAATTTCATGGAAGGGCTTGACGTCCTCGAGTACTTCATTTCCACCCACGGGGCCCGCAAGGGCCTGGCCGACACCGCCCTGCGTACCGCCGACTCCGGGTACCTGACCCGGCGGCTGGTCGATGTCTCCCAGGACGTGATCATCCGTCAGGAGGATTGCGGTACCGAGGAGTACATCGAGATGCCGATTCTCGGCACCGAGCCGGATCCGGAGACCCGGGCCCTGCGGCCCACAGGGGAGCCGAACGTCAACCTGATCGGCCGCATCGCCGCCCGGGACATCAAGTCCGGGAACAAGGTGCTCGTGGAGCAGGGCCAGGAGATCGATCGGGCCGAGTTGGCCCTGCTGGTCGAGTCCTTCGCCAAGCGGACCGAGAAGCGCGAGGTCGTCACCGTCTCCGTGCGCTCCGTGCTCAAGTGCGAGGCGCCTACCGGCGTGTGCCAGGCTTGCTACGGCCGGTCCATGGCCACCGGCAAGACGGCGCAGATCGGTGACGCCGTCGGCATCATCGCCGCCCAGTCGATCGGCGAGCCCGGCACCCAGCTGACGATGCGGACCTTCCACACCGGCGGCATTGCCGGCGCGGACATCACGCACGGCCTGCCGCGTGTGGTGGAGCTATTCGAGGCGCGCAAGCCGAAGGGCCTGGCTCGCATCGCCGAGGAGAGCGGCAAGGTCTCCATCGAGGAGTCCGACAAGGCGATGACCGCCGTGGTCACCGACGACGCGGGTGAGGAGCATCGGTACGCCTTCCCGCGCCGCACGATCCTGTATGTACGGGACGGGCAGCAGATCAAGCGCGGGACCCAGCTCAATGAGGGCTCGCTGTACCCGCATGAGGTTCTGGCCTTCGGCGGCGACACGCCGGAGGAGCGCCGGACCCGGACCGAGCTGTATTTCGTGCGCGAGGTCCAGGAGGTCTACGTCTCCCAGGGCGTGGACATCAACGACAAGCACATCGAGCTGATCGTGCGCCAGATGATGAAGAAGGTTCGGGTCGACCAGAAGGGCGACACCGATCTGCTGCCCGGCCTGTTCGTGGATCGCCACGACTACGCCCGGATCAACCAGGCGGTGATCGACGCCGGCGGTGAGCCCGCCCAGGCCGAGGAGATCATCCTCGGGATCACCAAGGCATCGCTGAACACGGATTCGTTCCTCAGCGCCGCCTCGTTCCAGGAGACCACCAAGGTGCTCACCGATGCCGCGCTGGAGGGCAAGGTGGACCGCCTCAACGGCCTCAAGGAGAACGTCATCATCGGCAAGCTGATCCCGGCGGCCACCGGGCTCAAGCGCTACCGGCGCATCGAAATCGAGCCCTCCGAGCCGCTGCCCCGGGGCATCGACGAGGTTGGCCTGCTCGATCACGACGACCTGGCCGCTGAGCTGGGCCTGTCGGACGGAGAGTCGCTCGGTGGTTTCGGCGGCATCGAGGCGGACCTGTCCGACCTCGAGGACATCTCCGGCGGCGGCTCCTCGTATGGATTCGACGAGTTCGCCGACCTGGATCTGCCGCCCGCCGACAGTTCCTCCAACGGACACGAGTAATCCTTGTGGGGCCGGCCCGCCGGCCGGCCCCACAACCTTTCCGGTCCCCGGTGGAGCAGCGTGGCCGGCGGCTGGGTCCGTCTTGAGCTTGGGCGGCTAGAGTAACTCGGCTCGTGCGCCACGGAGGTTCACGGGCGGTCCTCACAACGTCCACGTTTCCTCCCTCGATCGAGTGGCCACCCACGGTTCACCGCAGTCCTCTCCGCTCGCGCTCCAGCACGCGGCTCGCGAGCTGCGTGACGTGGAGAGCGTGCTTCTGGAGCGCTACCGCTCGGCGCTCCAGGGCTCCGTGCTGGACTTGGTGCCCGGGGGCAGCCGGCTGACCAAGGAGCTGGTGCATCAGGCTGGCGACTACCTGGGGGTCGGACCCTCCCCGGCTGTCATCAACGTGTGCCGGCAGATGTACCTGACCGGGCGCTTCGTGGTCGCCGACATCGATGCTCTGGAGCAGTTCGAGTCCGGGCGCTTTCAAGTGGTGTTCGGCGGCCGATGCGCGATCGACAGCCTGAACGGTGAACGCCGGCGCGGCCTGTTCGAACGGGTGCGACAGCTCCTGGACAGTGAGGGCCTGTGGATCTTCTCCTCGCACAACGCCGCCTCCGCCCAGCTTCAGCAGGCCGACGAGGCGGTCCCCGACCGCCGCCGGGGTGGGCGCCTCCGCGGGCTGCGCCTGCGGTCCTCGCGAGCGCCCATGGACGAGCACGATCTGGGTGCGGAGCTGCTGAGCGGGATGGACGGCACCCTCTCGGCCGGGCCGTACCGGATCACGAAAGCCGCCCAGGAGGCCCAGCTGGATGAGCTCGGGTTCACGCTCCTCGAGTGCCTGGACCTCGACGGGCACGCGGTGCCCGAGGCGGGCCTGGCCCCAGAGTCGGCTGAGCTCCATTATGTGGCCCGGCCCGTTCCGGTTGCTACGTGAATCCGGATTCACTAAGCTGGCCGGATGGCCACCACCCACACCGATCCCGCACGCGAGGTCCTCAACCAGCCGCCGCCACTCGAGCCGCTCAACCTGTTTGACGCCGACCCCCCCCTACGGGAGGCGCTGGAGCGAGAGGGTGGAGGCTGGGGCTTTGACCTGGCCCGTGAGACCGGCGCGGTCGCCGGGAGCCTGGAGGCGCGGGAACACGGCCAGCGGGCGGAACGCAACGCGCCGGTCCTCCGCACCCACGACCGGTTTGGGAACCGCGTCGACCAGGTCGAGCTAGACCCCTCCTGGCACTGGCTGTTGCGAGGCGCCATCGAGCGCGGGATGGCTGGGCTGCCCTGGCGGGAGGCTCGCCCCGGAGGCCACGTGGTCCGCGGCGTCATGTTCAGCCTGTGGGGCCAGGTGAACGACGGCGTCATGTGTCCGGTGTCGATGACCTACGCCGCCGTTCCGGCGCTGCGAGATGGTGCGCCGGAGCTGGCTGAGGCCTGGGAGCCGCGGCTGACGGGGGGCGACTACGAGCGCGGTGCGCTGGCCGGGATGGCCATGACCGAGCGCCAGGGCGGCTCGGATGTCCGCGCCAACATCACCCGGGCAGAAGAGCTCGGCGACGGCGCCTACGAGCTCCACGGTCACAAGTGGTTCTGTTCCTACCCGCCGTGCGACGTGTTCCTGGTGCTGGCGCAGACGACGGGCGGGCTGTCCTGCCTGCTGGTGGAGCGCGGCCCTGGGATGGAGTTCCAGCGGTTGAAGGACAAGCTCGGGACGCGTTCTCTCCCATCCAGTGAGGTGGAGTTCCGGGGGGCCCGGGCCCAGCTGGTGGGCGAGGAGGGCCGGGGCGTGGCCGCCATCATCCGGATGGTCAACCACACGCGGCTTGACTGCATGCTCGGAGCTGTCGCGGGCTACCGACGAGGCACGCTGGAAGCCATCCACCATGCCCGGCACCGCCGGGCGTTCGGGGAGTGGCTGGTCGATCAGCCGGCGATGCGCAACGTGCTCGCCGACCTGGCCCTCGACTCCGAAGCGGCCACGGCGGCTGCGCTGCGAGTCGCTCGCAGCTACGACGAGGCGCAGGACGGTCGAGATTTCCGCCGCTTCGCCACCGCGGTCATGAAGTACTGGTTGTGCAAGCGGGCGCCCGCCCACGCGGCGGAGGCCCTCGAGTGCCTGGGCGGCAACGGCTACGTGGAGGAGTCCGGGATGCCCCTGCTGTACCGGGGGGCGCCCCTGGGATCGATCTGGGAGGGCTCTGGCAATGTGGCGGCGCTCGACGTGCTGCGTGCCATGGTCCGCGAGCCCGCCGGGCTGCCCGCGTTTCTGAGCGAATGCGAGCTGGCGGCCGGCGCCGACGCTCGCCTTGACGCGCACCTGAGCGACCTGCGCGGCCGCCTGTCCAAGCTGGGCTCCGACGGAGACCCGCAGTTTCAGGCCCGGCGAATCGTCGAGGATCTGGCGCTGGCCCTCCAGGCGTCGCTGCTCGTCCGGTACTCACCTGCCCCGGTGGCGGACGCCTTCTGCGCCGCTCGTTTGGGCGGAGGCGGCGGCCGAGCGTACGGAACGCTTCCGGCCGGCGTCGATGCTGAGGCGATCGTCGACCGTGCCTACCCCGCGTGATCGAGCCGCTGATCGAATACGCCGCCGCCGATGGGGTGGCCCGGCTGACCCTCAACCGGCCCGAGCGGGGAAATGGACTGACCTTCGAGCTGATCACCATGCTGGCCGAGCTGGTGGACCGGGCCGACCGGGATCCCGGCGTCCGGGTGCTGTTGCTCTCTGGTAACGGCAGCGGATTCTGCGGCGGCTACGACCTGGTCGACTACGGCGAGGGCGAGCTTCCCAACCACGACCCAGCCTCCCCGTGGGACCCGATGGTCGACTACGGAATGATGAGCCGGAACGTCCGGGGCTTCATGTCACTGTTCCACTGCACCAAGCCGGTCGTCTGCCAGGTCCACGGCTTCTGCGTGGCGGGCGGGACGGACCTGGCGCTGTGCTCGGATCTGCTGGTGATCGCCGCCGATGCGCGCATCGGCTATCCGCCGGCCCGGGTGTGGGGGTCCCCCACGACATCGATGTGGGCCTACCGGTTGGGGCCCCAGCGGGCCAAGCGCCTGCTGTTCACGGGTGACTGTCTGACCGGGGCCCAGGCGCTCGAATGGGGGCTGGCTGTCGAGGCGCCGCCGGCCCAGGAGCTCAGCCGCCGCTCCGAGGATCTGGTGGCTCGGATCGCCAAGATGCCGCTCAACCAGCTCCAGATGATGAAGCTGCTGGTCAACCAGTCGATGTATGCCCAGGGGCTGCACGCCACCCAGCTGATCGGCACGGTGTTCGATGGCATCGCGCGACACACCCCTGAGGGCTACGCCTTCCAGGCCCTGGCGGCCGAGCGCGGATTTCGCGACGCCGTGCGCCGGCGTGACCAGCCTTTCGACGATTCGGCATTCTGATCGTGACCGCCGTGGCTCCCACGCGTGACCGGCTTTTGAGAGCTGCCCGGGAGACCATCGAGGAACGGGGCTACTCGGCCGCCTCCGTGGTGGTCGTGGCCGAGCGGGCCGGCGTCGCGGCAGGAACGCTCTACCGCCATTTTGCCTCCAAGGAGGAGATGTTCGTCGAGCTGTTCCGCGCGGTATGCGACCGCGAACTGGCCGCCATGCGCGCGGCGGCCGAGGAGCTGCCGGCGGACGGGACGCGGGCCGAGCGCATCGAGCGTGTGCTGAGCACGTTCGCCGACCGGGCACTGAGCCGCCCGCGCCTGGCCTGGGCGCTGATCGCCGAGCCGGTCGACCCCGCGGTCGATGCGGAGCGCCTGGCCTACCGGGCCCGGTACGCCGAGCTCGTGGCCGGCGCGCTGGCTGAGGCGGTGGCCGCCGGCGAGCTGCCCAGTCAGGACGTGGCGGTCACCGCCGCAGCCCTGATCGGGGGGTGTGGCGAGGCGCTCGTCGGCCCACTGGCCGCCGACTCGCCCGATCCCCAGCAGACGGTCGACGCGTTGCGAGCGTTCGTCCGGAGGGCGATCGGTGCCTGAGGCGGTCAGGGTCGAGCGCGACGGTCCCGTGACCACGGTGATCCTGTGCCGTCCCGACCGGCGAAACGCTGTGGACGGCCCGACCGCCGCGTCACTGGCCGAAGCGTTTCGAGCCTTCGAGGCCGACCCGAAGGCTGCGGTGGCCGTTCTGCACGGAGAGGGCGGGAACTTCTGTGCCGGCGCCGATCTGAAGGCTGTGGGCACCGACCTGGGAAACCAGGTCACGGCAGTGCGGCAAGGCGACGGGCCGATGGGACCAACCCGCCTGCACATCACCAAGCCGGTCATCGCCGCGGTGGCCGGTCATGCCGTGGCCGGCGGACTCGAGCTGGCCCTGTGGTGCGATCTCCGGGTCGCCGAGGAGTCGTCGGTGTTCGGCGTGTTCTGCCGGCGCTGGGGGGTCCCGCTGATCGACGGCGGCACGGTCCGTCTGCCCCGGCTGATCGGTTTGAGCCGGGCCATGGACCTGATCCTCACCGGCCGTCCGGTGGACGGCGCCGAGGCACTGGGCATCGGCCTGGTGAACCGGCTGGTCCCGGACGGCACATCGCGGTCGGCGGCCGAGGCGCTGGCCGGCGAGCTGGCCCGGTTCCCCCAGCGGTGCCTGCTCGAGGATCGAGCCTCGGTGCTGGAGCAGGCAGGCCTCCCGGAGGCCGACGCTCTGGAGGTGGAGCTCCGGCACGGTCTGCGCTCGCTCGAGGACGTCCAGGCCGGCCTCGAGCGCTTCCGGCGGGGCGTCGGCAGGCACGGAGAATTCGAGTGAAACCTGTCCCAGCGCGCAAATCGCCCGCGACCATGGCGCTTTGCGCGCCCAGACCTGGAAAAACCTGTTCGGGCGCGCAAATCGGCGCTCCCCTGAGCGATTTGCTCGCTGGAACAGGTCCGAAACTGGTTAGACGAGGGGGCCCTCCTCCATCGCGCCGCTGCCTGACCGCTCGCAGATAGGATCCGGCTCATGGCGCTCCTGTGCGTGCGCGGCCCGCTGAAGACGCTGGCCGGAGGTGAGGGCCGGCACGAGCTGGGCGACGGCACGATCGGCGAGCTCATCCAGCGCCTGGAGGATGGGTATCCGGAGCTGCGCGGGTGGATCCTCGATGAACGGGGCCGCATCCGGCGCCACATCAATGTGTACGTGAACGGTGAGCCAGGGGAGGGTCAAACACCGGTCGGCGAGGGCGACCGGGTGGATGTGCTTCCCGCTATCTCGGGAGGCCAGAAGTGACCGAACTGCTGGTGGGCACCAAGAAGGGGCTGTTCATCCTGGAGGGCGAGACGGACGGCGACTTTCGGATCGCCAGCCGCTCGTTCGCCGGCCAGCCGGTCGACTACGCTGTCCGGGACGGCCGGACCGGCCGAGCGTTCGCCACGGCCACCAATCCGTTCTACGGCCCCAAGATCTGGTTCACCGACCACCCGGAGGGGGAGTGGACTCAGGCTCAGGGCGTCGAGCTGCCCGAAGGCGGAGAGGCCGCCCTGGAGCGGATCTGGGTCATCACCCCCGCTGAGGCGGACGGGCGACTGTACGCCGGGGGAGACCCGGGGGTCCTGTTCCAAAGTGACGACGGCGGTGAGACCTGGGAGCTCAATCAGGCGCTGTGGAACCATCCGACCCGGCCGCGCTGGCAGCCCGGAGGCGGCGGCCTGTGCCTGCACTCCATCGTCACCTGGCCCGGCGAGCCCGACCGACTGACCGTGGCCGTTTCGGCCGCGGGGGTTTGGCACACCGAGGACGGGGGCCAGTCCTGGGAGACCGGCAACGAGGGCCTGATGGCCCGGTATCTGCCCGAGGCCGGCAGTGAGCCGCCCATGGCGCTCTGCGTCCATCACATCGAGCGGGCGCCTCGCCGCCCGGAGCGGTTGTTCCTCCAGTTCCACGGCGGCGTGTACCGATCCGACGATGCCGGACGCTCCTGGGCCGAGATCGGGCGCCCGCTCCCCTCCGACTTCGGCTTCCCGCTGGCCGTTGATCCGGCCGACCCGGACAGCGCCTACGTCATTCCGCTGGTGGCCGACATGGACCGGACCACGCCGGAGGGCCGGGTGCGCGTGTACGAGACGCGGGATGCCGGTTCGAGCTGGGAGCCGCGGGGGGACGGGCTGCCCAGCGCCGATGCCTTCCTCACGGTGCTGCGGCTGGCTTTGGCCCGGCACGGGGAGGGCGAGACGATGGAGCTCTACTTCGGTTCGACCACCGGCGAGGTGTTCGGTTCGGCCGACGCCGGCGGAAGCTGGCGCACCCTGGCCTCGCTGCTGCCGCCGGTCTACTCGGTCACCGCCGGGGTCTTACACAGCTCCGGGCCGGCACTTAGACCCGGCTAAGGCGGAATCGCCATGGTGGTCCCGGATGGGGACCCAGTTCCCCGCGCCGTCCAGGCGTCCAGTTTGGTCAAGTGGGTCCGGGGGAATGCCGAATACACCCGCACGGTCGAGGGCTCCCTTTCCGGCCGAGTCACCTCACCGGCCGACCAACTCCTAGACCGCCGTCTCTCCCTCCACATGACTGAAACCCTCGGCATCCTGCTAGCGCTCGCCTGCGCTCTGACCACCAACTTGGGCTTCCTGTACAAGTACCGCGGCGCCTGCGCCGCGCCCTCGGTGGACTTCCGCCATCCCCTGCGCTCCGGCCGGTGCCTGTTCGCCTCCCCGCTATTCACGCTCGGCATGCTGATCGCCGTCGGCTCCTGGCTCTGCCACGTGGGTGCCATGGCGATGATTCCGCTCTCCGTGGTCCAGGCCGTGCTGGCCGGGGGCATCGTGCTGCTGGCCGTGATGGCTGAGCGGATGCTGGGCCTCAGGCTCGGCGCCCGGCAGTGGGCCGGGCTGGCCATGACGGCCGGAGGACTCGTGCTGCTGGGCGTCTCTCTGCCCGCCGTCCATGGCAGCCATTCGCACTTCTCCCTGCCCGGAATGATCGCCTTCGAGGCGGGCCTGGTCGCCGTCGGCACGCTCCTCATCATGGGCCCCCGGATCGGCGCGCCGCGCCACCGTCACGGGGTGATGTTCGGGGCCGCCTCGGGCTTTCTGTTCGGCGTCTCCGACATCTCGATCAAGGCCATGTCGGGACTGGTAAATGCCCAAGGTGTGCTGGGCATCATCTCGCCCTGGCTGCCCGTGGCGCTGCTGGCCTCCGTGGTGGCGTTCTTCTCCTCGGCCAAATCTCTCCAGGACGGGGACCCCATCCCCGTGATCGCCGTAACCAGCACGGCGGCCACCGTGTCCGGCATCGTCGGCGGCATCGTCGTGTTCGGCGACCCCTTCCCCGCCCACCTAGCCGGAATCATCGTTGAGTGCCTGGCCTTCGTGCTGGTCGTGTTCGCGGCCTGGGTGATCCCGGCCCCGGCTCGAGCGTCGGGAATCGGCCGCCCCGTCCGCGCCGCCGCCTGATGACGCTGGCCGGTTGACGAAGCGGTTTAATTAAGGCTGCCGGAATGTAGAGTCCGGTTCCGGGGGGCGCAGGGGCCTCCGGTCAAGCGCCCTTCAGAAAGGATGTAATGCAGCTCTTCGTTCCTCGAGTCCGGCCGCGCGCCGGACTCATCACAGCCGTCGTGCTCACGCTCATGGCTCTGCTCGTGCTCGTCGCCAGCCCGGCCGCCCGGGCCGCTACGCCGGGGACCTTTACCACGCTGGCCCCCAGTCCCCAACCGGTCAACAACGTTGCCGTGGACCCGACGACCAACCTCATCTACGCCCAGCAGTACGGCACCTCGCCGGGGACGGGTTTCTATAGCTACAACCCAAAGACGAACACCTGGACGACTCGGGCCAGTGCGCCGCTGGTCGAGGGCAACAATGGCGGAGCCGCCTACTTCGACGGGA
>DASZNA010000065.1:0-12749 GCA_035551655.1 Solirubrobacteraceae bacterium
GTGACCGCCCGCAGCTCTTCACGCGAACCCTTGCGGAGGAAAGGAATCGGGCTGCCGTGGGCGGCGATCACCTTCTCATAGGCGATGCCATCGGCGCGCATCCTTTCCTGGACGCGCCGGCACGGATGCATCCTCGGGCCCCCGTCGTCTCCGTGGCACACGAACAGAGTGGGAAGCTCGCTGGCCGACGCGGTCGGCTCCTCAACGGTCATCGGCTGCTCCTTCGCTCGCTCATCAGTTCATCGTTCAGACCGGCATACCGTCCCACATCCATCGCGGCGGTAGGAGCTATTACGATCGCCGCGTGGTCGACCCCCAGCCGAGGCTTGAGCTGGCGGACGTGATGCGGGCTCGGCGCACGCCCGGGTTGGTGGTGCTGGAGGGCTTTCACGCCCTCAAGCACGCCACCCGGTTCGGGGCGGAGATACTGGGCGCCTGGACGGCTGATCCTGAGGGGATCGAGGAACTGCGGGCGCGGCTGGCCCCGGACATCCAGATCGCCGTCGAGATCGTCGATCTGGCGGCCCTCAAGGAGGTGGTTCCGCGCGGGCAGGTCGTGGCGGTGGCGCGACGGCCGGCCCAGGCGGATCCCGACACGATCCTGGCCGGACCCGGCCAAGTGGTCCTGCTAGAGGACCCGCGGCACCTGGGCAACCTGGGAGCGGTGATCCGGGTGGCCGCGGCCGCCGGGGCCGCCGCCGTGATGACGACGGGCCGCCAGGATCCCTGGCATCCCGATGCTCTGAGGGGAAGCGCGGGCCTGCACTTCGCCCTCCCCGTCCACCGTCTGCACGCGATCAGAACCGGAGACCGCCAGGTGGTGGCGCTTGATCCCGAGGGGGAGCCGCTGGTGCCGAGCAGCCTACCGCCGGCGGCGGTCCTGGCCTTCGGAACCGAACGAGACGGTCTAAGCGATGCGCTGCTGGCTCGGGCCGGGCGGCGGGTGGCGCTGCCCATGGCCCCTGGGGTCTCATCCCTGAACCTGGCCACAGCCGTGGCGGCCACGCTCTACGCGCTCCGGCTCGAGCAGTGAGGGAGGCGGCCTGTGTAAATGTCCGAAAGTCGGTCGGCTTTTATGCCAATCCTGCTCATGACGCCCGTGAACCACGACCATCTTGAAATCCTCCCCGGAGCGATGTGCTGGCTGTGGTGGGCGGCTGAGTCGCCGGAGGGCCGCCGAGTGCTGCTCGAGTCGATGGCCCGTGAGGCTGGTCAGCCCGTGCGAGACGACTCCGTGCCGTCTCGAGTGATGGCCGCGGCCGGCTGCGCCTGAGCGGGCGGGCCGGCGAGCGAGAGCGCCTGACAGAGCTCGGCGGCTCGCGGCGGTAGCGGCCGTCCGGTCAGCCGTCCCGGGTGCGGGTCCCGCAGGCTCGAGCTGAGGACGATCGCATCAGCTGCTTCAACCTCGGTCAGAGAGAGCTCACGGATCAAGACCTCCCAGCCGTCGTGACGGGCGGCCGCCAGCACGCGCTCGCGGGACAGCGAGGGCAGTACGCGGCCGTCCAGGGGCGGCGCCAGGATGGATCGGCCGATCACGATCAGGAGCGCGGCGTAGCCGGCTTCGAGCGCCCTGCCGTCGCTGTCGCAGATCAGCGGAGTCGCGCCCGGCCTGGAGTGGGCCTCGATCAGCCGGCGATCGGCCCACTTGTGGACGCCCAAGCCTCCGGGGACCGCCACGGGAACCAGCTCCATCGTCTGCGGCGGCGGGAGCGGCCGGGTGGCCAGGCGCATGCCCGCCGAGCTGATGGTGATCCGCAGAGCTCCATCGGTCAGCTCGGCCGCCCTCGCCTGGATCTCGGCTTCCAGCTGACCCGGCAGGTTCAGGCCGAGCTCCGCGCAGCTGGCCGCCAGTCGCCGGAGATGGTCGGGTAGGTGCGCGGGGAGGCCACCGCGCACGCGAATGGTCTCAAGCACCCCGGCAATGGGGTCCGGGCGTGCGGCCCGGTTGAAGGGAATCCCGGCCGGTGCGGTCGACTGCGACTGGGTGGCGATGGCCAGCCCGGCGGCCCTGGCCACCCCGCGAGCCTTGACGAGCGCCTCGGTCACCTCGGCCTCGGGAGAGGAGTCAGAGACGATCCCTCCGCCGACGCCGAGCCACAGGTTTCCCCGGGCCAGCTCCAGGGTCCGGATCGCCACGTTCAGCTCGAGGCCGGCGAGCGGCGAGCACAGACCGATCGAACCGCAGTAGGTCTCGCGAGCGGTGCCCTCCAGCCCATGGATCGTGCGCAGTGCGTGGACCTTGGGCGCCCCGGTCACCGAACCGGGCGGGAAGGTGGCGCGCAGCAACCCCGCGTCGGTCACGCCTGGTCTGAGCTCGCCGCGAACCGTCGATTCGAGCTGCCACACGCCCGGCGCCCGGCGAAGCGCGCACAGCTCCTCCACAGCGATTGACCCGTAGCGGCACACGCGCCCCAGGTCGTTGCGCATCAGGTCAACGATCATCACGTTCTCGGCCCGATCCTTCTCGCTCCCGGTGAGCGTCGCCGGATCCGACGATATAGGCGCCGTGCCCTTGATCGGTCGGGTGATGACCTGACGGCCGGTCCGCTTCAGAAACAGCTCGGGGGAGAGGCTCGCCACCGCGTGACCGGATGTGCCGGGAGCCACGTATGCCGCATATCCCGGACGGGACGCGGCGGTCGCGATCCTCCACAGGTCCAGGGGGTCGCCGTCGAACTGCGCCTCGAGTCGCAGGCAGAGGTTGGCCTGAGATAGCTCGCCGGCGGCGATCCGCTCGATCGTCTCGCCGACGACCGCCCGGTGCCCGGTCAGTCCCGCGCCCGCCGGCCTCAGGGCCTCTGCAGTGAACTTCTGAACGGTTGGCGCGCGGCTCGCCAGCCGCGCTCTCCAGTACTCCAGACGTTCGCTCAGCACATCAGCCCGGAGGTCAGTCCACAGCGCCTCGAACCACCAGCGACCGTCACGATCTCGGAGCACCACGTGGTCGTGGAAGGCCAGATCGAACAGCGGGAGTGCCATCGGCCGGGGTGGGGGAGGTGGTACGGGCTCGACGGCGCCCGACAGGCCGAAACCCAGCCAGCCCAGCCAGGCCCCACCCACCGCGACCTCGTCGCCCCTTGGCTGCGAGTCGAGGTCGACGGGCAGTGAATCGAGCGCCAAGAACGGATCGTCGTCAGGCGCCAGCCACACAAGCGGATGGGAGGAGAGGATGGTCGCCCCGCCGAGCCACGCGCCACTGAGCGCAACGCCGCGAGGCTCGCCGCGCAGCCAGCCCGCCGCGGCGACTCCGTCAAGCTCGCCGGCCAGGCGCTCGCGGACTAGCCGAGCCCTGCGGTGGCCACTGCGGTCCCGTGCGACGCCCACGCCGGCGACGCTAGCGGGTCTCGACCGATCTGGGTGAGTCCGCTGGCCTGGCCAGCCGAGGTCTCACACGTAATGTGTCGCGCATGAGCGAAAGCATGGTCTCCGGGGGGAAACAGGAGGTGGGCGAGCCCGCCGGGCAGGCGCTGCCCGAACAGGCGGAGATCACCCGCGCGGCGATCGGAATCGGGCTGTACGCGGGCGTGTTCGGTTTGACTTTCGGGGCGGTGGCCAGCGCGGCCGGACTCAGCTCGGTTCAGGCCGTGGTGCTGAGCGTGGTCATGTTCACCGGGGCGTCCCAATTTGCCCTGGTCGGGATCGTGGCCGCGGGCGGCGCTCCGCTGGCTGCGCTTTCGGCCGCGCTCCTGCTGGGACTGCGCAATGCGTTCTATGGGGTGCCGATCGGTCGGCTCCTGCGCCCGCGCGGGCCGCGACGTCTATGGACCGCGCACTTCGTAATCGACGAAACGACCGCGATGGCAATGGCCCAGCCCACCCAGCGGGCGGGCCGTCACGCGTTCTGGAGGACCGGAATCACGCTCTTCGCGCTGTGGAATCTCGGCACCCTGGCGGGCGCCCTCATCGGCAGCGGGATCGATACCTCAGCACTCGGCCTGGATGCCGCCGCCCCGGCGATCTTCCTCGCCCTGCTGTGGCCGCAGCTCTCGCGCGAGTACGGGCGAGGTGTCGCGCTGGGTGCCGTCCTCCTGACGCTCTCGCTCGTCACATTGGTTCCCGCCGGCGTCCCGATCATCGCCGCTGCTGGGGTGGCGATCCTGGCCGGTCTGCTGCCGAGCCGTACAGCCGAGCCGGGCAGAGAGTGAGTGATGAGCACGCTGTGGCTCACGATCGTGGTGGCCTCGGTTGCCTGCTACGGGCTGAAGCTGGCCGGCGTATCGCTTCCGGAGTCGGTGATGAACCATCCTCGGATTCAGCGCATCGCCGGTCTCCTCCCGATCGCCATGCTGAGTGCCCTTGTCGTCAGCGACCTGTTCGACTCCAACCGGCACTACGCCGCGAACGGTCCCACCGTGGCCGGCGTGGCGGCCGGGGCGATCGCGCTGTGGCGCGGCAAATCGCTGATCGTCGTGTTCTTGGTCGCGATCGCCGTCAGTGCTCTCCTGCGGGCGATCGTTTAACGAACCAGGGGGGGCGCCACCGGTGCCGGTGACGCCCCCGGGTTCTTCAGTCCGGCTAGCGGAGACCAGGAAGAACCTGGGTTCCCTCCTGCTGGACGGCTTGGAGCTGGTCGGGGTCGAGGCCGAGTAGCTGCAGGACCGTCGGCGCGACCTGAGTTGTCTCCACCCACTGCCGGGAGGCCTCGTGATGCACCTTGCCCGGTGCGTAGACGAGGATCGGTACATCCCGGTCGTTCGGGTTGTCGCCGCCATGCTCGGCGATCTTCGAGCCGCCGGTGTAGACCACTCCGACCTGGACGCGGCCGAACACGTCCGGGTAGCGCGGGTCCGAGTAGGGGACGCCGAAGAAGTCGGCCGCCTCATGGCCCGCATAGATCTGCGCCAGACCCGAGTGAGCAACCTGCTCGGTGCCGCGGTCCACGCCGTCGTTGTTGTAGAGCACCGCTGTCGCGGTGTGATTCCACAGGTAGCTCTTGACGAAGTCAGCCGCGCTCTGCGCCTTCACCGACAGGTAGCTCTGCCAGAGATCATCGTCCGTACCGGCCACGATGAGCGGCGTGATCGTGCCTCCGTTCAGGCCACCCGTGCAGTCGGATCGGGTGAGGCAGTCGGGTTCTCCTGCTCGCACCACGCATCGTTGATGTTGTTGATGATCGGACCATCCTGGATCCGCTTGAGCAGCAGCGGATTCTGCGGCGACTGACCGTGCTTGGCCGTGACGATGATCGCCGTCGAGGACTCCAGACCGTCCCGGTGAATCGTGTCCACCATCCGCTCCAGCTGAGCGTTGACGTATTCCAGCGCGCTGGCCAGCAGCGGTCGCGGAGTCGTCGTGCCCGGGTAGTAGCCCGCCAGCTCGGTCGGGCCCTCGCTGTAGCTCCCGTCCGCGTTCTTGGTGACTGTGGCGGGCGAGTCGACCTTCTCTGCCACCGACACGGCCTGGAAGTTCATGCCCAGGATCGCCGGAGTCCCCACCGGCTGAGTTCCGCTGTGGTTGTAGCCGTTCAGCTCGTTGATGACCGCCTGCACCTTGTAACCGTCGTACTGCTTGGTGGCCGCGTCGTCGTGCGCCCAGTCGGTGTCGGTGGGGTACGGGGTGCCGTTGGGCTCCACGGCCTGGGAGTCGATCTCGGGGCCGAAGAAATCGTCGATGCTGTTCCCGCCCGACCCGGGGCCGTTGGACGAGGTGTAGACCGCATGCTTGTCAGACCAGGCGGTCCGCATTCCGGCGTTGTGGATGACCTGGAAGATCGTGTTCACCTTCAGGTAGTTCCACGGCACGATTGGCTGGCACGTGGTCGGGTCGACCGGGTAGGTCGCCGGATTCAAACCCGACTGCGGATGGGGGGTCAGGTTCATGATCGCGCCCGGGTTCGTGTCATCCCCGTTCGGATAGATCGAGCCACCCTCATCGAACGACGGGAACGTGTTCCCGCTGCCGTTGCCCAGCAGGTCGGGCACGCTGCCCAGCCTGTCGTCAGGCGAGTCGTAGATGACGTTGCCCCCGGGAACCGGGCCCGAGCAATCGGTGGTACCGGGAGGGAACACCCCGTGGCTGTACTCGACGTCGTAGTAGACGCCGGTGGCGCGCGGATCGCCGCCGGTCATGATGGCGGTGCCGCCCGGGTCGGAATCCGATGGGACCGACGTGTGGGCGTTGCTGTACTCGGCCCCGCCCCGGTCCAATCTGGCCAGCTCGGAGCTCGGATGCCGGGCGATGTACCACTGAAGGTCGGACTGATGCAGGCCATCCACCGAGATCAGCAGGACGTGCTTGACGGGGCGCTGGCGGGCGGCGGCAGCCCTCGAGGTGGACAGCGCCGCGGGTGCTCCGACCGCTAGGGCAGCCAGGATCGCGGTGGCGACCTTGGTACGGATTCTCATCTTCGCTCCTTTGCTGGACAGGTGCGCGGGAACCTAGGAGCCGGGGCGGGGCCATGAGTTACTCCGAAGTGGCCCTTCTGTGGCCTTCTCGTGAACGCTCGGTCGGAATCCTCGGCGTAGTCTCTGGGCCATGGCGATCTCCGAACGCATCTTTCACACCACACTGCAGGCCCACGCGTTCATCTATGAACGCACCAACGGGCTGGTCGGCCACCGCCTGCTTGGGGTCCCGTGTCTGATGCTCCGGACCACCGGACGCAAGAGCGGTCAGACCCGCATCAACTCGCTGGTCTATGCCAAGGACGGAGACCGCTACCTGGTCGTCGCATCCAAGGGCGGCAGCCCCAAAGCCCCGGCCTGGCTGCTCAATCTGCGGGCCCACCCGACGGTGGAGGTCCAGGTCGGGCGGGATCGGTTCCAGGCTGTGGCTAGCGAGATCGGGCCCGACGACCGTGACTACTCCCGCGTGTGGAAGCTCGTGAACGACAACAACGGCGACCGCTACGTGGCCTATCAGAAGCAGACCACGCGACCGATCCCTGTCGTTGCCCTGAGCCCCGCATCCTGAGCTAGGTCGAGACGATGGACGGGCTCCTGCGCGGAGAAGACGGCACGGTACGCTGTGCCTGGTCGGGCTCGGCACCGGAGTACCGCGCCTACCACGACACCGAGTGGGGGTTCCCGGTGGCCGACGACGTGCGGCTGTTCGAGAAGCTCAGTCTCGAGGGCTTCCAGGCCGGGCTGTCGTGGCTGACGATTCTGCGCAAGCGCGATGCGTTCCGCGCTGCCTTCGCGGGGTTTGACTTCGAGCGGGTGGCCCGGTTCGGGGAGCGAGATGTCGCCCGCCTTCTGTCCGACCCGAGCATCGTGCGTCATCGCGGAAAGATCGAGGCAGTCATCAACAACGCCCGCTGCGTCGCGGAGCTGATCGAGTCCGAGGGCTCCATCGCCGGCTACGTCTGGAGGTTCGAGCCGGCTCCGCGAACGGGACGTTTCGATCGGGAGGCACTCGCCGATCTGAGCGCCACCACCGAGTCGAAGGCGCTCGCCAAGGACCTGAAGCGGCGCGGTTGGCGGTTCGTCGGACCGACCACGGTCTACGCGTTCATGCAGGCGATGGGCCTGGTCAACGACCATCTGGAGGGCTGCGACATACGCGCCCAGGTGGCCGAAACGCGGACCGCGTTCGAGCGCCCCCAATAACTATGCTCGGCGGTGATGGCCCGTCACGCTGCCGGCCCGCGTCGCACCGACTCGCTCCGGCGGTACAAGCGGGGCACGCGGATGGTCGGCCTGCTGAGCGTGCTGGTGCTGGCCACAGCGATCATCTGGGATCTGGCCGACGACCGGTTCTGGGCGCGCCACGCGCTGTTCACGGGTCTGGTGGCCAGCCTCATCGTTGTCGCGGTGACCGCGGCGGTTCTCAACGAGGTGCTCGAACGCCGCCAGCGTGAGCGGTGGTCGGTCCTCGCCCAGTACGCGCTGTTCGATTTCGTGAACACGGCGCGTCACGTGTGGGGCGGCCTGCTCGAGCTCGCTGGACTGCTTGAGAATCGAGAGCTCGGGGACGAGGCAATCGCGGCCGGATCAGAGGCCGTCCGTGACACGCCGCGTCTCGCCGCCGCGATCGACGAGGTCCTGGCCAGCCCCGATCGGCGCGAACAGCTCCACAGGCTGGTCATGACGCTGCGCGGCCAGGGGCAGGCGGTGCTGGGGCGATGGGCCGGGATGATGGTCAACGCCGGCGACTACGCGGAGATCGTCGATCGCCACGTGGAGCTGTACAGCCGCCTGTACTGGTGGGGCAGCGTGCTGGACGAATCCGATCCGCTCGAGGAGCATCTGGCTCTCCCGCGCCTCACCCGGGTCAGCTTGGCCACGCAAACCGTGGGAGCCGTCGAGGACGAATGGCTCCGGGACAACCTCGTGTCCATCGCGCAGCTCGCCGAGTCGCTCGAGCGCGGCTCATTCGAACTCGCTATGCGCATCGTCCCGCTTGACTGGTGGGTGGCGCAGCTGCCTGACCGCGACCCGGCGGCCGAACCCGTCTAGGCGTATCCGCCCATTCGGAGCTGGGTGCCGGCCACCGGCTGGCCCAGCTGGAGGACGAGCCATATGCGCTGGGGATCGAGCAGCCGCTCCGGCTGCTCGAGGGCGTCGCCGTCGAGGATCAGCAGATCGGCCATCCTGCCCGGTGAGACCGTCCCGATGTACTCATCGAGGCCCAGGGCCTCAGCGGCCACCGACGTCGCCGAGCACAGAGCTTCGCGGGTGCTCAGGCCGTGATGGATCATCCGCAGGAGCTCGAGTGCGGTGTCGTTCCCACCCACCCCCTCGGCATCCGAGCCCAAGGCGATCCTCACGCCGGCCTCGCGGGCCGCCCGCAGACTGCGGCTCCCCTGTTCGAGATTGTGGTGGGCCAGCTCGACGATGCTCGGCAGCATCGCCGGGTCGCTCGGAGCGCCCCGCGGGTCGATGGCCTGGCCCAAACCGCCCATCCAGTAGTAGCCGCTCAGCGTGGGCACCAGCACCTGTCCCGACCCGGCCATCCGCTCCAGCAGGTCCGGTCGCTGGTTGAGGTACATCCCGTGCTCGATCGTGTCCATCCCGTGCTCAATCGCCGCCCGCGCGCCGTCCAGCCCCTCCACGTGGGCGGCGACCTTGACCCCCATCCGGTGCGCCTCATCGACCAGAGCGGTGAACTCGGCGTCGGTCAGCTGCGTCGGGTCGGGATCCTCCAGCTCGTTTGACCGCGCCCCGGTGGTCATGACCTTGACGAAATCCGCGCCGGCGCGCAGCTGCTCTCGTACCGCCTTGCGCATCTCGTCTGGACCATCCGCCTCCCGGTACATGGATCCGTAGAAGCGTCCGCCGGGCGCGGTGGCCGAGATGATCCGCCCACACGTGAGCAGTCGCGGGCCGCGAAACGCCCCGTAGCGCATGGCCTGGCGCGCCTCCTGCGGCTGAAGGGCCTGCGATCCGACATTGCGCAGCGTCGTCACCCCCATGCCCAGCGTCTCTCGCAGCGCGCTCTGCAGGAAGTGCGCGCTGGTACCCGCCAGGATGGGCTCAGCGCCGTGGGGGGCCGCCGGGACCTTGCCCTGGACATGGATGTGGATGTTGATGAGTCCCGGCAGGAGCATCCGCCCCCCGAGGTCGATGATCCGGCTCCCCTCCGGCACTGGATCAGCGGCGTCACCCACGCGCTCTATCACCCCCTCCGAAACGAGGACCGCCGCCTGCTCGCGGACCGGGCCCCCGCTGCCGTCAAACAGGCGGGCGTTGGTCAACCACACTCGTCCATCAGCCGCCGGCGGCGCCGCCAAAAGGGATGGGTGGCGGTGCGGCATCCGGCAAGTATGCAGTCACCCCCAAATTGCCCTGCTCGCCGCCTGGCGCCCCGGTATCTTGCACCTGTGGGCGCTACGGGGAAGCTGCTAGCCGGCGTGCGTCGGTGGCTCGGGGTCGCCCTGCGGGCGGCCGGGCTGGCGACCCGACGCGATGTCAACGAGCTGCGCGCCGAGCTGGGCCGCCTCAATCCGGACGCTCCCACGCTTGACGCGCTGCGCGCGCAGATTCGGTGGCTCGATGAAGCCCGCAGCGCGCAGGCCGAGCGCATCGCGTCGCTCGAGCGGTTGACGGCCCTCGAGGCGGTCAGCCGTTTCGTTCGCCAGACCGCCCTCAGCTTCGAGCCGCTGGTGTCGGTGGTGCTGCCGACCTTCGACCGGCCCGAGCGCCTCCGGCGGGCCATCGCTTCTGTGGTCGCCCAGCGCTACGAGAATTGGGAACTGCTGGTCGTGGACGACGGCGGCAGCCAGGACTCGCGCGGGGTGGTGGACGCCTTTGACGACGAGCGGATCGCCTGGAGCCGGATCGAGCATGGCGGAGCGTGCACGGCCCGCAACCACGCATTAAGGCTGGCCACCGGGGAGCTGGTCGCCTACATCGATGACGACAATGTGATGGATCAAGACTGGCTGCTCGCGGTCGTGTGGGCGTTTCAGCAGCACCCCGACAGGGACGTCCTGTACGGCGCGTTCGTAGTCGACGACCTGTCCCGGGTCGGTGGCGTGGGTGGCCTGGGGGAGCTGCCGCGGGTAGTCCTTCATCCGTTCAGCCGCGAGGGCCTGAACCAGTCCAACCTGGCCGACACGGGATCGATCGCCCACCGCGCCGGGCTGCGGGAGGCATCCTGGGACGAGAGCCTTCGCGAGATGGGCGATTGGGATCTGTTGCTGCGGCTCACGGCCAACCATGACCCGCTCGTCCTGCCGGTGGTGGCTCACTACTACACCACCGACGCACCGGATCGCCTGACGAACGGGCCCACGCACGCGGCGGACTTGGCGAAGATCCTCAACCGAATGGTCGTCTCATCGTGACCGGCACCGACAGCAGGGTTGTGATGCTCGGGTTCGACGCGATGGATCCGGTGTTGACCAGACAGCTGATCTCGGCCGGCCGAATGCCGGCGTTCGCCCGCCTGCTGGAGGAAAGCGCCCAGCGGCCGACCAGGAACCCGCCGGGGCTTTTTGTGGGAAGTCTGTGGTCGACCTTCTTCACCGGGCAGACCGCGATCGAGACCGGCTTCCACTGCTGGGAGGAGATCGTCCCGGGTGGCTATGAGCGGCGCGAAACCACGGCGGCATCGATCCGCGGCACGCCCTTCTGGGAGACACTCAGCCAGGCGGGACGGCGGGTGGCCGTGGTGGACGTGCCCCATTCACGCGCCGGGACGCCTCTGAACGGCGTACAGATTTCCGAGTGGGGTTGCCATGACCGCCACTTCGGTCTGCGCACCCATCCTCCCGAGTTGGCCGAGGAGTTGGTCGCCCGCTACGGAATTCATCCTGTTCTCAGCGTCGATCCGTTCGTCGAGGGTGACTGGGCGCCTGACGACTATGTCTTTCGCGAGGGCCGGTTGCGGACGATCGATGAGGAGCGGCAGTTGCTCGCCGGCCTGCTAGTCGGCGCGGATGCCAAGCGGCAGATGTCGGTGGACCTGCTGGCCGACGGACCGTGGGATGTTTTCCTGAGTGTCTTCGGCGAGACGCACAGCGTCGGACATCAAGCCTGGCACCTGCACGATCCGGCGCATCCTCGGTTCGACTGGCGGGCCCGCGAAGCGGTCGGCGATCCGGTCGTTCAGGTCTACGAGAAGATGGACGAGGTGCTCGCTGCGCACCTGGCCGCTATCGACGAGGACGCGACGCTGCTCGTGCTCCTCAGCCACGGGATGGCCGCGCATTACGACGGCACCCATCTCCTACCCGAGGTCCTGCGCCGGCTCGACGGCGTCTACGGGTCGCTGAGTCTCGGGAGGTCACGCACCGGTCGCTCCCTAAGCGCCGCTTGGGATGCGATGCCGGCCCGGCTGCGTGATGCCAGTCGCAGGCCGCTGGCGGCGTTGTTGCGTCGCCACCGGGGACAGCGTGAACTCAAACCTCTGCCGGAGTACGAGACCCCGGAGCAGCGCCAGACGCAGGCCTTTTTCATGAGCCCGAACAACTATGTCGTCGGCGGTGTTCGCTTCAACCTGGTCGGGCGCGAGGCGGCTGGCCGGGTGCAGCCGGGCCGCGAGCTCGACGAACTCCGCGCCCGCCTCGAGGCTGATCTGCTGGCGCTCGTCAACGTCGAGACGGGCACCAGCGTGATCACCCGGGTTGAGCGGTCGGATGAGCATTATCAGCGCGACGCGCTCGATTCCCTTCCGGACCTATTTCTCCACTGGAATAAGGATCATCTGATCGAGACCGTCTGGTCACCCCGGTTCGGGATGATCGGCGGTGAATACACCCACTGGCGCAGTGGCGATCACCGGCCCGAGGGCCTGCTGCTCGAACGTTCCCCGGGGACGACGCCGGACGCGGAGCTGCCGCCCGTGGCGATTAACCAGCTCGGGGCAGTGATCTCAGCTCAGCTTGGCGTCGAGCTCGAGTCGGTTCCAAGCTAAGCGCGCACCAGCCGCGCCTCGAGGGCCTGGGCGCGGGTGATGGGGCGCTTGCCCCATCGGCTTTCCGTGGCGAAGTCGAGCAGGCGGTCCAGGTACTCCGCGAGCGGGCTGACCTGGATCCCCAGGGGATCCAGGAGCGCGCGGGTCTCGCGGTTGTCGAACTCGGTCTGAACGGAGAAGTACGGGAAGTAGGTGGCTGCCTCGGCGAACACCCGCTGGCGCGCCGGATCCACGGCGGTTAGGTCGAAGTCATCCGGCGGAACCAGCCGGGGGGTTGGTTGGTCGAAGTAGTCGCTGGCGATCGAGGCGATCTCTCCGATTGTGGTCGTCGCCTCACCGGCGGTCAGGTGCCACGTGCGCCCGGCGGCAGCCGGGTGGTGGGCGAGAGCATGGATCGCGTCGGCCACGTAGTCGACCGGAACCACATCGACTCCGGCGCTCGGGACGGCGGG
>DASZNA010000066.1:0-82150 GCA_035551655.1 Solirubrobacteraceae bacterium
TCCCCTTGATGACGCTGTCGTCTTCCCGGGCATGTCCGTCACCCTCGCCGTGGATACCGGGACCGACGAAGAGCGCGTCTTCCTGGTGCCACGCCACGAGAAGGACTTCGCCGCGATCGGCACCGTGGCCGAGGTCTCCGACCGCATCCGCCTCCCGGGCGGGGCTCGCGCAGCCGTGCTCAATGGCTTGCACCGTGGCGTGGCCGGCGCCGCACACACCCTTCCCGATGGCCGACTGTTCGTCGAGGTCGACGAGCAGCCCGACTCCACCGGAGGCGTGCCCGACGGGCGCACCCGGCAGCTGGAGCGCGAGTACCGCGCCGTGGTGGAGGAGCTCTTGGAGCTGCGCGGCGATGACGGCCGCATCCAGTCCTTCGTGCGCAGCATCACCGAGGCCGGTGCCCTGGCTGACACCAGCGGTTATGCCCCGGACCTGACGTATGAGCAGCGCGTCCAGCTGCTGCAGACCCTTGACGTGGCGGACCGGCTCGAGCTCGCGCTGTCCTTCCAGAAGGAGCGCCTGGCTGAGATGCAGGTTCGGAAGCGGATCCGCGACGACGTGGAATCCGGCGCCGAGAAGCAGCAACGCGAGTACTTCCTGCGCAAGCAGATGGAATCGATCCGCAAGGAGCTCGGCGAGGACGACGCGTCGATCGTCGAGGAGTACCGGAACAAGATCGAAGCGGCTGGCATGCCTGAGACCGTCAAGGAGCAGGCCGAGAAGGAGCTCGGACGCCTGGAGCGGGTCGGCGAGCAGTCGGCCGAGTCCAGTGTGATCCGCAGCTACCTCGACTGGCTGATCGCCGTGCCGTGGGGCGAGCGCTCGGACGAGCGCCTGGATCCGCAGCATGCCCGCGAGGTGCTAGACGCCGACCACGCCGGTCTGGAGGATGTCAAGAACCGGATCGTCGAGTACATCGCGGTCAAGAAGCTGCGTGAGGAGCGCGGGATCAATGAGGACAAGCGCTCTGGCGCCATCCTCACCCTCATAGGCCCTCCCGGCACGGGGAAGACGAGCATCGGCGAGTCGATCGCCCGAGCCACGGGACGCAAGTTCGTGCGCATGTCGCTGGGCGGCGTGCGTGACGAGGCCGAGATCCGCGGCCACCGCCGTACGTACATCGGCGCGCTTCCGGGCCGCCTGGTTCGCGCTTTGCGGGATGCCGGGACCATGAACCCGGTGATCATGCTCGACGAGGTCGACAAGGTCGGCGCCGACTGGCGCGGCGATCCATCCTCGGCCCTGCTCGAGGTCCTCGATCCGGCCCAGAATCACAGCTTCCGGGATCACTACCTGGACGTGGAGCTGGACCTCAGCGGCGTGCTGTTCATCGCCACGGCCAACGTGGCCGACGGAATCCCCGGCCCGCTGCTCGACCGCATGGAGGTGATCCGGTTCGACGGATACACCACCTCGGAGAAGGTGGCGATCGCCCGCGGGTACCTGTGGCCGCGGCAGCTGGAGCGCAACGGGCTGCGTGACGAGGAGGTGGAGATCTCCGATGAGCTGCTGCGCACCGTGGTGACCGAGTACACCCGCGAGGCCGGAGTCCGGAACCTCGAGCGAGAGCTGGGCACGCTGCTGCGCAAGACGGCCACCAGGATCGCCTCCGGTGAACAGGAGGCCCCGGTCTCCGTGGACTTGGACGCCGTTCGCTCGGCCTTGGGACGCCAGAAGTTCTTCCAGGAGTCGGCGATCCGGACCGCAGTTCCAGGCGTGGCCACCGGTCTGGCCGTTACCGGCACCGGCGGCGAGGTCCTGTTCGTGGAGGCCACCGCCATGCAAGGCACACCGGGCCTGACACTGACCGGGCAGCTGGGCGACGTGATGAAGGAATCAGCCCAGATCGCCCTGTCTTACGTACGCGGCCATGGCGAGGATCTGCAGATCGATCGCTCGGCCTTCGAGGACCGCACCTTCCACGTGCACGTTCCGGCCGGGGCGATCCCCAAGGACGGTCCGAGCGCCGGCGTGACGATGGTGACGGCGTTCGCCTCGCTGCTGACCGATCGTCCGGTGCGTCACACCGTGGGGATGACCGGCGAGGTCACCCTGCAGGGCCGTGTCCTGCCGATCGGCGGGGTCAAGCAAAAGGTCCTGGCCGCCCATGCCGCCGGGCTCACCGAGGTGATTCTGCCCGAGCGCAACCGAGGAGACATGGACGATGTCCCCGAGGAGGTCCGGGAAGCGATGCGATTCCACTTCGCGATGACCATCGACGAGGTTCTGGCGGTCGCCCTCGAGCCGGCCCCCGTGGCCTCCGCGGCCTGACCCACAGCGGCGCACCCAGCAATTCCACCCCAACGCATAGAGAGGGTCCGGCGCCCAGGACAGGCGCCGGACCCTCATCCATGTCAGGGCTCAGAACCGGGTGTAGCCGGTCCGGGCTCAGAACCGGGTGTAGCCGGTCCGGCCGATGAAGAAGCCGTGTCCGTCCGACTCGAAGCAGGTGACCCCGAAGCTGCGCACCTGGCAGGTCACGGAGCCCACCTTGTCGTCGTAGCCGGCGCGGATATAGGTGCCGGTGGGATCCAGGACGCTGTTGCGGGCGCAGACGAAGGACGCCGATCCGGACGACCCGATCATCATCCCCGGGGCCCAGGCGCCGTGGCAGGACCGGGGCTTGGCCGGAGCACGCCAGACCCGGCGCTCGATGTCACAGCGAACGGTTCCGCCCGAGATCCGGCAGCCTACGTTGCCCCGGGCAGCATCGAAGTTGCCCACCGTCAAAGCCCTCGACCGCGACGGGAGCCCAGCTCCGGAGGGGACCTTCGGGCGCACGTACTTGGTCTTGGTCACCGTATGGGTGACCGTGCTCGTGTGGGTTACCGTGACCGTACGCGTCCCCCCGCTGGTCGGAGCGCCTCCCGAACCGGACGCCGGCGCGGCGCCGCGGGCAGGCGCGCCGGCGGAGCCTGTACTGGTCGACCCAGCGGAACCGGACCCCGAATGGCTGGCGCCGGCGGCCTTCGATCCGGACTTCTTGGCCGTCGTGGTCTTGGGCACCTTGGGCGCTGTGCCCGGCGAGCTGCCCCCGGCGGGAACCAGGTTGGGGTTGAAGGCGTTGGTGCTCGTGGTTGAGCTCCCGGCAGTGGTGCTGCCGGCGCTCGGGGAAGAGGAGGCGGTGCCGCATCCGGCCAGCAGGGCGGCCGCCGCGAGGGCAGCGATTACAGCCCCGGAGCGGCGCAGGCTGGCACTCGCGCGACGTCGGCGCGGCGCGCGTGATTGGCTATCAGTTTCCATTTCGACCAATGACACGGACTATGCGGATGGGTAGGTTCCTTGCATGAGCACGATCAGCACCGACAACGAGCAGAAGGTTCTCGCCGACGTACCCACTCAACTACTTATCGGCGGGCAGTGGCAAAAGGGTGAGCAAGGAACGTTAGCCGTGGAAGACCCCGCAACTGGCCAGACTTTGGTCGAGGTTGCAGACGCCTCTCCGGCGGACGCCAAGGCGGCTCTCGACGCCGCCGTCGCGGCTGGACCGGACTGGGCTGACCACGCCCCCCGGGAGCGCGGAGAGATCCTCCGGCGGGCATTTGAGGCGATCATCCAGCGGGCCGACGACCTGGCGCTCCTGATGACTCTGGAGATGGGCAAGCCGCTTAAGGAGTCCAAGGCTGAGGTCGTCTACGCCGCCGAGTTCCTCCGCTGGTTCTCCGAGGAGGCTGTGAGGATCGACGGTCGCTACGCCGTGGCACCCAACGGTCAGGGACGCCTGCTGACCATGCGCCAGCCCGTCGGCCCGTGCCTGTTGATCACCCCGTGGAACTTCCCGCTCGCCATGGGCACACGCAAGGTCGGCCCCGCCATCGCCGCTGGCTGCACGATGGTGGTCAAGCCAGCCCAGCAGACGCCCTTGTCGATGCTCATGCTGGCCAAGATCCTCCAGGAGGCCGGGCTGCCGGACGGAGTGCTCAACCTCGTCACGGCCAGCTCCTCGGGCTCGACGATGGCCCCCCTGATCGCCGACCCCAGGCTGCGGAAGCTCTCGTTCACCGGCTCCACAGAGGTGGGCCGGGCCCTCATGAAGCAGGCCTCCGACGGGCTGCTTAGGCTCTCCATGGAGCTGGGCGGAAACGCACCGTTCATCGTCTTTGATGATGCCGACCTGGACGCGGCTGTGCAGGGGGCGGTGATCGCCAAGATGCGCAACATCGGCGAAGCCTGCACCGCGGCGAATCGTTTCCACGTGGCGGAGTCGGTGGCCGGGGACTTCGCCCAGCGACTGGCCGATCGTCTCGGCTCGATGAAGGTGGGCCGGGGCACCGAGGACGGCGTCGAGGTCGGCCCGCTGATCGACTCCAACCAGCGCGACAAGGTGGCCGAGCTCGTGGACGACGCCGTCGGCAAGGGCGCCCACGCGCTGGTCGGCGGGCACGCTCGCGACGGCGCCGGGTACTTCTTCGACCCGACCGTCCTTACCGACATCAGCGACGAGGCCCGCCTGCTCAAGGAGGAGATTTTCGGACCGGTTGCGCCGGTGAGGGGATTCACCGACGAGGACGAGGCCGTAGCGGCCGCCAACGACACCGAATTCGGGCTTGTGGCCTACGTATACACCAGCAACGTCAAGCGGGCCATCCGGGTGGCCGAGCGGCTGGAGACTGGGATGGTAGGCCTCAACCAGGGAATGGTCTCCAATGCCGCCGCCCCGTTCGGGGGCATCAAGCAGTCCGGCTTCGGGCGCGAGGGTGGTGTCGAGGGAATCGGGGAGTACCTGGAGACCAAGTACGTGGCTGTGAACATGGACTGAACCGCGGTTCGGCCGCAGGCCCTCCGACCCACCGTGGCCCTGCCCATCCCGGTCGCGTCCGCCAGCCTGGTCCTCGCGGGTTAGACAGGGCTTGAATCGCGTAGAACCCCGGGACAGCTGAACTGGCCCCCAGGCTGACCTCCACCCCATCCACCCGAATCCGGGCCGCTCTGTGATGCTCGCCGCCTTCTTCGCCTCCCACACCCTGCACCACCTGCTCAGTCAGTACGGCTATCTGGCTGTCGCGCTGTTCGTGATGGTGGAGAGCTTGGGGATCCCGTTCCCGGGCGAGACGATGGTGATCACCGCCTCGCTGTATGCCGGGACGACACATCACCTTTCGGTCTGGGTGATCTGGCTCACGGCCGCCCTCGGCGCCATCGTGGGAGACAACCTCGGGTTCGCCGTCGGGCGCTTCGGCGGTTACGCGCTGCTGCGCCGGCACGGTTCGAAGATTCGCCTGGACGAGGCCAAGCTCAAGGTCGGGCGGCTGATCTTTGATCGTCACGGTGGCAAGGTCGTGTTCTTCGGCAGGTTCGTCTCGATCCTGCGCACGTACGCCGCCTTCCTGGCCGGCACCAACCGGATGCGCTACGTGGACTTTCTGCTGTTCAATGCAGCCGGGGGCATCACCTGGGCCGGCATCTATTCGCTCGCGTTCTACTACGCCGGATCCGCGCTGTCTGGCGTCCGGGGTCCCGTGGACTACGTGCTGGGCGGTCTGGCCGCTGTGGTGGTCGTCTCGTTCATCGTATGGTTGCGCCGGCACGAGAAGGGTCTGGAGGCAGAAGCCGAGCGGGAGTATCCGGGTTCGCTGGATGATCACCTGGGCCCGAGCCACGCCGCCGGCTAGACAACTTCGCCCGCCCCGGCACCGCAACCTGAACCGGGTTCATCTGTTCCAGCCCTTGTACTACTACGGCTCGGGCACATCCCTGTCGATAGATATCCTGTTCGCACAGGGCATGGTGCGTGAACCGGTCCGGTAGGACGCAGCGGGACGAATCAGTTTGAGAAAGGTGTCGACATGAGACGAACCATCTGGTGCGGAGCGCTGGTCACCAGCCTGGCTGCAGCAGGCGCCGGCGGTTGGCTGGCCGCACCCTCAGGTGCTTCGCCCCGGCCACCCGCTCCGACGCGCATGTGGCACGGGATCCGGATCCAGTCACTGGATACGGTGCCGGCCCAGTTTCAGAATGCCCGCGCTTCGACCGCACGTGCCTCGACGGCGCATACGGCCTCGGCCGCCACCGCGAGCACCACCACCGGCACGACCACCACAGCGCCGGCACCGCCCCCCAAGGTGACCACGGTGGTCCTGTCCAACGAGACCACTTTCAGCCGCTGGGCATACACCAACCAGATCGCCTGGATCCACACGCAGCCCTCAGCAACCTCCAAGCACATCGTGCGCACCAACTGGTACACGCCGGATGGGTTCCCCGAGCTCTACCTCCTGCTCAAGCAGACCGAGGACTCCCAAGGTCAGGCCTGGGTCGAGCTGCGAGTCCCCGGCCGGCCGAACGGGCGCGTCGGCTGGGTGCAGCGCCAGGCGCTGGGCAACTTCCACCTGACCCACGAGCTGATCGTGGTCAATCGCGAGAAGACGCGGATGTACCTGTACCGCAGCGGACACCGGATCTGGAGCGCCCCGGTCGGGGTTGGCAAGCGCTCGACGCCCACACCCCCCGGTCACTTCTGGATCCGCGAGCGGTTCAAGATCACCAGCAAGAGCTCCGGCTACTACCCCTTCGCTTTCGGCACGACGGACTACTCGACCCTGACTGATTGGCCGGGCGGTGGCGTCGTGGGGATCCACGGGCCCTATTACGACCCGCAGGGGATCCCCGGCCACATCTCGCACGGCTGCATCAGGCTCAAGGTCACGGCCGACGGCTGGCTGGCCCGCCACATCACTCTGGGCGTGCCGGTCCACGTGGTCTGACCCTGCCTGCGGAGGGCGGCCTGCGCTGGCGCCCTCCGTCGCAGCATCTCGACGCCGGGACGGGAGCGCCGCTCAGCGACCCGGCGGTTCTCAGCGACCCGGCAGGTGGTAGATGAACAGCCGTCCGTGCGTCAAATGATTGTTGTCGTCGCCGACGGGCAGGATGATGCGGCCGCCGACCACGATCGGGCTGTTCCAGTGCCCCGCCCGGGCCGCCAGAGTGGCGGCTATGTGACCGCTCGCCGGATTGCGGACGACCAGCCGGCCACCTGGGTCATAGACGTATAGGAGGCCACCGGCCACCACCGGGCTGGTGCCGGCCTCCGAGTCCTTCCACACGACGAACAACCGGTGGTTGGCGCCGAGCTCGTAGGCGGCGGTCCCACCTCCAGTGGTCACGAACACGTAGATGTGGCCGTCGTGCCGCCACACGGCAGGCTGGGTGAACACATCGGTGGATCCGGGGGCATCGATCTGCTGCAACTGGCCACCCGTTCGGGGGCCGGCTCCGTGCGTGGTGCCGTCCAGTCGCCTGAGGTTGAGCAGCCTGAGGATTCCGTCCTTGCCGCCCTGCACCGCCAGGTGCAGACCGGCCACCACGGGAAGAAGGGCCGGTTCGGTACTGCCCAGGTCGCCATCGTTCTGGTTCAGGGATTGCTGGTTGCGGGGCGTCCAGTTGTGGAGCAGGCGCAGCGAGCGTGAGAGCTCCAGGACACTGTCGCCCCAATCGGTGGCGCCGTTGAACGGGGCGTTCCCGGTCGCGATCAGGATCCGGCCGGTTCCCGGCTCGATCACCGACCCCGCGCGGCCGAGGATCGCCGAGTCGCTCGCCGGACAGGAGCTCGGCGGATCGATCAGGTGACGCCGGTTTGAGCACAGCGAGTTCCAGACGTGTGTGATGTGGCCGGTCCTCCGGCTGATCAGCACCAGGTGTCCCTGGTAGACGGGAGCGTCGCCGTCATAGCCACCGGTCGTGGCGATCACGTTGCCACCCTCGATGTTGAGGGCGCCCTCCATCTTCTCCCGGTGAGGGTTGAACGTGATCTTTCGACCCCACACCTGCCGGCCGTTGGAGATCCGCAGCTTGTGGATGTAGCCGTTGGGGCTGGCGGTGTAGACGAAGCGCCGGTCAGGATCGGCGATCGGGGAGGCGGCCGTGATCTGCGGACTGCCCTCCAGGGACGCCGTCCCACGGGGCACCTGCTTCCACAGGCGCCGGCCGGTCCCGGGGTCGATCGCCAGGCTGATGCCGTAGGAGGTCGTCACGACCACGACATCCCGGACACGGCGGCCCACCCTGACCGCGTGCAGCTCGACCGGCGCGGAGTCGACCGTGCCTGGCAACTGAATCACACGCGTCTGCAGCCGGCCCAGCGTCGCGGCGGTGATGCCCGTATCAGCCGGGCCCACACCGCTGCGCTGCGCGTTGTAACCGAACTGTGTCCAGTCGCCGACCGGAATCGAGCCGGCCACTCGGGCAATCCGTGACTCCGCGCGGGCCGTCCCGTGGCCGGCGCAACCGGAAAGACAGACAATGAGGGCCGAAGTCGCCCCCAGCACAAGGATCCAGCGCCGACGCATCCGCACCCACAATGGTATCCGCAGCCCGCCGCTCCACGAACATCGCTGGGTGCGCTCCTGCAGCCTGGACGATTGATTGGTTTCGCCCCACCGAGGCGGTAGTCTTTCCGTCCATGTCGGTGCCAGGGGACACCGCGCAACGCTGCGATACCGGGAAGGATTCCGAGCTTCAGCAGTTACGCGGCCAGATCGAGCGGCTACAGGCCGAGCTGACCCGACGGGAGCTCGAGGCCGAGGACAAGGAGCGCCAGCTGGAGATCTACGCGGCCGACGTGCGGGAGATCTACAAGCAGGAGCGCTCCCGAGCCCAGCTGCTCGTCAAGGCCTACCGGGCCACGGTCACAGCGCTGGCCAATGCTGTGGAGGCCCGCGACCGCTACACCGGCAAGCACGCCCAGCGGGTCGCCGCGTACGGGATGGAGATCCTGCATCGGGTCGACTCCAGGCTGGCGGACGATCCAACGACGGAGTTCGGCTTTCTTCTCCACGACGTGGGCAAAGTGGGTATCCCCGACGCCATCCTCCTCAAGGACGGCCCGCTCTCCAAGGAGGAACGGGCGCTCATGCAACAGCATCCGATCATCGGCGAGACGATCGTGCGTGACTTTCTGGGCGATGGCACCGCCGTCGTCCGCTCCCATCACGAACGCTGGGACGGTCGCGGCTATCCCGATGGGCTGGGCGGAGAAGAGATCCCGCTGCCCGCCCGCGCGTTCGCTGTGGCCGATGTGCTGGACGCGCTGACCTCCGACCGTCCCTACCGCCCGGCCTCGCCGGTCGCCGAGGCCCGGGCCATGATCGTGGCGCAGGCGGGCCGCCAGTTCGACCCCCAGGTCGTGGAGGCGTTTCAGACGATTCCCGATCAGCGCTTCGAGGTGATTGGGGAGGCCGTGCAATGAGCGAGTCAGTGCTCGTCGTCGATCACGATCCCTTCACCCGCCGGCTGATCACGACTACCCTGGAGGATGTCGGCCAGTTCGAGTTATACGAAGCCTCCGACCGGGCCGAGGCCGTGGAGATGGCCGAGGCCACCCAACCTCGACTGGTGTTCCTGGATGTGGATATGCCTGGCCTGGACGGGATCGCCGCCTGTCAGGAGCTGCGCAGAACCACAGGCGGGGATGATGCGACGATCGTGATGCTCGCCGGCGAGCGGCGCGACGGGCTGGAGCGCCGGGCTGAGGCGGCGGGGGCGGACATCTTCCTGACTAAGCCGTTCAGCCCGCTCCGGCTGCTGCGGATCCTGGCCGGACTGAACGCCCAGCGCGTTTGAGCCCGGCGAAATCGGAGGCGCGCGGCGGCGCTGGCCAGCCAGCCTGCGCCGCCGGGCCGGCCGGAGACCGGCCTAGGAAACCTTGATCAGGAGGATCGTGACCACCGCGAAGGCGATGGCGAACCCGATCGTCCAGCGGTTGAGATTCCGCTCGACAAGCGAACCACCGCCCAGCGGACCGGCTCCGGTGCCGACCCCGAAGGCACCGGACAGCCCGGCATCCTTTCCGGAGTGCATGAGCACCAGGAAGATCAGCATGACGCTGACGAACACCTGGACGATGTCGAGCACGGTCACCATGTGCCCGGAATGGTAGCCGGTGGCTCCGCGTGAGCGGTCGCTTCTAGCGATCGCCGGCTCTGGCCCGATCCAGCCGGCGAAGGATCTCCATGGCCTCGGCTCGCAGGTTTGAGTCGACCGCCTGGAAGTCCTCGTCGGAGAGCTTGCCGGTCTGGTGATCCAGCTCGGCGTCCCGGATCTCCCGGTACTTGGCGTCCCGTTGCGCCTCCAGCTCCAGCACGTCCGGAGCCGCTTGCGCAGTCTCCTGGTCGGCCGATTCCGGGTCGTCCTCCGAGCCGCGGCGGAGCGGCGTCGTGATCACGAACACGACCACGAACAGGATGACCAGCACGATCACGTAAACCAAGTTGGCCTCCGGGGAACGCTGCCAACCGGCCTAGGCCAGCTCGCGAGCCAGCCGGGCGCGGTACACGGCCGCACTGCGGCGCCAGGCCAGCGCCGGAACGGGCCACAGCGCGATCAGGCCGCCGAGCGCGACGATCCCCGCTCCCACCCATATCCAGGTGACCAGCGGGGCCACGATGATCAAGAACTCCACCGGCCAGGTGTGGGTGACGAACCGGCGAGCGATTCCCGCCACGGCGGCGTCGCGATAGGAGTAGTACTGGCTGAGGAATTGGCTCTGCCGGGCTCGCGGCAGCCGCGACAGCTTGCCCATCACCGAGGACAGGTAGGTCGAGAAGTAGCGGTTGCCTTGATTGATGTAGCCCGACAGCGGTTGAGGATTGGCCGAGGTGACCGCCCACAGGTTTCGCGCCACGCCGGCGTCGAGACCGACGCTGCTGTCCGCCTCCCCGGCGAAGAAACGTCCGATCACGCCGGTCGTGAAGTCGGTGCTCGGGTAGTAGCCGCGGGTCGTGTGCATGGTGGTCACATGCGAACCGCCCTTGGCCACGCGCAGAATCGCGCCGAACTGGATCTTGGAGGCGGTAGCGGCCTCGGTGGGCCGCAGGTAGGTGAACCGATAGCCGTCGACGCGAGCGGACTGTCCGGGCCGCAGGACGACGTCGCGCGAGTGCTGGAAGGAGGATGAGGCGGCCACCCCGATCAGCAGGACGGAAATCCCCAGGTGGGCCATATATCCGCCGTAGCGTCTGCGGTTGCGGCGAACCAGAGACCCCAGAGCCACCGGCCAGGCGTCGTGAGTGATCGCTCGCCGGGCGGCGGTTCCCCGGTAGAACTCCTGCAGCACGGTTCCGATCGCGAACGCCCCCAGCGCCCACATGGCGATGGCCAGGGGCTTGCTCGTGGCATGCGCCAGGGCGAGCACGAGAATCAGCACGACTGCAGCCAGGCCCCCCGGGAAGATGAAGTTGCGCCGCAGGTTCGCTCGGGTGGCCCGGCGCCAGGAGATGATCGGCCCGATCCCGGCCAGCGCCACCAGGATGAGCGCCAGGGGAACCACGAACGGGGTGAAGGCTGGGGGTCCGACGGACACCTTGGTCCCCGTCAGCGCCTGAGAGATGAGCGGGAACAACGTCACCCAGAAGATCACGAACACCATCGCGACCAGGACCAGGTTCTGCAGCAGGAACATTGCCTCACGGGAGAGCAGCGAGTCGAGCCGGTTTTCACTGCGCAGCGCCGGTCGCCGAAGCACCACGAGACCGATCGATCCCAAGATCATCACGCCGAGAAGCGCCACGAACGGGATGCCCAGGGTGGAGGCGCCGAAGGCGTGGATCGAGTCAAGCACGCCGGAGCGAACCAGGAACGTCCCGAACACGGCCAGCGTCCCGCTCAGCAGGATCAGCGAGACGTTCCAGACCTTGAGCATCCCCCGCTTCTCCTGGATCTGAATCGAGTGGATGAAGGCGGTGATGCACAGCCACGGCATCAGCGCAGCGTTCTCGACCGCGTCCCAGCCCCAGTAGCCACCCCAGCCGAGCTCGGTGTAGGACCACAGGGCGCCCAGGGTGATGCCCACGCCGAGGAATAGCCAGGCGGCCAGCGCGAAGCGTCGGGTGTCGCGGATCCATTCCGAGCCCAGCCGGCCGGTGATCAGCGCTCCGACGGCGAACGCAAACGGGATCGCCATCAGCGTGTACCCCGAGTAGAGCATCGGGGGGTGGAACATCATCGTCGGGTGCTGGAGGAGCGGGTCCAGACCGGCCCCCTGGGTCGGCACCCGCGTGGGCGCGGCGGTGGCGAACGGATTGGCGGCGAAGCAGGCCAGCCCATCGAAGAACGTGGCGAACCCCATCAGGACGGCCGTGGCGTACGGTGCGATCTCGCGCAGGCGCCGGCGCGTGGCGAACAGGACCAGGCTCGACCACAACGACAGGAGCATTACCCACAGCAGCAGCGAACCGGCCTGCGAGGACCACGGCGCGGTCAGCTTGTAGAACGTCGACAGCGTCGTAGACGATGTCTGGGCCACGATGTTGAACGCGAAGTCATTGCGCTGGAAGGCGATCTCCACCAGCACGAAGGCGGTGAGCATCACCCCGGCCAGCGCGTAGACGGCGCGGCGGCCCGAGGCGACCCATTCGCGGCGGCGGGCTCGCGCGCCGTAGATGGACGCGCCGATCCCATACAGGCTGATCGCCAGCCCGAGGAGTAGCAGCGTGCGGCCGAGGAGCGCCATACGGACTAGTTATAGGAGCCGGACGCGGCCTGGTACTTCGACGGGCACTTGGTGGTCAGCGAGTTCGCCTGACCGACGAAGGTGCCGCCGCGGTCGGTCACATCCAGCAGGACAGCGCGTCCCTGGGCAAACGGATCGGGCACGATCCCGCTGTAGCGGACCGGCACAGCCAGGTGCTGCTTGGGATCACGGATGCTGAACACCAGAGTCGAGCCTGTCTGATGGACGGAGCCATCCAGCACCGTGCCGGCCAGGATGTACGTCCCGCCCGGATGGGCCCTGGACAGCAGCTGCGAGGCGGTGAGCTCGTCGCGGCCTGCGTTGAAGCTGACGTAGATGAGGGCGGTGGCCAGGAGGAGGGCGGCGCTCAACGCCACCGTCAGCCGGATGACCCGCTTGCGGCTTGGATCCATGCGTCTGGCAATTCTCCCACAGGAGACCCGGTCATCTGTCCGAGGTGAGGTGAAAGCTGTGTTAGCACCAGATGAATCCCGCCTCTGACGCGAAACCAAAAGCCGATTGTCCCGTTACTGAATCAGATGCCCGCGCGATCGTTCAGTGCAAATAAGCTCGGAAGCCGGATCCGTTCCCGGCACACCGGCCCCGACGGGTGGGCTCGCGGCCGGGGTGCCTCACAGCCCCCGCGCGAGCAGCGCGACCGAGACCCGAGCCAGGACACCGCCGTGTACAGCTGCCAGTGCGGCATGGTGTTCGAGGCACCCGTGAACACCTCGGTCGACTGCCCGCACTGCGGCGGCCAACAGGCCTGGTAGACCGGCGGCCCCCCGGAGGGCCAGACCGCGCCGGAGAGCCCCGCCGCTCGGGGGCGAGGCCGACTCGGCCACGCCCCCCGCCCATCGGCGGCTGTTACTTGAGAACCCCGCGGGCCGTCGAGGTCCAGCTGTTGGTCAGGTCGCGAATGAACTTGGCCTGGGCGGTGGCCAGATTCGAGATCCAGTCGATGTCACTGCGGCCCGGGCCCTTCTCGATCCCGCTGGCGATCGTCTTGAGCGCCTTCTCGTAGGTGGTCAGGGTCGTCTCGCCGGCTTCTCGTCCCGCCTCGATAATCCGCTCGTTGAGCTTGCGGACCCGGTTGGCAACCGCGTCGATCCGGGCATCGGAGCTGGCGCTCGCCTTGGCCGCGGTGGAACGGGCTGAGCTCGAGCGGGAGCGGCTGGCCGTGCTGCCCCCTGACTTGGTGGCGCGAGTGGAGCGGGAGCCTGAGCTCGACCGGGAGGTCCCGCTGGACCGGGAGCTGGACCCGGAACGCGAGCTGGCGCCCGAGCGTGAGCCGGAGGCTGAGCTTGAACGAGGAGAGCTGGCCTTGCGGGTGCTGGACCGCCCGGACGAGCTGCCGCCGGACTGAGTCGACCGGGACTTGGTGGACCGGGACGACGAGGAACTGGAACCGCTCGAACCTGAGGTACCGCGCTTGGCCTGCGGCATCGATGTCTCTCCTTACCTTGGGGGCGTTAGGGGGGCACCCTACTGTGTTTTCTTCGCTACGAGCGAGAACGGGCCGTTGGCAAATCAACGGGTCTGCGTGACGCATCTCGCGCGATGGATTCGCCCGAAACGGGTAGGCCGCTTCGAGATGCCCGGCCCTTCGGAGCAACCCGAGACGCTTGCCTCCCACATCCGGTCTGCTGCCCGGCCGAGTGTCGAGAGCGAGCGTCTGCTGCAAGTCCTAAACACGGCGCTGTGGCCGGGCGGCTCGGCAGACCGGACGGACCGGGTCGCGCGGGGGTGGCTCAGGACGTGGGGCCCGGTGCAGGTGGTTATCGATCCCCCACACTGCGGCTGCCTCGAGGGGCGCTGCGGGATCTGCAACTGACCTGGCTCAGCGTAGGCTGACCAGCAGCACCGACAGCGCAGCGCTGACCAGCCCGACCACCTGACGCCGGCTCCAGTGCTCGGCCAGCACAACCCGGGCCAGTATCACCGTCATGGCGGGATACAGCGCCGTCAGTACCGCCACCACGGCGAGCTGTCCGTGTCCCGTGGCGGCCAGGTACAGGAGGTTGCCGGTGCCCGCCAGTGTGCCGGCCAGGAGGGTCAGCCTGACGGCTGACCCGCTCGGGCGTCCGTGGCCGGCGATTCCCCGACCGGCCACCGGCAACAGCAGGAGGACGGCCACACCCTCACCAGGGACGAGCGGCCACGCGCCGGCGCGGGTTCCGGCGCGGTCGAGCGCGATCAACAGGAGAGCGAACCCCAGTCCAGCGATCGCCCCGAAAGGTGCCCCCGATTTCTGCCCCGCCTGCCGGTGCTCCCCTGACTGCCAGGAGACCAGGGCGATCGCCGGGATGGCGATCACGATTCCGCCCGCCGCGACCACCCCCAGCCGGTTCCCCAGGATGACTCCCAGCAAGGCGGGGATGACCGCAGTCAGGATGGCCGACAGGGTGGCCACCACGCTCATCCGCCCTACCGACAGACCGTGGTAGAGGGCAAAGGTGCCCACCGCGCTCCCCAGGCCACTCAGCGCGCCCCACAGAAGCTCGGAAGCGTTGGGAGCGCGCGCTCCCATGATCAGCACGGCCAAGCAGGCCAGCAGGGTGCCCAGAGCGGTCACCCCAGCCGTGACCGGCCCCGCCGTGTAACGCCGGGACGCCAAACCGGCCGAGAAATCGCCCGTGCCGTAGCAGACAGCCGAGAGCAGCGCCAGAAGAACCGCCACCGGTCAGGGCTCTAGCGGACGCAGCTGTCCGTACCCGATCCGGTGGACCATCGCTCTCAACTCCTCCTGCTGGGACCCCGACAGCACCCGTGGCGGTCCGAGCAGGGAGGCTCGCCAGTAGAGGCCCGCCGCCCACTCGAGTAGACGCGTGCGATCCGCCGCCTGCTCCGGTGTGTTTCCGATCGCCACCGTCCCGTGGTTGGACATGAGGACGGCACGCCGGTCTTCCAGTGCGCTCGCCGTGATCTCGGCGAACTCGTGGCTGCCGAAAGTCTCGTAGGCAGCCACACGGACGGTGCCGCCTAGGTCGAGCATGTCCGGGTGGATGCACGGAAGCTCGTCAAGCACGCATGACAGTGCTGTGGCCACCGGAGGATGGGCGTGCACGATCGCCCCCGGGTCGTATCGACGGTAGATCTCCAGGTGAAGCGCCAGCTCTGACGTTGGCGCCAGGCCTCCTCTGAGGACCCGTCCGTCCAGATCGACCACGGTCACCTGTTCGGCGTCCAGCCGGCTCAGTCGCGCTCCTGTGGCGCTCACCGCGATGAGGCCGCCCGTCCGCGCGCTAAGGTTCCCGGAGCTCCCCGACACAAGCCCGGCGTCGGCCAGCCCGCGGGCGGCCTCGACCAGGCCGTCGATCAGCCTGCGCAGCTCGCCGTCCGTCTCTCGGGAGAGCGTCATGTCCACCGCCGCCACGCTACCGAGCGCGGCGAGGCGGCGGAGGATCGGTAGCTTGACCGTGCTTTGTTCGAGATCCGTACCCGCTCCTCCACGTCGGCCGCGCGCACGGGCACGCTTCGCCTGGCTCACGGCGATGTCGAGACTCCGGCGTTCGTCCCCCTGGCCACGCGCGGGGCGGTCAAGACGCTCGAGCCACGGGACGTGGAGGGGCTCGGCTACCAGATGGTGCTGGGCAACACCTTCCATCTGTTCCTGGCGCCAGGGCATGACCTGGTGGGCGAGTTCGGAGGGCTGCACAAGTTCATGGGCTGGAGCGGCCCGATCATCACCGACTCCGGCGGTTTTCAGGTGTTCTCGCTGGGGCACGGCGGGGTGGCGGATGAGATCAAGGGGCGCCGGCGAGGCCAGGACTCGAACGGCGCAATTCTGGGGATCGCCGAGGAAGGGGTGCGCTTCCGCTCCTACGTAGACGGCGCCGAGCGGTTCATGGGACCGGAGACCTCGATGGCCGTCCAGGCCGCCCTGAACTCGGACATCGCGCTGGTGTTCGACGAATGCACGCCGTTTCACGTGAGCCGCGATTACACGGCTTCGTCGATGGCGCGAACGCACCGCTGGCTCGAGCGCTGCCTGCGCTGGCACGTAGAACAAGGGCCCGCCGAGCAGGTCGTGTACGGGATCGTCCAGGGCGGCGTCGAACCTGATCTTCGGCTGGAGTCCGCTGAGGCGGTCGCGGCCAGCGGTTGCCCCGGCATCGCCATCGGCGGCTCGCTTGGACAGGACAAGCCCCAGATGCATGAGGTCGTGGGATGGACCACCCGGGCGCTCGAGCGGGTTGCCGCCGACCGCCCTCGCCACCTGCTGGGGATCGGTGACATCGATGACCTAATCGCCGGCGTCGAGATGGGCATCGACACGTTCGACTGTGTGATGCCCACCCGGCTGGCGCGTCACGGGGTGGCCGTGGTGGCCGACCCGGCTAACCGGTGGCGAGTCGACCTGTTCAAGGGCCGGTGGCGGCACTCCCAGGAGCCACTCGACCCGGATTGCCCCTGCCCGGCCTGCCGGGGTGGGCATACGCGGGGTTATCTGCACTACCTGATGCGAGCTGGCGAGAGCACCGGCGCTCGGCTCCTGACCCTGCACAACCTCAGCTTCATCGCGCGGCTGATGCGGGACCTGAGGGGCGCCATTGACGCCGATCGCCTGCCCGACGTCGCGGCCGCCTTCCGGGACGGCGCCTCACCGCGGTCTGACGCCGTGGAGACACAGCGCAGACTTGACACGTTGTGACTTAGATTTTATAGTTTCGAGCGTCGTCACAGACTTGCCATACAGGAGGTCATATCAATGGCACTTATTCGCTGGGAGCCCGCTCGCGAGCTGCACTCCGTGCAGAGCGAGATCAACCGCCTCTTCAACACCCTGCTCGACGCGCCGACCCAGACCATGACCCCGGCGGGACAGCGGCGCTGGATTCCGGCCATGGACCTGGTCGAGACCGACGGCCACTTCGTGCTGCGGGCCGATCTGCCCGGCCTGACCGAAAAGGATGTGAAGATCGAGCTCCAGGACAACGTCCTGACGATCGCTGGTGAGCGGAAGTTCGAGCTCGATGAGCGCAAGGAGGGCTTCTTCCGCCTGGAGCGCACCTCCGGCAGCTTCTCACGCTCACTCACTCTCCCTGAGGGAATCGACCCCGCGGGCGTCGCCGCGACCTTTACCAGCGGCGTCCTCGAGGTCCAGATCCCCAAGCCCGAGGTCCGCAAGCCCCAAAAGATCGAGATCTCGGTCACCGGCTCCGAGCAGCAAAACACCATCGAGGGTTCAGAGACCAGCGCCGCAAACGGCTCCGACCCCGCTCTAGCTTCAGCGAGGGCCTAGTTCGCCCTAGCGAGGGCGCACTGCCCGGAATCCGGCAGTGTTTGCGAGGCCCGGTGCGATGCATCGGGCCTCTTCCGTTTGGCCGAGCGCCACTGCCGGAGGCCGGGTGGAGGGTCCGAGCGACTACCGTTTGGTGTTAACGCCGATCAACCCTTTGATCTGGTTGATCGCGCTCTGAGCCTCGGTGCCGATCACCTGACGGGTATGCACGACCGGCGCCGATGTCGATGTGGCCACCACCACCACGATCACCGCAACCGCGATGATCGCGATCAGCAGAAGGGTCAGGCCGAGAGCCCGGTGCAGCGGGCTTCGGCGGCGAGGCTGGCGACGCGGCGGCTCGGGCTCGCGGGTCCGGCTGAGCGGCGCGCCGGCCGGGACCGTCCGCGGCCGGCGCGGGGCGATGCGCCGCGTCTCCTCCGTGGCTGGGCGCGCGACTCGGGTGGCCTGTGTAGGGCTGTCGGGCGAGCTCAGGAGGCGAGTGCTTCGCGTGCCCAGAGCCTGGGTGGGTCGACGGCTTCCGAACGGGGAGATGCCCTGCGCACCCTGCTTGAGCGCCTCCGCCAACTGCATGGCATCGTTTGGGCGCTCTTCCTTGTCGATCGCCAGTGCCGCCAGTACGGCCTCGCCCAGCTCGGGGGGAACCCGGGGGTTGAGCTGCTGAAGCGGGAGGGGCGCTTCGCGCTGCTGCTTCAGCGCCAGCTCGGACAGCGAGGTGGCTTCGTAGGGCAGGCGACCGCTCAGCAGCTGGTAGGCCACAACTCCGAGGGAGTACAGGTCGGCGCGCGGGCCCGCCTCCTCCCCCCTGGCCTGCTCGGGGGCCAGATAGGCAGCGGTGCCGAGCACTGAGCCGACCTGCGTGATGCTCGATTGATCTGTGGCCCGGGCAATGCCGAAATCAGCCAGCTTGACCACATCGGATTTCGACACCAACAGGTTGCCGGGCTTGACGTCGCGGTGCACCACGCCGTTGCGGTGGGCGTAGTCGAGTCCGCGACAGGCCTGGCAAACGATCTCCACACCCTGGTCGACATCCAGGTGCCCACGATCACGCAACAGCTCGGCGCAGGACTCCCCGTCGACGTGCTCCATGACGATGAAGTGCTGGTGGCTTGACTCATCCAAACCGAAATCGAACACCTGGACGATGTTGGGGTGCACGAGCCGGGCCGCCGCCAGCGCCTCGCGCCGGAATCGCGAGACGAACGTCGCGTCATCGGCCAGGTGCTCGGCCAGCAGCTTGACCGCCACGTAGCGCTCGAGCCGCTGATCGAACGCCAGGTGGACCGTGGACATGCCCCCTACGCCGAGCCGGCGCTCGACCCGGTAGCGCCCCGCGATGGTGAACGTGGCGCTGCTCACGGGTGGGCCCCGCCGGAACCCGGCCCCTTGTCCTTGGCCTGACCGTTCCCGTTCCCATTGCCGTTGCCGCCGGATACCCCCACGCCGCCACTGGCCGGACCGGTGGTTGTCTGGGTGGTGGTGGTCTGGGTCGTGGTCGTCTGAGGAGGCGTGGTCTGCGTGGTGGTGGTCTGAGGTGTCGTCGCGGTGGTCGTCGTCTGGGTTTGCGTCGGGGTCGTCGTGGTCTGGGTCGTGGTGGTGTGGTGATGCTGGACCCGGTGGACCGGGCACTCGCGCGCCGCCAGCTGGTGCAGCCGGGACGCCCCCTGGTCGAGATTGGTCACCAGGCTCGACTCCACGGAGTTCAGTCCGTCCACGGTGCTTCGAAAGTTCGTGATCAGGTTGGCGGCCTGCTGGCACTGGTGGGCACCGAGCGATTGCGAGACCAGGGTCAGCTCGCCGTTGAGCTCGTGGGCCTGGCCGGTCGTCAGCAGTGTCCCGCTACTCCCGCAGCCCACTAGACCCGTGACCGCGAGGAGAAGGCCGCCGACGCTGAGTGCCCTGTTTGCGAAGCGCATCGGCCCTCTGACTTTAGCCGCTGGGGTGGTTGGCAAAGAGTTAGGCATCACGGCTCAGGATCCACTGTGACCGGCCTCACTGACCGAACTGCAGGCGCTCGGCCAGCGACTCGGGCAGCCGAGCGTCCCGAATCGCTCGCGCCGCGCCCTCGATGTCGTAGTCGACCCTGTGATAGATCGCTCGCCACCCGTCCAGGTCGAGCTCCAGCCAGGCAGCCCGGGGATCCCCGTCCCGGGGCTGACCCACGCTCCCCGGATTGATGATCCACTCCCCGGACCCGAGGTCCAGCTCATCCCCGTCGGTCCGGGTCTCCCCCGTGGCTGTACCTCCCTCGGGGCGGCAGAACGACAGGGCGACGTGGGAGTGACCCACCAAGCACACACGGCGGGTTTGAACATCCAGGCAGAGCTCCGCCTGCAGCGGTGAGAGGACGTACTCCCAGACGGGGTCCCGGGGGCTGGCGTGGTAGAGCCCCACCGCCTCCTGATCGTTGAGAGGCTCAAGCGAGCGCAGGAAGCTCATCGTCTCAGGACGAACCGTGGCCCTGGTCCATTCGGCCGCCAGGCGGGCTCCGGCGGAAAAGTCCTCAAGCGGCAGGTCGCCCGTCACGCCCAGGTCGTGATTGCCGGCCAAGGTGACGGCGCAGTGGGCCTGGGCCCGGCGCACGCAGGCGTCGGGCTCGGCGCCGTACCCGACCAGATCTCCCAGACACCACACCTCGCGACACGCAGACGCGGCGATGTCCTCCAGCACGGCGTCAAACGCGTGGCGGTTGGCGTGGATGTCGGAGACGATGGCGACCCGCACCACGTACAGTCTCCCGGGTGAAGCGGTCTGAGGGCTTTCAGGTGGCCGCCACGGGCGTGCTGGCCCTGATTTCCGCCGATCTCGCCACCCGGCTGCTGACTCCCCGGGAGCCGATTCCGCCTCCTGAGCCCGTCTCCCTCCCGGACTTCTTCAGCCCGGATGAGGTCCGCCGCGCCCGCCGCTACCAGCGCCCGCAGATGACTCTCTCACTGGCGGGCGCCGCCCTCGACGCAGCCGCTCTGGTTTGGGTCGTGGCCCGCTCACGGCGCAGCTCGGTGCGCGGATCGGGATCCACTCCGACAGCTGTGCTCCAGAGCGCCGCCTACGCCGCAGCACTGTCCGCCGGACTTTCGCTGCCCAGTCTCCCGCTGGCCGCCGCGGCCCGTCGCCGCTCGCTGGCCGTCGGCCTGTCCACCCAGACCTGGAGAGCCTGGCTGGAGGACCTGGCCAAGGCCACGGCCATCCAGTCGGTTCTGGCCGCGGCCGGCGGAGCGACCGTGACCGCGGCGGCCCGCCGCTGGCCCCGCGGGTGGTGGTTAGTGGCCGGGGGGGGCTCGGTGGTGCTCGGCGCCGGTCTGGCCGCGCTGGCTCCGGTCGTGCTCGACCCGGTGTTCAACGACTTCACGCCCCTACCCGAGGGCGAGATCCGGCGCGACGTCCTGGAGCTCGCCTCGGACGCCGGCGTGAAGGTCGGCGAGGTCTACTCGGTCGATGCCAGCCGGCGGACGACCGCTGTCAATGCCTACGTCACCGGTCTCGGCCCGACCAAGCGCGTGGTCCTGTTCGACACGCTGATTGAGAACTTCAGCCGGGAGGAGGTCCGGGTTGTGGTGGCGCACGAGCTTGGACATGTGCGCCACCGGGACGTGATGCGCAGCCTCGCCCTGGCCGCCCTGACCGCCCCCACCGCCGCGCTAGCCATCCAGCGCCTGAGCTGGGCCCTGTCGCCGGCGCGCGGAGAACCGGGCGCGTTGCCGGCACTGGCCCTCGCGGCGGGTATCGTCTCGGCCCCCCTCGGTCTGCTGGCCAGCCGGCTGTCCCGGCAGATCGAGAGACGGGCGGACGCCTTTTCGCTGGTCCTGTCGGGCCGTCCCGACGCGTTCATCTCCTTCGAGCAGAAGATCGTGCGCCGCAACGTGGCCGATCCGGCTCCGCCCCGGTTCCTCAACGTCCTGGCCTCGCATCCGCCCACGGATCAGCGGATCGGGGCGGCTCTCGCCTACGCGCGACGGGCGGCCTGACAGGCCGCCCACTGAGACAAACTAAAAAGCGCGGCTTTCAGCCGTCGTCGCCGACCACATCGGTGTCGTCGCTCGCGCCGTACTCGGGCAGGTTCTTGATGCTCTCGCGAGCTTGCCACTTGGAGAAGTTGTCCTGCATGGCGTCGATCAGCTCGCGCATGAACTTGGGCGAGAGGTTGATGCGGGACACCACGACGCCCGGCACCTCCTCGTCCTCGAACTCGTGGTCGACCCGGGCGAAGGTAACGCTGAACTCGTAGTCGGAATGGCTGACGTTGGCGAAATTCGCGTAGTGGCCGGCCATCAGCTCGGGGGCGAAGTGGATGTTGATGTGGCGCTCGGGAGGATTCGGTGTCGTCATATACACCTAGTATGACCGGCGTGCGGATCATCGTCGTGGCCGTCGGCCGGCTGCGCCCCCCGTTTGCCGACGACGTTCAGCACTACCAGCAGCTGCTGGCCCGGCACGCGCGTCTGGAGCTCATCGAGGTGCGCGAGGACGAACACGTGGCCCGCCGGCTGCCCGATCGCGCGTTCGTGTCGCTACTCGATCTGGGCGGGACAGCCTATGACTCCCCCGGCTTCAGCCGCTTCCTGGAGGAGCGGCGCCGGAGCGGTCGAGACCTCTGCTTCGTGGTGGGGGGCCCGTTCGGTCTGGAGCTTGATCGCTTCGACCACCGGCTGTGCCTGGGCAAGATGACTCTCCCCCACCAGCTGGCTCGAGTTGTGCTGCTCGAGCAGATCTATCGCGCCCACAAGATCCTGGCCGGCGAGCCGTACCACTACTGAGCCGGTCGGTACGCTCGGCGGGTGCCCGCTTCAGATCCGGTGAACGACCTGCGTGTGGCGGTGCTCGAAGCGGTCACGGCGGTGCGCGGCGCGACCGGCGAGGACGGCGGTCCCGGGGCGCTCAGACTGCAGCAGCCCAAGCGGGCAGATCAGGGCGACTACGCGACCAATGCCGCCATGCTGCTGGCGCCGGTGCTCGGCTCGCCGCCTCGAGAGATCGCCGAACGGGTCGGTGACGCCCTGTCCGAACGCTTGGATGACCAGCTCCTGCGTTTCGACGTGGCAGGTCCGGGCTTCCTCAACCTGGTGCTGTCGGACGGGTGGTACCGGGAGGCCCTGCGAGCCGTCCTGGCGGCTGGAGACGGCTTCGGAGGCGGTGGAGCTGACGCTCCCGAACGGGTATTGGTGGAGTTCGTATCGGCCAATCCCACCGGGCCGCTGGTGGCGGCCAGCGGGCGCCACGCTGCCTACGGTGACGCGCTGGCCCGAATTCTGGAGCACCACGGCCACACGGTCGCGCGCGAGTACTACTTCAACGATGCCGGCTCGCAGATCCGGCGGTTGGGCGAGTCGGTCCGGGCGCGGGCGCTCGGACGGGAGGTTCCCGAAGACGGCTACCAGGGCGAGTACGTGGCCGAACTGGCCGCCGTGGTGCCCGGCGCGAGCGACGAGAGCGTTCCGGTGGACGCTGTGGCCGCGGGCGCTGTGGCGGTCCTGCTCAAGCAGATCAAAGCCACCCTGGAGCGTTACGGAGTGCAGTTCGACACCTTCTTCAGCGAACGCACGCTGCATGAGGGCTCGCCCAGCGAGCTCGACCGCGCACTTGAGCTGCTCGAGCAGGGTGGCCACGTATACCGCTCCGAGGGGGCCGTGTGGCTGCGCACGACCAGCTTCGGCGATGACAAGGACCGGGTGTTGGAGCGCAGCGCCGGCGAACCCACCTATTTCGCCGCCGACGTGGCCTACATGCTCAACAAGCGCTCCCGCGGCTGGCAGCGGCAGCTCGTGCCGGTGGGCGCCGATCACCACGGCTACATAGCCCGGCTGAAAGCGGCCTTCGCGGCGCTCGGTGACGATCCCGAACTCCTCGAGCCGCTGATCATCCAATTCGTGCACCTGGTGGAGGACGGACAGGTGTTCGCCATGTCCAAGCGCCGGGGCGACTTCGTCACGCTGGATGACCTGATTGACGAGATCGGGGTCGACGCCACCCGGTTCTTCATGCTGCAGCGCTCGCACGACCGGACACTCGAGCTCGATGTGGCCCTGGCTCGCTCGCAGTCTCAGGAGAACCCGGTCTACTACGTGCAGTACGCTCACGCCCGCATTGCCTCGGTCCTGGCCCGACTCGGCTCGGCGCGGGTTGAGGCAGCACTGGCGCCGGAGGCCGGATGGTCTCCCGAATCAGATCTACACCCGTCCGAGCGCGCGCTGATCCGCAAGCTGGTGGCGCTTCCGGAGGAGGTGGCCGAGGCGACCGATCGCCGTGCCCCCCACCGCATCGCCGCCTACGCGCTCGAGCTGGCTCAGGACTTCACAGCCTTCTACCGAGACTGCCACGTTGTGGGCGCCACGCCCGAGGGCGTCGAGTCGTTTCGGGTGGCTGTGTGCGTGGCATCCCAGCGAGTCCTGGCGCTGGTGCTGGGCCTGCTGGGGGTCAGCGCTCCCGACTCGATGTGAGCCAGAACGGCCGGCGGCCCACCTGGCGCGCGACCGATTCGAACTACTGACCCCTAAATGAACCGGGCCAGATCATCGTCCAGGCGCTCGGCATCCTCGGGCTCCAGTGGCGGAGCTCCTTCCGGATGCTCGGCCGCGGCTCGCCTCGAGCGCGCACGCCACCTGGGGAGCGTGTACAGCAACCCGGCCACGCCGAGCACGAGGAGCGCCGGAGGCAGGATGTAGACGGTCAGGCTGAAGCCGTGGGCGGGCGGTTGGCCGAGTACGGCCACACCGTAGTTGGCCACCATCTGTGCGCGGATCTGGCGCGCAGTCAGCCCCTGGTTGACCAGGCTGGCCAGAAACTGCTTCTCCGACTGGGCCTGCGGCGATTGAGCCAGCGGCAGGGGCTCGTGGCAGGACGTGCACATGAACTGGCTCTCGATGCCGGTTAGGGAGACCCTCTGCCCGGCCAGCGCGGGGGGCGCCGCGGCCGACAGCAGAACACCGGCCAGGGCCACGCCGCGGATTAGCCAGCGCCTCACGAGCTCTCCGAGAGAATCTTGGGCAAAGTCTCCTTGATCCACTGGGCGGTGAGCTGGAGGCGGCTCAGAGCGGCCACGCGGCCGGATCGGTTGATCACGAATGTCTCGGGGACGCCGGTCACCCCAAAACTGCGGACGAAGTTCCCGCTGACATCGTGGACGACCGGATAGGTCAGGTGGTGCTGGCGCATGAACGACTCGGAGTCAGAGGCGGCGTCCAGGTAGGAGACGCCCAGGACCGTGCCGTTATGGCGCTGGAGCAAGTGCTGGGCCCGCTCGAGCAGCGGAGCCTCGGCGGCACAGGGCTGACACCAGGAGGCAAACACGTTGACGAGGACTACCTTGCCGTGCAACGCCAGCAGACTCTCGTGGCCGGTCTCCCCCAGGAGGGGCAGCCGCGCGTGCAGGCTCGGAGCCACCGGCAGATGGCCGCGGGCCACCTGGGCGTCGATCGAACTGTTGGTGGCGCCCGAGAGCACGCCGGAAGCCAGTACGACCAGGAACGCGACCGCGGCGCACGTGATCAGGCCGGGCACGAGAAACCTACGCATGCCTCTGGAAGGGTACCCGCCGGCGATTTGCGGACCGCTGCGGCATACCGTCGAAACCGGAGACCGGATCCGCTAGCTTCCCGTTCAGCGATGGCGTTTTATCTCCTTTTGATCGTCCCTCACCTGCTCGCCCTGGCCGGGCTGTTCGCGTTCGCGGCGATGGTCAATCCGGGCCGGGGAACTGAGGAGGGCGCAGATGGATCCGACGGCGGCGGTGGCCTCGAGCCCCCGCTCGATCCAGCTCCCGTGCCGCCGAGCGGCGGGCTGCCCCTGGATCGAGCCGAGCTTCCCGCGCGCCGGCTTCGGGTGGGCGAGAACCTGGCCGACCTGCACCCGCCGCGGCCCCGGCGGGACCACGAAGCTGATCCGCCGCGCATCCCCGTCAGGTCCTGACGAGGCTCCTGACGGGCGTAGACTGCGACCCGCGCGGACGTAGCTCAGTTGGTAGAGCGTCGGCTTCCCAAGCCGAAGGTCGCGGGTTCGAACCCCGTCGTCCGCTTCGGTAGAAGGTGGTTCAGGAAGAGCGTCGCCTGCGGTATGCGGCAGAGATCGCTCGTGTGGTGGCCAAAGCCCAGCAACGAACTGGGCAATCGGATCGCCTCCGGGAAGCGGCCGGGTTCCCGTTGTCATCACAAAGCCCTGGCACCTCCTGGTGTCGGGCCGAGAAGGTCGTTAGGGTGCCCTAATATCAGAGGGAACCCCGTCCCGTCCCTTTCAAGGAGCCATGTGGCTGAGCGCCGCGTCTTTTCCACGACCGTTATCGAAACCGCTTGGCTGACCCCGAGCATGGTCCGGGTCGTCGTGGGTGGTCCCGACCTGAAGGCCTTCGCGGCCGGATTGTTCACCGACCACTACGTCAAGTGCAGGTTTGGCGACAAGACGCGTTCCTACACCGTCCGTGAGTGGGATCCGGCCCGGCGCCGGCTCACACTTGACTTCGTGGTCCATGGCGAGCGCGGGGTTGCCGGTCCTTGGGCTGCCCGAGCTCAGCCTGGCGATGCGCTCGAGCTGAGCGGACCCGGCGGGGCTTACGCGCCTTCGACAGAGGCCGACTGGCATCTGCTGGTCGGCGATGACGCAGCGCTGCCGGCCATCGCCGTGTCCCTGTCTCGGGTACCAGCCGGTGTGCCGGCGTTCGCTGTCGTGGAGGTCGGTACGCCTGAGCATCGTCAGCCGCTCTCCTCCCCGGGCGAACTCGAGGTGGTTTGGTTGAACCGGAGCGCCGGCCCCGGTGAGGACCCCACGCTCCAGCTTGAGGCGGTCAAAGCGCTGGAGCTTCCCGGGGGTCGCGGCCAGGCGTTCGTGCACGGCGAGGCCACCACTGTTCGCCTCATCCGTCGCCACCTGCTGGTCGAGCGCGGGCTGCCGCCGGGCCTCCTCTCAGCCAGCGGCTACTGGAAGTTGCGACGGACCGACGAAGAGTGGCGGGCGGAGAAGCGCGAATGGATGGCGCTGGCCGAGGCCGATTTGGCCGACCAGGTCGCGCCCGGATAGGCGCAGTGGGTCAACGAGCGAGCGCCCAAGGTCAATAAATTCAATTGACTTTGTGCTGTAGCTCTTCGGCGGATACGAGCGAACGACCCAGGAGGAAGATGATGACGGCGACAGACGACCTACTCGCCAACAACAAGACCTATGCCGACACGTTCGACAAAGGCGACCTGCCGTTGCCACCGGCCAGGAAGGTCGCGGTCCTCGCCTGCATGGAAGCGCGGCTGAACGTCTACGGGGCCCTGGGTCTTCAGGAGGGCGACGCGCACGTGATTCGGAACGCCGGCGGCGTCGTGACCGACGACGAAATCCGCTCGCTAGCGATCTCGCAGCGGCTGCTCGGCACCGAGGAGATCATCCTGATCCATCACACAGACTGCGGCATGCTCACATTCACCGACGACGAGTTCAGAAACTCCATCCAGCAGGAAACGGGGATCAAGCCGGAGTGGGCGGCTGAGTCATTCTCGGACCTCGACACCGACGTTCGGCAGTCGATCGAGCGGATCAAAGCCTCACCCTTCATCCCGAAGAAGGAGTCAATTCGCGGCTTCGTCTACGAGGTGGAAACGGGGCACCTGCGCGAGGTCAGCTGAAGTCTCGGTCCACACGGGTCATCGCAGAGGGACTTGCGAACGCACGCTACGTCGAGCTCCCCAACGTCGGACACTTCCTTCCAGTCGAGGCAGCCCAACGGTTCGCACGACCGTGTCCGAGTTCCTTAGCCCATAGGCGCCAGCGCGAAGCCAGCGACGGATTACTTCAGCTTCTTGCCGCGACCGGCGGGCGGGGCCGGTCGGTCGGGGGCACTCTCCCCGGCGTTTCGCCGCCGCTCAGCCGCCTCTTCTTTGAGCCTCGCCTGCTGTGTCGCGAGTAGCGCGGCCTGAGCCGCTCGGCGCTCCAGCGAGTTCGGTCGCGGGGCGGGTGGCTTGACCGACGCGGTCACTTTGCTTTTAGCTGGCATTGCTTGTCCTCTGCTCGTTGGGGTGACCCGGTCCCGAAGCCAGCGCGGGCCGCCTCGCGGCTCACACGGTGCCGACTGGCAGCACGTAGCGAAGCGGGACGCGACTGTCCTCGTCGGGCCCGGCCAGTCGCGAGCCGTGCAGACCGTCCTGGGTGGCGGTCGCCGGGGTTGCCGACTCCGGCACGCCCGCGTGGCTGAGAATCCACGCGATCACCGCGGGCGAGTCGGAACCCTCTGCCATGATCGCGGCCCGTTCGATCACCTTGCCACCCGAGGAATGAGGTCGGGCCAGACGGGTTACCAGAGCAACAATCGCGCCGTCGTCCAAGGCCGAGACTCCTGGCTTTAGTGGTGGATCGCTCGAGCGCGATGGCTACGCGCCGGCACCAGACGACTATACATGAAGTTGATATCCAGAATCGATATTCTACGGTTTAGTGTCGGGCTCGGAGATACCGACGTGGTCGTTTCTGACCAACTACGCCCGCGTGCTTCTGTGCATCGCTGAGGATCCGGGGGTGCGTCTTCGCGAGTTGGGCGATCGCGTCGGCATCACAGAACGGGCCGCTCACCGGATCGTGGATGACCTGGCCGAAGCCGCCTACATCTCGCGCATCCGGACCGGCCGCCGCAACCGCTACTCCATCAACCAGGATCAACCGCTGCGCGACCGCCTCGTTCGCCAGCAGAAGGTTGGCGACCTCCTCGCCATCCTGACTGCGCGCCCCCCGGACGGCTAGAGCCTGGGGACGATCAGCCCAACGGCGAGCAGAACCAGGGCGACCGATAGCGCAGATAGGGCGCCTTCGAGCGGTGCGGCAAGGTGAGCCTTGGTCAACTTCAGCGTGCTCCCGTTCGCCAGCCGCTGCTCTCCGGAGACCGCCATGGTGCTCCTCCTGAGCTGGCGCACGGGCTGGCTCAGGCGACGCTGGGCAGCGCTCAGCACGCAGCACCCCGCCGCGACGAGTAAGCCGGCCGGACGGATCATCAGATTCTGGACGAAGTAGCCGGTGAACGCCGGAAAGCCGCCCCAGGCCACCGCGAACCAGAAGTCCGTGTGGAATCGTCCCCCGGCGAGTTCGAGGTTGTAGGCGACCACCAGGAACCCTCCCAACAGCACGAGAGGAACCAATAGCGGCGAGACCACGATCACGCCTGCGACGCCGATCGCCACCGCCCCGGCCAGGCCCACGACGCTCAGCCCAACCAGGACCCCGCGCCGCAGTGCCGTCCCCAACGGCCGGCCGTTGAGCTCATCAAGCGCGTGTGCGCTGACACCGACGGCGAGAAAGAACGCGCCGAGCGCTGCCCCGAGCCGGTCCGAATGCACCGTCCGAGCCGCCGCAGCACCGAATGCCACATAGCTGAGGTGCCACAGCGTGTACGGGGGGTGAAGCAGGGTGACGAGATCGCGCCACCCCCCGCGCGCCAGCGCGTAGAAAGCCGGCCGGTCGAGACTAGGCCGCTCGGCCGCCATCGCGCACGCCGCACATCACGATCCCAGCTCCGAAGCTGGCGCGGTGCAGGCGCACGTCCCTGATCCCGGCCGCCTCCCATAGCCCGACCAGGTCCGGCTCCTCCGCGTACAGCTCCTCGATGTTCGGCCCGAGGAAGCGCCCGACCTCGAACCATGCTGCGGAGATGCACCTTCCGAGTAGCGGCAACCCGACCCGGGTGTGGACCCGCCACAAGGCGCGTAGCGGGGCCGCAGTCGGGACCCCGAATTCGATCATTCCAATCCGCCCGCCGGGCTTGACCACCCGTGCGAGCTCGCGCAGGGTCGCGGCGCGGTCATCCACGTAGCGCAGTAGGTAGGTGAACGTAAGACCGTCGAACTCCGCGGAGGCAAACGGAAGACGCTCGGCCTCGCCGACGACGAACTGAATCTGGCTGGCCAGTCGGGGATCCGCCGCGGTCCGTGCCCGCGCCCCGCCCAGCATCGCCTCACTCTGGTCCAGCGCCACAACCTGACATCCCGAGCGCCGGACCAGCGCAGCCGCCACCATCCCGGTGCCGGTGGCGACGTCGAGAAAGCGCTCCCCCGGCTGTGGATCAACCCTGCGCACCAACTCACGGCGCCAGCGCGGATCCTGGCCGAAGCTCAAGAGCGCGCCCATCCGGTCGTACTGGCGCGGCAGTCCTTCGAACAACGCGAGGGCATGACGCTTCCGGAAAGACTGGCTGGAGTCGACCACTACTGAGTCATTCTGCCGAGGTATGCACCGACCTGCGAGATTCCCGGCTCGCTCCCCCGGCAGCTAGCCGAACGACCAGCCCAGAACTGGGCGAAAGGCTAGGCCGAGCGTCCATCGGCCGAGGTACTGTCGGCGGCAGGACGTTGGGCACGGAGGAAAGAGGGTAACGATGAGCAGGGCAGTCTTGCTGGTGGGGCGGCCGGTCGCGCGGGCCGCCGACGGTTTGGTTCACAACCGGGACCGGCGCCGACGCATTCGCCAGTTCCATCGCGTGGCCCGGGTGACGGTCCGCCCGTCCGAAGCGAACGCGCCCGTAACCGCGGGCATTCAGTAGCGCCGGCCGGCTCAGTACGCCGACCGAGAGGGCGTAGCATCCCCCGTGGATGCCACAGACCTGTTCACACCTCGAGACGGTGCACCACTTGGAGGGCCGACCCGACCCGGCGGTGTGCCCCGAGTGTGTGGCGATGGGCAGCCGCTGGGTTCACCTGCGCCGCTGCACGGAATGCGGACACGTCGGCTGCTGCGACGACAGCCCCAACCGTCACGCCACCGCGCACCACGACGGCACCGGACATCCGGTGATCCGCTCGCTCGAGCCGGGCGAGGAATGGCTCTGGTGCTACGAGGACGAGCTGATCTTCGTCCTCCGCGACAGCTGAGCGTCGCCTGACCGCCGTCAGTCGGCGTCGGCGACGATCGAACCGACCCGCTCACCTAGTGATCGATCGCGGGCGAAGGCGATCCCGCCCCAGATCAGCGCGACCACAACCACTCCGGCCGCGATCAGCGGATAGCGGTCAAACGGCGCGGGCTGTCCCGGCTTGACTAGCTCGTAGAGCGGATATCCGATCGCCACTGCTCCGAGGAGGGGCAGGAGGACGTGCTTGACCGGGGAAAAGAGGTCTGGCTCGTAACGGTGGTAGTAGACCGGAAGCGCCAGGTTGGCCACCAGGTAGATGAGCGCGATCAGGATCGTGCCCAGGGTTGCGATCTCTCCGAAGAAGGTGACCGGATCGGTGTTCCAACCGAATACGTAGGTGAGACCGAGAGCCAGCGCCAGGTACAGCGAGAACGCAGCCCACGGCGTCCTCGACCGCTCCGTCAGGCGGGCGGTGACAGACGGGAGCAGCCCCTCTCGCCCGGAATTGAAGATGATCCTGGCCTGGGCATTGGTCGCCGAGATCAGGCAGGAGCAGATCGAGGTGAACCCGGCGATGTAGGCAATCAGAGCCAGTCCGCTGGCCACCGAGCCGGCCGCCGTGATGAACGGGATCTGAGCCTTGGCCAGCGCGCCGGCGTTCTCGTTGAAGCCGACCACGGTGGCATACGTCAGGAACACGTACAAAACTCCGACCACCAGGATGCTCGAGAACACGGCTCGCGTGACTCCGCGGCGCGGATCGTGGTGCTCCTCAGCCAGCGCGGCCGAGTTCTCCCAGCCCACAAACAGATAGACCGCGAGCGGGAACCCGAGAGCCAGGCCGGAGAACCCTCGATGCAGACGCGAGGGGTCCAGGGGCGACAGGTTGATGTGGCGCGAGTGCTCGACCAGAAGCGATATCGCCACCGCGAGCAGCAATAGAACCTGGAACACGAACAGAGCCGCGGCGACCTTCGTGGAGGGCTTCGCGCCGCTAACGATCAGCGCCAGGGCCCCGAGCACCAGCACCGCGCTGATCGCCTGCCAGGGAATCGTGATTGACAGGTAGTGCTTGAGGATGGTCTCGGCCAGGCCACCCGAGATCGCCACGACGGCGGCCACCGCGATGATGTAGCCCGTACACAGCACGACCGCCATCACCACCGCGCTGTAGCCCCCAAACGCACTCCCGATGAACGTCACGAATGAGCCGGTCGACGGTCGCGAGCGCGAGAACTGGCTCAACGTGTTGCCGAGCAACCCAATCGCGATCGCGGCCACGATGACGGTCAGCGGCGCGGCGATCCCGGCGGCAGTCACGATCGTGGCGAACCCGAAGAAGAAGCTCATCGCCGGGGCCATGTCAGCGACCGTCGCCGCCGCGATGTCGACATCGCTCAGAACTCCTCGGGCCAAGCGCCCCTGGCCGCTCGCCTGGGTGCCGCGCTCCCGCAACGAAGTATCGGCGCTTGCCATTGAGGCACTCCGTCTACCCGCCCCCACCCCAAGCATCACGCTCGCCGGGCTACCGTCGGGTGGGGCAGGCGGAACTACAACGCTGATCTGCCTACTCCCCAGCCTCCAGCCGGCCAGCCGGCAGCGTGTGCCGGTAGGGATCGCGAGGCGAACGGTCCCCCGACAGCGACTCACGCGAATCGGTGGCGAGCTCCTCGATCGCATCGGCCAGATGGATCGGGGCGATGTTGTAGTCCTCGCGGGCCACGCGGATCCGATGTGCCCTCAGTAGCACGTCGGCGTGTGTATGCCCAGCCGGTGGCTCGAACCGGTAGCTGGCGAGCTCGACCAGCAATCCCAGTGGATCCCGGAAATAGATCGAGTCCATGAATCCACGGTCCTTGACGCCGCTGTGCTTGATGCCTCGTTCGTCTAGCCGCTCCACCGTCTGGCGGAACGTGGCGTTGGAGACGCTGAACGCAATGTGGTGCACGGCGCCGGCGTCCGCGGGCGTGTGAGTCTGGTCCGGAGTGCGCTCCTCGTTGGTGAAGATCGTGATCAAACGTCCGTCGCCGGGATCGAAGTACAGGTGACTCTCCTCGGGCCGATCGAGATTGGGCTGCTCGAACACGAACGGCATGCCGAGCACGCCTTCCCAGAAGCCGATGGACGTCTGACGGTCGGCACCTACCAGGGTGATGTGGTGGACGCCTTGACTCTGGATCTTGCGCATAGTCGTCACCGTCCTTGGGGGCCCGCGCCGGCGGCAGCGCCGTCGCCGGCCGTAACCCGGGCCAGCCAGCTGATCGCCGGCGGGATGTCGGCAGGATTGATCTGGTGGACCGCATCGGACTCGTGGTACTCCACCGGCAATCCGGCGGCCTCCAGGAGCGTCCGCGCCTGGCGGGCGAATTCCACGTCGATCACCGGGTCGCGGCGACCGTGGGCGACGAACACCGGCAGGTCCGGACGCGATCCAAAATCCGGACGCCAGCCCTCGACAGTGGGAATGAAACCGGAGAAAGCCAGGATGCCGGCCGGGGCCGGCCGGCTGGCGTCGAGCCCGAGTGCGTAGCTCATCACCGACCCCATCGAGAAGCCACCCAGGACCGTCTGCTCCGGCGAGACCCCGGTGCGCTCCCATAGCTCGTCGTGGAGTGCGGCCAGCCCGTCGTGGGCGCCCTTGAAGGTGCCGGGGTCCGGATAGCCGACGCGGGGGACGCGGTACCAGTGATATCCGCCGCCGATCGCCAGGGGAGCCCGTGGCGTGACGACATGCAGCCGACGCCCGGGGTCGAGGACGTCAGCCAGCCCGAGCAGGTCGAGCTCGTCGGCACCCCGGCCATGATGGAGGATCAGCAGACCCGCCGGATCACCGGCCGGTGGCCGTTCGCGATAGATCAACTGGCTCATGACGAGGCCGGCGAGCGCAGGCTCGATCGCGGATTTCTGAGCGGAGTCAGGTGACGCTCCAATTGCGTCCGGAGGCGCTCATGCTGGACCGGCAGCCGGAGCTGCTCGCCAAGATGCTCGGCGTCCTCGTCCACGGCGAACCCCGGAGAGGTCGTGGCGATCTCGAAGAGAATGCCCTGGGGCTGGTGGAAGTAGATCGACAGGAAGTAGTCCCGGTCGATCACGGGCGTGACCTGCATTCCCGCCTGGGCGACTCGGGCCTGCCAAGACCGGTGATCCTCGTCGCGCGAGTGCCAGGCGATGTGGTGAACGGTGCCCGCCCCCGGCACTCCGCGCGCCTCCGGGGCGCGGTCATAACCCCAGTGCAAGCTGCGCGGCCCTCCGTCGAGCCGGTACTCGCCCTCCCCCAGGTCGACGAAGCCCAGGATGCTCGTGAGGAGATCACGGTCCGCGTCGAGGCCGCGGCCGGTGAACGCGCGCGCCCCGGCGACGCCCAGGATCGCGTGCGCGGCCGGGATCTCGGGATGCCGGGGGCGCAGCGGCGCGCTGTCGTCGGCGAGCACAAGCTCGAACCGGAGTCCGTCGTAGTCGGCGAACGCCAGCGTGTTCTCCCCGCGCTGGTTTTCGTAGCCCCTGTCCCCGAGCCGCTCGGCCCAGAAGTCAAGGGCGGCCTCGGAGCTGACGCCGAGCTCAATGGTGTGGATCATCCCGGCCCCGGGTCGCCCCGGGCGGGCGCCGGCGAACTCGAACCACGTGAGGATCGACCCGGGCGAGCCCTGCTCGTCCCCGAAGTACAGGTGGTAGGCCTCGGGTGCATCAAAGTTGACCGTCTTCTTGACCAGGCGAAGACCGAGGACGTCGGCATAGAAGTCGACGTTGTTCCGCGCGTCGCCGGTGATCATCGTGAGGTGGTGCATGCCTTCAAGCTTCATCGCTCGCTCCTGACGGGTGTGGTCGAGACCGACCAAGTCGTTGCGAGTGCAACTATATCACGCCTCTAGTTGCACCCACAACCACTCCCGTCCCCCCGGCGCCGGGGCCCCTCGCGTACAACGTCCAGGCGAGTGGACGGCCTCCTCCCGCCTGCCCTAAGGGTTGGCTTAACATGCTCCACGGGATGATGACTCGGGGGCACGAGTGCAACTCTGCTTGATCTGCCGCGGTCTGACCGCGAACGCGCCCAGCGGGCTGGTCCGGGCCACCTGCGATCTGGCCGAGGCGCTGGTGGACGCCGGTCACCAGGTTGAGTTGCTCACCGATCTGGCAAGTGGGCCGACCCCCAGACTCCCGGGGGTCTCGATCCGCCGGCTTCCTGTCCTGCCGCTGGCCGATCCCCCGGCAGACATCTCCCCCGACAGCGCCCTCGAGAACCTCATGCATGCGGCGGCTATATATCGGGAGGTCAAGCGGATCCATGAGCGCGAGTTCCGGGTCGACGCAGTGCTCGCACCGCTATGGCGATCCGTCGGCTCACTCTGTTGCCTCGACGGTCGCTTTCCAACGGTCGTCTCATGCATGACTTCCCTCGCCACCCTGATCGAGATCGACGGTCGCTACCGCACGCTTCCCGACATCGAGGAGCGGCTTCGCCTCGAGCGGGAGTCTTTGCGCCGGGCCAGCTATCTGCACGGTTTGACGCGATCCGCGCTCGAGCGGACGATCGCCGACCATGACCTCCATCCGCTCGAGACCGCGGTGGTGAACCGCGGGATACGGGACCGCTGGTCGGGTGCGACGCCGCCCGAGGACTCCACTCCGGAGATTCTGTTCGTGGGCCGCATCGAACCCCGAAAAGGCCTAGACACTCTGCTGCAGGCCGCCCGCGAACTGGTGGACTCCGACGGGGATGTCCACTTCACGGTGGTCGGGCCAGGCGCCGACCCCCAGGTGCTGCAGCCGTTTCTGGGCGACGCCGCGGCCCAGCCCAAGCTCAGGCCGGCCGTCGAGTTCACCGGGGCCGTGTCCGACGAGCGCCTCTGGGAGCTGTATGAGCGCGCCGACGTCGTGTGCTTGCCGTCCCGATACGAGTCCCACGGCATCGCCGTGATCGAGGCGATGATGTTCGCTAAGCCGATCATCACATCGGCCCGCGGTGGGCTGGGCGAGGTGGTGATTTCCGAACAAACCGCGTTACTCGCACCAGCGGATGACGCCGGGGGGCTGGCCGGGCAGCTGCGCCGTCTGATCGATGATCCCCAGCTCCGCAGCCGACTCAGCGCGGCGGCCCGGCATGCCTACGAAGAGCGGTTTGAGATAAGCGTGGTTGAGTCACAGATGCAGTCATTCATCGAGCGCGTGGTGCGGCGCCACGCAGCCGGCGCACCACCCGGGGATGTCCGGCCCGGGCTCGAGCGACTCCTGTGCGACGTCCTGCCGATCGACGAGCAGGGCGCCGCGTCGCTGGCCGGGGGACTGCTCGATCCACCCACCCGGAGTCCGCTGCGCCGGGTCCGGGAGAACGGCGGGGCAGCCCCGTCGCGCTCGAACGGCGGGCCCCGACCCCAGGTCACTGCGGTGGTCCTGACCCGAGACCGTCCCGAGCTGCTCCGTGGGGCACTGGATTCCCTGGAGCAGGTGTCCGGCGCGCCCGAAGTCATCGTGATCGACGACGCCTCGGGACCGGAGGCCGCACGGCGGGTCATCGCCGAATGCGCAGCTCGCCCACGCGTCCGCCTGCACCGGTCCGAGCAACCTCAAGGGTGCGCCGCCGGACGACGCCTGGGTGTGGAGCTGGCTCGAGGTGAGCTCATACTGTTCCTGGACGACGACGCCGAGCTAATGCCGGGGGCTCTGGAGCATCTGTGCGCTGAACTCGACGCCCACCCGGAGGCGGACGCCGTGGGGGCCACTGTGATCTCCAGCGATGGGCAGATCTTGCATTCGGGCGGTTCCGTCGTGGTGCATGACGGCGTCGCCGCCTACTCCCTGATCGGCGCGGACGATTCCCTTTCCGAGAATCGTCTTCCGCCGAGCGGGAAGACGGCGTGGCTCCCAGCCACCGCGGCGCTGGTCCGGCGCCAAGTGCTGGAGGAGTTCCCCTTCGACGAGGAGATGGTCGGCTACTACGAGGACAACGAGTGGAGCCTTCGGGTCCGCGCCAACCGTCCGGGAGAATTCCGGCGCTCTCGGGAGGCGCTGGCCATCCACCATCTGGTCCCAAAACGCTTTGACCCCGACGACCCGAATGCTCAGCGCCGGTGGGCCGCCTGGCTGGCCTCCCATGCCCGCTTCTACGAGCGGCACGGGCTCCTGCTGGTCCCGTGGTTCTTCGATGTGGTCCCCGAGATGCGGGCAGAGGACGGAACGTGCGACTACGCCGGCGCTCGCCTGCTGCTCGAGCTGACCAACGCCAAGGGCGCGGCCTGGGTGGCGAAAGCCAGGGCAGATGGACAGCTTGATGACTTCCTGAACGCCCGGCGCAACCGGCTCGACCGAGTGGAGCTCAACCAGCTCAGGGCAGCGGTGAGGCCCGAGCAGGAGCGCCTAGCGTTCCTTCAGCGGCGCGACGAGACGTTGTCGGCCATCGAGCAGGGGGGCTGGTGGCGCCTGCGCGCCCGGGTACTCCCTCTGCTGCAGGCCGCCTCCAGGGTTCGCCGGTACGCCCGCCAGACCCGCTGATCTGCGGATCCCCCCGCCTGACCAGCGCACAGCCTCGCGCGATGTGACAGGGTTTCCCGCCTTGAGGCGAGGCGGTGGGCTCCATGGGAGGAGAAGCATGAACCGGTGTGTTACGCGCGCGGTGCTCGGCGCGCTTCTGATTTCGCTGTTGGCGGCGACCGGCGCCCAGGCGGCTACGAAGTGGAGCGCCCACGGCAGCGCCCGGCAGGTGTACGTGACCGGCGCGAAACCTCACGCCAAGATGTTGCTCCTGAACCGTCGGGGCCGTGTCGTTCAGAGGAAACGGGCCGACTCGCTCGGTGGGCTGCTGTTTCGCAACGTTCGGCCGGGCAGGGGCTACCGGGTCAAGGCAGGCCCACACGGCAGCAGGTCCGGACGGATCACCGTCCACTCGAATGCGGCCAAGCCCTGGGACCCGGGGATCTACGACCAGACGATCAAGGACACCGGCTATCAGTACTTGACCACCCGAGACGGTACGAAGCTTGCCATCGACGTGCATCCACCGAGCAGCCCGGCCGGTGAGCCTGGCCTCGGTATCAACCTCCCACCCCTGCCCGCTTCCAGCGCCGACGCGCCCCCCTACCCCACGCTTATCGAGTACTCGGGCTACGGCTATGCCGACCCGGCCGGGCCGGTCAACGGTATCGCCGTTCTGGCCAACCTGATGGGTTTTGCCGTTGTCGACGTGAACATGCGCGGCAGCGGCTGCTCGGGCGGCGCCTATGACTTCTTCGAGCCCCTGCAGAACCTGGACGGCTACGACGTCATTCAGGCGATCGCCCACCAGTCCTGGGTGCTGGGTCACAAGGTGGGGATGATGGGCATCTCCTACGGAGCGATCAGCCAGCTTTTCACGGCCCAGCTCAATCCGCCGAGCCTCGAGGCCATCTCGCCGCTGTCCACGATCGATGCCACGGCCACCACCCTGTATCCGGGCGGCATCCTCAACACGGGATTCGCGGTGGCGTGGGCCAAGCAGCGCCAGCAGGAGGCCAAGCCGGCCGGACCCCACGGCGGACAGCCGTACGCGTACTCGCAGATCAAGAGCGGCGACCAGACCTGCAAGGCCAACCAGACGCTGCACGGAGAGGCCACCAATCTGATGGCCAAGATCCGGGCCAACTCCCACTACAAGCCCAAGGTGGCCGACCAGCTGGACCCGATCTCGTTCGTGCACAAGATCCATGCGCCCGTGTTCATGGCCTGCCAGTGGGAGGACGAGCAAACCGGTGGGCACTGCCCCGATCTGGCCGGACACATGACCGGGACCCGGCAGAAGTGGTTCACGTTCACCAACGGCGCCCACATCGACTCGCTTGACCCCTACACCTACAACCACTGGTACGACTTCCTGGAGTTGTTCGTGGCTCACCAGGCCCCGCTGCTCAACCCGAACCTCCCCGCGGTGCGCGCCGCAGCGCCAGTCGTGTACCAGTCGGCCATGGGGCTACCGCAGAACGACGTGGTCACGCTGCCCTCAGACTCGATCCAGCAGGCGCCCACTTACTCCCAGGCAATGAGCGATTTCGAGAAGCTGCCCCAGGTGACGGTGGCCTTCGACAACGGCGCCGGCAAGTCTCCGCCCGGCGGCACCCAGGCCAGCGGCAATCCGTACGCCGGCTTCGTGAAGGGCTTCAGCAGCCTGCCCGTCCCCGGCACAAAGGCGGAGCGTTGGTACCTGGGGGCAAACGGCGCCCTCGGCACGGCACCGCCCAAGCACAGGATCGTCAACTGGTACCAGTCCAAGGCCCGGGCGCTCCCGCTGACCGATTTCGGCTCTAACACCGGGAGCGGCGGGCTGTGGGGCAACGCGTCCCAGTGGAGCTGGAAGTGGAAGCTGAACCCGAAGGGCACGGCCGTGTCCTATGTCTCCGCGCGGCTGAAAACGAACACAACCGTGGTCGGCGCCGGGGCGGTTCACCTGTGGATCAAGTCCTCCAAACCCAACGTGGACTTGCTGGCCACGGTCAGCGAGGTCCGACCGGACGGCAACGAGGTCTTCGTCCAGAGCGGCTACCTGCGGGCGAACGAGCGCAAGCTGGCCACGACGGCCCACAACATCCTCAAGCAGCGGAGCACGCTGCTGGGTCCGATCCTCACGATGCGGGCCCGGGACGTGCGTGGCGTGCCCAGGAACCGGTTTGTCGAGGCGGTGATCCCGCTGTACTACGAGGGCCACGCGTACCGTGCCGGCTCCCGTATCCGCGTCACCATCTCGGCACCGAACGGGACCCAACCGATCTGGTCCTTCGCCAAGACGGAGCCGAAGGGAACCGCGCGAATCAGCGTTGCGTTCAGCCGGCGGATGCCGTCGAGCCTGATCCTGCCGGTGGTACCGGGGGTTAGCGTGCCGACGGGCTACCCGCCCTGTCCGAGCCTGCGCAACGAGCCCTGTCGCCACTACGTGGCGCTCAAGAACCGTTGAGTCATTAGCCCGGGGCTCTAACCCCGGGCTAGACTCCCCCGCCGCTGATCGTGGCCGACTCGTTCCCTCGCCAGAAGGCGCGCACGCGCAACTTCACTCTCGGCGCGCCGCGCAGCTTCCAGATCTCCGGCGACGGCCGGCGGGTCCTGTTCCTGCGCTCGCCGGGGGGCGAGGATCCATCCACCGGCCTGTGGATGTTTGACCCGGTGGACGGTGAAGAGCGCCGCGTGGCTGACCCCGAGGAGTTGCTAGACACCGGCGCAGCCGAGTCGCTATCTCCCGAAGAGCAGGCCCGACGCGAGCGCGCCCGGGAAACGGCCGGCGGCATCGTCTCCTATTCGATCGACCGCAACGCCCGCCAGGCCGTGTTCGCGCAGGCCGGTCGCCTGTTCCTGGCCGACCTGGACGAAGGCGAAATCCGGGAGCTCGAGGTCCCCTCCCCCGCTTTTGACCCCCGCCTCGATCCTTCGGGCCGCCGCGTCGCCTTCGTCCATGATCGTTCCCTCCAAGTGATTGAACTGGCCGACAACGCGGTAACGCGCCTGGCCGGAGAAGACGACCCGGCCGTCAGCTGGGGACTGGCCGAGTTTGTCGCCGCCGAGGAGATGGACCGCGGCCGCGGTTACTGGTGGGCGCCCGACGGACAGGCGCTGCTGGCCACTCGCGTTGATGAGTCGCCGGTCGAGGAGCTGTGGATCGCCGCCCCCGTCGACCCGTCCGCTCCAGCCCGGGCGGTGCGCTATCCCCGAGCCGGCTCGGCCAACGCGCGGGTCGAGGTTCACCTGCTTCAGCTGCCGTCCTCCTCCGCCATCCCGGTCGTATGGGACGACACCGCGTTCCCGTACCTGGTGGCGGGCCACTGGGACGAGCACGGTCCGATGATCACCGTGCAGAGCCGGGATCAGCGCCGCCTGCTCGCCCTCGCCGTTGACCCGGCCAATGGGCAGGTCAGCCCACTGGCCGACCAGACCGATCCCGAGTGGGTTGATCTGTTTCCCGGCCTGCCCCGGAGACTGGGCGATGGGCGCCTGGTCAGCGTCGGGCGTCAAGCGGATGCCCCGGCCCTCGTGATTGACGGCCGGCCAGTGAGCGCACCGGAACTGGAGATCCGAAGCGTGCTGGACGTGAGCGGCCACCAGGTGCTGTTCGCCGCCAGCCTCGAGCCCACGCAGACCCACGTGTTTAACTGGGAGGACCAGGGGGAGATCCGCCAGCTGACCTCCGAGCCGGGCATCCATACCGCCGTCAGGGGAGGCGGAAAGACCTTGATCGGCTCAGCCGGGCTGAGTCACAGCGGCACCTGGTGGACCCTCGGCTCGCACCGGTTCCAGTCACGGGCGGAGACCCCGCTGCTCACGCCGGATGTGAGGCTGCTGCGCCTGGGGCCGCGAGAGCTGCGCGCCGGTCTCCTGCTCCCCACGGGCCATGAGCCCGGCCGACCGCTCCCGGTGCTGATGGATCCCTACGGCGGGCCGCATTTCCAGCGCGTCGCCGAAGCTCGCAACCTCTGGCTGGAGTCCCAGTGGCTGGCCGACCAAGGCTTTGCCGTGCTGGTGTGCGACGGACGGGGGACGCCGGGTCGTGGCCTGGAGTGGGCCCGCGCGGTCAGCCGCGACCTGGCCGGACCGCCGCTGGAGGACCAGGTGGAGGCGCTGCAGGCGGCCGCCGAGGACGCTCCCGAGCTTGACCTCGGCCGGGTCGGCATCCGTGGTTGGTCGTTCGGCGGCTACCTGGCGGCCCTGGCCGTGCTCCGGCGACCGGATGTCTTCCACGCCGCCGTAGCCGGCGCCCCGGTCACCGACTGGCGCCTCTATGACACCCACTACACGGAGCGCTACCTGGGCACCGAGCCCGACGGCCTCGACCGCGAACCCTACGAGCGCTCCTCGGTCCTGGGCGACGCGGCGTCGCTCCGACGCCCACTGCTGCTGATCCACGGGCTGGCCGATGACAACGTGTTGGTAGCCCACACCTTGCAGCTCTCCCAGCGGCTCACCGAAAGCGGACGGCTGCACAGTGTGCTCCCGCTCAGCGGCATTACCCACATGACCCCCCAGGAGCTGGTCGCGGAGAACCTCCTGAGACTGCAGGCGGAATTCCTCCAGCGGGCCCTCGTGCAGCCTCAGTAGGCTGTGAGCGCCGTGGAGGCCACCGCCTCGGAGCGTTCGTCGCCCTCGGAGTCACTGCGTCGAGCGGCCAGCCGAATGCCGCATGCCTCGTCGGAGTGGTTGGTGGCCGCAGCCGTCGCTCTGGGCGCGGCCCTGCGGTTCTGGCGTTTGGGTCATCAGAGCTTCTGGTACGACGAGTCGGTCACCGTTGGGCTGCTTCACCGCTCACTGGGCGGAATGCTGGGCGCGCTCCCGCATGTCGAGGGCACTCCCCCGGTCTACTACTGCCTCGCCTGGGCGTGGACCCGCGTGTTCGGCCTCGGCGCGACGGGCATCCGATCCCTGTCGGCCGCGGCTGGAGTGGGGCTAATCCTCTGCGCCTACGGGATCGGGTCCCGGCTGGTCTCCCGGCGCACAGGGCTGGTGGCCGCCTGGCTGGTGGCCTGCAATCCGTTTTTGATCTGGTACTCGCAGGAGGCGCGGGCGTACTCACTGCTGGCGCTAACGACGGGCCTGGCCGTGCTGGCCTTCGCAAACCTGCTCTCGAACACGCCTCGGCCCAGGTGGATCGTCGCCTGGGCGGTGTTCGCCGGGGTCGCCCTGGCCACCCACTACTACGCCGTCGTGGTGCTGGCGCCGGCTGGCGCGTGGCTGCTGTGGATCCATCGGCGGGACCCTCGGGTCTGGTACGCCATGCTGCTGCTCGGGATGGTGGGGTTGGCGCTCGCCCCGCTGGCGCTCCATCAGAAGCACAACACGGCGTGGATCGCCGAGGAGCCGCTGGGGCCACGCCTGGCTCAGGTGCCCGCCCAGTTTGTACGCGGGACGGGGGCCCCGTTCGAGGCATGGTTCGATCTGGCCGGTGGCCTGGCCGTGGTCCTAGGCGTAGCGCTGTTGGTCACTCGGGCAAGAGGACTCGAGCGCTCAGGAGCCGTGCTGGCGGCCGGACTTGGCCTCGCCGGATGCCTGCTCAGCCTGCTGCTCGCCCTGGTTGGCGTCGACTACCTGATCACGCGCAACCTGATCTCGATCCTGATTCCCCTCATCGTCGGTGTGGCAGGGGGCCTGGGCGCTCGCCGGGCTGGCCTGGTCGGACTCGGCGGCACCGCGGTGCTGTGTGCCGTCGGAGTGCTCGCCACCGTCGCCGTAGCGACCCACTGGAGGTGGCAGCGACCGGATTGGGCCGGCGTGGCCAGAATCGGTGGGCTGAGCGAGCCCCACGCCTACCGGCAGCTGGCGATCCTGGAGGACGACGATTCACTCGAGCCTCTCGGCCTGTACTCCCCTACCCTCCACGGGCTGCCACCCTGGGGCGCCACGGTCCGCACGGTCACCCTGATTGCTGTGGTCCGCGGCCCTTATGACCCGCTCTGCTGGTGGGGGGCCGCCTGCCACCTCACCCACCAACCGCTGGAAACGCGACTGCGTCTCGCCGGTTTTCGTCCCCGCGGCCCGGTTCGCCGCACGGGTCAGTTCGCCATCCTCCGGCTCGCAGCCTCCGGCCCGACCAGGCTGACCCGGGGCCGACTCGTCACCGCCCTGCAGAACACGCCACTGACCAGCTACGGACTGTTCGTGACCCGGCCGACCTGAGCGCTAGCGCCGCACCGCGGCCCGGGCCACCGTATCGGCCAGGCTGAGGGTGCCTGCGGCAGCCGCCCGCAGTGCCCGGGTCAGCTTGGTCCCGACCCCGCGTTCAGGGAGGTCGATGAGCAGCCGATACTCATCGCCCAGACGGCTGAGCTCGGAGGGACCCAGCTCGCGGAGCACGCGGGCAGCCGCCGGGTTCTCCACCTTGACCAGCGCACTGAACTGCGCCACCCCCGCCTCACGGGCCCGGGCGGCCAGACGGTGGAGAAGTCCGCGGGCTAGCCCCCTGCCCTGCCAGTCGTCGCTCACGGTGATGGCGGCCTCGGCCACCGGGCTATCCGGGTCGATGCGGACGTAGCGGGCCACGCCGACCAGCCCGCCATCCTCGGAGAAGGCCACCAGGGCCTCGTGATCGTGATGGTCCACATCGGTCAGATAGGTCAGGGTCCCCTCTGACAGCTGGTTCATCGGGGTGAAGAACCGCCGGTAGCGGGATTCTGGACTGAGCCGCTGAAACGCCTCCGCCAGCGGCTGCCGGTCGTCCGGGCGGATCGCCCGGACCCGGACGCGGGATCCGTCGCGCAGGCGCATCCGGGAGCTCTCCGCCGGATGCCGATCAGCCGGAATCGCTCGGCCCTCCGGCCACCAGCTCGAGCACTCGGTGCAGGCCGTGCACGGTGCCGGGCTCGGTCATCGGCAGGATCAGCGTTCTGATCCCGAGCGCTCGGGCGCCGCCGTCGGCCTGCTCGTGATCGCCCACCATCAGCGTGGCCGATGCGCTCGCACCCAGCTGCTCCAGCGCCATCCGGAAGATCCGGGGATCGGGCTTGACGCACCCCACCTCGAAGGACAGGGTGCATGTATCGGCCAGCCGCCCGAAGCCGTGGTGGCGCAGGATCGGCCGGATGTCGAACCCGACGTTGCTGGTCAGCCCCACCCGGAGTCCTCGGCGGGCCACCTCCTCCACCGTGTCCACGGCATCGGCGTACGCCACCCAGCCCTCAGGGCGGAGGATCTGCTCGTAGACCGCCTCGGGCAGCTCCTCCAGTCCCGGGCGCGGAGGCGAGATCGTCCGGAACAACCCCACGTAGGCGCCGCGATGGTTCTCGGCGGTCAGATCGCGCCTGCCGTACAGCTCGACCAGATGCTCCGGAATGTGCCGGGGGTACGGCGCGCCGGGGACCCCGGCCGACAGAAACGCCTGGGCCAGCGCGTCGAGTTCAGCTGAGCTCAGGCTGATCCCGGCTCGCCCGGCGGCACCGGCCACCAGCTCGTCCGCGCGGCGGGGTACCAGCAGCGTGCCGGCGAAGTCGAACAGGACGGCCGAGATCTCTGCATCGGAGGCAGCCAGCGGCTGGAACATCGCTCCGAGCCTACCCAAGCCATCCCCGGCGGCCGTCGCCGTGCTCAGTCAGGTCCGGTCGACCACCGGTTCCGGCAGGGGTCGCGGCCGGGCCAGCTCGACGCGATCGCGACCGTGCTCCTTGGCCGCGTAGAGCGCCCCGTCGGCTCGGCGCAGGAGCTGCTCGGAATCGAGACCGTCTTCGGGGAAGGCCGCGACACCCAAGCTGGCCGTGATCGAGCCGACACTCAGGTGAGCACTGGCCAGCGCGTGGCGGACCTTCTCGGCCGCCACGGCCGCCTGCTCTCGGGTCGTCTCGGGCAGCAGCAGCAGAAATTCCTCGCCGCCGAACCGGGCGGCGAAATCGCTCTCCCGGATGGTGCTGCTCAGCACCTGACCGACCGCTGCGAGCACCTCGTCGCCCTGCTCGTGACCGTGGATGTCGTTGATCTGCTTGAAGTGGTCGAGGTCCAGGAGAATGGCCGACAGCGGCGACAGCGTGCGACCGGCCTGAGCCACCATGCGCTTCAGCGTCTCGTCCGCCGCCCGGCGGTTAGGCAGGCCGGTGAGCGCGTCACTGGCCGCCCGGAGCCGGGCCACCGAGAGGGACCGCTGGTTGGCGATGATCGGCGCGGCCTGATCGACGGCTCCGCGCACCTGGGCCAGCGCCTCGGGCGTCATCGTGCCTCCGGCCACCAGCACCGACCCGATCACCTTGCCGCTGACCAGGAGGGGTTCGCAGGCTACGTCGCCCCCCAGCTTTCCACACACCTCGCATGCGGCCAGCAGCTGCTCGCCCCGGCCGCGTGACTGGGGGCGGCTCAGCCGGACGGCCAGACAGGCCCGGGGTGCCATGGGCGTGTCGGGCAGGGCCGCCAGCGGGGTCCGGCCGGCGGATCCGGATACCGAGATCTCGAGCCGGTCGTCGCTGTTGTTGCGGTTCAGGATGGCCGCCCCGGCGTGGGGCACCGTCTGCTCGATGTACCCGATCAACAGCGAGTGCGATTCGTCCTCGTTGTCAGAGGCCTGCAGGAGCTCTCGCAGCTCGGTCTCCCGCCGCCGCCGGCGCTCTTCCCGGCGCATCCGCCGCCGCCCGAGGATCAGTCCGGCCAGCGCCAGGCTCACGGCCACGACCACCGCCACCACCACGGCGAGCAGCGTTCCCGAGGACAGTGAGGCATCACGCTGAACCAAGAGCTGCGAGCGGTAGCGGGTATTGGCCGCCCGGAACCGGTCCATCAGGCTCTTGCGCCCGAGTGACTCGGCCACGGCGGGCGGCCGGCTCCGGTGGAGCATCCGGCTGATGCGCAACTGGGCGTCAGCGTGCCACTGGGCCGCCAGCCTCGCCTGATCGTTCAGCGTGCGCAGCAGCTCCCGGTTGCCGGCGTCAGTGGCCCGGGCGGTTTTGATGGTCGTCGCGAACTCGCGCGTGCCGTTGTACCAGGGCGCCAGGAACACCGGATCTCGGGTCAGGAAGAACCCGCGGGCCCCGGTCTCCTCATCAAGCATCCCGGTCAGGAGCTGCTGGCTCTGGGCCTCGGCGTTGGCCCCATCCAGAGCGGTATCCCGCTCGGTGGCGGCGGTCACGTAGACGGCCAGCCCGATCAGCAGCGCGGGAAGCAGGATGACCAGAGCGTTCTGAATGGCACCGCCGCGCTTCATTCCGCCTGTATCGGGCCTGAACGGCCGGGTCTTGAGCTGTCTTCGCGCTCCCACGGTCCCCACCCCGCCAGCGGCTTTGGGTTCGCTGGCGGCGTCTCGGGCGGCGCTCGAGACCTAGAATGCTCGACGCGGTGAGCCTGCCCACCCCATCCGAGTCCTCAGCGGCCCTGATCACCGGCGCTTCGGCGGGGATCGGCGCCGAGATCGCCCGCGAGCTCGCCCGCCGGGGTCATAACCTGGTGCTGGTGGCGCGCAGCAAGGACAAGCTGACCACGCTGGGCCGCGAGCTGAGCGAGGCCCACGGCGTGCGCGCCGAAAGCGTGTCCTGCGATCTGGGCAAGCTGGCGGCCCGGGGCCGACTGCCCGACCGGCTGGAGAAGCTCGGGCTGAGCGTGGACGTCCTGATCAACAACGCGGGGTTCGCCACCGGTGGGCCGTTTCACGCCTCCGACCCGGAGCGAGAGCTCGAACAGGTACGCCTGGACGTGGAGGCCGTGGTGTCATTGAGCTCGACGTTCATCCCCCCGATGGTCGAGCGCGGCGCGGGTGCCGTTCTCAACGTCGCCTCCACGGCCGGCATGCAGCCGATGCCCTATTCGGCCGGCTACGGTGCCGCCAAGGCATACGTCCTGTCGTTCTCCGAGGCGCTCCATTACGAGCTGGCCCCCGAGGGGGTCACCGTCACGGCGCTGGCTCCCGGACCGGTCTCCACCGAGTTCTGGAGCGTGGCCGGCTGGCAGACCACCGGCGGCCAGAGCTTTGAGCAGGCCGTCCCCGGCCCGGTATGGGTGAGCGCCCAGGACGCCGCCCGGGCCGCCGTGCGGGGCCTGGAGAGTGGCGCCCGGGTGGTTGTACCGGGATTGCCGATGCGAGCCGCCATGCTGGCCTCCCGCTACATCCCGCACGCCATCAAGCTGCCCTCCATCGCCGCCGCCATGCGACGGCGATGAGTCGCTGAACCCCGCGCGAAGGGTCTCAGTTAGCAGGGCGATCGCCACCGGTGGCGAACGTGACACGCAGCCTTCCACGGTTATCTAAGCGCTTCACAGGGGTATGTTTTTCGGTAAATCGCAGGAAGACGCATGGAACGGGAGACCATGACGCCATCCGGAGCAGGGGTTCCGCCCAGCGCTGCCAGGACGTATGCAGCGAGCATCGGCCGTGCCCTTCTGGGATCGAATCTGGCCGCGGTGATCAGCTTGGACGACGACTGGCAGATCATCGAGTTCAGCCCAGCCGCCGAGGAGATGTTCGGGCGCTCTCGGGACCAGGCTGTTCGGCTGGCCCTGTCGGACCTGATCATCTCGCCCCGGCTGCGTGCCCTCCGGGGCGGGACCGGCCGACGTCCAGCCTCCCGATCTCCGTTGATGGGGCGCAGCGAGCAGACCGCGGTCCGGGCCGACGGCTCCCACTTCCCCGTGGAGATGCTGGCCATTCCCGCCGGGGACGACGACGCGCAGCTCGTCTGCTTCCTGCGCGACATAACCGACCGCCGGCTGTCCGAATACCGGCTGGCGGCCAGCGAGGCACTGCTCGCCGAGGCCGAGGAGCTGGCGGGCGCGGGAAGCTTCGAATATGACCTGAACTCGGGCAGCGTGGTGTGGTCGAGCGGCATCTACCGAATCCTCGATCTCGATCCTCGTCGCCGGCCACCGGGTCTTCAGAACGCCATCGGACACCTGCACCCCGACGATCGCCCCGTCGTGCAAGCGAACTTCGAGCGCATCTTTCACCGGCGGGAGTCTGATTTCTCCGAGGAGGTCCGTCTGATGCGGCCCGACGGGTCCGAGCGAACGGTGGAGCTCCGCGGGAAGGTGGTATTCGATGACTTCGGCGACGCCGAGCGCCTGGTGGGAACCGCTCGGGACGTGACCGATGAGCGCGAGGCGCGGCGAAACCGGGACCTGCTCAGCTACGTGGTGGAGTCATCCGACGACGCGATCATCACCAAGAACAGCCAGGGGATCATCACCAGCTGGAACCAGGGCGCCGAACGGCTGTACGGGTACACAGCCGAGGAGGCGATCGGCCGTCACGTGTTGCTGATCGTCCCGCCGGGCGGCGAGGAGGAGCAGGAGGAGATGACCCGCCAGGTGTTCAGCGGCGAGTCGGTCCATCAGATCGAGACCAGCCGCCTGCGCCGGGATGGAACTGACGTGGCCGTCTCCCTGAGTATCTCGCCGGTTCGCGACAACCAGGGAAGCATCGTGTCCGCCGCGGTGATCGCCCGCGACGTGACCGAGCGGCGGCGCTATGAAGCCCGCCTCCGGGCTCTGGCCGAGCACGATCATCTGACCGGACTGCTCAACCGACGGCGCTTCGAGGCGGAGCTTCGCCGCGAGCTCAGCCGGGCCGGACGCTCGGGAGAATGCGGGGCCGTGGTCAGCGTCGACCTCGACGGCTTCAAGGCCATCAACGACTCGGTGGGGCACGCCGCCGGGGACGAGGTGCTTCGCACGGTGGGCAACGTCCTGGCCTCGGGCTCCCGGGAGAGCGACCTCGTGGCCCGATTGGGCGGTGACGAGTTCGCCCTGCTGCTGCCCGAAAGCAACCGGAGCGAGGCACGTGCCGCGGCCGAACATCTCCTGGACGCGCTGCACTCCTGCCGGCCGGAGGTGGACGGCACCCCGTTCCCCGTCACGGCCAGCATCGGCGTGGCCCTGTTCTCCGCCGATTCGGCTCGGTGGGACGAGTTGCTCATCAATGCCGATCTGGCCATGTACGAGGCCAAGCGCCAGGGACGCGACCGGATCGTTGTGTTCAGCTCCGAGCAGGCCCAGGTGGCTCGCGCCGACGCCAAGCTCAGCTGGGCCCAACGGATCCGCCAAGCGCTCGACGACGACGGGCTGGTCCTGCATTGGCAGGCGATCGTCGACCTGGCCACGAACCGTCCCTCGCACGGCGAGCTGCTCCTGCGCATGCGCAGCGGCGATCGGCTGCTGCCGCCCGGCGAGTTCCTGGGAGCGGCCGAGCGCCTCGGGCTGATCCACGCGATCGACCGCTGGGTGGTCCGCCAGGCGATCGGGCTCCTGGCCCACGGCCGAGCGCCCGCCGACCTGCCGCTGAGCGTGAATCTGTCCGGCGAGTCAGTGGCGGGCGACCCTGAGCTCCTGCGGCTAATCCAAACCGAGCTCGAGGCGGGACAAGTCGATCCGGCCAAGCTGATCTTCGAGGTGACCGAGACGGCAGCGATCGCCAACATCCTGGAGGCGCGGGAATTTGCGCTCGGGGTGCGTCGCCTGGGCTGCGGCCTGGCCCTGGATGATTTCGGCACCGGGTTCGGCTCCTTCTACCACCTCAAGCACCTGCCGGTCGACTACCTCAAGATCGACCGCGAGTTCGTCCACAACCTGCCTCGCAGCCGGGTCGATCAGCGGTTGGTGCGCTCGATCGTCGAGGTGGCCAGCTCCCTGAGGATCCGCACCGTGGCCGAATCGGTGGGTGACGACGTCACGATCAAGCTCCTGCGCCAGCTCGGGGTCGACTTCATCCAGGGCTTCCACGTGGGCCAGCCCGAACCGCTCGGCTGAGCCGGCGAGGGCGACTCAGGAGTCGATCAGCGTGCGACCGGTCATCTCGGACGGCTGCTCCAGCCCCAACAGCTGAAGGACCGTCGGCGCGACGTCGGCCAACACTCCCCCGTCACGCAGGGTAAGCGGATTTCTATCCACGGTGACGATCAGCGGAACGGGGTTAAGCGAGTGGGCGGTGTTCGGACTGCCGTCCGGTTCGAGCATGCGATCTGAGTTGCCGTGATCGGCTGTGATTACGCAGGCACCCCCTGTTTCGTGCACCGCCCGCACCACGTCTCCCAGACACCCGTCCACGGTCTCGATGGCTTGCACGGCCGCCGGGATGACCCCGGTGTGCCCGACCATGTCCGGGTTGGCGAAGTTGATGATGCCGAACTGTGGCTCGTCCTCTCGCCAGGCGCCGACGAAGGCGTCCGCCGCCTCGCGCGCACTCATCTGCGGCTTGTGGTCGTAGGTCGGCACGTCGCGCGGAGACTGCACCAGCTCGCGCCGCTCCCCATTCTGAGGTCGCTCTTCACCACCTCCGAAGAAGTAAGTCACGTGGGGGTACTTCTCCGTTTCGGCCACGTGCAGCTGCCGGCCGCCGTGCTGGGCGATCACGATCGGCAGGGTGATTTCCGGCCGCGCGGGCGGGAAGGCCACCGGATAGGGCCACCCCTCCTCATACTCGGTCATGGTGACGTAGCGCGAAACCGGTTGGGCGCCGCCGCGGCCGATCTCGCTGAACTCGGGGTCGGCCAGTGCTTGAGTGATCTCCCGCATCCGGTCCGGCCGGAAGTTGAACGCGATCACACTGTCGCCGGGGCGGATGCATGCCCCGCTCCCGACCTTGACCGGCTTGATGAACTCGTCGGTCTCATCTCGCTCGTATGCCTGCTGCGCAGCTTCCGCACCGGTCTGGGCGCGGCGCTCGGACCGGCCATGCACCAGCAGGTCATAGGCCGCCTGCACCCGATCCCAGCGCCGGTCGCGATCCATCGCGTAGTAGCGCCCGATCACGCTGCCCACCCGGCCGGCGCCCGACTCGGCCATCCATTCCTCCACCTGGCTCAGGTAGCCCGCGCCGGATTTCGGAAGTGTGTCGCGGCCATCAGTGAACGCATGCAGAATCAGGTCAGCGACGCTCAGCCGGGCGGCCATCTCGATCAGCGCGCGGATGTGCGACCACCCGGAGTGCACGCCGCCGTCGGATACCAGGCCGATCAGGTGGACCCGCTCGGCACCGGTCATCGCCTCGCGCAGGACCTGGTTCTCAGCCAGGCTTCCATCCTGCGCGGCCGCGTCGATTCGGGTCAGGTCCTGCATGACGACGGCCCCGGCGCCCAGGTTCATGTGCCCCACCTCGGAGTTACCCATCTGGCCTTCTGGCAAGCCGACCGCCTGCCCCCACGCGGTCAGCTGCGTGTGCGGGTAGGCGTTCCAGAGTTCGTCCATGACCGGCGTCTCGGCCAGCGAGACCGCGTTGCCTGGCCCGGGCTCGGCCAGGCCCCAGCCGTCCAGCACGACCAGGACGCAGCGGGGCACCGGAAACCCACTCGGCCCGGCGGGCAGGCTCCCGCGCTCGGACATCAGACGGCGGCGATGATGGCGGCGAACGACTCAGGATCGAGGCTGGCGCCGCCGACCAGGGCCCCGTCCACATCGGGCAGGCCCAGCAACTCGGAAGCATTGTCCGGCTTCACGCTGCCCCCGTACAGAAGCCGAGTGTGCTCGGCCTGCTCGGCGGAGCGGTCGGCCACCAGCGCGCGGACGAACCCGATCGCCTCCTGGGCCTGCTCGGCTGTGGCCACCTGCCCGGTGCCAATCGCCCAGATCGGTTCGTAGGCGATCACCACGTCGCCGAGGCGGTCATCGGGCACCTTGGCCAGATCCTCCTGAACCTGGTGGCGAAGCTTGCGCTCGGTGCCGCCCCGCTCCCGCTCCGCCTCGGTCTCCCCCACGCACAGGATCGGCAGCAGACCGGCGTCCAGGGCCACGGGCACCTTCTGGGCCAGCGCCTTGTCGGTTTCGCCGAACAGCTCGCGCCGCTCGGAGTGGCCGAGGATCACGCCCTGGACTCCGATCTCGGCCAGCATCGGAGCCGACACCTCTCCGGTGAACGCACCCTCCTCGGCGTAGTGCATGTTCTGGGCGAGCACCTGCACCCGCGAGCCGCGGGTCGAGTCGACCATCGCCTGCAGCGCCGGGTACGGCGGGCAGATGGCCGCGTCGACCCCATCGGCGGTGGACACCCGAGGCAGCAGGGCCTGGATGAATCGCTCGGCCTCCGCCACCGTCTTGTACATCTTCCAGTTGCCGGCGATAAGCGGGGTCCGGTGCGAGTTCATGCCAGCGCCTCAACGCCGGGCAGGTGCTTGCCCTCGATCAGCTCTAACGAGGCGCCGCCCCCCGTGGAGATGTGGGTCACGGAGTCGGCCAGACCGAAGCGCTGGACGGCCGCCACCGAGTCGCCGCCGCCGATCACGGTGACGCCGGGCGCCGCGGCCACGGCCTCGGCCACCGCGCGCGTCCCCTCGGCAAACGGCTCGAACTCGAACGCTCCCATCGGCCCGTTCCAGAACACCGTGCCCGAACGCCGGATTACTTCGCCATATGTGGTGGCGGTCAGTGGGCCGATGTCAAGCCCCATCTGACCCTCGGGCACCTCGACATCGCTGATCGGCGTGGCCTGGGATTGGTCGCTCAACTCGCTGGAGGTGATTAGGTCGACAGGAAGGCCCAGCTCCGCCCGGGAGTCCGCCCAGGAATCGAGAGCCTGGCGAGCCAGCTCGACATCGTCGGCGCTGCACAGAGAATTGCCCACGGCATGGCCCTGGGCAGACAGGAACGGGAAGGCCATGGCCCCGCCGATCAGGATGCTGTCCGCCAGCGCTCGGAACCGCTCGATCACCTGGATCTTGTCGCTCACCTTGGCCCCGCCCAGAACGGCCGTCAGGGGACGCGCCGGGCTGTCCAGGAGCTCTGTGAGCGTCCTCACCTCCCGTTCGAGGAGGCGACCCGCGGCTCGGTCTGTGATCAGGCGGGCGACTCCCTCGGTGGAGGCATGCGCCCGGTGCGCGGCTCCGAAGGCATCGTTGACGTACACATCGGCCAGATCGGCCAGAGCCTGCGCCAACGCGCCGTCGTTCTTGGTTTCGCCGGGCTCGTAGCGGATGTTCTCCAACATCAGCACGCCGCCGGCTGGGAGCTCATCGGCCTGCTGAACCACGCCTGGGCCGGTAATGGTCTCGGCCACGGGCACGTCGAGGCCGAGCAGCTCGCCCAACCGGGTGGCCACCGCACTCAGCGAGTACTCGGGGTCGCGGTCCTGGGGCCGGCCCAGGTGGGACACCAGGATCAGCTTGGCGCCGCGGTCACGCAATTCCTGGAGAGTGGGCAGCGCGGCCCGGATGCGCGTGTCGTCGGCCACTCCACCGTCCTTTAGTGGCACGTTGAAGTCGACGCGGACGAGAACCCGCTTCCCGCTCAGGTCCGGGAGGTCGTCGAGGGTGCGCACAGGCCCGGCTTTACAGCTTCTGCACGAGATCGACGACCCGGTTCGAGTAGCCCCACTCGTTGTCGTACCAGGAGACGACCTTCACCATCGTGCCGTCCATCACCGCAGTCAGCTGGGAGTCCACAATCGAGGACGCTGGGTTGCCCACGATGTCCCGGGACACGATCGGGTCTTCGGTGTACTCGAGGTAGGGACTCATCGGCCCCTCGGCTGCCGCCCTGAGGGCCTGGTTGACCTCCTCGACGCTGGTCTCGCGACCCGCCTCGATGGTCAGGTCGACGACGCTGCCGGTGGGGACGGGAGCCCGGATGGCGAAGCCGTGCAGCTTGCCCTTGAGCTCGGGGATCACCGCCCCGATCGCCTTGGCCGCGCCGGTGCTGGCCGGAATCAGATTGACCGCCGCGGCCCGGGCCCGGCGCAGGTCCCGGTGGGGCCCGTCCTGCAGGCTCTGATCGGCGGTGTAGGCGTGCACGGTGGTCATCAGCCCGTGACGGATACCGACCGTGTCCTGGAGTACCTTGGCCACCGGGGCCAGGCAGTTGGTCGTACAGGAGGCGTTGGAGACGACCTGATGGGCACCGGCGTCGTAGGCCTCGTCGAAGTTCACCCCCAGCACCACGGTCACGTCGGGATTGGTGGCGGGAGCCGAGATGATCACCTTCCGGGCGCCCGCCTGCAGGTGCTTGGCAGCGTTCTCCCGGTCGGTGAATCGCCCGGTGGACTCGATCACCACGTCCGCGCCGAGCTTGCCCCACGGCAGCGCGGCGGGGTCGCGTTCAGCCATCACCCGGATCTCCTGGCCGTCCACCACCAGACGGTCACCCTGCACCTCTACGTTCCCGCGGAAGGGGCCGTAGTTGGAGTCGTACCTGAGCAGATGGGCGATCGTCGGCGGGTCGACCAGGTCATTGACCGCCAGCCACTCGATGTCGGCACCGCTGTCCAGCGCCGCCCGGAACACATTGCGCCCGATCCGCCCGAAACCGTTGATGCCTACTCGTACCGCCATGCACCGGCCTCCATGTCAATTCAAAGGAACGCCGGCTCAGGACGTGGCTGGCCGGCGGACTAAGGCTACCCCAAGTGGTCCGGTTCTCTTCCCTGTCCGACCGGTCGCCCTCACTGCGACACCACCTCGACCCTCAGCCCGTCGGGATCCAGCAGATACCCCGCGTAGTACCGCCGCCCGTAGTGCGGCCGCGGCCCCGGCGACCCGTCGTCGCCGCCGCCCGCGGCCAGCCCGGCCTGGTGGGCGGCGTCCACCGCTGCCCGCCCGCTGGCCTGGAGCGCGACGTGTCCATATCCGGACGCCGGTGGCCGGCCCCGCATGACGATCCAGAACTGCGGCGCGTTGATTCCGTACGCGATCGCCCGCTCAGAGTCGAGCATCCTCCGCACGCCCAGCGCATAGAACACCGCGTCGTAGAAGTGGGCCGACCGCTGCAGGTCGCTCACCTCGAATCCGATGTGATCGATCACGCCGGCTTGCTCACGTCCCGGTGGACCACCTCGACCAGGAAGTTGCCGGAATCCCGGTAGCGGTCGGCGAGATGCTGCGCGATGGCCACTGACCGGTGCCGCCCACCCGTGCAGCCCACGCCCAGGACGAGATGCGCCTTCCCCTCCGCCAGGTACTGCGGGAGCAGGTAGTCCAGCAGCGGATGCAGCCGCTCGTAGAACCGATCGAGCTCGCCGTCGTGGTTGATGAACTCGACCACTCGAGAGTCCTCGCCCGTGAGCGGCCGGAGGTCGGGCTCGTAGTGCGGGTTGGGCAGGAAGCGGACGTCGAACATCAGGTCCGGATCGCGGACCGGCCCGTACTTGAACCCAAAGCTCTCGAACGTGATGGCCAGCCGTCCTGGGGTATGGCTGGGCAACATCTCGTCGGCCAGCTTGCGACGCAGCATCGTCGCGTTGAGCCCGGTCGTGTCGATGACCACGTCGGCCCGGCTGCGCAGCGGTGCCAGAAGCGCGCGCTCGCGCGCGATCCCCTCCGCGACGCTTCCCCGCGGGGACAGGGGATGGCGGCGGCGGGTTTCCTTGTACCGGGTCTGCAGGGTGGCCTCGTCGGCTTCCAGGAACAGAACCCGGTGCGACACGCCGCTGGCCCCCAGACTGTCCAGCATGCTGGCCAACCCCTCGAAGTAGCTGCCTGCCCGAACGTCGCACACCACGGCCGCGTTGGCCACCTTGGAACCGGTGTGCATAAACAGGTCGACCAGTGAGCGGATCATCTCCGAGGGCAGGTTGTCCACGCAGAAGTACCCCTCATCCTCGAAAGCCGCCATCGCGGTCGACTTTCCCGCGCCCGAGAACCCGGTGATCACCACCAGGTCGCGGAGCGCGACTTCGGATTGCGCCATAGGTGCTGAAGCTTGACGGCTGGGGCGGACACGCGGCTTTCGCGGCGCTGGAGCGCATCGACCGGCCTCTACCATGGCCGCGTGCGCCCGCGCCCACGACCCGCCAGGCAGGCCGTGGTGGCCATGGCCGCCGGGATGGCGCTTGCCTTGTCATTGGCCGGGTGCGGCGGAAGCGCGCGGGATCCAAGGCCCGGTGGTGGCAATCCATCGGGGCCGGGGGTGCTGGCCGACTCGCCGCCCCGATCGACCCCGCTCAACTCGAAGATCACCGTCGATGTCCTGCCCGATGCGATCGGAGCCCGCATGCCCCGCGGCTTCGTCGGGCTCTCACTGGAATACCCCACCCTGGAGCAGTACCTAGGTCCCGATCCCCATCATCTGAACCCGGTGTTCGTTGCGCTGCTGCGCGGGCTGCAACCAGGGAGAGGCTCGATCATCCGCCTGGGCGGAGACAGCACCGACCGCACCTGGTGGCCGGTCCGGGGCATGCGCAAGCCCGCCGGCATCGACTTCGGGTTGACCCAGCGGTGGACGGCGGTGGCCCGAGCGCTAGCCGCCGATACCGGCGACCGGGTGGTGCTGGGCATCAACCTGGCCGCCGGCCGGCGCCGCCTGGCCGCGCTGGAGGCGCGGCGCCTGGTGACGGGCGTCGGTGCTTCCCACATCGCCGCCCTGGAGATCGGCAACGAGCCGGACGACTATGGAGTCACCGCCTGGTACTGGAAGCACCGGCGACGGGTATTCGCGCGCCCGAGCGCCTACAGCGTGAGCGACTATCTGGCCCAGTTCGCCGGCTGGCGGTCGGTCATGCCCCGCGCGGTCGCCCTGGCCGGGCCCTCGCTGGCTCGCACGCAGTGGATGAGCACGGCCGAGGAGGCTGAGCTGAGCGCGCGGCGACCGGTCGACCTGGTCACGTTCCACCGCTATCCGCTGCGTGCCTGTGAGACCAAGCGGCTGGCGTCCGATTACCCGACGATCCGGCGGCTGCTGGCTGATTCTTCCTCTGCGGGCCTGGCCGGCCTGGTCGCTCCTTACGTGAGCATCGCTCATCAGGCCCGCCGGCCGTTCCGGCTCGACGAGCTCAACTCGGTCTCCTGCCAGGGGAAGCTCGGCGTGAGCAACACGTTCGCCTCGGCCCTATGGGCGCTGGACACATTGTTCACCGTGCGTGCGGTGGGCGTTGACGGGATCAATGTGCACATGCTGCCCGGCTCCGCCTACCAGGCCTTCGCGGTGCGGCACGCGGGTAAGCGGTGGAGCGCGAAGGTCTCCCCCCTTTATTACGGCATGCTGATGTTCGTCCGGGCCTTCCCGCCCGGCGCCCGGCTGCTCGACGTGAGCGCTCCGGCCGGTCCGGTGAAGGTCTGGGCCACTCAGGCCCGCAGCGGACGGCTGCGCATCGTCCTGATCAACCAGGACCCGTCCTCCCCGGTGACCGCGCGGCTACGGCTACCCGGAGCTCGGCGCCCCGTCCGCAGCCAGGCCCTGACCGCCCCCTCGGTGTCGGCCACCGGAGACGTGCGGCTGGCCGGGCAGACGTTCGGTGCGTCCACTCGGACCGGCCACCTGAAGGCCGGACGGCCTGGGCCGCGGCTATCCCCTGTGCGGGGGTACTACAGCGTCCGCATCCCGACTGGTAGCGCGGTGCTGCTCACCCGCTGAGCGCGCGCCGGGCGGCTTCGGTGGCTGGCCGGCCGCCGAAGCCGGGCAACCCTCACACCCCGGCCTTGTGCAGCTCGCGGTGGAGATCTCGCGCCAGCTTGCCCGAGATCCCCGGCACCGACTCGAGCTCCTCACGGGAGGCGGACATGATCGCGTCCGGAGAGCCGAAGTGGGTGAGCAGCGCCCGCTTGCGGGCGGGGCCGACACCCGGAAGCTCATCAAGCACGGAGGCGGTCATCGCCCGATCGCGCCGCTGGCGATGATGGGTGATGGCGAACCGGTGGGCCTCGTCGCGTAGGCGCTGGAGTAGCTGAAGCTCCGGCGTGTCGTGCGGGAGGGCGAGCGGCTCCGGACGCCCGGGGATGAACACCTCCTCGATGCGCTTGGCCAGTGACACGACCAGCACGCCGCGTTCGCGGAAGCCCTGCAGCGCGCGCAGGCCGGCCGCCAGCTGCCCGCGCCCGCCGTCGATCACGATCAGGTTGGGCAGGGCGGCAAAGCTCGGGTCGTAGTCCTTGTCGTGGGGAGACCGGTCGAGCTGGGTCTCGAACTGCGCCATTCGACGCCCCAGGATCTCCTCCATGGACGCGAAGTCGTCCGGCCCGTAGTCGCCATTCGAGCCATCGCGGACCCCGTCGCCCACGGTGCGTACCTTGAACCGGCGGTAGTCGGACTTCTTGGGCGCCGCGCCCTCGAACACCACCATCGAGGCCACGGTGTTGGTCCCCATCAGGGTCGAGATGTCGAAGCACTCGATGCGAAGCGGGATCGTGTCCAGCCCGAGCGCGAGCTGGAGCCCTTCCAGCGCCTCCACACGCTGCTGGCGGCGGCGCTCGGCGCGCAGCTTCTCCTGATCCAGGGCCAGCTGGGCGTTGCGCTGAGCCAGCTCCAGGATGCGGCGCTTGTCCCCTCGTTCAGGCACCCGAATCTCCACCCGGGAGCCCCGCCGCTCGCCGAGCGCCTCGCTCAGCGCGTCGATCTCCGGATGGGCGCCCACCTCGGGCTGGACGACCACCTGCGGGGGGATCACCATCGTCGAGGCGTAGTACTGCAGGATGAACGCTTCGGCCACGTCGCCCATATCCGCCTCGGCGGCGTTGTCCAGGTAGAAGCTCTGGCGGTCCGACAGGACACCGTCGCGGACCTGGAACACCTGGGCATTGGCGTCACCGCTGCCATCGACCGCGACGGCGATCGCATCGAGCGTGCCGACCGAGTCGTTGGCCACGCGCTGGCGCTCGAGTAGCGAGCGCACGGCCCGGAGCCGGTTGCGTTCCCGCGCGGCGTCCTCGTAGCGCCGCTCGGCCGCGGCCAGGCGCATCTCGTAGTCCAGGCGCCGTTCGATCTCCTTGTAGCGCCCGGACAGGAACGCGATGACGCCGTCGATCGACTCCCGGTACTCCTCCTTGGTCACGTAGCCGACGCACGGGGCTCCGCAACGCTTGATGTAGTAGTCGAGGCAGGGTGATCCGCTGCGCCGCCCGGGGGTGGGCCCGACGCAGGATCGGAACAGGAACACCTTGCCCAGCACCTCCAGTGTCTGCCTGACCCGGCCCGCATTGGAGAACGGACCGAAGTAGGCCCGGTCGCGGCGGTGGCGTTCCCGGGTGAAGTACACCCGCGGAAACTCTTCGTCCAGGCTGATGGCGATGTACGGGTAGGACTTGTCGTCCCGCAGGCGGATGTTGAAGCGGGGTTTGTACTGCTTGATGAAGTTCTGCTCGGCCAGGAGCGCCTCAGCCTCGGTGTGCACGACGAGAGCCTCGACGTGGTCGATCATCGGCAGCAGGTCACGCCCGGCGCGCGTGCTCGGGTTGGAGAAGTGCGAGGCCACGCGCTTCTTGATCGACTTGGCCTTGCCGACGTAGAGCACCTTCCCGCGCGAGTCGCGGAACAGGTAGACGCCGGGCTCATCGGGCAGCTCGCGGCGGCGGTCAGACGGGACTATCGACACGGTTTCGAGTCTAGGACCGGGCCCGAGCCGCGACCTGTGGATCGACGTGCCCCTCGAGCGTCACATCGATCCATCGCTGCCAGACGGGCAGGTCCAGAACTGGATCGATTCCAGTATCGCGCTACCGTTCCTCGGCACCCGTGGAGGCCTCCCCCGACTCAGCCGCCCTGCTTCGCCAACACGGCCTGCAGGTCACCGCCCAGCGGCTGGCCGTTCTGCGTGCCGTGTCCGTGCAGCCGCACAGCACGGCCAACGAGATCGGCGCTCAGGTCCGCCGGTCGATCGGGACCGTCTCACCGCAGGCCGTCTATGACGCACTGGGCACGCTGGCCGACAACGGCATCATCCGCCGCATCCAGCCCGCCGGGTCGCCAGCCCGCTATGAAGACCGCGTCGGGGACAACCACCACCACTTGATCTGCCGCACCTGCGGCCAGATGGTGGACGTGGATTGTGCGGTGGGCTTTGCCCCGTGCCTGACCGCTTCAGAGAGCGCGGGCTATGAGATCGACGAGGCCGAGGTCATCTTCTGGGGGAGATGCCCGGCGTGCACCGCGGCCAGCGCCGCATCCCCCCATCCGAACGAAACCGCCAGCCAGTAGGAGGAACCCGTGGCCGACACGCAGACCAGTAGTGCCAGCGAGAGCGAGAACCCCGCAATCAAGCCGCCGACTCCCGACGCGGACCGGCCACGGACCAACCAGGACTGGTGGCCCAACCAGCCGGACTTGAGGGTTCTGCATCACAACTCGCCCCAACCCACCCCCCTGCCCGCCGACTTCAGCTACCGCGAGGAGTTCGGGACGGTTGACGTCGACGAGCTCAAGCGAGACGTGTTCGAGGTGATGACCAACTCGCAGGAGTGGTGGCCGGCCGACTACGGCCACTACGGGCCTCTGTTCATCCGCATGTCATGGCACGCCGCCGGCACCTACCGGATCGCCGATGGGCGGGGCGGCGGCGGCACCGGCGCGCAGCGCTTCGCCCCGCTCAACAGCTGGCCGGACAATGCCAGCCTGGACAAGGCCCGCCGGCTGCTGTGGCCGATCAAGCAGAAGTACGGCCGCCGCGTCTCTTGGGCCGATCTGATCATCTTCGCCGGCAACTGCGCCATGGAGTCGATGGGCTTCAAGACCTTCGGGTTCGGTTTCGGGCGGGAGGACATCTTCGAGCCCGAGGAGATCTTCTGGGGTCCGGAGGACACCTGGCTGGGTGACGAGCGCTACAGCGGCGATCGCGAGCTGGGTGGTCCGCTCGGCGCCGTCCAGATGGGGCTCATCTACGTCAACCCGGAAGGCCCCAACGGCAATCCCGACCCGCTGGCCGCCGCCAAGGACATCCGCGAGACCTTCGGCCGGATGGCCATGAACGACGAGGAGACGCTCGCGCTGATCGTGGGCGGCCACACGTTTGGTAAGACGCACGGGGCGGTCGACCCCGACGACATCGGTCCTGAGCCCGAGGGGGCGCCGATCGAGCAGCAGCTGCTGGGCTGGAAGAACCCCCACGGGACGGGCGTCGGCGAGTACGCCATGACCAGCGGCCTGGAGGGCGCGTGGACCACCGAACCCACCAAGTGGGACAACGGCTTTCTGGCCAACCTGTTCGAGTACGACTGGGAGCTGACCAAGAGCCCGGCGGGGGCCCAGCAGTGGACCCCCAAGAACCCGGAAGCCCAGGGCACAGTGCCGGATGCCCACAACCCGGACAAGCGCCACGCGCCGATGATGCTGACGACCGACATTGCGCTGAAGATGGACCCGATCTACGAGCCCATCGCCCGGCGCTTCTACGAGAACCCCCAGGAGCTCGCCGACGCGTTCGCCCGGGCCTGGTACAAGCTCATCCACCGCGACATGGGACCTGTCGACCGGCTGATCGGTCCGTGGGTGGCCCCCCCGCAGATCTGGCAGGACCCGGTCCCGGAGGTCGATCACCCGCTGGTCGACGAACAGGACATCGCCGCGCTCAAGCAGGAGATCCTGGACTCTGGGCTGTCGATCGCCCAACTCGTCTCGACTGCGTGGGCTTCGGCGGCCACCTTCCGCGGCACCGACAAGCGAGGCGGCGCCAACGGCGCCAGGATCCGCCTGGCACCGCAGAAGGACTGGCAGGTCAACAACCCGCCGGAGCTGGCCCAGGTTCTCAAGGTCCTGGACGGAATTCGGGAGAAGTTCAGCGGCGCTCAGAACGACAGCAAGAAGGTCTCGCTGGCCGATCTGATCGTCCTGGCCGGATCTGCCGGCATCGAGGAGGCCGCCCGGAGGGCCGGTCACCAGGTGACGGTTCCGTTCACGCCGGGACGTACCGACGCCAGCCAGGAGCAGACCGACGCCGATTCCTTCACGGTCCTGGAGCCGACCTTCGACGGGTTTCGCAACTACCTGCACGGCGAGCACGCGCTCTCGCCGGAGACGCTGCTGCTCGAGCGGGCCAACCTCCTGGCCCTCACAGCACCAGAGATGACGGTGCTGGTCGGCGGACTGCGGGCCCTGAACGCCAACTACAAGCAGTCGAACTACGGCGTGTTCACCGACCGGCCGGAGACGCTCACCAACGACTTCTTCGTGAACCTGCTCGACATGAGTATCGAGTGGCGCAAGGCGGAGTCGACCAACGGCGCCGGAACCCAGGTGTACGAGGGCCGGGACCGGGCCGGCGGCGAGGCCAAATGGACGGCCACAGCGGCGGACCTGGTGTTCGGGTCCAATGACCAGCTGCGGGCGATCGCCGAGGTCTATGCGTGTGACGATGCGCAGGAACTGTTCGTGCGCGATTTCGCCGACGCGTGGGCCAAGGTCATGACGCTCGACCGCTTCGATTTGGTGGGCGCCTGAGCCTCATCGGGTTTTCCTCTCCAGCGCGCGAGCCGGGCACCGTCGCCCGGCTCCGCGCCCGCTGGGTCCGGACGCCTCCCGGGCCGTTCCCGGCCGGCCCGGCGACCAAAACATCCCTGACCCCGGCGCAGCCAGAGGGGTTGTCGACCTTATGGCCGCATCCGGTCAGTTTCGTCCACCCCCCTGCTCGGGGGACGACCGCGATGGAGCTTTTGGTCCCTTCACCGTGAGAGCACGGAGCGACCGGCCAGCTCACCCGGCCCGCGACCCCGGCTCGTCGCTGATTTCAGGAAGAGCTCAGTACTCGCGCGCGGACCGGAACACCCGGAACACGGCAAAAGCACACGCCGCCAGCAGGAGCAACCAGACCACGCTGCCCAGCCCGGTCTGCAGCAGCCGGTTCGAGGCTGTGAAGGTCAGCGTGGCCACCCCGGCGGCCGCGTAGACGATCGCCCGCCGCCGGTCGCCCAGCGCATACAGGCTCATCCGATGCTCTCGATAGAGCCGCGAGGCCACCCAGGCGAGCGCGCCCAGGAAGGCCAGGGTGATCAGCTGGATCAGGGTCTTGGCCGCCGGGCCGCCGCCCGGGAGCACGTCGACCAGCGCCGCCAGGAGCAGCACGATCGCGATGTTGCGGGCCGATTCCCTGTTCATGGATCTGCAGCTAGTTGATCAGCTGCAGGTCAAAGGGTACCTCGGTCTGGGCACCATTCGCAGCGGCTCCCGGGGCCGTCCCGTCGGCCTCCAAAACCGTGGCCGCGCGGGCTTGCGCGTGGGCCTGGGCCGCAGCACTGCCCTCCACCGGCTCAGCCGCGAATCGGTAACCGATCCCGAAGTGGGTGTGCACGTAGCGCCACTCGGGGGAGACGCGCTCGAGCTTGGCCCGCAGCTTGCGCACGAACACATCCACCGAGCGGTCTCCACGGACCATTGTGTAGCCCCACACACGCTCGTAGATGCGCTCACGCTCCAGCACCCGTCCGTCGACCAGGGCCAGCTGACGCAACAAGTCGTACTCCCGGCGCGACAGCCCGGCCGCCTGGTCCCCGGCGTAGGCGTCGAAGCGGTCGGGCCGGATCATCAGTTCCCCGGCCTCGGTCGTCCGATCCTCGTCTGGCAGATCCCCGAGCCGGCGTCGGCGCATGACCGCTTGGACCCGGGCCAGCAGCTCCTCGGGATGACAGGGCTTGGTGATCCAGTCGTCGGCCCCGACCCGCAGCCCGCGTACCCGGTTGGCCACCGTCGTCGGCGGACTGACTACCAGCAGGGCCATCCCGGGGAGTGCCTCGGCCACCCGCTCCACGTACTCCAGTCCGGTCAGGGCCGGGTTCACCAGCAGAGCGTGCAGGCGCATGGCCGCCAGGTGCTCGGAGGCGGGCGGGTAAGGCAGCACCTGACTCTGCCAGCGCAAAGCCTCGAAGCGGCGGGTGATGACGGTCAGCAGCCCGCTGTCATCATCGATCAGCGCGATCCGGACCGGCGAGGACTCCGTCGGTACTGACATCTACAACGGAGTGTAGGGAGGGCACCCGACGGTCCTCCGACCCTGGATCCGCACATCCCAGCCGGGTCACCACCCTAAGCCCCCCGGCGGGGAGGGCTTCGGCCTGGACTCCTCCCCCGTGGGCCAGGGCCACCGCCCGGACGATCGAGAGCCCCAGACCCAGGCCTTGGGTCAGACCGGTCCGGTCTCCCTCCAGGCGACGGAACGGTTCAAACAGCTCATCCACGCGCTCGACGGGAATCGGCGGACCTCCGTTGGCCACCGATACCTCACCGGTGCCGTCCCGGATTTCGGTCTGGATGGCCACCCAGGGCGCGGGTCCGCAGTTATGGGATGTCGCGTTGTGCAGCAGGTTGGTCACCAGCCGCTCGAGCAGCGCCGGATCTCCGCTGACTGTTACCGGCTCGAGTCGCTTCATCACCCGCATCCCGTCGAGCTGGGGCTCGCGCTCCTCCAGCAGCTCGGCCACCAGCTCATCCAAGCGCACGGGCCGGGCCGCGGTGATTCCGGCCTGGCTCCTGGCCAGGGTGAGCAGAGCGTCGATCACCTGCTCCTGCTGCTCGCCGGCCGCCAGCACTCGCCGGCAGGTATGCCGGAGCGACTCCACACTCGATTCGGGATCGGCCAGAGCCACCTCGAGCAGGGCGCGCTCCAGCGTGATCGGCGTCCTGAGCTCATGGGAGGCATTGGCCACGAACTGGCGCTGGGCTTCGAATGCGCGCTCCAGCCGGGCCAGCACGGCGTCGAATGTGGCCGCCAGCTCGCCCAGCTCATCCTGGCGACCGGTCACGCCCAGTCGCTCGTGCAGCGTGTCCTCGGTGATCGCTCGCGCGCGCTGGTTCATCGTGCGCAGTGGGCTCAGCGCCCGGCCGGCCAGCAGCCAACCCAATCCGATTGACAGCAGCGCCATGACGCCCAGAGCAATCCCGGACTCGGCCAGCAGAGAAGACCGCGACTGCGCTCGCTCAGCCGCTATCTCAAAGTTGGCTCGCCGGGCCAGCCGGTCGAGCTGGAGCTGACCGGTCTTGCGAAGCCGCTGGATGATCGCGGGAGACGGCTTGGCCCGCTGCAGCCCCGCAGCCGCACCTCCCGACACAGCGGTTATCCGGCGGTGGGCGTTACCACCTGTCACGATCGCTTTGAGTCCCTTGGGGATGGATGGAATGGCCAGCTGCGTGCTCTGCACCCACGAGGTCTTCGTCGGGGCGGTGGCGTGGTCGTACAGCGCGTAGGTGATTCCGAGCAACCCCGCGCCGGCCACGATGAAGCAGGCGCCGTAGAGCAGAGTCAGCCTCAACCGAAGAGTCGGCCCCACGCGACTCCACCAGCGGCTCCGCTTAGGAGGCTCAGATCCGATAACCGACACCGGCCACCGTCTCGATCAGGGGCGGATCGCCCAGCTTGCGCCGCAACCGGCTGACGGTCACTTTGACCACGTTGCTGAACGGATCCGTGGCGTCATCCCACACCCGCTCGAGCATCTCCTCAGCCGAGACCACAGCCCCTCCAGCCGACATCAGCAGCTCCAGCACGCTGAACTCCTTGACGCTCAATTCCAACGGTGCGTCGTCTCGGCTGGCCAGGCGCCGGCCCGAATCCAGTCGTACCCCGTCGTGCTCCAGCACCGGCGGCAGCGCGGGCTGGGACCGCCGAGCCAGCGCACGGATCCGCGCCACCAACTCGGCGAAGGCAAACGGCTTGGGCAGATAGTCATCGGCTCCCAGACCCAGCCCGGCCACCCGATCCTCCAGCCCGCCCGAGGCCGTCAGCATCAGCACCCGCGCCCGGCCACCCTCCTCGACGAGCGTGCGGCACACGCGGTCCCCATGGAGCTTGGGTAGGTCCCGGTCGAGCACGATCACGTCGTACTCATAGACATGCGCCGCGGCCAGCGCGGCCTCGCCGTCGCCAGCCAGATCCACCGCCATGCCCTGCCGGCGCAGCCCGAGCGCGACCGTCTCGGCCAGCTCCCGTTGATCCTCGGCGATCAGGATGCGCATCGCGGCTCTGACCTAAGTGTGGCGCGCACGCAGGCAGGATGGGCGGAACTGGGTTACCACGCCGTTACAGCCCCCGGCAGACACCCGGGCCCACACCGTCGGCGGCCAGGCTTGCGGCCATTGTTCCCCTGCCGTAACCGACCAGGCGTTACCAATCCGCCCATGTGGCGCCTGACGACGATCATCGGTCTCCCCGCGCTGGCTGCGATGGCGCTTGCTGCGTGTGGCGGGAGGCTCTGAACATGCCGGCGGGGCGTGCGCCGCGGCGGACGCTGGCCGGTCTGGCGCTGATCATCGTGATCGCCGTCGTGGTGGCGATCGTCCTGCTCACCCGCTCGCCGGGTTCGACCAATGCCTCCGCCCACAGCTCGGGTGCGAACAGCACGGCGACGGTCCAGCGCCGCGATCTGGTCGAGGCGGACACGGAGTCAGGCACCGTCAGCTACGCGGGCGCCCAAACCGTCTACAACCGCATCAGCGGCACGATCACTTGGCTGCCCAAGGTTGGCCAGCTGATTCAGCCGGGGCAGGCGCTGTTCCGCATCGACAACCAGCCGATCATCCTGATGTACGGCTCCACGCCCGCCTACCGAGATCTCAGTGCCGCCGATGTCCAGGGGCCGGACGTCCTGGAACTCAACCGCAGCCTGATGGCGCTGGGCTTCAACCCGGACGGCGTCGTCGGTAACGACGTGTGGCAGGGGGCCACCACCGCAGGAGTGGAACAGTTTCAGGCCTCGCTCGGTGAGCCGGAGACCGGCACCCTGACCCTGGGCCAGGTGGTCTTCCTGCCGGGCGAGCAGTTGATCTCCACGGTTGACGGCACGGTGGGTTCCACGGGAGGCGGCGGTGGCGGTGGAAGCACCTCGACCGCCAATGACTCGACCGGATTTCACTCCGAGTTCGTCACTCTGACGACCGCCACCCACACGTCCCCGACTCCGACCACCCCCACCTCCCCCCACCACTCGCGCCCGAGCGAGCATGCCCATAAGCACCACAGGAATCCGGAGTCGGTGAAGGCCCTGGTGGCCCTGCTGAAGGCGGAGATCGCGGAGCTCAAGGATCACCAGCAAGGCTCCAACCCGTCGCCCCCGTCAAACAAATCCCCGCACCACTCCTCCCCCGGTCATTCCCCCTCACACAACGCCAAGTCGGACAGTCCCAGCTCCTCCTCGCCGTCCTCCTCCCCACCTTCGTCTTCCAGTGGCGGTGGCTCGGCCACCGAGCTCCTGCAGACCTCCTCCACCCACCTGGTGGTGACGGTGGACCTGGCCGCCAGCTCTCAGAGCGAAGCGGTGCGCGGCGACCACGTGACGGTCGAGATGCCCAACAACACCACGGTGAACGGGGTGATCAGCCAGGTGAGCAAGGTCGCCCAGACTTCGTCCTCGGACAACAGCGGCGCCGGCGGCGCAGGCGGAGGCGGAGGCGGCGCCAACGGCGGCGGGAGCGGCAATTCCGCCACGATCCCCGTGACGGTCAGACTCCTAGGGCACGTCACCGGCGCCGGGCTGGACCAAGCGCCGGTCAGCGTCAACTTCTCCCAAGCCAAGGCCAAAAACGTGCTGTCGGTGCCGGTCACGGCTCTCGTGGCTACCGCCGGGGGCCACTACGCCGTCCAGGAGGCCGCCGCGCCGCACAAGCTGATCCCCGTTCAGACCGGCCTGTTCGCCGCCGGCTACGTGGCCGTCTCGGGTGCCGGCATCTACTCCGGGCTGCAGGTCACCGACTCTCAGGGATGAGCGCTCTGCGCCTCACCGCTGTCGTCAAGGAGTACCCAGGCGACGTCACCGCCCTCAAGCGGGTGAGCGTGGACATCCCCGAACACGACCAGGTTGCCGTGGTCGGTCCCTCGGGCTCGGGCAAGACCACGATGCTGACCATCCTCGGGACACTCGAGCGCCCCACCGACGGCCAGGTAGAGGTGCTGGGTCACCCGGTGGGACCGGCCAGCGACCGGGAGCTGGCCGGCCTGCGCGCCCAGGGGATCGGGTTTGTCTTCCAGGCCTTTCATCTGCAGGAGTCGATGAGCGCTGTGGACAACGTGGCGCTGGGCATGCTGTACGGCGGCGCACCCCTGCGCCGACGTCGCGAGGCCGCCCGAGCCGCCCTGGTTCGCGTCGGGCTCGAACACCGGCTCGACTTCCGTCCCAAACAGCTGTCGGGCGGCGAGCGCCAGCGCGTGGCCATCGCCCGGGCCGTGGCCAAACGCCCGCTGATCCTGCTGGCCGACGAGCCCACGGGGAACCTGGACTCCAAATCCGGCGGAGAGGTCATTGAGCTCCTGCACGGCCTGGCTGACGACGGAGCCACACTCGTCCTCATCACCCACGACGAGCAGATCGCGTCCGAGTTCCGGCGCCGGCTGCAGATGCGCGACGGCGAGATCGTCGATGACCGTCGCCGCTGAGGCCCGGCTTCCCCTCCGCGAGCTGCTGACCAGCGCGCTCCAGGGTCTGGGCACCAGCCGGCTGCGCGCCGCCCTGTCCGCGCTGGGGATCGCCATCGGGATCGGCGCGATGGTCGCCGTGGTGGGCGTCTCCGCGTCGGCCCAGGCCAACCTCCTGGCCGAGATCGACGCGCTGGGCACGAACCTGCTGACCCTGTCGCCCGGGACGAGCTTCCTGGGTCAGAACGAGGTCCTGCCGCCCACGTCGGTTCCCCAGATCCTGCACCAGTCAGGCGTACTCGATGCCGTGGCCATCTACCAGCTGTCTGAGAACGTCTACCGCTCCCCGTACGTACCCGCGGCGCAAACCGGGGGCATTGGAGTCGACGCGACCGGCCAGGACCTTCCCCAGGTGGTCGGCACCTCGATGGCCTCCGGGCACTTCCTGAACGCGGTCAGCGCCGGCTATCCGGAGACCGTGCTGGGCGCCCAGGCAGCCCAGATCCTGCAGATCGAACACGTCGGCGGGCATGAGCTCGTGTACATCGGCAACCGCTGGTTCCTCATCGTGGGCGTACTGGAGCCGGTGGTGCTCGACTCCTCACTGGACTCGGACGCGTTCATCTCTCTCCCGGTAGCCGAGAAGCTCTTCCAGACTCAGCCCAACGCGTCGGAGATCTACGTGCGGGCCAATCAGAACAAGGTCATCCCCGTCTCCAACCTGCTCCCGGCGAGCGCCGATCCGCAGGATCCCAGCGGCGTGTCGATCAGCCGGCCCTCCGATGCGCTCGAGGCCCGGGCTGCCGCCAAGGGCCAGTTCACCACGCTGCTGCTCGGCCTCGGTGCCGTGGCCCTGCTGGTCGGCGCGATCGGGATCGCCAACATCATGGTCATCTCGGTGCTCGAGCGCCGCGGCGAGATTGGTCTGCGCCGGGCCCTGGGCGCCACCCGCCGCCACATCGGCGTCCAGTTTCTGGCCGAGTCGGCCCTGCTGGCGGTGCTGGGCGGCGTGGCCGGTCTGGCCCTCGGCGCCGGGGCCACCGACGTCTACGCGCTGACTCGCCACGAGCCGTTCGTGGTGCCGGTGTACGCGCTAGTCGCCGCGCCCGCCGCCGGTTTCGCCATCGGCGCCTTGGCCGGGCTCTACCCCGCGCTGCGGGCTGCCCGCCTGAGCCCCACCGAGGCCCTCCGAGCCTAAAGCCGCTCGTAGAGCTGTTCCACGCGCTGCTTGGCCTGCTGGTGGCGCTTGGCCGAGGCCGCCGTCTTCTGCGGGGTCGCCCACGCGCCCGGGTCTGCGAGCTCTTCCTCGAGCCGGGCCAGCGCCTGTTCGGCTGCCTCGATCTGCTCTTCGATCTCGCCCTCGGCCGCCTTAGCCTTGGGCTGAGGCTTGCGGGGCGGTTTGCCCTGTGGGGACGACTTTGAGTTCGTCCGCACAGCCTCACGTTCCGCTCGGACCCGGACATACTCGGGCCACCCGCCGACATAGGAGTGAAGCACTCGGTCTTCGATCGCCACCGTCCGGGTCCCCACCGCGTCGAGCAGCGCGCGGTCGTGGGAAACCAGCAGCAGCGAGCCCTGAAACTGCTGAAGGGCATCTTCAAGCGCCTCACGACTCTCTATGTCCAGATGGTTGGTCGGCTCGTCCAGGATCAGCACGTTGGCGCCGGAGTGGACGAGGATGGCCAGCGACAGGCGCCGGCGCTCCCCGCCGGACAGCCCGTCCAGCGGCTTCTCGGCCTCCTCGCCGCTGAACAGGAATCGCCCGAGCAGCGCCCGAGCCTTGCCCGGAGTCAGCTTGGTGGCGTGCTGACAGGCCTCGAGCACGGTCCGCGCGTTCCCGGCGCTCAGCTCCTCGGCGTGCTGGCTCAGGTAGCCCAGCCGGACGTTGTGGCCCGTCCTCAACTTGCCGGCGTCCAGCTCACGGCGGCCGGCCAGGGTCTCGATCAGCGTCGTCTTGCCGGTCCCGTTGGGCCCGACCAGCGACACGTGCTCGCCGCGCTCCAGCCACAGCTCGGCCTGCTCGAGCAGGACTCGGTCCGGCACCGAGATCCGCCCGCCCTCCAGCTCGAACACCACCCGTCCCGAGCGCTCGGGGGGCTTGAAGGCGAAGGCCAGCGCCTCGCCGTCACGCGGATCGCGGCTGATCCGGCCGATCTTCTCCAACTGCTTGACCCGGGACTGAGCCTGGCGAGCCCGGGTCCCGGCCCGGAACCGGGTGACGAACCGCTCGAGCCGGGCGATCTCCGCCTCCTGGCGCTCGATCGCCCGCCCCAGGGCCAGGTCACGGGCCGCCTTCTCCTTGCGCCACTGGTGCCACGTCCCGGGGAAGAACTTGCCCCGCCCGGCTTCGAGCTCCAGGACCGAAGTCCCGACCGCCTCCAGGAACCAGCGGTCGTGGGCGACCAGGATGATCGCCGCGTCAAGCGCCACCAAATGGGTCTCCAGCCACTCCAGCGAGGCGATGTCCAGGTGGTTGGTCGGCTCGTCCAGAAGCAGCAGGTCAGGCTGCCCGGCCAGCGCCCGGCCCAGGGAGGCGCGGGTCAGCTCTCCGCCGGAGAACGTCTCGAGCGACCGGTCGAGATCTCCGTCCCGGAAACCCAGTCCGTGAAGCGTGGACAGCGCCCGCTCACGCCACGTGTATCCGCCGGCATGTTCGAGTGCCGCCTGGGCGTCGGCATAGCGGTTGAGCGTCGGCTCGGCGTAGTCACCGTCGGCCATCCGCTGCTCTAGCGCACTCAGCTCTGTCTCCAGAGCCACCAGCTCCGGTGCCCCCGAAAGGATGTAGTCGCGCAGGCTGAGCCCCCGCTCGCGCGGCGGGCGCTGGTCGTGCAGGGCGACCTTGGCCCCCTTGGCCATAACGAGCTCGCCTCCGTCGATCGAGGCCTCGCCGGCCAGCATTCGCAGCAAGGTGGTCTTGCCCGAGCCGTTGCGCCCGGACAGGGTCATCCGGTCTCGCCGCTCGAGCTTGAAGGAGATGCCGCGAAGCAACGGCTCCCCCGAGATGTCCTTGCCCAGATCCGAGGCGATTACTACAGCCATGACGCTCTCCATGGTAGGAGCACGCCTTAGCTGGATAGCCTGCCGTCATGCCCATCTCCGACTTTCCTCCCGAGCCCCCAATCGACCTGCCTCCTGCCCGTACGGTGCACGTGAAGGGGCGGGGCGAGTTCTTCGTTCGTGACAGCGGTCTGTTCGACACCGGGTCAGGCCGTCCAACGGTCATGCTGCTGCATGGCTGGATGGCCACGGCCGACCTCAACTGGGTGGGCGTCTACCAGGATCTGATCACCGCCGGATATCGCGTGCTGGCCATCGACCATCGCGGGCATGGGCGAGGCCTGCGCCCGCTCCGGAAGTTCCGGCTGAGCGACTGTGCAGCCGACGCGGCCGGCGTGCTTCGCACCCTCGGCCTCGCCCCGGCCCTGGTCGTCGGTTACTCGATGGGCGGGGCGATCGCTCAGCTGATGACCCGGGAGCAGCCGGACGCGGTGTCTGGGCTGGTCCTCAGCGGCACGGCTCAGCACTGGCAGGAGCCGGCGCTGCGGCGCTACTGGCTGGCCATGGGCGCCATGGGACTGAGCCTGGCCGTCTTCCCATCCCAGTTCTGGAGGCTCGGCGTCAGGCGCAGCGGCATCCCAGCCGGCCCCCGGAGGGCGTGGCTGCAGTCCGAGCTGATGCGCCACAGCGCCCGCGATGTGGCCGAGGCGGGCCGGGAGCTCGGGCGGTTCGATTCGCGCCCCTGGCTGAAGCGCCTGGAGGTGCCTTCCGCGATGGTGCTGACCTCCCGGGACGACTTGGTACCCCCCAGTAAGCAGCGTGAGCTGGCCCAGGCGCTGGAGGCGGACATCTACGACGCGCCGATCCGCCACCTTCAGGTGACGACGGCCGGCGCGAAGTACAACCAGCCGCTGCTTCAGGCCCTGCAGGCCGTCCGAGACGGGCGGCAGGCCCAGGCTGCCTAGATCTGAGATATCTTCCCCCTGGATGCGTCGCGCCCGCCTTCTCGCGCTGCTGTTCTCACCGCTGGCCTGGCTGCTGGGGCTCGCTCCCAACGCCCCGGCCCTCACCCATTCCGGACAGGGCATCTACGGCGAGACCAGCGACGTCACGATCACCACGGCGATGTTCATCGTGATCGCGATCTTCCCCGCCGTGATCGTGGTCTTCTCGCTGCTTCAGAGCTGGCTCGACCATCGCAAGCACGCCCGGATGGATGCCGCCAAGCGCCGGGCGATCAGCGCCGACTGGCGCGGCGGCTGGTAGCCAGCGCTTAGCCGCGGGCCGCCTGGAGCAGCACACCCTCCCGTAGGCCTCCGGCCCCCACCACCAGAGGCTGGGCGAACCGCTCGGCCACCTTCTGCAGGATCAGGATCCCGGCCGGGAGCAGCTTCACCCGCTCGGCGTCCAGCCCGGTGACCCGGGCCACCTGAGCGGCAGCGTCACGACTGAGCAGGGTCAGCGCCCGGTCGAAGGCCGGCGGGTCGAGCACCTGACCGGTCATCTGGAGCAGAGAGGAGGCACTGCCGCCCACCGCCACGACGAGCGCTGCCGGCGGGGGCTCGGCTCCAGCCAGCCCGCGCTCCACCCGACCCCGCATTTCCTCCATCTCAGCCGGGGCCGGCGGATCGTGATGCACGCAGGCGGCGGTCAGCTCCCCGGAGCCGATCGGTAGCGACCTCCACCATCGCATCCGGCCATCGGCTTCTCCGACCACGAGCTCGGATGATCCGCCGCCCACGTCGACCAGACCAAGGTCCCCCTGGGGCCACCCGCGCAGCGTGCGGGAGGCGCCGAGAAACGCGAACCCCGCCTCGTCGCGCTCGCTCAGGATCTCCACCGTTAGTCCGGGACAACGCTTCTGGATCCAGCTGACCAGCTCCGGACCGTTGCTGGCCCGCCGAACGGCCGCGGTGGCCACACAGCGCACCACCTCGGCCCCGTGGTCGCGTGCGCGCTCGAGTTGAGCGGCCACCACCTCCCCCACCTCGGCCAGCTTCGGCGTGCTGATCCGATCCGCACTCCCGAGCTCCTGCCCGATCCGCGTATACGCCCGCTCCTGATGGAGCTCGCGAAGCCGCTGCCCGTCGCAGTCGGCCACCAGCAACCGTGTGGTGTTCGACCCGATGTCGATGCAGGCAGCGCGCACCTGAGGCCGAACGCTATCCCGCGTGGACCGATGCGTCAGCCCTTGAGGCTGTGGCGCAGCGTCAGGACTCGGTTCACCTCGGAGACGAAGGCGGTTCGGGCGAGGTGATGCGTGGTCAGAGCGGTGGCCAGCGCCTTGACCGCTGTGGAGCCCTGGTTCGCCGTCTTGGCCGCGCACAGGATCAGGTCCATCCCCGCCCGGGCGGCCAGGAATGCGCGCTCGGAGGTGCCGCCGAACCCCTTCAGCGCTCCGGCCTCCAGGGCATCGGTGATTGTCACGCCCCTGAACTTCAGCCGGGTCCGCAGCTCACCCTGGATGATCGCGCTGGAAAGGCCGGCCGGATACCGGGAATCCAGCGCCGGATAGCGGGCCCAGGAGGCCATAACCAGGTCGGTACGGGCGCCGATGGCCGAGTGGTAGGGGAACTCGTCGACGTTGCGGATCTGGGTCTTCGACAGGCTCAGGGTCACCGGGACGCTGTCGGTGTTCTGAGTCCGGGCAGCCGCCCCGAGGCCGGGAAAATGCTTGGCCGCGGCCGCGACGTTCACCTGCTGCTGCTTGGTGATGAAGTCAGAAGCCAGAGCGGACACCACATGGGCATTGCTGCTGTACGAGCGACCGAACTGATCGATGAAGTTGCCGGCGTGGCGATACACGTCGAGCACGGGCGCCAGGTTCACGTTGACCCCGGCCTTCTTCAGATTCAACCCCGCCCCGCGCCCGGCCCGGCGAGCGGCGGACGCCGGATCGAAGGATTGCCCAATCTGCTTCTCCGAATAGACGGGAGCGCCCGGAAGCCGGCGCACCTGACCGCCCTCCTGGTCGGTCATCAGCAGGAGGGGAAGCTTCACCGAACTCTTCTGCGCGGCGCTCTGGAGCTGGGCGGCCACCCCCGCCAGCTGAGCCGGGCTCGAGATGTTGCCGGAGAAGAAGACCACGCCGGCCGCCTGGCCTTGGCGGATCGCCCGGATCAGCGTGGCTGGGGGCGTCAGGCCCTTGTAGCTGTAGATCACGCGCTGTCCGGCCAGCTGCGCGGCGCCCAGCTTCGAGCTGATCGGCGACGGGTTGTAGGCGTGACCGGCCCCGTCGGCGCTCACGGCCAAGACCAGCACGGCCGCGCCCAGCAGCAAGAGCGTCGCCAGGGCGACGATCCGACGACGCCAGATGACCGAGCGCTCCATCCTCACCCACAGCGCAGCCTACAGTGCCCCACGGCGGCTGACCATGGCTACTGCCATCCTTGTGTGATGTCGCTGAGGCTCCGCTCCTGGCTTCAGACCAACACCCATGGCCATGGGGATTTCTCCGGCACGCCCTGGACGGCTGACCGGGACACCATCTCGGTCTGCCTGCCAGCCCGCAACGAGGCCCGGACGATCGGGCTGATTCTGGCCCAGCTGACCCCCCTGCTCAAGCGGGGTTTGATCGACCAATTGGTGGTGGTCGATGACTCGACGGATGGCACCGCCGAGCTGGCCCGCTCCGCCGGAGCCGAGGTGTACGACCAACAGCTGCTGATGCCCGACCATGGTCCCGTGCTGGGCAAGGGGGACGCCATGTGGCGCTCGCTGCCCGTTCTACGCGGCGAGATCGTCTGCTTCCTGGATGCCGACTCCGAGCAGTTCGGTCCGCATTTTCCCCTCGGCCTGGTCGGGCCCCTGCTGGTCGACCGGGACCTCGCCTTCGTGAAGGGCTTCTATCGCCGTCCGTTCCGGATCGGTGACGTCGTCCTGCCCGATGGCGGCGGGCGGGTCACCGAGCTGTGCGCGCGTCCGCTGCTCAACCTGTTCTATCCCGAGCTGGCCGGGGTCCGCCAGCCTCTGGCCGGCGAGATCGCCGCCCGGCGGGAGCTGCTGGAGCAGTTGCCGTTCGTGACCGGTTACGGTGTCGACATCGCCCTGCTGATCGACGCTTACGCGACCGTCGGACTGGAGGGCATCGCCCAGGTGGACCTCGACGTGCGCCAGAACGATCACCAGCCGCTGCGCGACCTCGGCGGGATGGCGTATGCGGTGCTCCAGGCGGTCTGCGCCCGCCTCGAACGGGAGGGCCGGCTGTCCGGCGAGCTGCCCGACACGCTGGTGGCCTTCGACGACCTCACCCCCTCGTCTCACGCCAGCCCGCTGGTGGAGCGCCCGCCTCTGGCGCGCCTCCGAGCGGCCGCCTGAGCGGTGCGGCGCCTGGCGGGCACGCTGGCACTAGCCCTGGCGGTGGCGGGCTGCGCGTCGGCGGCCGGCTCGGCCGGCTCCGGCGGGCGTGGGACGGGCGGCGGTTCCACCCCCACCGCCTCGGTGCCCCTGCACGGGCACCCTCAGGCAGTCAACCCGGCTGCCGGCGCGGTGGGCAACCCGGCCGGCGCGAACACTCCAACCACCCCGACCCAGCCCCTCCCGGTGACCGTCTCCGCGGGGAACCCTAATGCCCACGCCACCCCCCTGGCCGAGGTGCGCCGGGAACTGAAGATCGTGCATGAGCTCAACCAACTGGGCAGCGGCAGCGGCTGGGTATTCCCCCTCCAGCCCGCATCGCTCGCCGTGTCGCCGGATACCTGGGAGCCCGACCAGGGCGTCGACATCTCCACCCAGGGCGGCGCCTGCGGGCGCAGCGCGGTCGAGGTGGCCGTGACCACCGGCACCGTCGTCCAGGAGGGGATCTCGGGCTTCGGTCCCGCCGCTCCGGTCCTGGAGGTGGCTGGGGGGCCGCTGCGGGGCCGGTTCATCTACTACGGACATGCCAAGCCTGCCTTGGTGCCGGTTGGTTCGGTCGTCCAGGCCGGGCAGCCGATCGCCGAGGTGGGCTGCGGCGACGTCGGGCTCTCCACCGGGCCGCACCTGGAGATCGGGATCAGCGCCGTGAATGGGCCCACGTGCTGCCCCGGCTACCGCGAGACCTCGCCGGCCATGCTCAACCTGCTCCGGCGCCTGTACTCGGGCTGAACGCTCGGGAGCCTTCGGGGAGCCTCGCGAGAGCTCCACCGGCTCGGGTAGCTACATTCGAACCGGAGATGACTGAGACCTCAACTTCTTTTGCGATCGGCCGGGAAGGTGACGACGACGGCGCCTTCCGGCGTCAGGACAGCCGCTTCCGCCACTGGGTGACCGCCGACGGCTCCAGCGGATTCACCCCGGTGGCCGGCCGCTATCACCTGTACGTGGCCCGGGCCTGTCCGTGGGCGCACCGGACGATCATCGGGCGGCGCCTGATGGGCCTGGAAGAGGCGATCTCGATCTCGTTCGTCGACCCGATCCGCGACAGCCGGGGGTGGGCATTCACCGGCGAGGGCTACGCGGACCCGGTCAATCGGTTCGACTTCCTCGCCGAGGCCTACGAGTCCACCCAGCCGGCCTTCCAGGACCGGGTCAGCGTCCCCGTGTTGTGGGATCGCGAGCGCAAGGTGATCGTCAACAACGAGTCGGCCGACATCCTGCGCATGCTCTCTACCGTGTTCGCTCCGCTGGCCGAGCATCCGGTCGAGCTCTACCCAGAAGCGCTGGCCCCCGAGATCGATCACCTCAACGAGCGGATCTACGAGAACCTCAACAACGGCGTGTACAAGACCGGCTTCACCACAAGCCAGAGGATCTACGAGCGCGAGGTCCATGGTGTTTTCGCGATGCTGGACGAGCTCGACGCCCGCCTGGCGAGCAGCCGGTTCCTGTTCGGAGAGCAGCCGCTGGAGACCGACTGGCGGCTGTTCACCACGCTGGTGCGGTTCGACGCCGTCTACCAGATCCACTTCAAATGCTCGATCCGCAAGGTGGCCGAATACCGCAATCTATGGCCGTATCTGCGCGACCTCTATCAGTGGCCGGGTGTCGCCGAGACGGTCAATTTCGACGAGATTCGCTGCCACTACTACGGCACGCACCCGATGCTCAACCCGCACGGGCTCGTCGCAGCGATGCCGGCACTTGACTTCGGCGCTCCGCCGGAGCGCGAGGGTCTCAGCTCGGCCGGTCGGCCAGCACCTGGTATATCGACGCCCAGCCGGTGATGAAGCCCTGACGAGCAGCGTGTAGATAGAGCTTCCAGACTCGGGCCCGCTCCTCGCCGGCCAGCGCCACCGCCTCCTCGTAGCGGCTCTCGTAGCGCTCGATCCAGTGCTTGATCGTCTCCGCGTAGTCCTCGGCGAGGCCCTCCACGTGGCGGGTGGCAAAACCGCTGCGCTCCATGGCCTGGATGATCCGCGACAGCGGCAGCGGCACGCCATCGGGGAACACGAAGCGCTCCGAGAACGGGCCCTCGTCCTTGGTGTCGAAGTCCTGGAGCTTGGCGATCCCGTGGTTGAGCAGGCGGCCGCCGGGCTTCAGCAGGCCGCACAGCGTGCGCACGTACAGCTCGATGCGCTCCTCCCCCACGTGCTCGACCATGCCGATGCTGGAGATCGCGTCGAACGGTTCCTCGTGTAGCTCTCGGTAGTCAGCCACCCGGAACTCCACTTGATCGGCCACGCCGGCCTCCTGAGCACGCCGGCGAGCCTCTTGCACCTGCGGCTCAGAAAGGGTCACGCCCAACACGTTGACGCCGTGGCGGCTGGCCGCGTGGATGGCCATGCTGCCCCAGCCGCAGCCGACGTCGAGCAGCCGCTCCCCCGGCTTCAGCGCCAGCTTGGTGCACACGAGCTCACGCTTGGCGTCCTGGGCCTCGTCAAGCGTCTGGGCCCCGGAGCGCCAGTAAGCGCAGCTGTAGGTCATCGAGTCGTCCAGGAACAGCTTGAAGAAGTCGTTGCCCGCGTCGTAGTGGTGGCGCACGGCCCGCCGATCTCGAGCCAGCGTGTGGCGCTCCCCCTTGAGACGCAACTCGGTGGAGGGCCGCGAAGGCGGAACAGTCAGGCCCGTGGCCTGCAGGAGCCCGCTGATCAGCTTGAGGATCTGGCGCGGCGCCGGACGTGGCGGCTCGAAGTTGTCGACCAGCAGCAGGGCGCCGTCGATGTCATCGGTCTCGATCAGGCCCTGCGCGTAGGCACGCCCCAGGCCGAGCTCCCCGGGTGCCTTGAGCACGTGGGCCAGGGCCTTGGGGGAGTTGATGATGAACGTCGGCGCCGTGTCCTGGGTCGCGGGCACCGACGAGCCATCCCAGAATCGAACGGTGAAGGGGCGCTCGGGCAGGGCGTGCTCAATGGCCTCGCGCAGAGGTGCGGTACGGGCGAAAGCCACCGGGCTACCGAGGCTGCGGAAGAGCCTTGCGCTCGATCCGAACCGGATCGATGCGCACCACGTCGTAGGCCAGACCGAAGATCTCCATCATCCGGATGAAAACAGCCGACAGGTCGATCTGGCGGCGCCCCACCCCATGGCGGAACGAGGTCGGAAATGCGTGGTGGGTGTTGTGCCAGGCCTCGCCCCAGGTGGGGATGGCCAGCCAGGCCAGGTTGCGCGACTCGTCGGGGGTGTCGAACTCCTGCTTGCCGAAGAAGTGGCACAGGGAGTTGATCGAGAAAGTGGCGTGGTGCATCAGGAAGATCCGGGCCGCACCGCCCCACAGCAGGGCGGTCAGCCCGCCCGTGACGGTGCCGCTGAGCAGCGCCCCGAGCCCGAACGGGACGGCCAGCCCGAGAAGCACCCACAAAACAAACGTGCGGTCGACGAACTTAATCAGCGGGTCGGCCAGCAGATCCTTGGCGTACCGGCGTTCATCGGCCACCTCCATATCGCTGAACACCCAGCCGACGTGAGCGTGAGCCAGACCCTTCAGGGCGCCCATGAAGCCGTGCCCGTGACCCACGTGCGGGCTGTGCGGATCGCCCTCCACGTCAGAGAACTGGTGGTGCTTACGGTGCGTGGCCACCCAGTCGATCACGGGGCCCTCAGCGGCCGCGGAGCCCAGCGCGGCGAACCCGGCCCGGACCCACCGGTGGCACTTGAAGCTGCGATGCGTGAGTAGACGATGGAAGCCCACCGTAATCCCCATCCCGATCCCGCAGTACATGACGGCCAGGATCAGCAGGTCCTGCCAGACCAGCAGACCGCTAGACCAGCCCAGGACCATCCCGATCACCAGGATCACCGGCGGGACGCCGGTAACCAGCGCACTGGCCAGCCGGTCGATGAAGGGCATGGTGACGGGCCGGACATCCCCGCCTTCCAGCGGCGTCCCCGGTTCAGGTACTGGCGCCGGCGTGGCGGCGCGGGGGTCGGTGGCGGTGGTGGCCATCGGCGCGGGCCATGCTAGCGGGCCGGCCGGGCGAGAGTTGCGATTCTGGGCGCATGAATGGTCGGGACGTGTCCGAGCGCGCACATCGGGTGGTCCGCGGGTTCAGCCGGGAAACAGCAGGTTCAGCTGAATCGCGTTGGCCATCGCCCGGTAGCCGGAGTCATTGGGATGCAAGTGGTCACCGCTGTCGTACCCGGGGTTCAGCCGCTCGGAGTCGCCGGGCTCGCCCAGCACCGAGGCGAAGTCGATCACTCCGTTGAACGCGCCGCTGGTCAGGATCCAGTTGTTGATCGCCTCACGTTTCTGCTCGGCGGCGGGTGTCCAGAAGCGCGCTCCCTTGAACGGCGTCACCGTGGAACCGAGGATCCGCAGCCGGTGGGCGTGGGCCTGGGCGATGATCTGCTTGTAGCCCGAGATGACCTGGGCGGCGGAGACGTTGGAGTGCGGCGCCGACAGGCTGTCGTGCTTCTGGCTGAAGCCCAGATCGTTGACACCCTCCAGGAGGATCACCGTGCGCACCCGAGTCTGCCGGACGACGTCCGGGGCAAAACGGGACACCGCGCTGATCCCACAGCAGGAGGAGTCGTTGAGCACGCGGTTGCCGCCGATTCCCTCATCGATCATGCTGAGCGTGGCGCCGGTCAGCTTGCTCAGTCGCCTGGCCAGGTCATCGGGCCAGTTTGCGTTGGCGCCCAGCGCCGACCCTACCCCGGCCGTGATCGAGTCCCCCAGCGCCACCACGGACCCCAGGTCCCGGGCTGGGCTGAGGGTCAGCACGGCAGACAGGAAGTACCAGTTGTGCAGCTGCTGCCGGTACCCGGTGCCCTGCACCTGCCCGGCCCGGGAGCCCCGCGCGGAATAGCTGATCTCCCGCGAGTCGACCTGCTGGGTGGCGGGTCCGGTCGCCTGGGGCACGTAGACACTGATCAGCAGCCGGCGCAGTCCGGGGACCGCCAGCCTGATCGGATCTGACAGGCGGTCGTGGCCCGCTCTGATGGTCACGGACGGGCGCCCATGGAAGCTCAGGTGCCGCAACGTTCCCGCCGCGATCGTCGAGCCGCGCGACTGGAGCCCCACGGTGGCCTGAGCGATCTTCAGCGGGCGCCGGCCGAACACGTCGGAGAACCGCACCCGTATCTCCGAACCGCCGGTGCTGAGGAACACGGTCTGGCGGAGAGTCTGGTCCTTGAACCCGGACTCTGACATCGGCTCCCCGGGGTTGGGACCCTGGGTGGCCGCCCCCCAGCTGGTGACCCAGTGGCTCGGTCCCCGGGGAGCCGGCGGGGTGCCTGTGGGCGTGGTCGTTGTCCCGGTGGTGGTCGTGTCGGTGCCGGTGGTCGTCACGGCGGCCACGGCCACCGCTTGGGGTACATGGGCTCCGGCGGGGCTGCTCAAACGGATGTCGGCCAGCCACCCGCCCAGAGCGAGGGCGCCCGCGGCCAGCAGGCCGAGCCCCAGCCGTGCCCCCCGGCCCCCCAGTCGGTAGCGCGCGAACCTCACCGGCTTCGGCAGCCAGTCCGGGCGCATCGGTCAGCCAACCATCTTCCGCGCCGCGCCCATGATCCGCGGCTCCAGCACCTTGGCGCAGTACACGGTGAAGTGGATCCCGTCGAACCGGCAGTCCTGCCCGTTGAGGGCGGCGGAGTATCGGTTGCCCGGAGAGATCGTCTGATCGATGTTCAGAACGCTCACGACGCCGGGGTGCCGGGCGGCCACACGGTGCAGCAGCCAGCTCATGTCGTAGTGCCGGGTGGGTGACGCGGCCGGGGCCGCGGCGCCGTTGGCTTGGGCCGGGGGATTGGTGTAGGGGACGGTCAAGAACAGGATTTTCGCGCCACCGCGGCTCAGGACCGTCACGTAGCGCTCGATCTGCTGTAGCTCGTAGGCGTCAAAGGCCCGGTTGCCCAGGTGTTGGAGGTTTCCACCCCAACTCCAGTCGAACTCGTCGCGGTAGCCCATCTCCACCACCACCTCAGACGGGTGGAAGACTGCCTCATCCTGCTCCCAGGTCGACAGCGCTGTCTGGCACCCGGCGTCTGGGAGCTTCCAGGTTCCGTTCACGTTGAGCTCACCCCGTGTGGCGAAGGCACATCCCAGCGTGGCCGCGTTGGCCACCTCCATCCCGTAGTGCTGCTCGTCGCCCATCAGCGGCACGCCCAGGGTGAAGGCCAGCGAGTCGCCGATCAGCAACACGCGCTTGGGCGGGCAGGTGTGGAACACCTGGCTGGCCTTACCCTCCCAGGTCAGCTGGTGCTTGCCCAGCGACCTGTACTCGAACTGGGCCTCCTGACTCAAGGGCACCGGCGCCACGCCGTAGCCGGGCTGGTCGATCAGCTGCACCGAGCAGGCCGGGTCGGTGCCCACCAGCTTGTTGGTCGGCTTGGGCAGGTGGGCGGCCGCCGGCACCACCGTGGGCAGAACTGCCACGGAGGAGGCGACTAGCACCGATATCAGCGCCGCCAGCGCCCCGATCGGAGCCAGACGCCGCACCTGAATGGTGGGCAGCCGCCGTTGCCGGATCGGCTGCTCGATCAGCACGTAGGAGGCGGCGCTGACCAGGAGGGTCACGCCCAGGCGGAACATCAGCAGATGCAGACCGCTCAGACCTGTGGTGGTGGAGTCGAGCCACAGGAACAGCGGGAAATGCCATAGATACAGCCCGTAGGAGATCTGGCCGAGCGCCTGGAGCCCGGGGAGCGACAGGGCGCGGGCACCGAACGCACCTGGACGCTGGACCACGGCCAGGATCAGCAGGACGGTGCCGGCGTCCACCAGCAGGAAGCCGTACGGATAGAGCCAGGCCGACGATCCATTGGCCAGGTACATGAGGAGCAGCAGCGCCAGCAGTACGAGCGCTGAGCCACGACTGAAGCGCACGGAGGGTCCAGCCTGCGCGCGGGTGCCCCCAGTGGCCGCCCGGTCGGACACTCGTCGCCGGATGGCCAGCCACAGGGCCAGGCCGGCTCCGGCCAGCAGCCCCGTGGCCCGGGTATCGGTC
>DASZNA010000067.1:0-22036 GCA_035551655.1 Solirubrobacteraceae bacterium
TCGGAGGCGGCCAGCTTGAGGTTGTTGAAGCGCAGAACGGAGGCCATCGTCATCAGTTCCTCGCGCCGCTCCCCCTCGGCTAAGTCCAGATAGTCACGCAACCCGAGTTCGACCAGCGCGCGCAGCATCGAAAGCTCGCTGGAGACCCGGGACAGCCGGAGGGCCACCGGCGGAAGTTCCCCAGGAGACCGCTTGGCCGCCGCCTTGACGAAGCTGCGGGCTCGTTCGAAGGCGTCCTCGGCGATTCCGAGCCAGAGGTGAGACCAGAGGATGTGCGAAACGGGAACCATGGACTGAGCGGCCACCTCGGCGAAGCGGACGCTCAGTACCTGGTCTTGCGAGAGCTGGGCGGCCACAACATAACCCGGCGAGCACGTACCTCGCATGCCGAGCACATCCCAGCTTCCCGTCGGAGTCAAGGTGGTGTCGGCTCGCCGGCTCAGGGCGAGAACCTGATCCCCAGCCTCCGCCTCCGGAGAGCTGCGCAGCGTAATCAGCAGATCGTCCGCGTACTCGGCGTAGCTGACGGTGGGTGCCTGCTTCTCAAATTTCCATTCGCCGTCCTCGGCTGGAGACAGGGCAGCGATCGATCGTCCCATGTCTCCCCCGGTGCCAACTTCCGAGGTCACGGAGGCGATCAGGCGCTGAGATCTGGCGAGCTCGGACAGGTACCGGTCAAACGAGCTGCCCGGCGCCGAGTGTCGGACGAGGGACACGACCTGGATCTGATGCATAGCGAACACCATGGCGCTGGCGCCACAACACCTCCCGAGCTCCCGGCAGCAAGCCGCCAGCGTTTCGAGCGATACGCCTTGGCCGCCTAACGCAGCGGGAACGAAGGCGGATAGAGCCTCTGCGTCTCGCAGTGCCTGGATCGTCTCAGACGGAAAGCGGGCATTGCGATCGACGTCGTCAGCGTGGACTGCGGCCACCTCGCGGGCGATCGACCGTACCTCATCCAACAGCCCAATCGCGCGATCCACGTGGGTGGTCACGCGGCTTGCTCCGGGGCCAGTTCGCCGAGGGCGGCGGCAATCGAGGAGATGCTCTCGAAAACACTGCGTTTGAGCATCCGGTCGGGAAACTCTAGATCGAACGCGTCCTCCAGCCCTAGCATCACGTTTACGCTCGCGTGAGACGTCATTCCAGCCTGGAACAAGTCGGCGTCGTCCGAGAGCGAGGACACCGCAACCGGCAGTCGCCCGTGTTCGGAGAGCACACGACGAATCTCGTCTCGGACTGGCTGGGTCATTGATCTACCTCTCAGTTGCGGTATGTCGCATCGCAATTACCACTGCGCCCACGGTCGTCCCGGTCCGGCTAAGCCCGAGCCGTAAGTGCGATATGCCACGGCGGCGGGCCAGTCGGCTGGCCTGTCCCGTGAGCGTAATCGACGGGTTTCGTGAGCCACTTGAGGGGACGCTGATCGATTGCCATGGCACGGCCTCCGTGACCGAGGGCATCAGCGCCTTGATGGTCGCCTCCTTCGCCGCGAAGCAGGCAGCCAGCCTGGCAGCGTTTCCACGGTAGGCGTACAGCTCTGCCTCGGTGAACACACGGCGCAGGTAACGATCGCCGAAGCAAGCGATCGCCTCCTCAACCTCCCCCAGGGCAACCAAGTCGAAGCCCACACTTCGCGATGAGTCCATCCATCACGAATATTACGGTGGTCGAGCCGCTCGGGAGCCCGAGCAATGAGATCAGGCGGTCGACTCCCAGTCGACCTCGGAACCCAGGCTGGCGCTCTTCAGCACCTTCAGGGAGAGCATCGCGCACTTCATGCGCTGGGCCGAGATGTCGATCCCGAGCAGGTCGAGCACGAAGCCGCGATCCAGGGACAGCAGGTCGCTCACCTTCATGCCCTTGACCTCGTCGGAGACCATCGAAGCCGACGCTTGCGAGATAGCGCAGCCATGCCCGGAGAATCCGATCTCGGCGATCTTGTTCTCATCGTCGACGACCAGCTGCACCTTTAGCTCGTCACCGCACAGGGGGTTGAGATCGTGGGCCTCCAGATCGGCGTGCGAGAGCTCGCCCCAATTGTGGGGGCGCTTGTAGTGCTCGAGGATGTACTCGCGGTAGAGCTCGTCGTCCATGGTGCTCATGGGATTAGAGGTCAAGGACGCGCCGGACATCGCCGAGGCCCTCGATGAGCCGGTCGATGTCCGCGGTGGTGTTGTGGACAGCAAACGATGCTCGGGTGGTGGCCCCGACGCCCAGGCGGCGCATCAGCGGCTGGGTGCAGTGGTGCCCGGCGCGAACGCAGACGCCCCGGCGGCCGAGAATCTCCCCCACGTCGTGGGGGTGGGCGCCCTCCACCGTGAAGGAGACCAGTGACCCGCGCTCGGAGGCGCCGGTCGGGCCCTGAATGCTCAGACCCGGGACGCCGTGCAGGCGCTCCAGGGCGTAGCCCACAAGCGACTCCTCGTGCTCGCGGACGCGATCGATGCCCAGCTCGACCAGCCAGTCGACGGCGGCGCCGAGCCCGATCGCCTCGGCGATCTGGGACGTACCGGCCTCGAACTTCCAGGGCAGGTCGGTCCAGGTGGACATCTCGTCGTCCACGCGGCGGATCATGTGGCCGCCGCCAATGAACGGGGGCATCTCCTCCAGGAGCTCGCGGCGGCCGTAGAGGACCCCGATGCCAGTCGGGCCGTAGGCTTTGTGACCGGTCCAGGCGTAGAAGTCGGCGTCGATCTCACGCAGATCGACGGGAATCTGAGGCACGGCCTGCGAGCCGTCGATCATCACCCGGGCCCCGACCCGGTGGGCGCGCCGAGCAATCTCGGCCACCGGGTTGATCGTGCCGAGGACGTTGGAGACGTGAACGACGCCGACCAGCTTGGGGCTCAGGCTGAGGAGCTCGTCGAGGCTCTCCAAGTCCAGGTGGCCGTCGTCGGTGATCCGGACGTAGCGGAGGGTGGCACCCTTCTCAGCGCACAGCAGCTGCCAGGGCACGATGTTGGAGTGATGCTCCATCTCGGTCAGCACGACCAGGTCGCCAGCTCCGACGTTCTGGCGGGCCCACGTGTAGGCGACCAGGTTGATGGCCATCGTCGCGTTGGCGGTGAAGATCGTCTCCTCGGTGGTCGACCCCAGCCAGTCGGCGATCCGCTGGCGGGCACCCTCGAACAGGTCGGTGGCCTCCACGGCCAGCGGGTACACGCCGCGGTGGATCGAGGCGCGCGAATCGGTGTAGTACCGGGTCATCGCGTCAATCACCGGCTGCGGGGTCTGCGAGGTGGCGGCCGAATCCAGGTAGGTGACCGGGTGGCCGTCGATCTCCCGACGCAGAACGGGGAACTCGGCGGAGACGTCGCGAAGCTGAGCGGGGGCGACGGCCATGGGCTAGGCAGCCACCTCGGCCCGATCGACGTCGTCGGTGATCCACCCGTAGCCCTTGGCCTCCAGCTCCGTGACGAGTTCGGGGCCGCCCTCCCGGACGATGCGCCCGCGGTAGAGCACGTGCACGTGGCTCGGCGCAACCAGGTGCAGGATCCGCTGGTAGTGGGTGATGATCAGGATGCCCAGGTCGGGGCCGGTGACCGAGTTGACCCCCTCGGCGACGGTGCGCAGGGCGTCGATGTCCAGGCCGGAATCGGTCTCGTCGAGCACGGCCAGGCGCGGCTTCTGCAGGGCCAGCTGCAGGATCTCCATGCGCTTCTTCTCGCCGCCGGAGAACCCGTCGTTGAGATAGCGCCGGGAGAACTCCTCGGGGACCTTGGTCAGCTCCATGGCCTGCTGCACGGTCTGGCGGAACTCCTTGAGCGGGATGGGCTCCTCGCCCCGGGCCGTCCGGTGGGCGTTCAGGACCGTGCGCAGATACTTGGTCACGGTCACGCCAGGCACGGCCACGGGGTACTGGAAGGCCATGAACAGCCCGAGGCGAGCGCGCTCGTCCGTGGGCGCCTCGGTGATGTCCTCGCCGTCCCAGATGATCTGGCCCTCGGTCACCTCCAGGTTGGGGTGACCCATGATCGCGTTGGCCAGGGTGGACTTGCCCGAGCCGTTCGGGCCCATCAGCGCGTGAATCTCGCCACCGCCGACGGTTAGCTCGACGCCGCGCAGGATGTCCTTCTCGCCGGCGCGGACGTGCAGGTTTCGGATCTCTAGATCAGGCATATCGGTGGTGTCAGCTTTCGGGGGTCGCGGTCAGAGTCAGGGGAATGGTCAGCGGGCGCTCAGCTCGCTCCTCGCTGTGGCGAGAGAACTCCACGAGATCGGCCAGGGTCGTCGTCTGCAGAGAGCGGACGATCCCACCCTGCACCCGGGTCCACAGCAGCTTGGTGGCGCAGTGCCGGCCAGCCTCCGCCGGGTGAGAGCAGACGACGCGGTCGGTCGGATCGTGGACGAAGCAGTCCATCGGGGCGATCTGGCCCTCGAGCGCCGAGACGACGTCGTACATGGTGATTTCCGAGGGACCCCGGGACAACCAGTAGCCGCCGTGGGCGCCCCGGGCGCTCATCACCAGATCGGCCTTGCGCAACCGGGCCACGACCTGCTCCAGATAGGCCAGGGGCAGGCCCTCGGCATCAGCGATCGCCTTCAGGCTGGTGGGCTGGCCGACGTCATCGGTCTGGCCGTCCCGCCCGGTGCCCGGGCTCTGGCGCCCCAGCTCCACCATCAGGCGCACGCCGTACTCAGCCTTCGAGGAGAAGATCATCTGGGTAAATCCTACCAATCCGGTAGGTGTTCCATATCTCGGGCGCTCAGCGCCTTGACCGGAGCCCCCCGCGAGCCGTCCGGCGGGGGGCCGAGCGGCGCCTGAACGCAACGTTCGGTCAGGCCGTCAGCGGGGGGTTGCCTAGGAAAAGCCTTGAATCGCGGATAGTCTCGGTCTCGGAACATGGAAGGAACCACGTCCCGCGATTCACATGCGTCCCTGGCGTCGGACGCTGATGTGGCCGCCGCCGCGCGGCTGGCCCGCGCCCAAGGGCGCCTTGGCATAGACACCGAGTTCATGTCGGAGGGGCGCTACCGCGCCCTGCTCTGCCTCACCCAGGTGGCGGTGGAGGATCCGGATGACCCCACCGGCCTGCGGATCCTGCTGATCGACGGCCTGACCGGTGTCGACGTGCGTCCGCTGGCCGAACTGCTCGCCGACCCGGACATCGACGTGATCTTGCACGCCGGCCGCCAGGACGTGGCGATCCTTCGGCGGGCCTGGCAGACCCAGGTGAACCGCATCTTCGACACGCAGATCGCGGCCGGGTTTGCCGGCGAGTCGGCCCAATCCGGCTACGGCAATCTGATCGGCTCGATCCTGGGACAGCGCGTGGGCAAGACAGCCAGCTACACCCGCTGGGACGCCCGGCCGCTGACCGGCGAGCAGCTGAGCTATGCGGCCGAGGACGTGGTGCACCTGATGCAGCTGGCCGACGAGCTCAAGCAACGCCTGCAGGAGACCGGACGGCTCGAGTGGGCGCTGGAAGAGTGCCGTCGTCTGGAATCGGCCTCCGACGAGCGGGATCCTGACACGGCCTGGGAGCGGCTGCCTCGGGTCAACCAGCTGGACGGTCGCGCGCGGGCGGTGGCTAAGCACCTGGCTGCCTGGCGGGAGCGCACCGCGTCCGAGGAGGACCGGCCGGTCGGCTCGATCCTGCAGGACGCTCCGCTGGTGGAGATCGCCAAGCGCCATCCGTCGAACACTCAGGCGCTGGCGCAGATCCGCGGCGTGCATCAGTCCGTACTGCGTCGCCGGGGCCCGGGGATCCTGGAGGCGATAACCGAAGGGCTGAACGACGAGCCGATTCCCCGCGAGGCCCGGCGCGGCCGCTTTGACCCGGCCGACTCGCCGCTGATCGCGCTGGCCGAGGCGCTGCTCAGAGCGCGGGCCATGGACGCCGGCCTGGCCTACGAGTTGATCGCGTCCCGCAACGAGCTCGAGCAGATCATCGGTGCGGCGCGGCTGTCTGAGCCCGAACCGGAGGTACGAACGCTGAGCGGCTGGCGACGCGAGCTGGTCGGCTCGGATCTGGAGGATCTGCTGACCGGGCGCACCGCCGTCGCCGTGGGCGAGCAGGGCCGTCTGGTTCTGCACGGAGTCAGTGACGGGAACACCCGTCCCCGGCCCTGAGTCGCCCCTCAGGTGGCGCCGAGCTGCAGGAGCACCGCCAGGGCCGGGTGGTGATCGAAGATCTCTTTCGACAGGGTCAGGGTGATCCGGCGCGAGCGGGTGATCCACCCGAGATCGACGGCTTCGAGCTCCATGTTGGCCGCTGCGTAGGTGACCCGGAGCTTGCTCTCCGGTGAGTCGGCGGCCAGCTCCTGCCCGACCGGGGCGTTGACCTTCTTCCAACCGCGCCGCTTGAGCAGGAGGCGCTCGGCCCGCTGAAGACCGATCGAGCTGGAGTAGGCCCCGCCCTGCATGACCAGCTCCAGTGCGCAGTAGGCGTTACGGCCTCGATCGCACATGCGCTGGCTCACCACCGTGTGCAGTCCGGGAACCAGCGGGAGCTGCTTGAGCTTGGGAACCCGGTCGCCGCTGCTCCCGCACCCGGCGAGCAGCGCGATGGCGCCGGCTGCACCAATGACCGCGCGGACGCGCGACGATGGCCGGCGCCTGGGCTCTGAAGATGGGGCCGACATGGGCCGGCAGTGTGGCACTGGCGGACTCCGGGCGCCGGATCTCCCTGGGTAGTCTCTGCAACCCGATGACCACACTTGATGAATACCTCGCCGATCCCGAGCTCCAGGAGGCGGCTTGGGACCTCCGCCCGCTGGTCGACGGCGACGAGACCGAGGGAGTGGAGCGGCGGGTCCACGAAGCTCTCGAGCGGACCGACCGGTTCGCGGCCAGCTACGGCGGGCGGGTGGCGCAACTCGACTCGGCCGGGCTGCGGGAGGCCATGCAGGAGCTGGCCGAGATCCAGGACACATTCGGCGGCGCGTTCTCCTACGCGATGCTCCGGTTCGCTACCGATACGGCCGAGCCGGAACGGGGCGCCCTGCTCCAGCGCCTGCAGGAGAAGGCCACCGAGGTGGGGACCAAGCTCCTGTTCTGCGAGCTCGAGTGGGCAGCCCTCGAGGACGAGCAGGCCGAGCGGCTGCTGGCCGGCGAGGGGCTCGAGTTCTGCGATCACTACCTGCGCACCGTCCGGCGCTACCGGACCCATCTGCTCTCTGAGCCAGAGGAGAGGATCCTGGCCGAGAAGAGCATCCCCAGTCACGCCGCCTGGGGTCGGCTGTTCGGGGAGCTCACCTCAGCCCTGCGGGTCCGGCTGGACGGTGAGGAGGTCTCGCTGGAGATCGCGCTGAGCCGGCTCCAGGACGGCGATCGCGACGTGCGTCGCGACGCCTTCGAAGGGCTCACGACGGCGCTCGAGCCGGGGCTGCGCACGCGGAGCTTCATCTACAACACGCTGATCTACGAGAAGTCCGTGGAGGACCGGCTCCGGCACTACCCGCACTGGCTGTCCGCCCGGAACCTGGCCAACGAGGTTTCCGACGAGTCGGTCATGGCCCTGATCGAAGCGGTCCGCCACCGCTTCGACATCCCGCAGCGGTGGTACCGGCTGAAGGCCGGCCTGCTCGGCCTCGATCGCATCGCGGTGTATGACCGCTCGGCCCCGGTCGTGGAGGAGGACTCCATGGTCAAGTACGGCTCGGCGCGGGATCTGGTGCTGGACACCTACGCTCAGTTCTCACCCGAGGCCGGGGCGATCGTGCGTCGGTTCTTCACTGAGCGGTGGATCGACGCCCCGCTCCGTCCCAACAAGCGCGGCGGAGCGTTCTGCTCATCCACCGTGCCCAGCGTGCACCCGTACGTGATGCTCAACTACACAGCCCGGCGCCGGGACGTGCTGGTCATGGCCCACGAGCTCGGACATGGACTGCACGGCGCCCTGGCCCAACGCCAGGGGGTGTTCCATCAGTCGACCCCGCTGACCATGGCCGAGACCGCGTCGGTGTTCGGCGAGACCCTGGTGTTCGAGCGCCTGGTGGCCGAGGCCGAGAATGACGACCAGCGGCTCGGGTTGCTGACGGAGCGAATCGACGGAGCCGTGGCCACCGTGTTCCGGCAGATGGCCATGAACCGCTTCGAGCACCTCGCCCACACGAGCCGGCGCGAGGAGGGCGAGCTGTCGCCCGAGCGCCTGGGCCAGCTATGGACGGCCTCGCAGGCCGATCTGTTCGGTGACTCGGTGGAGATGACCGACGGCTACGCCAGCTGGTGGTCCTACATCCCCCACTTCATCACCACTCCTGGCTACGTGTATGCCTACGCCTACGGGCAGCTGCTGGCCCTCTCGGCCTATCAGCGGTTCGCCGAGGAGGGCGAGAGCTTCGTGCCCCGCTACCTGGAGCTCCTGGCCGCGGGCGGGTCTCGCAGCCCCGAGGAACTGGGGGCGATCGTCGGGATCGATCTGACCGATCCGGGCTTCTGGGACTCCGGGCTGAGTCTGGTGGAGAGCCAGCTGGCCCGGGCGGAGGAGTTGGTGGAGCGCCGCAGCGCGGGTTAGCCGCGCGGCCTGCCTTACTGGTGGTGCGCCTTCCGGGTCCGGGAGCGCTCTTCCTGGCGCTCCACGACGTTCACGATCAGCTTCATCACCTGCTCGATCCCCGTCGCCTTCACGTCACCATGCGCGAACGCGGCGCGCCAGTCACTCACGTGTCCCTTGGTGGCCAGCTCGTTGAACGTGGCTCTGGGTATCTCCAGCGTCACCTTGGCGTCTGAGGGCAGCGACTTGCTCACCTCGGGGCCGGGCAGCTCGACCCGGTAGATCTGCATGTCGCCACGGCCGCGGAGCTCCAGTCCGACCACCAGTTTCAGCGGCTGCAGCGCCGGCACTTCGTCGAGGAACCGCGTGACGGCGGTCTCGATCAGGGTCTTGGTGTCCGACGGGGAAGCCAACCGTACGGAGTCTAGGCGACGGGAGAGAGTTCCCATCTGGGCGGAAGCCGGGGTTATGCTCGCGGGACTGGCTACAAAGGAGGGACCGATGGCCAGGATGATGGCTGACTGCCGCCGCTTTCCCAGCGAGAGCAACTGCTCGCTGGTGATCATCGGCGAGGAGCAGGAAGTGAGCCGCGCCGCGGCGGAGCATGCGCTCTCCGTGCACGGCCATGAGGACACGGCGGAGTTCCGCGAGGAGATCCACCGGTTCCTGGAGCCGGCTGAGAACTACATGTTCGAGGCACGGCCGCAGGAGACGATGCCCGCCTAGCCCGCCCGAGGCGTTCTCGGCAAACACGGGGGCCGCCTCCTGGCGGCCCCTAAAACTAAATCTTGTGGCGCTGCTGGAGCCGGCGACCGATCAGCATGCGCTGGATCTCGTTGGTGCCCTCGCCGATCAGGAGCAGCGGCGCGTCCCGGTAGAGCCGCTCGATCTCGTATTCCTTCGAGTAGCCATAGCCGCCGTGGATGCGCAGCGACTCCTCGGCGCAGAAGCGGGCCGCCTCGGAGGCGAACAGCTTGGCCATGCCCGCCTCGATGTCCGAGCGCTCGCCGGCGTCCTTCAGGCGGGCCGCGCGCTGGGTGAGCAGACGTGCGGCGTCGACCTGGGTGCCCATGTCGGCCAGCTTGAACTGGATGGCCTGGTGCTCGCCGATCGGCTTGCCGAAGGTGCGACGCTCCTGGGCGTAGCGGAGCGCAAGTTCCAGCGCGCGCTGAGCCAGCCCGACGCCACGGGCCGCCACGTTGACCCGGCCGAGCTCGAGCGCATCCATCATCTGCGCGAAGCCCTTGTTCAGGCCGCCGTCCTCACCTCCGAGGATGTTCTCGGCCGGCACCCGGTAGCCGTCGAAGACCAGCTCGGTCGACTCGACGCCCTTGTAACCCATCTTCCTGATCTGCGGCGGGACGTTCAGTCCCTGGTAGTCGCCCGTGTTCTCCGAGGCGCCCGGCTCCTTCTCGCAGATGAAGCAGGTCATGCCCCGGTGGCGCGGCTCGGCGTTCGGGTCGGAGCGGACGAGCACGAACACGAGACTGGCGCGCAAGCCGTTGGTCACCCACATCTTCGTGCCGTTGATCTCGTAGTGCGTGTCGTCGGCCTTCTTGGCACTCGTCTTGATCGCCTGGACGTCGGAGCCCAACTCGGGCTCGGACAGGCTGAAGGCCGCCCGCATCTCGCCCGTGGCCATCTTGGGCAGGTACTTCTGCTTCTGCTCGTCGGTGCCGAACTTCATCAGCAGGTAGGAGCCGATGAAGTGGGTGTTGACGATGCCGCTGATGCTGATCCAGCCGCGGCTGAGCTCCTCGACGATCATCGCGTAGGTCGTCAGGTCAAGCCCCATCCCGCCGAACTCCTCGGGGATCGTCACCCCGAACAGCCCGAGCTCCTTCATCTGCTCGACGATCGGCTCGGGGAACTCGTCCTCGTGGTCGTAGTGCTCGGCGGTGGGGATGATCTGCTCGTCGGCGAACTGGCGGACCATCTCGCAGATCGCGCGCTGCTCGTCGGTGAGGTCGGGGGCGTTTGTAGCCGTGGCCATGGGTGTCAGCTCCTGGAGGGTGGGAGCGGGGGATTTTACGGTTCGCGCCCAGCCTGGCGGCCGGCGGTGGTGGCGTGGCTCCAGGGCGACTCAGGTCGCTCCTGGGCCTGCCCGTCGAGCTCGATCTCGACTCGCTCGTTGTAGAAGCACAGGAGGTCCCGGACGCGCTCGGCCTCGGGCAGCGGCTCGGCGTAGCTCCAGATCAGATCCTCGACCCGCTCACCGTCGCTCAGGACCACGGAGTGGTAGGCGGCCGTCCCCTTGTAGGGGCACAGGGTGGTGGTATCGCTGGGCTCGAGGCGGGCCTGAACGTCCTCCCGCGGCAGGTACCAGCGGGTGGGCAAATTCGACTCGAACAGGGCCACCGCCCGGGTGGAGTCGGCCAGGAGCTCGCCCTTCAGGCTGACGCGCACATGGGCGCTGCTGGCCCGGGTGTCGATCCGGTGGTAAGGATCGGCCGGGTGCCCGACGATCTCCTCATCCTCTTCGAACCATCCGTCCATGCGCTTCCAGTAGAACGCGATCAGGTCCCGCAGGGCCTCGGCGCCCGGCAGCGGGTCCGGGTAGTACCAGGCGGCTGACTCCTCTGTTCGGCCCCCCGCGCTGATCGTGTAGTAGCTGGCGTCGCCCTTGCGCGGGCAGTGCGTATGCCGGTCGGTCGGGATGAACAGGTCGGTGCGCACATCGGCGGGCGGGAAGTAGTAGACCGGCTGGTGTCCCGATTCGTGGACGATCGTCACGTTGCGGCTGTCGGCGATCGTCTCCCCGCCGAATACCACCCGCACCCGCTTGGGGGAGGGCTCGATGTAGAGCGCCGCGCCCAGCCAGGGAAGCTTGAAGTTGAACCGCCCGCCCGGCCGGGCGCTGAGGGGTCCGGTGCCGGTCATCATGCCCATTGCTTTAGAGGCTACCCATTGGCCAGCACCACCCCGCACCACACGATGCCCAGCGACACCAGGAAGATGGCCGCGTCGATGGCGTGCCAGGCCGGCTTGCGCATGTGCAGGGCGATCAGCACCCCCACCAGCACGACCAGCCCGAGCTTGACCTGCAGGGTCGAATCAGACCACTGGTGGTTGTGGGAGGCCAGCGCGGCGCCCGTGATCACCTGCACGGTCAGAGCGATCAGGGTGCCCACGCCGAACCGGCGGGCGGCCTGCCGTAGCGGTCGAGGGTCGGGGCTGGGGCGCAGCACGGGGACGACGATCGCGGCCAGCATCAGCTGCCCCCCGACGAAGAAGGCCATGCCCAGCAGGTGCACGCCCAGGACGAGGTTCCAGAAGGTCACGGGCGGTCATCCTGGCAAACTCGCGCGGCGATGAACTTTGCCCGCGACGTGGTGGACGCGGCCCCGTCCGAGCGGCTCGCCCTGGTCGAGCTGACGCGCTCGGGGGACCGGCGCGAGTGGACGTTCGGGGAGGTGTCGGTGGCCGCGGGCGCTCTGGCGGCCCGGCTGGTCGCACGGGGTGTGGGCCGCGGTGATGTGGTGATGACTCTGATCGGCAACCGGCCGGAGTGGGTGCTGACCATGGTGGCCTGCTTTCGGATCGGCGCCGTGGCCTTGCCGTGCAACGAACAACTTCGCGCGCGGGATCTCCGCCTGCGGCTCGCCGCAGCTTCACCGCAGGCGATCGTGGCGGATGTCCGGAACCGGGGCGAACTGGAGGCCGCGAGGCCGGACTGTCCCGTCCTGTTGGTGCCTGACTCGTCCCTGTGGAGCGGGGAGGCGGCGCCGTGCGTCGACCTGGATTTGCGGGATCCCTGTTTGATCACGTTCACCAGCGGAACCACCGGCGAGCCCAAGGGGGTCGTGCACGGGCAGCGCTATCTGCCCGGCCAGGCGCTGCAGGCGTCGGTCTGGCTGGACGCTCAGCCGGGCGATCTGGTCTGGTGCACAGCGGCCACCGGATGGTCGAAGTCGGCGCGCAACGTGTTCATCGCACCGTGGATCCGGGGGGCGGCAGCGCTGCTGCACGACGCTCGGTTCGATCCGGCGCAACGGCTGGAGGTGCTGGCCCAGGAGAGCGTGAACGTCCTGTGCATGGCACCCACGGAGTACCGGGTGATCGCTAAGCGGGTGGCGCTGAGGCGGGTGGACTCGCTGCGGGGACTGGTGGCGGCTGGCGAGGCTTTGAACCCGGAGGTCCTGCGGGCCTGGGAGGAGGCCTGCGGTCTGCAGATTCGCGACGGCTACGGCCAGACCGAGACCGGGCAGCTGACCGGGGTGCCGTTCGGAGCGGAGATCCGGCCGGGGTCGATGGGCCGCCCGCTGCCCGGGGTGGCGCTGACAGTCGAGGATGGGGAGCTGGTCCTGGCCGACCCGCGGTCTGACCCCACGTTCTTCGTGAGCTGGCTCGGCGGGGAACCGGCCCCCGAGGACCAGCCGTGGCACACCGGCGATCGGGTCGCGGTCGACGAGGACGGCTACCTGTACTTCGAAGGGCGCTCGGACGACGTGATCATCTCGGCCGGTTACCGGATCGGGCCGTTCGAGGTCGAGTCAGCACTGGTCTCGCACGGCGCCGTCGCGGAGGCAGCGGTGGTCGCCGCACCGGATGAAGAGCGGGGGTCGGTGGTGCGCGCCGTGGTTGTGCTCCGGGAGGGCTTTGCCCCGGCGGCCGCGCTGGTCAGCGAGCTGCAGGACCACGTGAAGAGCGAGACCGCCCCGTACAAATATCCGCGCATCGTGGACTTCGTGGACGAGCTCCCCAAGACGGCCAGCGGGAAGGTGCAGCGGGCCGCGCTGCGCGAGGGGAACGAGTAGCTAGGCTGGTATGTGAGATGAGTGAGCCTCGGCCCGTGATCGCGGTGCCCACCGCCCTCGAGCCCGCGCGCTACGGCGTGTGGGAGGCGGTCTGCGCGCTCCTCCAGATGGGTTACGTGCGCGCCGTCCAGCAGGCGGGCGCAATGTGCCTGATGGTCCCCCCGGACCCGGAGCTGGTGGAGAACCCGGACGAGATCCTCGACCGGGTCGACGGGCTGATGCTGGCCGGCGGGGCAGACATCGATCCCTCCGCTTACGGAGTGCCACCCCATCCGGAAACGTTGGGCACCGTGCCCGCCCGCGATGAGCCCGAGCTGGCGCTGGCTCGCCGGGCCATCGAGCGAGACATGCCGGTCCTGGGCATCTGCCGGGGCATGCAGCTGATCAACGTTGCCTTGGGTGGCACTCTCCATCAGCACCTGCCCGACCTGGTCGGACACGGTGAGCACCGGCGCAATCCGGGTTCGTTCGACGGCTCCGAGCACGATGTGCGCCTGGAGCCGGGCTCACTGGCTCTGCGAGTCATCGGCGAGGAGATCCACTCGACCAAGTCCCACCACCATCAGGGCGTTGACCGGCTGGGGTCCGGGCTGGTGATCAGTGGCCGCTCGGTCCTGGACGATCTGCCCGAGGCGCTCGAAGCGCCCGAGAACACGTTCGTGCTGGGCGTGCAGGGGCACCCCGAGGCCGACCCGACCTCCCCCGTGGTGGGCGCGCTGGTGGAGCAGGTCCGGTCGCGCCGGCTGGCGACGCGGTAGCTGCCGCAACGACCACAACTACACACACTCCCCCGCTCCGAGGGAGTGAGTGCACTTATGGCTCCTGAGCGCCCTTAACTACACCACCCCCGTTCCAGACCCGAGGGGTAGGTGCAGTTATGGTCGTCTCGGTCAGCGGAGCAGGCGGGGCTCGGCGTAGCCCGCCTCGCGAACCGCCTGGGTGACATCTCGGGCGTGGTCGGCACCGCGAGTCTCCAGGACGATCTGCACCGCGGTCTCACGGATGTGCAGGTCCACCCCCTCGCGGATGTGCTGGACATCGACCAGGTTGGCGCCGCGGGCGGCCAGCAGGGACAACAGCACGGCCAGGGATCCGGGGCGGTCGGACATCCGGGCCAGGAGGACGATCCGCCGCCCGGCCTGCGTCTCGTGCCGGCGGGCCACCTCGGACAGGAGCCCCACCCCCACGTTGCCGCCGGACAGGACGAGCACCGTGGTCCCGGCACCAGCCCGTGCCTTGAGGCGACCGCCCAGGACGGCGGCCACGCCGACGGCGCCCGCTCCCTCCACCACGAGCTTGGTCCGCTCGAGCAGGAACACCATCGCCTCGGAAACCTCGTCCTCGCCCACCAGCAGCAGGTCGTCCACCCAATCGCGAATCAGCGCCAGGGTCAGCTCCCCCGGCCGCTTGACCGCGATGCCGTCGGCGATGGTCAGGGCCGTGGGGACGGGAGTCGGGGTGCCGGCGGCCAGCGAACCGGGGAACGGGGCGCAGGACTCCACCTGGACCCCCACCACCTGCACGTCGGGCTTGACCTGCTTGATGGCCAGCGCCACGCCGCTGATCAGGCCGCCGCCGCCGACCGGTGCGACCACGCGAGCCAGGTCGGGGACCTGCTCGAGCAGCTCCACCCCAAGCGTGGCCTGGCCGGCGATGATCTCCGGGTCATCGAAGGGATGGATGAAGGCCATCCCGGTTTCAGCCGCGCGCGCCCGGGCTCCAGCCACCGCCTCATCAACGGTTGATCCCTCCGTGGTGACGGCCGCTCCCAGCGAGTGGGCGGCCTCCACCTTGGAGATCGTCGCCCCCTCCGGCATGATCACCTCGCAGGGGACGCCGAGCGTGCGAGCGGCATAGGCGACCGCCTGGGCATGGTTGCCGGCGCTGCCGGTCACCACGCCCCGGGCGCAGCCGTCGCCGAGCGAAGTCAGCTTGGCCATCGCCCCGCGCAGCTTGAACGACCCAGTGCGCTGCAGGTTCTCCGCCTTGAGCACCACCGTGAACCCTGCGCGCTCGGTCAGCGTGCGCGAACTCACCACCGGGGTCTCGCGCACCACGCCGTGTCCGGCGCGGGCGGCCCGGTCGATGTCCTCGCGCCCGATGGGCGAGCGCGGCGGTGCCGGGGCCGGTTCAGTCAGCGAGTGCCACCACGGCGTCGATCTCCACCTGAGCGCCACGAGGCAGAGCCACCACGCCAACCGCCACCCGGGCTGGCGGATCGGCCTCGAAGAACGAGGCATAGACCTGGTTGACCTCGGCAAACGCACTCAGGTCGGTCATGTACACGGTGAGCTTCACCGCGTCGGCCAGGCTGGTCCCGGCGGCTTCGCACACCGCTTGCAGGTTCTCGAGGCACTGGTGCGCCTGGTCGCCCGGAGTTTCCCCGACGATCTCCCCCGACCCCGGGTCAAGCGGGATCTGTCCGGAGCAGAACAGGAGTCCCGCCGCCCGCACGGCGTGGACGTAGGGGCCGACCGCCTCCGGAGCTTTGGGGGCGGTCAACGTCTGGCGATCTGCGGGCACGGGCTTCCTCCTTGGTGGCTCTCGCTTCACAGGGTATTGGGGCGCGAAGCCAGGGTAGGGTCTTGGCCATGGCCAACCGCCTGGCGGGCGAGACCTCGCCGTATCTACTGCAGCACCAGGACAACCCGGTCGACTGGTACCCGTGGGGCGATGAGGCGCTGGAGCGCGCCCGTCAGCTCGACCGGCCGCTGCTCGTGTCGATCGGCTATTCGGCCTGCCATTGGTGCCACGTCATGGCCCACGAGAGCTTCGAGGACCCGACCGTGGCCTCACTGATGAACGAGTCGTTCGTGCCCGTCAAGGTTGACCGCGAGGAGCGGCCCGATATCGACGCCGTGTGCATGGAGGCCTGCCAGGGACTGACCGGTCAGGGTGGCTGGCCGCTGAACGTGTTCCTCACCCCTGACCTGCGACCGTTCTTCGCCGGCACCTACTTCCCCCCTCAACAGCGCCAGGGCATGGCCAGCTGGCCGATGGTCCTGCAGGCCGTAGCCGGCGCCTGGCAGAACCGGCGGGAGGACATCGAACGCCAGGGGGAGCAGGTGGCTCGCGCGCTGGAGTCGAGCGCCCGGATGGCCCCGCGAGAGGACGAGCTTCCCGAGTCCGCGGTGGCGGACGCCGTGCACGCGCTGGTGCAGACCTTCGACGCCCGGAACGGTGGTTGGGGCGGCGCGCCCAAGTTCCCGCAGGCGTCCGTGATCGAGTTCCTGCTGACCGCGGGCGAGCACGACATGTCGGTGGCCACGCTGCGGGCCATGGCTCAGGGTGGAATCTACGACCAGGTAGGGGGTGGGTTTTCCCGGTACGCGGTGGACGTCACCTGGACGGTTCCCCACTTCGAGAAAATGCTCTACGACAACGCGCTGCTGGCCCAGGCCTACCTCCACGGGTGGCAGGTCAGCGGAGACGAAGCGTTCCGGCGCGTGTGCTGCGAGACGCTCGACTGGGCGCTGCGAGAGATGCGCGGACCCGAGGGCGGCTTCAGCTCGGCCCTGGACGCCGACTCAGAGGGCGTTGAGGGCAAGTACTACGTGTGGACACTGAGCGAACTGCGCGAGGCTTTGCCCGACGATCTGGCCGACCCGGCCATCGAGTTCTTTGGCGTCACCGCGGAGGGGAATTTCGAGCACGGCAGCAACGTGCTGGAGGGCCGGGGCCCAGTACCCGAGCGCTTGCCCGAGATTCGCTGCCAGCTGTACGGGGTGCGGGAACAGCGCGTCCGGCCGGGCTTGGACGACAAGCGCCTGACAGCTTGGAACGCGCTGATGATCGCCGCGCTGGCCGACGCGGGAGCGGTGTTGGAGCGGCCGGACTATCTGACCGCCGCCCGGGAGTGTGCCCGCTTCGTGCTCGACCACCTGCGTTCCGAGGACGGAAGGCTGCTGCGCACATGGAAGGACGGCCAAGCGAAGCTGGACGGGTACCTGGAGGACCACGCGTTCCTGCTCCAGGGGTTGCTCGTTCTCTACGAGGCCACGTTCGACACGGAGTGGTACGCCGCCGCCGCCAATCTGGGCGAGACGCTCCTGGATCGCTTCGCCGATTCCGAGCACGGCGGCTTCTTCACCACGGCCGAGGACCAGGCCCATCTGCTCGTGCGCCGCAAGGACCTGGAGGATTCCCCGATCCCATCGGGTAACTCGGCCGCTGCCCTGGGACTGCTGCGACTGGCCCGGCTGTCTGGCGATGACCGGTTCGAACGTGCGGCCCGGGGCATCCTTAAGCTCAACGGACCGGTGGCGCTGCGCTTCCCCACTGGCTTCGGGCATCTTCTGCAGGCGTTGGCCTTTGATCGGGCGCCGGTGCGCGAGGTGGCAATTGTGGGCGAGGGTGCTGAGGGTGCGGGCCCGCTGGCCCGCACCGTGCGCGGCCGATTTCGCCCGTTCACCGTGCTGGCCGGCGGTCCGCCTGAGCCCCGCGACGGGAGCTTGGGCGTCCCCCTGCTGGCCGGCCGCCCGATGGTGGGCGAGCACCCGGCCGCCTACGTGTGCGAACGGTTCACCTGCCAGGCGCCGGTGACCGATCCCCAGGAACTGGACGCGCTTCTACCCGCCTGAGCCCGGGTCCGCCAGACGTCCACCCCGATTGTTGTCCGCCCGGGTGGCCCGTATGCTGCCAGCGTGCGGAACGGGAGGTTCCCATGTGGCTTGACTGCTGCGTTGGCCGTCACGGCTCTGCTTCTGGCCGGTTGTGGCACAGCAGGCCCGGCGGCGCCGTCGGCGGCCGATCCGGCCAACCTGGCCCCGGCCAGCACGCTCATCTACATATCGCTGACGGTTCGGCCGCAGGGCAATCTGGGCACGCAGATGCGCCAGGCGCTGAACAAGCTGGGCGGCCCGGGTGCGGTCAATTCGATCATGGGCTCGATCAACCGGGGCCTGGGCAAGACCGGCATGAGCTACGGGGCGAACATCCGGCCGTGGCTCGGGCAGCGCGTGGGGTTAGTGCTGACCGATCTTCCGCAGGCCGGTGCCGCGTCGGGCTCCATCCCGTCGGGGATGGCCCTGATCATGCCGACCAAGGACCCCTCGGCAGCTCGAGCTTTCGTGCGCCGGGCGGTGCGCCGTAGTCCGGGAACGCACGGGCGCGTGTCCAACGGGTATGCGATCTACGGCGGTGCCCTGGCCTACCAGCAGACGCTCGGACTGACCCCGGTCGATTCGCTGGCCGAGAGTCCCGGTTACCGGAGCACGGTGTCGCAGCTGGGATCGGGTACGGCGGCGGTGATGTACATGAACCTCCACCGTTTCACCCAGCTCTCCGCCTCCAGCAGTACGGCTGGCGGCCGCGGCAGCCCGCTCAAGCAGTCGCGGTCTCGCATCGGTCCAAACGCTGCGCTGGCCGCGGGGGTGACGATGTCGCCCAGCGCGATCCGGGTGGACACCGTTGAGACGGGGGTAAAGCACAGCACTCGGGGCTCGACGGCTGACGTCGGCGGGCTGCCCGCCGGCTCCTGGCTGGCGCTGGCCACAGGCTCCACCGGCACGAATTTCGCCAAGGAGTTTCGCGCCGGCTTCCAGCTCGGCCTGACCAGCTCGCTGAGCCGGGAAGGCCTCAGCGGCAGCGTCCTGGCCGGAGCGATGGCCGGGCGCCTGGCCTTCCTCGAACGGGATGTGCTGCCCGCACTCGGTCCGGTGTCACTGGCCGTGGGGGGCACCTCGCCGCTGAACCTCCGGGTAGGGCTGAAGCTGCACCCGTCGAGCCTGGCCGCCGCCACGCGGCTGCTCGGCACGTTCCGGGCGCTGGCGGCCCGCAGCCCGGCGCTCGGCGTGGCGGGCAAGGCCACCCACTTCTCGGTCAAGGTGCCCACCGGAAGCAGCCTCCTGGTCAGCGAGGTCGCCCGCGCGGTCGTGGCCACCTATGGGTTCGCCAGTCCGCGAGGATTCCTCAGCCCGGCGTCCAAGCTGGCCAGCGACCCGGCCTACCGGCAAGCGGTCTCGCAGTTGCCGGCCGGGAGCCACGTCCCGTTCTATCTGTCCTTCGCCCCCATCGCCGCCCTCGTGCAGTTGACCGATCACCAGCCATCGGCCGCCCACACGATCCGGGTGCTCAACCAGCTGAGCTACCTGATCGTGGGAGGCACGAGCGGGCGCTCCCGGATGGTGCTCGGACTGCGGTAGGGCCCTCGGTTAGAGGACCGGGAGGTAGCGCTCGAGCTCCCAGGGGGTGACCTGGATCCGGTAGTCCTCCCACTCCTGACGCTTGATCTCGATGTAGCGATTGAACGTGTGCTCGCCCAGTGTGCGCAGCGCGAGCTCCGATTCGGCGGTCAACTCGATCGCCTCGCCGAGCGTCGCCGGAAGCTGTTCGATGCCCAGCCGGCGGCGCTCCTCGGGCGAGAGGTGGTAGAGGTTCTTGTCCATCGGATCGGGCAGCTCGTACCCGTGCTCTATCCCCTCCAGTCCGGCCTGGAGCAGAACGGCGAAGGTCAGGTACGGGTTGCAGGCCGGGTCGGGACAGCGCAGCTCCATTCGCGTGGCCGCCTCCTTACCCGGGTGGTACAGCGGAACCCGGACCAGAGCTGAGCGGTTGCGCCGCGACCAGGCCACATAGACCGGGGCCTCGTAGCCGGGCACCAGGCGCTTGTAGGAGTTGACCCACTGGGCGAAGATCGAGCAGATCTCCCGGGCGTGACGGAGCTGACCGGCGATGAACGCCTTGCCCACGTCGGACAGGAAGTACGGGTCGGCGGCGTCGAAGAACGCGTTGTGCCCGCCCCGGAACAACGACTGGTGGGTGTGCATCCCGGACCCGTTCTTGCCGAACAGCGGCTTGGGCATGAAGGTGGCGTGATAGCCGTACTTCATGGCGTATTCCTTGACCGTGATCCGGTAGGTCATGCAGTCGTCGGCCATTTTCAATGCGTCGGCGTAGCGCATGTCGATCTCGTGCTGGCTCGGGCCGACCTCGTGGTGGGTGTACTCAGTGTGGATGCCCAACTGCTCGAGCGCGAGCACGGTCTCGCGCCGCAGGTCAGAACCGGCATCGAGGGTGGTCAGGTCGAAGTAGCCGCCTTCGTCCAGAACCTCGGTCGACTTGCTGTCCCGGAAGTAGAAGTACTCGAGCTCCGGCCCCACGAAGAAGTGGTCAAAGCCCATCTGGGCCGCCCGGTCCAGCGCGCGGCGCAGCACATGGCGCGGGTCGCCCTCGTACGGGGTGCGCTCGGGGGTCAGGATGTCGCAGAACATCCGGGCCACCCCGGCCTCGTCAGGTTGCCAGGGCAGGATCGTGAACGTGCTGGGATCGGGCTGGGCGATCATGTCCGACTCCTCGATCGCGTTGAAGCCGGTGATCGAGGATCCGTCGAAACCCATCCCGCCCTCGAACGCATCGGCCAGCTCGGTGGCGTTGATGGAGAAGGCCTTCAGCTGGCCGAGGATGTCGGTGAACCACAGCCGCACGAAGCGGATGTTGTGCTCCTCGACGCTCGCCATCACCTCGTCGGGGCTGAGCGACGGAGAGGGCACGTTCATGGAGCGGGAACGTTACTTGCTCGGCCTGTCCGGCCGCAGTCAGTCAGCCTGAGCCAGCCAGCGTCGGGCCCAGCGCTCGAGCTCCGAGAGGGCCGGCTCGAGTTCACTGCCCATGTGAGAGAGCGAGTATTCGACCCGCAGTGGCGGCCCGGGATGCACCGTCCGCTCGACGATCCCCCGCGCCTCCAGCTCCTTCATGCGCTCGGACAGGAGCCGGTCCGAGAGCTCGGGCACCGACTGCGCGATCTCCGAGAAGCGCATCGGGCCGTCCATTAGAACGCGCAGAATGGCGCCGGTCCAGCGGCGGCCGATCAGCTCGACCGCCTGGTGGTAGAACGGGCAACAGCTCGACCGACGGGCTGAACCGAGGTCGGGATCTGAATCTGAGGTGGCCTCGCGAGCTTCCATCTGCCCGCCCCGACTCTACGCGGCCTTGAGGGTCCGTGACTCCTCGGTGGAGCCGTCGACGGGGACCTCACCGGCCACGTTCACCATGGCGGTAAAGGATTCGAGTGAGACGGCAGCGATGGCCTCGAGCAGCTGCTCATCGTCCCAGCCGGCCTCCCGAGCCTCCTCATGGAGGTGCATGGGCGGCCGTCCGTCTACGACCAGCGCACTCAGATAGGTGAGCAGCGCCGCCTCACGCGGATCGTTTGAGCGGAACCGGCGGGCCAGCGCCACCTCGTCCACGGCCAGGCCGGCGGCCCGGGCCGCCCTCGAGTGCATGGTGATGCCCTGCTCGGAGTGGTAGTGGTCGGCCACAGCCAGGGCGATCCGCTCGAGCGTGGCGAGCGACAGGCGCCCGTGGCGCAGTTCGGAGCGGAACCGGGCGTAGGCGCGAAGCGCCGCCGGGGACCCGGCCAGCACGCCGAGGAAGTTGGGGAGCTGGCCCCCACCTGACAGGGCGCCGCGGAGGATCGGCATCGAGCGCTCCGGTGCGGTGAGCTCGTCGTGGATTTGAAATCTGCTCATCGGAATTTTCATGGGACCACCAGGACGGGAGTAGGGCATGTCCCCCCCTTCATTTTCGAGACCAGCTTACGGTTCATAAGCGTACCGCCGGCGGGCCACCTCTTGCAAGGGCGGGGTGACGCGTTGTTCGGTTTCTCTTCAATACGGTCTTCGGGCCAGTCTCGGATCACCTCCGCCGGCGAGCCACGGGCGGGCTTCCAGTGGTCCGCTCCGAGCGACCACTGAACGCACGGGGGCCCGGCGACCACTGAACGCACGGGGCCCGACTCGGCGGTCAAAGGCGGACTTCCCGGTGTCGGGTCGTATAAACGCAGGCCGGGCTTAACGGCGACTGATCGGACCGTGCATGTCAGATAAGAGTGGTGGCGCC
>DASZNA010000068.1:0-22197 GCA_035551655.1 Solirubrobacteraceae bacterium
GACCCGGTCGAGGCGATGCAGTACCTAATGGCATGACGCTGGTGGCGCTGGGGATGCGGCGCCGCTTCGATCGCGAGGTGGCCGGAGACCTGAAAGCCACTTTTGAGTTCGTCGTATCCGGCACCCGCTACACCGTCCGGGTGAGCGACGGTCGCTGCCAGGTGAAGCGCCGGCCGGCCCCCGAGGCCGGCGCGCGCGTGATGATCTCGGGCGGCGACCTGGTCCGGCTCGTCAGCGGGACGACGAAATGGACGGTGCTGCTGGCTCAGGGCCGGCTGGAGCTGGCAGGGGATCCGTTCCTGGCCCTGCGCTTCCCTCAGCTGTTCGGCGTCGGGCCTCGTCGCTGAGCGGTGCGATCCCCAGCAGTGACACCAGCCCGCCCACGATGGCCAGCGCAGCGGCGATCGTCATCCCCAGTTGGAAGGCGCTCACCGAGGCGCTCGTCAGCGCCCGGTGAAGCTGGTTTCGATCGGCGGGCGGAGCGTAGGGGTCGCTGATGACCAGTGGCCGGACTCGAGCGCGAGCGATCACTCCGGGGGCTGGCCGGGTGAGTGGATGGACGCTGAGATCTCGCTGGAGGTGAGACTGGAACGACCCGGCGATCACCGCACCGAGCGCCGCGATGGCGATCAGGCCGGCCACCCGGGACACGGCGTTGTTGATGCCGCTGGCCACGCCGGCGTGGCCGGGATGGACGGCGCCGAGGATCGTCGCGGTCAGCGGCGCCACCGTCATCGACAGACCCAGAGCGAACACGAGCACACCCGGCAGGACAGCCGACCAGTAGGAGGCACCGGCGCCGACACGGCGTTCCAGGAGCAGGCCGAGGCCGGCGATGATCGGGCCGAGGCCCATCAGCGGACGGGGTCCGATCTTCACCGACAGTGCCCCGAACCGGCGCGACAGGGAAAACATCACCACGGTGATCGGCAGCAGAGCCAGCCCGGCCTTCAGTGGTGTGTAGCCGTTGACCTGCTGCAGATAGAGGACGAGAAAGAACGTGGCCACGGAGAGGCCGCCGTACAGGCTGAACGTGGTGATGTTGCCGGCCGCGAAGTTGCGGATCCGGAACAGGTCGAGCGGCAGCATCGGCTCGGGCGCGCGGCGCTCCCAGATGATCAGCGCGACGATCAGCGCGCAGCCGACGAGGAGCGGGATCAGCACGCGGGGACTGCCCCACCCGTAGGTGGGCTGCTCGATCAGCGCGAACACGGGCCCGGCCAGTCCGAGCACGGCGAGCGCACCACCAGTCGTGTCGATCCGACACCCGACTCGGGGGCTCTCGGGCACGCTACGCAGCAGCCACAGGGTGTAGGCCACCGGCACGAGATTGATGGCGAACACCCAGCGCCAGGACGCAGCCTGAATCAGCCACCCGCCGCCCAGCGGGCCGATCACGGTGGCCACCCCGGTCCAAGCGGTCCAGGTGCCGATCGCCCCACTGCGCTCGGTGTCGTCGGTGTAGTTGTCCATGATCAAAGCCAGTGAGCTTGGGACCAGCAGAGCGCCGAACATGCCTTGCACGGCCCGGGCGGCGATCAGCGTTGGGCTCGAGGGAGCGATCGCGCAGAGCAGCGAGAAGACGCCGAACCCGGCCAGGCCGATCCTGAAGATCCGCCGCCGGCCGCGAAGGTCGCCCAGCGAACCGCCCACCAGGAGCAGACTGGACAGCGTCAGCAGGTAGGCCTCGACGACCCACTGCTGGTCGGCCAGGTTCCCGTGCAGGCTGGTCCGGATGGCCGGGAGCGCCACGTTCACCACGGTGCCGTCGAGGAACACCACGCCGCTGCCGAGGATGCTCGCGATGAGGACGCTGCGCTTGGTGGTCGTGGCTCAGCCTGTGCCTTGGGAGAGGACCGAGTTGGGCTCGTATCCGGAGAAGCTCACACTATGCGCGAACGGGCGGTCCCGGTGGACGATCACGCAGTACGTCCGGGTCCCGGCTTGATTGGGCACGCAGACCCGGTAGATCCTCGGGGGCTGGAGTTCGTACGTGCTGGCATGGCGCACGTTGGCACGGAACTGGGGTTTGGCGTGCACGCCGATGAATGCCTGGGCCCGGGCGACCGCGTCCTGGAGCGCCTGCCGGTCGGCGATGATGGTGGAGCGGTGCGTGAGGCCCGCGCCGAGCAGGATGAGGGTGATGGCGAGGATGGCGCCGGCACCGGCGTAGTCGCGCGCCACCACCCTGGGCATGTCGGGTCTGAACCGGCGCAGGACGAAGCCGAGAGCCGGAGCGGCCAGCACGATGGCGAGCAGGCCGACGAACAGCCCGATGAGCCAGCCGGTCATGGGTGACTGACTGTCACCGGAGAGCGGAAGCCAGTGGACGAGGGCTCCATCGAGCAGAGTTAGCACGACGAATGTGGGCCACATCCAGGCGCCGTGGAGGCGCCACCTCAGCCGGGTGATTCGGGCGCCGTCCATGTGTCCAAGACTAGGGTGCCGAGAGTCGCCTGTACGGGGGTGGCGATCTTGCAAGATGGCGACTTCGGCGGGTGCCTGGAGTAAGCTCGGACCTGCCCGTTCCCGGAGGCGCTGGAGACCCCAGCGGCTGCGGAATTTCTGGCCGACGGAGACCCCGTTAGGTCACTGACGAAAGGGAAACGAGAGATGAGTATCGATGTGGCGCCGCCTGAGGAGACGGCCGCCGGTCCGATCGAGCATTTGACGCTCGACGATCGCATCTGGCTGCTGCGCGCGATGCTGCTGATGCGCGGTCTCGAGGAGCGCGCGATGAACCTGTACCGGCAGGGGAAGGTGCCGGGATCGTTCTACGACGGGTTCGGTCAGGAGGCGGTGTCAGCCGGGGCGGCATTCGCGATGGCCCCGGAGGACCGGCTGTGCATCCTCCACCGGGATCTGGCCGCCCACCTGATCCGCGGGGTGACGCCGGAGCAGGTGTTGGCGCAGTACATGGGGCGGGACCTGGGCATCACGCGGGGCCGCGACGGCAACGTGCACTTCGGCGACTTCCGGCTGGGCTGCGTCGGGATGGTCTCGATGCTCCCGGACATGATGCTGGTCGCGACGGGGATGGCCATGGCGTTCAAGATGCGCGGGGAGCGGCGATGCGCTTTGACCTGGTTTGGTGACGGTTCGACCTCGCGTGGCGACTTCCACGAGGCTTTGAACTGGGCCGGCGTGCAGAAGCTGCCGGTGATCTTCGTGCTGGAGAACAACCAGTACGCGTACTCCACGCCGCTGGATAAGCAGTTCGCCGTCGATCCGGTGCAGCGTGCCGAGGCCTACGGGATGGTCGGCGTGACGGTGGACGGAAATGACGCGGAGGCGGTCTTCGATGTGTGCCGCGAGGCGCGGGAGCGAGCTCTGTCCGGAGGTGGGCCGACGCTGGTGGAAGCGGTGACCATGCGCATGCACGGCCACGCCGCGCACGACGACATGAAGTACGTGCCGCGCGAGCAGGTGGAGGAGTGGAAGGCCAAGGATCCGATCGACCGCCAGACGGCCCGGCTCTCGGAGCTCGGCGTGGATGTCGAGGCTCTGCGGGCCTCGGTGAAGGCGGAGATCGACGAGGCGACGGAGAAGGCGCTGGCCTCGCCGATGCCCGATCCCGCCTCTGCGACGGTCGGCGTGTTCTGCGAGGGTGAGCCTGAGCCGTTGGGGGACGGCGTCCCGCGCTGGTCGGGCTTTGCTCCGGGTGGTGATGCCTGATGCCGGCGCTCACCTATCTCCAGGCGATCTCCTCGGCGTTGCGAGACGAGATGCGGGCCGACGAGCGCGTGATGCTGATGGGCGAGGACATCGGGGTGTTCGGTGGCGCGTTCAAGGTCACCGACGGGTTCATCGAGGAGTTCGGGCCTGATCGAGTGATGGACACTCCGCTGGCCGAGTCAGCCATCATCGGCTGCGCGGTGGGCGCCGCGGCGGTCGGCCTGCGGCCCGTGTGCGAGATGCAGTTCTCCGACTTCATCTCTTGCGGCTTTGACCAGCTGGTCAATGTGGCCGGGAAGATGTACTACCGCCAGGGCCTGGCCGTGCCTTTGGTGGTGCGGCTGCCTTCGGGTGGTGGATTCAGTGGCGGGCCGTTCCACTCCCAGAACCCGGAAGCGTGGTTCATGCACGCGCCCGGCCTGAAGGTGGTCGCCCCGTCCACCGCTGAGGACGCCAAGGGCCTCCTGCACGCGGCCATCCACGACCCCAACCCGGTGTGCTTCATGGAGCACAAGCACCTCTACCGGCGGGTTAAGGGCGAGGTGCCTACCGGGGTTTACGAGACCCCGTTCTGTGCGCGGGTGGCTCAGCCCGGTTCGGACCTGGTCGTGATCGCTTATGGGGCGATGGTGCCCGTGGCCCTGGAGGCGGTTTCTGATGGATTGGATGGGGCATCGGTGGAGGTTCTGGATTTGCGGTCCCTGGTGCCGCTGGATGAGGAGGCGATTCTGGATTCGGTGGCTCGATGCTCCAAGGTGGTCGTGGTGGACGAGGCGAACGCCACCTGCGCCGCCGGGGCCCAGGTGGCGGCCTTGATCGTCGAGAAGGGCTTTGAGGATCTCGACGGTCCCGTCGTTCGCGTGGCCTCGCCGGATGTCCCGATCCCGTTCTCTCCGCCGCTGGAACAGGCCGTCCTGCCAAGTGTCGAGCGAGTGAGGGAGGCGTGCCGTGAGCTCCTCGCGTACTGACACGGGCTTGGTCGATGTGACCATGCCTCAGATGGGAGTTTCCGTTTCGGAAGGGACGATCGTCGCGTGGCGCGTGTCAGTCGGCGACACGGTCGCCTACGAGGAGACCGTGTGCGACATCTCCACTGACAAGATCGATACCGAGGTGCCCTGCCCGGCCGCGGGGGTGGTGGAGGAGATTCTCGTCGACGTGGAAGAGACCGTGCCGGTGGGGACTGTGCTGGCTCGGCTGTCGGTGTCGGGTGGTTCTGGTTCCTCTGGTTCCTCTGGTCCCTCTGGTTCCTCTGGTTCCTCTGGTCACGAGGACGTCCCGGCGCCCGAGGCGGCGGCGGCCGACGTGACCGGAATGGAGGCGGCGCCGACCGACATGGACACCCCGGCCGCGCCCGTGAAGACCGAGGGCGGGGACGGTGCCGGTGCCGATGTTCGCCGGTACTCGCCAGTGGTGCAGCGCATCGCCGCGGTGCACGGGATCGATCTGTCTCTGGTCCCGGGCACCGGCCGGGGCGGAAGAGTGCGCAAGCAGGATGTGATGGCGCTGGTCAATGGCAACGGCTCCGGCTCCGGCTCCGGAGGAGATGCCGGTGCGGTGGCGGAACCGCCGCTGCACATCGAGAGCCCGTATCGACCCGATCCGGTGCCGGCCCCCGGGGCCGGTGACGGTCAGCTGTCGCGCATGCGCCGGACGATCGGCGAGCACATGAAGCGCTCGCTGGACGAGTCGGCCACCTGCACGACGTGGATCGAGGTGGACATGAGCCGCGTCGAGGCGGCACGCGCCCACCTTGGCGTGACCGCCCTGTCGTTCGTGGCCCGGGCATCTGTGCTGGCGCTTCGCGAGTTCCCGGCGCTGAACGCCTGGATGGAGGGGGACAAGTACAGCCGCTTCGATCGCGAGGTCCATCTGGGTATCGCCGTGTCGCTGGGTGAGGACGGCCTGATCGTGCCGGTCGTGCGGGATGCCCACCAGCTGTCGGTGGAGGGTCTGGCCGTGCGGATTCGGGAGATGGCCAAGGGGGCTCGCTCCGGTCAGCTTTCCCCGGACGAAGTGCGCGGCGGAACGTTCACGATCACCAACCCGGGTCAGTACGGGTCGATCATGGCCACGCCGATCATCAACCAGCCGCAGGTGGCGATCCTTGATCTGGAGGCTGTGGTGAAGCGGCCGGTCGTGGTCACCGACGCGGACGGGAATGACTCCATCGCCATCCGGCCGATGACGATCCTCGGCCTGAGCTGGGACCATCGGGCCCTGGACGGGGCGCTGTCGGCCCAGTTCCTGGCCGCCGTCAAGCGCCATCTCCAGGAGGGATCGCTGGCCTAGTGTTCTGAGGCGGAAATTCGCCCGCAGTCTCGCGAGTGGCTGGGCGTGCGTGGCGCCGCGCGATTCGCAAGGCAGGTACTAGTGGTACCTGCCGCGAAGCGGGTGGTACCACGTGCGTCCAGACGCCGCGCGGCGGCGGCCAATTCATGAGTCAGGACACTAGGATGAGGTCCATGAGCGGTGAGTTGTGGACCTGCCACCTGGGAGTGATCGAGTACCGCCGCGCCCTCGAACTCCAGACTCGTCTCTGTGCGGCTCGACAGGCCGATCTGGTGCCCGACGTCATGCTCCTGCTCGAGCACCCACCCGTGTACACGCGCGGGCGCCGCTCCGCCGCCAACGAGCTGCCCATGGGCGAGGAGTGGTACCGGCGGCAGGGGATCGACGTGGTCGACACCGACCGGGGCGGCAAGGTCACCTACCACGGCCCCGGGCAGTTGGTCGGCTATCCCATCGTGCGCGTCGACGATGTCGTCGAGTACGTGCGGACCCTGGAGCGGGGGCTGATCGCGGCTCTGGATGCGGAGGGCGTGTCGGGCCGGGCGCGGGCCGACGAGGGCCCTGACTACACGGGCGTCTGGGTGGCGGAGCGAAAGATCGCTTCGATCGGGGTGCACGTGGCGCGGGGCGTGACCACCCACGGCTTCGCGGTCAACGTGGAGAACGACCTGCAGCCGTTCGGCTGGGTCGTGGCCTGCGGTCTGCCGAATGTGCAGATGACCTCGCTGATCCGGGAGACATCGCGCTCCGCGGGACAGATGAAGTGCTTCCGCCGGCGGGTGGGGTTCGAGATGGCCAAGGCCCTGCAGAGGCGCCAGCGGCTGGTCAGCCTGGATCGGCTGGAGCGGGCCCTGAGCGCTTCTGCCTCGCCGGTAGCCGTGGTCTGACCACCGCCACGAGCGTTCGCTTCACGCGCTCGGGCTCCTCCCGGATCTGCTGTGGTGCGAAGCGCAGCGTATGCCAGCCGGCCCTGGCCGCTCGCTGGTCACGGCGGTAGTCGGCGGATCGGCGCCGGGGCTTCTCATGGGCCTGCTGTCCATCGGTCTCGACGATCACTCTGGCTGCCGGCCAGGCGAAGTCCGCCTGGATCATCGAGTCGCCGTCCTTGAGGTCGATCCAGTGCTGGACCTTGGGGCCGGGAGATCGGTTTCGCGGATCAGCGCCAGCATCTCCTCGCCGAGCACGCCGTCGGTGCGGGTACTTCCCGGCACGTGGTGGGCGAGGGTTCCGCGGAGGTTGCGGCACGCTTTACGCCGGCCAGGGTTGTGTTGGAGTTGCTCATTCAGCGTGGCCAGGTCGAGGACCTCCTGGTAGGCCATCTCGTCGAGCAGCCGCTCGAGCCGGCGCGGCGCGAGTACGTCAGCCATGTCGAAGATCGTGCGGGCCAGCGTGGTGCACGGGATGCGGTCGACCGGCTCCACGTCGCACGGGCGCAGGGTCGATGACCGGTGGATGTGGATGCCCTCGCGGCTTCGGCCGCCGCTCGTCGGCACCGTGACATCGATCTTGGCCCGCTGCGAGTCCATCAGGCCGCGGAGCTTCAGAGCGGAGTAGTGCGAGAGAGCCGCGTCGGGACCGCACGCCAGAACGGCGGCCATGCGGCGGCCGTTGGGGGCGAGGAGCTCTTTCGGGACGAGTGCGTAGACGCCGTGGTGGATGCGGTGAAGGCGGCCGGCGCGAGCCCGCGCGGCGAGAACCTGGTCCGAAACGTTGACCTGCCACGCGGCAAACACCGCGTGCTGGCCGAGAATCAGTCGCGCCGGATCGCTAACCGCCCCCTGCCTGTCGAATTTCTCAAAGATATTTTGAGTTTTTCGACCCACACGTCCTAGAGGGTCACCGCCGACCGAAATCCCCCCGTTGGCCGGTAGGTACCCTTTACAACAGGATGAGCGCCACTCGATCACGGTCCAATCCAGGCGGTATCGCCGACGTGCTGACGGTGCTCGGCCCGGAGGTGCAGCCGTACAAGGGCCGCAAGCCACCGTGGTTCAAGGTGCCGGCCCCCGGCGGCCCGCAGTACCGCGAACTCCAACAGCTGATCAAGTCAGAGAATCTGCACACGGTCTGCCAGGAGGCGGCCTGCCCGAACATCGGCGAGTGCTGGCAGCGGGGTACGGCGACGTTCATGATCCTGGGCGACACCTGCACCCGCCGATGCGGCTTCTGCAACGTCAAGACGGGCAAGCCGACCTGGAACGATCCGCTGGAGCCGGCGCGGGTGGCCCGCAGCGTGGCCCGGATGAACCTGCGTCACGCCGTGATCACGAGCGTCGACCGCGACGACATGCCCGACTACGGGGCTCACGCGTTCGTCGGGGTGATCCGCCAGATCCGCCGGCAGTCCCCGCAGACCAAGATCGAGGTCCTCACCCCTGACTTTCGCGGCCAGGAGATGCCTCTGGCCAAGGTCATCCACGAGAAACCCGACGTGTTCAACCACAACGTCGAAGTGGTGCCTCGCCTGTACCCGGTCGCACGAAGAGGCTCTACCTGGGAACGGAGCAAGCGAGTCCTCAGGACCGCCAAGGAGATGGGCGGTGACGAAGTCACCACCAAATCTGGACTCATGGTTGGCCTGGGCGAGACGTTCGAGGAAATGGTCGACTCGCTCGGGCAGCTCCGGGACAACCACGTCCAGGTGCTCACCGTGGGTCAGTACCTGCGCCCCACCGAACATCACCTGCCGATCGTCCGCTACTGGCATCCAGACGAGTTCAAGGCGCTCGAAGAGGCCGCCTACGACCTCGGCTTCGAGCATGTCGCCGCCGGCCCGCTCGTCCGCTCGAGCTACCACGCCGACCAGCATGTCCCCCAGACCGAGCCGGGAATTGGTCCGCTCAGAGCGGCAACGGCGTGAGACCTAACCGCCGCACACTCATCGTCCTGGCGCTGGTTGCGCTGGCCGTCCTGATCGCGGCCCCGGCGGCGCTGGCGGCCGCTGGGGGTGGCACCGGCTCGTTCAGCGGAGGCGGTGGAGGCGGCGGCTTCGGCGGGGGCGGTGGTGGAGGCGGCAAGGGCTTCGCGCTGTTCCTGATCTTCCGCGCGCTGATCGATATCGCGCTGATCGGCCACGGGCTGGGCCTGCTGTTCCTGATCGCCATCGGGCTGGTCGTCTGGTTCCTGCGCAGTGGCGCCCCCAAGATGAGCGCGGCCTGGCAGGCCCGCCGTGAGTCGGGGCGCGCTGAGCGCCGCCGTACGCAGAAGCGCGAACGCAAGGTGGAGCTAGCCGCCGCCGAAGCCGCTGACGAGGACGATCGCTTCGATCCCGAGCACGTCCGGACCGCCGCGGCGGCGCTGTTTACCCAGATCCAGTTCGCCTGGGACGACCGCGACCGGGTCCGTCTGCGCGGCCTGGTTGCCACCAGCCTGCTCGCCGAGTGGGAGCGCCGGCTCGACGAGCTCGATCGACAAGGCTGGCGCAACCGGGTGCAGCCCCTAGACGAGCCCACGGTGGAGTACGTCGGGCTGGCGCGAGAGGGCGGCGATGACCGGGTCGTGGTCCGGATCGAAGCCCGCATGCGGGATTTCGTGGTCGACAACTACGGGCGTCACCTCAAGCGGCGGGGCCAGTTCACCGAAACGGTCCGGATGCGGGAGTACTGGACCCTGCTGCGCCGCGATGACCACTGGGTGCTCGCGTCGATAGAGCAGGGGTCGGAGGGCGCTCACGCGCTGACGGACAAGATCGTCCAGACCGAGTGGGCTGACGAGGATGCGCTGAGGGATCAGGCGATGGTGGAGCAGGCGGCGGCTGAGGCCGTGCCCGATCCCACGATGATCCCCGAGCTGGCCGACCTGCAGTTCAGCGGCGACGCCCGGAGCGCCGCCAACGATCTGAGCCTGGCCGATGGCCGGTTCGCTCCCGATGTCCTGGAGATCGCGGCCCGCCAGGCCGTGGCCGCCTGGGCCGAGGCTGTGGATGGGCCCGACCAGAAGCTCCGAGCGATGGCGGAACCGCCCGCCCTGGCCGAGCTCCTGTACGCCGGTGACCACAGCGGGCGTCGGCGCGTGGTCGTGCGCGGCCCTCAGATCAAGCAGATCCAGATCGCCGCGCTCGATGCCGCCCACCGGCCACCAACCATGACCCTCGACGTTGCCATCCGTGGCCGGCGCTACGTACAGGACAGGGACACCACACAAGTGGTATCGGGCAGCTCCACTCGCACGATCGAGTTTGCCGAGCGCTGGGTGCTGGAGCTCACCGACGACCCGCAGCGTCCGTGGCGGATCGCCAGCGTACAGACGCCCACCGCAGCCTGAAGGACCCGCACCCTCTGGGGCGACTCCGCGCCGGCCAACGGCCGCGCCGGACACTACCCTCCCACCCGTGACCAGCCGCCGTGTCCTTCTGGTCGTCACTCTCCTGTTCATCGCCGGGCTCACCGCGCTCACCGTGCTGGACATGGTCCGCAACGGAGTGAACGCCCTAAGCGTCGTTTCGTTCGTGATCCTGTTGTTCTTCTGGGTGGCCATCGGGGGAGCGCTGCGGGATTCCGATCGCCGCCGCTGAGTCAGGTCTCTGCGTGTGAGTGAGCTGCGGGTTCTCTACAGCACGCGGGATAACCGCCCCGGGCGCAGGCGTGGCGGGAGACGCGGCCGGGGCGGATGGCGCCGGCCCGCTCGCCGGCGCCACCTGATCCGCCGGGCCGTTGCGGTCATCGTCCTGGCCGTGGCGGCACTGGTCCTGATCAGTCTGTTCGACACGAGCTCCGGCCATCATCATCGCCGCATCGCAGTCGTGACCAAGCCGGCGCGCCCCGTCAGGCGGAAGCCCCCGGACCCCACGTCGATGTATGCCCGGCTCCGGGACCGCGCGCAGGTGAGCCCGCGGCTCAAGCTTGGCCTCCGAGCCGGACTACTGTTCGACGTCAACTCGGGCCGGGTTCTATGGGCACACGATCCCTCTCGCCCGCTGCCGATCGCCAGCCTGACCAAAATGATGACGGCGCTCGTGGTGGCCACCCACTCCAACGCGCGAGCCGAGGTGCTCATCACCCGCCAGGCCACGGACTTCAGCGGATCGGGAGTGGGCTTGCTTCCCCGGGGCCGTCGCGTTCCTGAGCTCCCCCTCCTCTATGGCCTGATGCTTCCCTCCGGCAACGACGCCGCCATGGCCCTGGCTCAGCACGTCGGGGGCACCGCGGTTCACTTCGTGCGCCTGATGAACGCGCAGGCCAACAAGCTCGGGCTCAGCTGCACTCACTTCTCGAACGCCTCCGGAATCAGCGACCGGGGCAACTACTCCTGCCCGCGTGACCTGGCCGTTCTCGCTCACGCGATCGTCAAGCAGCCGCTGCTCCGGCGGGTCGTGTCTACCCGGAGCGCGATCCTCCGCTTTCCCATCAAAGGGGGAAAGCTCTACCTGTACAACAACAACCCGTTGCTGATGGCGAGATATCGCGGCGCGGACGGGGTCAAGACGGGCTTCACCAGCGCAGCCGGACTATGCCTGGTGGCGACGGCACGGCAGGATGGCCACTGGCTGGGCGTGGTGCTGCTGCACTCCGGCAACTGGCTGACCCAGGCCGAGACCCTGCTGAACGCCGGGTTCCACGCGCTCCGGCGCGCGCCAGGCTAGGGCTCGGTCCTCAGCCTGCCCCGGTCCAGCACCACCAGGCTTCCTAGCCCACCAGCTCCTCGTCCCGAGGCTCCCCCTCCTGAGCCGGCAGCAGCATCGGCGTCAGGTCCTCCGCCGGCCGGGGCCGCGCGAACAGATAGCCCTGTCCGTAGTCACAGCCGTGGTCCCGCAAGCGCGACACCTGCCTCCACGTCTCTACGCCCTCGGCGGTCACCTGGGCATCAAGCGCGTGAGCCATGCTGAGGACCGCACCCACCAGAGCGCCGTCCTCGCCGTTTTCGTCCTCGCCCTCCAGGGCCTGGACGAACGAGCGGTCGAGCTTCAGGCCGTCGATCATCAGTTCGCGCAGCGCTGGAAGCGAGGAATAGCCGGCGCCGAAGTCATCGACGATCAGCCGCACGCCGAGCTCCTTCAGGTGAGCCAGCTCGCGTCGGGCCGAACTCATGTCAGCCAGGAGCGCGGCTTCGGTGACCTCCAGCATGAGCAGATCCGGCGCCAGCTGACTGTCCACGAGCGCCCGCTCCACCGCCCCCAGCAGCGAGGCGCTGGACAGCTGATGCGCGGAGACGTTGACCGATACCGGGATCGGCTCACCGGTGCCGGTCATCGTGCGCCACCGCGCCGCCTGGCGGCAGGCTTCGCCGATCACCCATTCGCCGATTCCCTCGATCAGGCCGGTGCTCTCGGCCACGGGCAGGAACTGGGCGGGCGCGAGCAGCCCGCGGGCGGGGTGCTCCCAGCGCAGCAGCGCCTCCACCGCCACCACGCGGGCGTTTTCCAGCGCCACAACCGGCTGGTAGTGCAGCGATAGCTCGCCGCGGGTATGGGCCCCCCGCAGCGACGCCTCGACGGCCAGGCGCTCCATGAGCCGGCGGTGCATGGTGTCGTCGAACACGGCCACGCGGCCCTTGCCCCGCTCCTTAGCGGCATACATGGCGGCATCGGCGTCGCGCAGCACACCCAGAGGAGTGGCACGCGTGGCGTCGCGCACGATCACCACACCGGCGCTCAGCGTGACCGGGTGCTCGGCGCCGGCGGCGACGATCGGCTCGTCGGTGATCCGCACGAGGCGCTCCGCGATCTCGATGGCCCGGTTCTCGTCGGGCAGGTTCTCGCATAGGACCACGAACTCATCGCCTCCCAGCCGGCCGACCATGTCTCCCTCGCGCACGGCGGCGTCCAGCCGGGGCGTCAGCTCCTTGAGCAGAGCATCGCCGGCGTCGTGACCCCGGCTGTCGTTGACGAACTTGAAGTTGTCCAGGTCAAGGAAGATCACGCCCACTGGACGGCCCGACCCTCGGGCATGTTCCAGAGCAATGTCCAGCCGTTCCAGGAACGTCATGCGGTTGGGCAAGCCGGTCAGCGAATCGTGACGGGCCTGGAAGCTCAGGGTCTCGGCGGCGGCGACGATCTTCGTGACGTCCCGGATCGCAGCTGAGACCAGAACACCCTCATCGGTGACCAGCGGAGTCAGCGAAACCTCGATGGGGAACAGCCGACCGTCGCTGCGCCGGCCGCGCAGCTCGATCTCTCCACCGCCGGTGGAGAACAGGTCGTTGGCCGGCTTGCGGTACCACGGGCTGGCCGTGGGTCCGGGCGTGGGGACGAGCATCTCCACCGGGCGCCCCACCAGCTCGGGCTGCTCGTATCCGAACAGGGTGAGCGCGCGCTGGTTGGCCTGTTGGATGTGACCCGCCCCGTCGAACACCAGGATCGGGTACGGCGCGTCCTCGAACAGGTGGCGGAACCGCTCCTCGGCCTGCTTGCGGCCGGTGATGTCCTGGCAGCTCCCCACGATGCGGACCGGTCGTCCGTGGACGTCAGCCTCGGAGCGGATGTGCGACTCGACCGTCCTGACGTCTCCATCGGCCAGCACCACCCGGTGCTCGACCGACGCCGAGGCCTCCTCCGCGTGGACCCGGGCCATGACCTGGTCCAACTGTGGCTGGTCGTCCGGGTGCGAGCAACTCACCCACCCGGCGGCGCTGGGCTGGAAGGCCTCGGGGTCGCGACCGAGGATCCGGAACAGCTCGGGGGACCAGCTGGTCATCCCCTCGACCAGGTCGATGTAAAAGGAACCCAGCCCGGCCAGCTGCTGGGCCTCGGCCAGCACCGCCTCACTGACGGCCAGCCGGTCGGCGGCCTGCTCGGCCCGGCGGCGCTCGCCCTGGGCGGCAGCCACCAGGAGGGCGGTGGCGCTGCCCACGCAGACGAACACCTCGGCCCGGATCAGCCCGACGTCACCGCTGTCGGTGCTGAACGGACCGTGTCCGTGTGCGGTCAGGAGTACGAGGATCCAGTAGACCACGCCGATCCCCACCCCGGCGCCTCGCTGCCCGTAAAAGAAGGCCAGCATGAACATCAGCGGGAGCACCAGATACGGAAGCGAGCCCGTCTGGTGCAACAGCGCGTAGCTGAGCAGCGCGACGGCGGCGGACATCCCGAGCACCTCGAGCGTGGCCCGCGAGCGCAGCGCCGACCACCGGACGGCGCTCAGCACGAGCACGACGCTTCCCACGACAACAATGCCGCTCATATCGGCCAGCCACCAATCGCGCCAGGCATCACCCAGGGCGTCTCCGCTGCCCACCCAACCGGCAGCCAACAGGCTGATCGCACCCACCACGGCGGCCACGGCGGCGCTGATCACTCCGGCCAGACCGACGAACGCCATCACGTCTCCGGGGCGGCGCAGGCTGTGGCGGAAATCCACGCGCTCGAGCAGGTGCACGGCCAGCCAAGGCTCGAGCGTCCAAGCAGCCGCGGCCAGTCCCGCGCCCCACACCGGGGCGCCCCCGACGAGCATCGCTCCAAGGCTGCCGGCGGCGACCCCCACCAGCATCCAGCGGCCGCGCAAGAGGACGGCCGCCACGGCCACCCCGGCCGCGGGCCACACGGTGACCACCCCATGGGGATGGGAGAGCGTCAGGCCAACCCGACCCGCCTCATAGCAGGCCACCGCGACCACGAGCAGCCAGGCGAAGTCCAGGCCACCCGGAAGGTGCCCCGGAACCTTTCCTCCAGCCCTGGGAGCCCTATTGATCATCTGCCCCTTCGAACCCTCCGACATGGGTCCTGCCGACTATTTGTGTCCAGAAACCCAATCGGCGGCAGTCAACCGGTACTTGAACGATCTGGACGGATGTTTTTCCCGCAAACTCCGGAATTCCAGAAAGTAGTGCTAAGCGGCAGAGGCGGCCGCGTGGGAGTGGCCCCGGGCGACCCGAAGGCCGAGCACGCCGACCGCAGCCACGACAAAGCAGGTGACCGCCCCCAGGCCCAGCCCGGCTCGGGGACCACCCACACTCATGACAGCTCCGATGATCGGTCCCCCGATCGGTGTGGAGCCCTGGAACGCCACGAACCACAGGGACATGACGCGCCCGCGCATCTCGGGCGCGGCCCGCAGCTGCAGGGTGGCGTTGCCGGAGGACATGAAGGCCACGCTTCCCGCCCCGACCAGGGTCATGGCGATCAACTCCACGGCGAGGCTCGGGGCTGCGGTGGCCAGCACCATCGCCACGCCGAACCCGGCCACCGAGGCGACCAGCGCTGCCGTCCCGGTGCGCCCGCGGGTGGCCACGACCAGGCCGCCGAGCACCGCACCGACGCCCATCGCCGCGGTCATGAACCCGTAGCCGCTAGAGCCGGCGTGCAGGCCGGCCTTCGCCATATACGGCAGCGAGACCTGAAACTCGTAGGTCAGGCACCCGACCACCGCCATCATCAGCAGCGGCACGGCCAGGTCCGGTGTGCGGCGAATATATGAGAGGCCCTCGCGCAACTGCCCGCGGGCCCGCGGAGTCGTCTGGGCCGGGCTGAGCGCGCTCAGATTCATGCTGATCAGGGAAGCCACGACGGCCACGAAGCTGCCGGCGTTGATCAGGAAACACACGCCGGTCCCGACGGTGGCGATCATGATCCCGGCCACGGCCGGGCCGATCACGCGGGCCACGTTGACCATCACCGAGTTGAGACTGACCGCGTTGCGCAAGTGCTGGGGCCCGACCATCTCGAGCATGAACGACTGGCGCGAGGGGTTCTCGAACGCGTTGTTGAGGCCCAGCAGCATGGCCAGAATGGCGATCTGCCAGACCTGTACCCCGCCGGTGACCGTCAGGAGCCCCAGAATCAGCGCCTGGATGCCCATCGCGCTCTGCAGCCCGATCATCATCCGCCGCTTGTCCACCCGGTCGGCAATCACGCCGCCGTAGGGCGCGAGAAGCAGGACGGGCAGGGTCTGCAGAGCCACGATCAGGCCGAGTGCGGTAGCGGAATGCGTCAGGGACAGGACCAGCCACGACTGGGCCGTCATCTGCATCCATGTCCCGATCAGCGAGACCGACTGGCCACTCAGATAGCGGCGATAGTTGGGGACCTCGAGGGCGGCGAAGGTGGTGTGCGAAATGCGCCGGATCCGGGTCATCGGCGGTCCTCGGAGAGCAGCTCGACCAGCCGCTCCAGGGCGGGCAGCGCACCCAACACCGAGCGCTGCTCAGCGGCCGTCAGGCCGTCCACGGCGTCCAGCACGGCCTGCGTGCGCTCGCTGCGCATCCGCCGGGCCAGGTCCGCCCCGGCCGGCGTGACCTGCACCCAGGCGGCCCGCCGATCGCCGGGATCGGAGCTTCGCTCGAGCACTCCCGCCTCGACCAGGTCGCTCACCATGCGCGAGAGCATGGTCGGGTTCAGGCCCTCAGCCTCGGCCAGCTCGGCCAGGCGGAGGGGCCCGCGCCGGTCGACGTGCAGGAGCGCCGAGGCCCGGGCGGGAGTGAGCGCGGCGTCGGCGGAGGCCTCGGTTACTCGCAGCCGGCGGTACAGGCGCGAGATGGTCTGGCGCAGGCGCTGGGCGGCCTCGAGCTCGGGCGTGGAGTTGATCTGGATGGGCATGAAAATAATTGCTTGCTGGCAAGCATTCTATCACGCCGCTACCCACCACTTCGAGCGGTCCGACCGGGCAGGGTGGCTTTGGGCTCACCCCGCCCGGGCCCTTCGGATACCTCAGGTCGACGAACGGCTAGAGGTCATCCAGCGCCTGGTTGAACGTCTGGCTCGGGCGCATCACGGCGACCACCTTCTCGGGATCGGGGCGGAAATACCCACCGATGTCGACCGGTTCGCCCTGCACTCGGTCGAGCTCCTCGACGATCTGTGCCTCGGCGGCCCCGAGGCGCTCGGCCAGATGCGAGAACCGCCCGGCCAGGTCGGCGTCCTCCTCCTGGGCGGCCAGCTCCTCGGCCCAGTACAGGGCGAGGTAGAAATGGCTTCCCCGGTTATCGAGCTCGCCGGCCTTCCGGGACGGCGAGCGGCCCTCCTCCAAGACCCGGCCGGTGGCCCGGTCGAGCGCCTGCCCGAGGATCCGGGCCCGCGGGTTGCCGTCCTTATCGGCCAGCATCTCCAGCGATTCGGCCAGGGCCAGGAACTCGCCGAGCGAATCCCAGCGCAGGTGGTTCTCGCGCAGGAATTGCTGCACGTGCTTGGGGGCAGAACCGCCCGCACCGGTCTCGAACAGCCCGCCTCCATCCATCAGCGGCACGATCGAGAGCATCTTGGCGCTGGTACCCAGCTCGAGGATCGGGAACAGGTCGGTCAGATAGTCCCGCAGGACGTTCCCGGTCACCGAGATCGTGTCCTCCCCGCGGCGGGCCCGCTCGAGTGTGAACCGGGCCGCCTCAGCCACCGGCATGATCTCGATCTGCACGTCGTCGGTGTCCAGCCCGTTCAGCGCCGGACGGACCTTGGCCAGGAGCTCAGCGTCGTGGGCCCGGGTCTCATCAAGCCAGAACACTGCTGGCGCCCCGGTGGCCCGCGCGCGCTCCACGGCGAGACCGATCCAGTCCTGGATGGCCGCGTCCTTGGTCTGGCACATGCGCCAGATGTCCCCGGCCTGCACGCGGTGCTCCAGCAGGACCCGGTCGTTGTCATCGACCACGCGCACGACTCCGGGCGACTCGATCTCGAACGTCTTGTCGTGCGAGCCGTACTCCTCGGCCTTCTGAGCCATCAGACCGACGTTCGGCGTAGTCCCCATGGTGGCCGGGTCAAAGGCCCCATGCTCCCGGCAGTGGTCCACCGTCTCGGCGTAGAGCGGCGCGTAGGAGTGGTCGGGGATGACGAACTTCGTGTCCTGCTGCTCTCCCTGGGCATTCCACATCTGCCCGGACGTGCGGATGGCGGCCGGCATCGAGGCGTCGATGATCACGTCGCTGGGCACGTGGAGATTGGTGATGCCCCGGTCGGAGTCGACCATGGCCAGCCCGGGACGGTCCTCCGGCCAGCTGATCTCCGTGCCCTCCGGCAGCGCCCCCAATCCGTCGTTGGGATTCCAGCCCCGCGCCTTCAAATCAGGAAGGAAGGTGCTCACCGCGTGGCCGAAGATGATCGGATCCGACACCTTCATCATCGTCGCCTTGAGGTGAACCGAGAACAGGACGCCCTGACGGCGAGCATCCTCGATCTGTTTGGACAAAAACCGGCGCAGGGCCTCTACGCGCATGACCGACGCGTCGATCACCTCGCCCTCGAGCAGCGGGAGGGTCTCGCGCAAGACCGTGGTCTCTCCCGTCTCCTCGACGAGCTCGATCCGCACCTGCGCCTCATCCTCGAGCGTCACCGCGCGCTCGGTGGCCCGGAAATCCCCGTCGCTCATCGTGGCCACGTGTGAGCGCGATTCGGTAGACCACTCACCCATTGAATGCGGATGCTTGCAGGCGAACTCTTTGACCGACGCTGGGGCCCGCCGGTCCGAGTTGCCCTCCCGGAGGACCGGGTTCACCGCGCTGCCCTTGACCCGGTCATAGCGGTCGCGCGCCTCGCGCTCCTCGTCGCTCGAGGGGTCGTCCGGGTAGTCGGGGAGGTCGTAGCCCTGCTGCCCCAGCTCGCGGATGGCAGCTTTCAGCTGGGGCACCGAGGCGCTGATGTTCGGGAGCTTGATGATGTTGGCCTCAGGAGTCTTGGCCAGCTCGCCCAGCTCGGACAGAGCGTCGGCCACGCGCTGATCCTCGCTGAGGCGATCGGGGAACTGAGCCAGGATGCGCCCGGCCAGCGAGATATCCCGGAGCTCCAGCTCCACTCCGGCGGTGCCGGCGAACGCCTGGACGATCGGAAGCAACGACTGGGTGGCCAACGCCGGCGCCTCATCGGTTTGGGTGTAGATGATCTTCTTCGGCATACGGCTTCCGTTCAGCACCCTACCCAGACCTGACAGGATTCCGTCCCTCGATGCTCGCGGCCCTCGTGTCCCTTCTGATCGCCGGCGTCAACGCGGCCGGCGCCCCCGCCCGGTCGGTCGATTCCTCGCCCCTGGCGGGCAAGGTCGTGGGCATTGACCCCGGTCACAACGGACGCAACTGGAGCGATCCGTCCTTCCTCAACCACCAGATCTGGAATGGGCGGGAATACGAGGACTGCGACACCACCGGGACTGAGACCGACGGCGGCTACACCGAGCCCCGGTTCACCTGGAACGTGGCCCGTTACCTGACCGCCGACCTGCGGGCCGAGGGAGCCAAGGTGGTGCTCACGCGTCACTCGAACGACGGCGTCGGCCCGTGCGTTAACAGACGGTCTCAGATCATCAACCGGGCTCACGCCAACGTGGCGATCGACATCCACGGGGACGGGGGTCCGCCGGGGGGGCGGGGCTTCGCGATCTTGGAGCCCGTTGCCGACGGTCCCAATGACCATGTGATCGGAGCCTCCCGGCGGTTCGCCCGAGAGCTGCGCAGCCGCTTCGAGTCGGGCACCCACATGCCGGTGAGCACCTACGACGGTGTGGATGGCCTTCACCCCCGGAACGACCTGGCCGGCCTCAACCTGACCCGAGTCCCGAAGGTCCTGATCGAGTGCGGCAACATGCGGAACTCCACCGACGCCCGCAGGATGGTCACCGCTCGCTTCCAACGCCGCGCGGGGGCGGCCATGGCGGCGGCGATCACGCAGTTCCTCAAACGCTAGGATCGAAACTATGCCTCTGCAAGGTGAGTACGCACCGCCAGCCCCGGCCGAGTGGGTCCGTGAACAGGTCGAGACCTGGGAGCGAACCGGTGGGCGCGAGGGCACGACGCACAAGGACACCGGCCTGCCGGTGGTGATCGTCGTGAACCGGGGCGCGAAGAGTGGACAGCTTCACCGCACGCCGCTGATGCGGGTTGAGCATGACGGCGACTACCTTGCCGTGGGCTCCAAGGGCGGCGCTCCCGAAAACCCGGCCTGGGTCAACAACATCCGCACCCACCCCGAGGTGGAGGTGTGGGACGGCACCGAGCGGAGGGACTACACCGTCCGAGAGGTTCACGGCGAAGAGCGCGACCAGTGGTGGGAGCGTGCCGTGGCCGCCTACCCGCCCTACGCCGAGTACCAGACGCGCACAGACCGTCTGATCCCACTGTTCGTACTCGAGCCCGTCGGCTCGTAGGCCTCAGAGCCGGCTGGCTACGGCCCGCCCGGCGGTGCGGCCCGAGAACAGGCAGCCCCCCAGGAAAGTGCCCTCAAGCGCGTTGTAGCCGTGCATGCCGCCTCCCCCGAAGCCGGCCACCTCGCCGGCGGCGTAAAGGCCGGAGAAGATTTGGCCCTCCGGGGTCAGGACGTTTGCGTCCAGGTCGGTGTGGAGCCCGCCCAGAGTCTTGCGGGTGAGGACGTTCAGTTTGACGCCGATCAGCGGGCCGGCGGCGGGGTCGAGGATCCGGTGAGGCGGGGCGATGCGGCTGATCCGGTCGGGCAGGTACCGGCGAGCGGCTCGGATTGCCATTACCTGGAAGTCCTTGCCGTAGGGGTTGTCCACCTGTTGATCCCGGGCCACCATCTGGCGTTCGATCTCCGCGAAGTCCAGCAACGGCTCATCGGTCAGGCGGTTCATGCCCGCCACCAGGTCACGTAGGTTGCGCTCCACCACGAAATCCGGGCCGTGGTCCATGAACTTCTGGATCGGGTCGGGCACGTTCGGCAGGACCCGCTGGCGAAGCGTGTCCGGGATGCTCTGGCCCGTGATGTCCGGGTTCTGCTCGGACCCCGAGAGGGCGAACTCACGAGCGATGATCCGGCGGTTGAGGATGAACCAGGTGTGGTCGTACCCCGTCTTGCCGATGTACTCGAGGGTTCCCAGGGTGTCGAATCCGGGGTACAGCGGAGCCGGCAGCCGGCGACCCACCGCGTCGAACCACATGGAGGAGGGAGCCGGGAGGATCCGGATCCCGTGGTGGCTCCAGATCGGGTCCCAGTTGCGGATGCCCTCCACGTAATGCCACATCCGGTCACGCCCGATCAGGTCGGCTCCGGCCCGCTCGGCGATCCCCAGCATCCGCCCGTCGACGTGCGCGGGGACCCCGGAGATCAGGTTCTTGGGCGGAGAACCCAGGCGCTCGGGCCAGGCCTGGCGCACCATCTCGAAGTTGTGCCCGATGCCTCCGCTGGCGATCACCACCGCCCCGGCGCGGGCGGTGAACTCCCCCACCACCTCCCGGGAGCTGTCCTCACCGCGGCGGATGGAGCTCGGCTCGAGCACGGCACCGGTGACGCCCTGAACCGTCCCGCCCTCCACGATCAGCTCATCCACGCGGTGGCGGAAGGCGAACTGCACGAGCCCGCGGGTGACGGCCTCCCGCACCCGGCGCTCGAAGGGCGCCACCACCCCCGGTCCCGTCCCCCAGGTCAGGTGAAAGCGGGGGACCGAGTTCCCGTGGCGGGTGGCGTCACCGCTGCCGCGCTCGGCCCAGCCCGGGCTCGGCATGACCCGGAGCCCCATCCCGTAGAGCCATTCGCGCTTCTCGCCGGCGGCGAACTCCACGTAGGCGCGGGCAAACCGCCTCGGCCACTCGTCCTCGGGACGGTCAAAGCCGGCACTCCCCAGCCAATCCGCCCAGGCGAGCTCGAAGGAATCCTTGATCCGGGCCCGCCGCTGCTCGGGGCTGTTTACCAAGAACAGGCCACCCAGGGACCAGAAAGCCTGCCCCCCCAGCGATTGCTCGGGCTCCTGGTCCAGAAGCAGAACCTGCTTGCCCGCGTCGGCCAGCTCGGCCGTGGCCACCAGACCGGCCAGGCCTGCCCCAACGACGATCACATCGGCTTTCAGATCCTCTCCACCGGCAGACATGGCGGCGGAGTCTTGCACGAAGCCGGGTACTCTGGCAGCACTGTGTGTCGCCTGTTCGGGATGACCGGAGGACCGGAACGGATCACTGCCACGTTTTGGCTTCTACAGGCGCCCAACTCGCTGGCCGAGCAGAGCCACCGGGAGCCGGACGGCACCGGCCTGGGCACCTACACCGAGGATGGCCGGCCGGTGGTATCCAAGCAGCCGGTAGCGGCCTACGCCGACCGCGAATTCGCCACCAAGGCCCAGGAGGTGAGGTCCCGGACGTTCGTGGCCCACATCCGCTACGCGTCCAACGGCGCAGTGGAGCTCAAGAACACCCACCCGTTCGAGCAGGAGGGCAGGCTGTTTGCCCACAACGGGGTGATCGGAGATGTCGATCGGCTGGACGCGGAACTCGGGGATGCCCGGAGCCTCGTCCAGGGTGACACCGACTCCGAGAGGTTCTTCGCGCTGATCACCCGGGAGACGCAGGCAAGCGGAGATCTGGGCCAGGGAATCCACCGGGCGGCGAGCTGGGTGGCCGAGAACCTGCCGATCTTCGCCATCAACTTCGTGCTGA